>JAHFDN010000026.1:30874-31746 GCA_023248995.1 Candidatus Rokuibacteriota bacterium
CTACCGCCGAGCGCTCGGTCTCGAGGAGCCAACCGGGCTCGCCTCCCTCCACGGACCAGAGGACAGTCCCCTGAGGGAGCAGAGCCAGCCGGTCGTCCCGCCGCGGCATCGGCCGCTCGCGCCGCGCGTGGACGGCCTCGAGCGCCGTGAGAAGCCGCTCGTTCAGGACGAGGCGCGTGCCCGTGACCCGGGCGAGCACCCGACGGACGATCTCGCCTCCCGACCCGGCCGCGGTAGCGAGGATCACGATCAGGCCATAAGCTCCGACAGCGCCGCGGAGCGCAGCCTCCACGGAGGCCTCGTCCTCGTCCACGACCTGGCGCGAGGCGACCGGGAGCCCCTGGGCCAGCAAGGCCTGGGCGACCTGTCGCCCCGCCTCGCTGCCCGGGCCGGCCAGGTGCCCGGCGCTGACGCTCACTAAGAGCGCGCCGCTCATCGGGGCCACCCGAAGATGGCGCGGCTCAGAGCGAGGAGGACCAGAGTGTAGGCGCCGGCGATCAGGTCGTCCACCATGACACCGAGACCCCCTCGGAGCACCTGGCTCTGCCTCGCGGGGAACGGTTTGACGATGTCGAGGACGCGGAAGCAGAGGAACGCAAGGAGCAGGATCAGCGGCGTCCGCGGCAGGGTAAGCACCGAGAGCATCATCCCGGCCACCTCGTCGATCACGATCACCCCCGGGTCCTTTTGGCCACGGAGGCGCTCGACCCGGCCCCCCGCCCAGATGCCGGCCAAGGTCACCGAGAGGAGCGCCGCGCCCAGGGAAAAGTTCGAAAACGGGATGAGCCAGAGGAGCAAGGCGGCCAGCAGGCTTCCCGCCGTCCCGGGGGCGACCGGCACGAATCCCGCGCCGGCGGCTGTCGCGAGGCCGA
>JAHFDN010000027.1 GCA_023248995.1 Candidatus Rokuibacteriota bacterium
TGGGGCCTTGCGTTGCCACGCGTTCACGCGAAGGGGAGCGAATTGCTCGAGGCGCTCATCCCGGGCTTCACCTGGCTGACCCCGCAGAGCTTCATTCTTGGGCTCGTGTGGAGCACCTTGCTTGCGCTCTACATTGCGGTGGTCTTCGTCCCACTCTTTAACTTCTTCGAGGGGCGACGTCACGTTGAGGGGGCTCGGACCGAAGCTACGACGCTGAAACGCGGGGAGCTTGCTCACCATCCATAGCGACGCGGCCAGAGGCCCGTTCCTGCGCCCCCGGTCCGCCGGGGGCGCTTTATTTTCGAGAGCAGCGAGAGCTGTTGCCCTGCTGCCCCACTGAGGATTCGGGGTGCCCCATTTCCAGTGCCCACCGTATCGTAACCTCTTGAAAATCCGCCCCCGTGTAGTTGGACATTGTGGCCCCAGGCTTGCAATTATACTCGAGCGGTCTAGGGGCACCTTCAGAGAGAGGTGAGAATGGAACCGACGTGGGTGTTCCTAACGTCAGTGTTCGGCGGGGCCCGGATTCAGGAAGGGCCATCCCGCGGCTGGGATGGCTCCTCGCAGGCGCCGGGGTTGCTGACGGGCCCGCGGCTTCACATCGAGAGCGTCCAATGATGGAGCGGTCCTACGACGTCATCATCGTCGGAGCGAGTTTCGCCGGTCTGTCGGTGGCTCGACAGCTCCGAGGCCAGGTGCTGCTTTTGGATCGCAACGAGATCGGGGCGGTTCAGACCTCCGCCTGCGGGACCCCGCTCTGGATTCCTCAGGCTTTGGGCTCGGAGGAAAGCGTGCTCCAGGTGCACACGAGGGCGGTCGTCCACACTCCGACCCGGACGGTTACCTTCGACCTGTCCGATGCCCCGTACTGCACGTTCGACTACCGAACCTTTTGCCGGGGGCTTCTGGCCCAGAGCCGGGTGCGGTTTCTGAGAGCTGCCGTCAAGGGCTATCAGGGAGAGCGCGTTGAGACTACCGAGGGGTGGTTCGCCACGCCAATGATCGTGGACTGCTCGGGATGGCGCGGAGTGCTCGGACGGGGGGGCACCGGCAGCGATGCGGACGAACGCGGGATGAGCTTCGGACTGGAGACCGAGACGGCGTACCAAGGGGAGGCACTTTATTTTTGGGCGAAACCAGAGCGGTATCGCGAGGGCATCGCTTGGCTCTTCCCGGTGGGCAGCGGGAGCCGCGTTGGCCTCGGGAGCTACTCCGGGATGACCAAGCTCAGGGGCCCGCTCGAGCGTTTCGTTAATGACTTGAGCGCTGCGCCCACTTTCTACCACGGCACGTTCTTTCCGAGTGGCCTCCGGCGGGCGACCATGGGCCAAGTGTTTGCGGTGGGGGACGCCGCGGGCCACTGTCTTCCCTTGACGGCCGAGGGAATCCGCCCAGCCCTCTTCTTCGGCCAGGAGTGCGGGCGTGTCATCCAGCGAGTGCTCGACGGGGCACTGACGCGGGAGCAAGGGCTGGAGGAATACCACCGAAGGGTGGACCGGTACCGCTGGGCGTACCGGTTCCTTCGTCTCGCTCAATGGGGAGTGACGCATGTCCCTCAGCGCTGGCTCGGCTTAATGGCCGAACTGGGCGCTCGCCCGAGTCTGATGGCAAGATGGTGGCAGCGCTATTCGGGGTTCGGGCGGCTGAGCCCGGTGACGGGGCGACTCGAAGTGAGGAGAGTGCGATGAGCCCAGCGGCAGCAGGAGAATCGGTCTATGCTTATCTCCTGTTCAGCCTGGGACTCTTCGGGGTCTGGCTCCTCTTGTACCTCGTAAGGCCGGACGTCCGCCGGGAAATGTTCTGGGTCAGCTTCGGGACCATGTTCCTCGGCCTGACCGAGCCGTTTTTCGTCCCGGAGTACTGGACCCCGCCGACGCTCTGGGACCTGGCCCGGCGGACGGGCTTCGATCTGGAGAGCCTGCTTTTCTCCTTCGGGGTCGGGGGAATCGTGTTTTCCGCGTATCACGTTCTCTTCGGGAGGAGCCCGTCCGAAAGCATGGCTCACGAGCGGAGCCATCCCCGGCATCGCTATCACGTGGTCGCCCTCCTCTCGGCCCCCACGCTGTTCGTGCTCCTCCTGGAACTCTCGCGGCTCAACCCGATTTACTCCGCGGCGATCGCCATGGTTGGAGGGTTCCTTGCGACCCTCTACTGCCGGCCCGACCTCTGGTTGAAGATGATCGTCAGCGGGGTCTTGTTCCTTCTCCTCTACTTCGTCGTGTTTGCGCTCTTTAATGTGACGTTCCCGGGCTACGTCGCGGCCATCTGGAACTTGAAGGCGGTCTCAGGGATACTGGTGTGGGGGGTCCCGCTCGAAGAGCTGATGTTCGCCTTCACCTTCGGGCTCTACTGGTCTAGCATGTACGAGCACGTCGCCTGGAGACGAGCCACGTGAAAAGATCGACCCTTGAACGAGAGGAGGAAACCCATGAACGGGATCGGATGGAGGCTCGTGTTGACGATGGCCGCCTGGCTTGCGCCGAGCATGGCCGGAGCCCAGGAACGGACCTGGGAATGGGGCTGGCCCATGCATCCGATGTGGGGACTCTGGGGGATCTGGGGGTTCGGGATGATGCTTTTTATGCTCCTGTTTTGGGCCCTGGTCATTATCGGGATCGTCCTTGGAATCCGATGGCTCGTCCGCCAGGGGAGGCCGGAGATGTCGGACTCCGCACTGGAAATCCTGCGCCAGCGCTACGCGCGGGGGGAGATCAATCGCGAGGAGTTCGAGGCCAAGCGCAAGGACCTTCAGCGGTAGCGATGGCATGCTCCGTCACTTCGGGTCTGTTGGTGTCGTAGGGCTTGTTCTCGCGGCAGCGGTCGTCGGTCTGGGCCTGACGGCGAGGGCACAGCAGGCTCCCCGCGGCCCGCATGGGGAGCACCGCACTCCCGAGGGCTGGAAGTTCGCCTGGCCCAAAGGAGATCCGTCCAAGGGCCGGGCCGTGTTCGTCAAGCTCGCGTGCTATAGCTGCCACGAGGTGAAGGGAGAGACCTTCCCCGCGCCCACCGACAAGGAGAAGGTGGGACCCGAACTGTCGGCGATGGCGCCGCTTCACGAGCCGGAGTATTTCGCGGAGGCGATCATCAATCCGAGCGCGGTGATCGAGCAGGGGAAGGGTTACACCGCGCCGGACGGCTCCTCGAAAATGCCCTCGTTCAACCATCTGCTCACCGTGGAGGAGACCGCGGATCTGGTGGCGTACCTGAAGGCGCTCGGCAGGGCAGGCGGTGGCCATGCCACACACTGAGGAAGTCGTGCGAAGGGAGAGGGGAGAGCGCGTCGAGCTGCCAGTTTCGGGGATGACCTGCGACAAATGCGTCCAGGCTGTGGAGCGGGCGCTCCGAGGAGTGCCGGGCGTGAAGGACGCCACGGTGAACCTGGCCGGCGGGCGGGCCTTCGTGGATTACGACCCGGAACGGGTCACCCTCTCGGCTCTCCTCGCTGCCGTCAAGATCGCCGGCTACCGGTCTGACACGGCCACGATTCGCTTCGGCATCAAGGGGATTACCTGCGGCTCCTGCGTGACGAAGATCGAGAACGCGCTGCTCGCCACTCCCGGCGTGTTGAAGGCCAGCGTGAGCGTCGGGACTGAGGAAGCCCAAGTGGAATATCTCCCTGCGGCCACCGATGTCGCCGCCGTGAAGGCGGCGGTCGGCTCGGCCGGCTACGAGGTTGTGGAGACGCCGCCTCCCCGCAGCCCAGAGACGAGGGACCGGGAAGCGGAGGCGCGCGAGGGCGAGTACCGCCGGCTGATGCGCCAGTGGTGGTTCGGCGCCGCCGTCGGCGTCTTCACGATGATCATGAGCTACCCGTGGCTCTTCCCCGTCCTCCGGGACTGGTTTCCGCGGGAGAGCCACCGCCTCTGGTACATGTGGGCGGGGATGGGCGCGGCTTCGCTCGCGGTGCTCGTGTACAGCGGTCACCATTTCTTCACGGGTGCCTGGCAGGCCTTGAAGCATCGCTCGGCGAACATGCACACCCTGATCGCCCTAGGTACGGGCGTGGCGTGGGTGTACTCGACGATCGCCCTCCTCTTCCCTCAGATCTTCCCGTCCTCGGAGTTCACCGACGTCTATTACGACGTCACGGTGGTCGTCATCGCCTTGGTGGACCTGGGGCTGGCCATGGAGCTCCGGGCCAAGGGGCGGACCTCGGAGGCGATCAAGAAGCTCATCGGCCTCCAGGCCAAGACGGCGCGCGTCCTCCGCGGCGGCCAGGAAGTGGACATACCGGTCGAGGAGGTGCTGGTGGGGGATGTGGTCGTCGTCCGGCCGGGAGAAAAGATCCCGGTGGATGGCGAGGTCGTCGAGGGCGCCTCGGCAGTGGATGAATCCATGGTGACGGGGGAGTCGCTCCCCGTGGAGAAGACGGTCGGCGGCGAGGTGATCGGGGCCACGATCAACAAGACCGGCGCGTTCAGGTTCCGGGCGACGAAAGTCGGCAAGGACACGGCGCTGGCCAACATCATCCGCATGGTCCAGGACGCCCAGGGCTCCAAGGTGCCGATCCAGCGCATCGTAGACGTCGTCTCGGGATATTTCACGCCCTCGGTGGCCATTCTGGCGGTCCTCGGCTTCATGCTCTGGTACACCTTCGGTCCCGAGCCGCGGGTCGTCTACGCCCTCATCGTGGCGGTCACGACGCTGATTATCGCCTGCCCGTGTGCCCTGGGGATGGCAACCCCGATGTCGCTGACCACAGGGGTGGGCCTGGGCGCCCTCAACGGGATTCTGATCCGGGGGGGCGACGCGCTCCAGACCGCCGCGAATCTCCAGACCGTGATCCTCGACAAGACGGGCACGATCACGCACGGTAAGCCCGTCCTGACCGATGTCGTCGTCAGCGGAGGGTTCGACGAGACCATGCTGCTCGGGCTGGCGGGCGGGGTGGAGAAGTCGTCGGAGCATCCGCTCGCGGCCGCTATCGTGGAAGGCGCCCAGGGAAGGGGTCTTACACTCACCGACCCGACGACGTTTGCCGCGATTCCCGGTCATGGGATCGAGGCGACCGTGGAAGGGCGGATGCTGTTGCTGGGGAACGCGAAGCTCATGAGAGACCGCAAAGTGGTTCTTGTCGAGCTCGAAGAGCGCGCTGCCGGGCTCGCGAGCGAAGGGAAGACCCCGATGTACGTGGCGATCGACGGCAAGGCGGCCGGGATCGTCGCGGTGGCCGATACGGTGAAGGAGGACTCGAGAGCTGCCATCCGGTCCATGCAGGCCATGGGGCTCGAGGTCGTGATGATGACGGGAGACAACGAGCGCACCGGCAAGGCTATCGCGCGGCAGGTCGGGATCGAGCGCGTGCTGGCCGAGGTCCTGCCCCAGGACAAAGCCTTCAACGTCCAGAAACTGCAGCTCGAGGGCAAGCGCGTGGCCATGGTCGGCGACGGGATCAACGACGCGCCCGCGCTGGCCCAGGCGGACGTGGGGTTCGCGATCGGGACGGGGACCGACGTGGCCATCGCGGCCTCAGACATCACGCTGATCAAAGGGAGCCTCCGCGGGGTGGTGACCGCCATTCAGATCAGCCAGGCCACGATGCGGAACGTGTACCAGAATCTGTCGGGAGCTTTCGTCTATAACGTCCTCGGCCTTCCCGTCGCGCTCGGGGTCCTGTACCCGTTCTTCGGCGTTCTGCTCTCGCCTCTCCTGGCGGCGCTGGCCATGTCGTTCAGCTCCGTAACGGTGATCGGGAATGCGAACCGGCTCAAGCGGTGGAGGCCGGCGTGACCTGGGACCGCGCGCTCGTCAACCTGATCGGCCTGGGGCTCATCGCCTTTATCGTCTGGTTCTTCTGGCTTGTGAAGAGCGAGGGCGTGCGGGCGGTCGCGGGCAGCAGCGGCTATCAGGAGCAGATGGTGCTGGTCAAGGGCGGCTACACGCCCGACGTGATCGTCGTCGAGGCCGGCAAGCCGGTGCGGCTCAATTTCGTGCGCCAGGAGTCCGCCTCCTGCACGGAGATGGTCCTTCTCCCTGCCTTCGGGAAGAGCGCCCGGCTTCCTGAAGGCGAAACCGTCGCCGTGGAATTCCTCCCCAAGGAGCGCGGCGAGTTCGAGTTCGCTTGTCAGATGGGGATGATCCGAGGCAAGCTCATCGTCGAGTGACCGCATGAAGACGGTGAGCGAAACGGTCGAGATCCAAGCCCCCGCGCAAGAAGTCTTCGCGCACATCGATGACATCCGAAATGTCGGGTGGCACATGACCGAGCAGTCCTCCATGGCGATGATGGGATCGAAGCTAACAGTTGAGGTCCTGTCCGAGCAGAAAACCGGTCTCGGTGCGACGTACCGTTACTCGGGCACGATCATGGGCCTCACGCTCGATTTTTCTGAATCGGTGACGAAGTATGTCGCGAACCGCGAAAAGGTCTGGCGCACTATTGGCGAGCCCAGGCTGTTGATCATGGCTTCCTACGAGATGCGCCTGAGTATCGAGCCGCAGCCGCCGTCGTCTTCCCGGCTGACGATCTCGATCGCCTACGAACTGCCGCGTTCGCAGTTCTGGCGGTTTTTGGGAATCTTGCTCGCCGGTTGGTATAGCCGCTGGTGCCTCCAGCGCATGTGCCGGGACACCAAGCGCGTGCTCGAAGCGCGGAGCCGCCCTGAAGCATCGTCCCACCCTGGTTGATGCCGGGCGCTGACCGAAGCGCAAGGAGGCCAGCACATGGACTTCAAGATTCCCAAGCCCTTGAAGGTGGAGCACGAGGAGCTTCATGGGGAACTCGTCAAGGCCATGAAGATACCGGGCAGGGTGGGAGAGGCCGCCCGCACGGTCGCGACGTTCCTGCATCAGCACTTCGTGCATGAAGAGGAGTTCGCGCTTCCGCCGCTCGGACTCCTTGCGCCCCTCGCCGAGGGCAAGTTCACGCCCGAGATGCGGCAAGTGCTGGCCTTGACAGACAAGTTAAAGGCTGAGCTTCGGCAGATGCTGGCCGAGCACCAGGCGATCGTCGGCGCGCTTAAGAAGTTGGTCGTCGCGGCCGAGGCCGACGGCAAGCCCGAGGTCGTGCGCTTTGCCGAGAAGCTGATGCTGCACGCCCAGACCGAGGAAGAGGTCCTGTACCCGGCGGCCATCCTGGTCGGCGAGTCCGTCCGGGCCCAGCTCGGGAAGTAGCCCGGCAGGATGACCGCCGGAGCGGGACAATGACCTCCGCGCGCGGCCGCCTGCCGCTCATGGCCCTGGCGGGAGTCTCACTCCTCGCGGCCCTCTGGGGTGGGCTCGGCCGGCTGGGCTGGCCGCTGCCGCGGCTCGGGGCGGCCGCCGTGTTGGAGCATGGACCGCTCATGGTGGTCGGCTTCCTGGGCACGCTCATCAGCCTCGAGCGGGCGGTGGCGCTCCGGCGGCGCTGGGCCTACGCGGCGCCCCTCCTCGCGGGATTGGGGGCTCTCGCCCTGCTCCTCGGGTTACCCGTCCATGTGGGGCACGCGCTGATGGCGGCGGGGAGCGCGATGCTCTTCTGGGTCTTCGCGATGCTCGCCTGGCGTCAGCCGGCGGCGCACCTGGCGACGATGGGAATCGGCGCGGCGCTCTGGCTGGCGGGGATCCTCCTCTGGCACGCGGGCCAGCCCCTCTACCGGGTCTCCCCGTGGTGGGCGGGCTTCCTCGTCCTGACCATCGCCGGGGAGCGGCTCGAGCTCTCCCGGCTTCTGCCCGTGTCGGCGTGGGGGCGGGCGGGGTTCCTTCTGGCGACCGCGGTGTTCCTGGCGGGGCTCCTCGTCGGCCTCGGCCCCTTCGCCGCCGGCGTTCGCCTGAGCGGCGTGGGGCTCCTCGGGCTCGCCCTCTGGCTCCTCCGCCACGACATCGCGTGGCAGACGCTCCGCCGTGCCGGCCGGCCGCGCTTCATGGCCGTCTGCCTGCTCTCGGGCCATCTCTGGCTCGCCCTCGGCGGCCTTCTCTGGGTCTTCTTCGGGCGCTTCTTCGTCGCGGGCCCCTACTACGACGCCATGCTCCACGCCGTCTTCCTCGGGTTCGTCTTCTCGATGATCTTCGGCCACGCGCCGATCATCCTGCCTGCCGTCCTGGGGGTGGGGATGGCGTTCCGCCGGGCGTTCTACCTCCACTGGGCGCTTCTCCACCTCTCGCTCCTGCTCCGCATCGGCGGGGACCTCGCGGAGTGGATGCCCGGGCAGCGATGGGGCGGGCTCGGAAACGTTCTGGCGATCCTCCTCTTCCTGGGGAACACCGTGAGGGCCGTGGCGGCCGGGCCGGGAGGGACGCATGAGCCCGACTGACGCGGAGGTCCTGGAGGCGCTCCGGCAGGTCTACGACCCCGAGGTCCCCGTGGACATCGTGAACCTCGGGCTCGTCTACAGGGTGGCCGTCGAGGACGGGATCGTGAGGCTCACGATGACGACGACCTCGCCGGGCTGTCCGGTCGGGGACTTCCTGGCCCGGGAGGTGGAACGGGCCGTCGGGGCCCTGGAAGGCGTGGACGGGGTGAGCGTGGAGTTCGTGTGGGACCCGCCGTGGGGTCCCGAGATGATGAGCGCCGACGCCAAGCGGCAGCTCGGCTGGCGCTGACGGCGTCGGCCCGCGGGTCCTGCCACCGGACAGCCCCACGGTGCTCACTCCTGGCAGTAGGGGTCAGGTCTTGCAATCACGCATTGCTTGAGGATTGTTGCAGTGCAAGACCTGACCCCCTTGGGGGGGGGTCGTCAGGCCTTGCGTTGACCGTTCTTGCGGCGGAGGTAAAGAGTTCGCCCCGCCCAGACCACTCCCACCACGACCAGCACCATCAGCGGGCCGGTGAACAGCATGAAGTTCGTGCGCGTCGTGGTCCGGTGCTCGGTCCTGAGCCGCTCCGCCTCGTCCCGGATGCGGCTCGCGTGCCCCACCACCTCCGCGTAGCCGTACCACCACGCGTAGTCCGGGCTCACGTGGAAGGCGCCCTTGTAGGACTTGAGGTTCGCGAAGAAGAACATATCGAAGTACTCGCGCTCCACCGGCTGGACGTCGTAGTAGAGGCCGGCGGGCCAGAACGTCCCGCCCGGGACATCCTCCACGGCGGTGTACCGCGGCCCCGGCAGGATTCCCGCCGACAGCGCGCGGCGGTGGGGCTCGATGATCTTGTCCCGGTAGAGATCGCGGAGCGTCTCGCGCGCCTCGAAGACGAGCGCGTCCCCCATGAGCTTGTGGGCGTCGGCCGACTCAAGGTACTCGCGCGCCTTCACCTCGGAGTGGCAGCTGAGGCAGACCTTGATCATCTCGTTGCGCTTGGCACGGTTCTCGGGCGTCTTCGTGATGTCCTCGAGCTGCCCCACGGCCGGCTGGACGCCCATCCCCCAGATGATCTTCCGGGTCATGTTGTGGCTGACCGAGCGCTTGCCGTCCTTGTCGATGTAGAGCATGTGGCAGTAGGCGCAGGTCGGCGCGTTGTAGCGCGCCTCGGCCATGGGCTTGGACCAGTCCCATCTCGGGCCGTCGGTCAGGTACACCGCGCCGTGCTTGGAGGTGGAGTAGGCCTCCCAGTTCGGGTGGTCGGGTCCCATGTGGCAGGTCATGCACGCCTCGGCCCGCCGCGCTTCCGCGGGGTCGAAGCGGTGGCGGGTGTGGCAGGCGATGCAGCCGTTTCGGTACGGCAAGCTCGAAAGGTCCACGTACTTTTTTTCCTTGTCGTCCCAGAAGGGCTCGTCGGTGGCGCCGGCCTGGGCGTGGCAGGGGTCGCACCCCATCTCCATGACCTTCCGCGGCATCTGGGCGTAGTGGGGAACCTTGATGTTCCGGTCCCAGTTCCCGCCGATGCCCGCCGGCCCCGGCCCGTAGGAGTGGCCGAGGTCGGTCACGTGCTCCTTGTAGATCTCCGCGTGACACGCGGCGCACACCTTCTCCGACACGCGCCCTTTGACGTGAGTGATCTCGGTGTGGTTCGTGCCATGGCAGATGGCGCAGGAGTTGGCCTCGGGGGTGGTCTTGGGGACCCGGGGATTCTGGCGCCCAGGCCGGAACATGGCCGAGGACTCGTATTGGGCGACCAGGCCGGGGTTGGTCTTCCGGTGACACTGGATGCACGAAGCGGCGGCCTGCTCGCCCTTCGGGGGCTCGGTGAGCTTGTCGCGCTTGGCGGTCAGCGTCTTCAGGTACGCGTGGATCTTCTGGAGCTGCTCGTCCGTCACGACGGAGGCCGGGAGGGGTGGCATCTGGCCCCGCGGGGCTCGCACCTGCTGCTTCAACTGCTCGAAGGCGAGCGGCGTGTTGGCCAGGTCCGGGCCGGCGCCGCCGTGGGCGCCCACGCCGTGGCACCCGATGCACCCTTTCTGGATGAAGAGCCTCTCGCCTTCGTCGTCGGCCCACGCCGGGGCCGGCAGGAGGAGCAGGAGGGCCAGCGCGGCCAAGAGCCCCCGCATGACGCCCCCCACTCTCAAGCAAACGGCTCGCCTTGTCAACGGCGTTCGGGCATTGCCCGAATATGACCGGCGTCATAGGCTCGGGGGACCCTCCGGGCCTAGGGTGGAGGCATCAGAGGGCTGAGGGTGGAAAGGAAATCCGTCCGAGCGGCGTGGGTGCTCCTCTGGCTGGGGCTGGCAGGATGCACGATCTCGAAGGAGATGGCGCCGCCGGCGCCCTCCGGCGAGCCTGCCGCCAGATCCGCGGTTGCCGCTCCGGGCCCGGTTGCGGTTTCCTTGACGCCGACCACCCGCCGACCGGCTTCGCCGGAGCTCCTGGCCCTCGGCAAGCGCCTCTACGACAAGCAGTGCGTGGCCTGTCACGGCCCCGACGGCCGGGGCGACGGCGAGGCCGCCTACCTCCTCTACCCGAAGCCCAGGGATTTCACCACCGGGAAGTACGCCCTCGTCTCGACGTGGGAGCGCGTCCCCACCGACGAGGATCTCTTCCGCACGATCTCACGCGGGATGCCCGGCTCGGCGATGCCCTCGTGGGGGCACCTCTCCGAGGAGGAGCGCTGGGGGCTCATTCACTACGTCAAGTCGTTCGCCGAGAAGCCGTGGGTGGTTCCCCAGTCGGCGGACCCGAAGGGAGAGGGAGGCGGGGGCAAGGGCCTGATCCGCGTGCCGCCCGAGCCCCCATTTACCCCCGAGGCGCGGGCGCACGCTCTGGAGCGATACGCCGACGCCTGCGCCTCGTGCCACGGCCAGACCGGGAGGGGGGACGGGACGGAGGACCAGAAAGACGACAAAGGCTATCCCACCCGGCCCCGGGACCTGACGCTCGGGGTCTTCAAGGGGAGCCCCGATCCCGCGCGCCTCTACCGGCGCATCGTCGCGGGGATGCCGGGCTCGCCGATGCCGATGAGCGACTGGGCCTTCGGCGAGGACGCCTGGCATCTGGTTCACCTGATCCGTTCCTGGTCCAGCGACGAGCAGCGCGCCCGCGCCGAGATGCTGAAGTTCCGCATCATCGCCAAGCGGGTCGATCGCGTGCCAGATCATCCGGACTCCGGCGCTTGGCGGCTGGCGACCCCGGTCAACCTTCACCTGATGCCGCTCTGGTGGCGGACGGACCGGCCCGAGGAGCTGACCGTGCGGGCGGTCCACGACGGCACGGAGGTCGCCCTCCTCCTCGTCTGGTCAGACTCGACGGACGACCACACGGCCATGCGCCCGCAGGACTTCCGCGACGCCGTGGCGGTCCAGTTCGCGCTCGCGGCCGACCCGCCCTTCTTTGCCATGGGCGCCCGAGGGCAGTTCGTCAACATCTGGATGTGGAAGTCCGAGCGCCAGGCCGACCTGGAGCCGGTGTTCCAGGACCTCGAGAAGGTGTATCCGAATATCGGGATCGACTCCTATCCGAACGTCCTCGTTTCGCCCATGGAGCAGTCGACGCGGAGCGCGCTCACCTTGAGGTCCGACCCGGTCTTCGTGACCGGCTGGGGCGCGAGCAACATCGTCTCCGACCCGCTGCGCGAGAGCGCGGCGGAGGATCTGGCGGCCCAGGGTTTCGGGACGCTCCGCGCGCGCCCCTGGGACGACCAGGCGGTCAGCGCCCGGGGGCTCTACCGGACCGGAAGCTACGGGGTGGTGATGCGGCGCTCCCTTCGCGGGAGCGGCGAGCGCGGCGTCTCGTTTGCGCCGGGGGGCACCGTGCCCGTCGCGTTTGCCGTCTGGAACGGGAGCGCCGGCGATCGGGACGGGAAGAAGTCGGTGACCATCTGGCAGGAGCTCACGCTCGAGCCGTAGGGAGAAAGGGACAGGCATGGACCGAAGGGAGTTCCTGCGCTGGATCGGGGTGGGGGCGGGGACGGCCGCGGCTGAGCTGGGGCTTCCGCTCCGGCTCCTGGCGGCCGCGGATCCGGACCAGAATCCCCTGGCGGGGTCGGTCACGCGCGATTGGGAGCGGATCTATCGCGAGCAGTATAAGTACGACCGCACGTTCGACTGGGTCTGTTCGCCCAACGACACCCACGCCTGCCGCGTCCGCGCCTACGTCCGAAACGGCATCGTCACCCGGCTCGGGAACACCTACGACTACCAGACCTACGCCGACCCCTACGGCAACCGCGCCACCGCCAACTGGAACCCGCGCCAGTGCGCCAAGGGCTACACGTTCCACCGCGTCCTCTACGGGCCGTACCGCCTAAAGCATCCGATCGTGCGCAAGGGGTGGAAGGCCTGGGCCGACGCGGGATTCCCCGAGCTGACCCCGGAGCTCAAGTCCAAGTATATGTTTGACAGCCGGGGGCAGGATGAGTTCATCCAGATCTCCTGGGAAGACGCTTTCCACGACATCGCCAAGGCCCTCGTGGCAATCGCCGAGCGCTACAGCGGCGAGAAGGGGAAGGAGCGACTGCTGGCCCAGGGGTATCAGCCCGAGATGGTGGAGGCCACCGGCGGGGCGGGAACGCGCTCCATCAAGATGCGGGGCGGGATGGGGCTCCTGGGCGTGATCGGGAAGTACGGGATGTACCGCCTGAACAACTCTCTGGCGCTTTTGGACGCCTCGATTCGCCGGGTCCGCCCCGAAGAGGCCAGGGCCGGGCGCAGCTGGTCCAACTACACCTGGCATGGCGACCAGGCGCCCGGCCACCCCTGGGTGCATGGGCTTCAGGCCTCCGACTGCGACTTCAACGACCTCAGGTTTTCCAAGCTCATCATCATGGACGGCAAGAACCTGGTGGAGAACAAGCTCGCCGACTCCCACTGGTTCATCGAGTGCATGGAGCGGGGCGCCAAGATCGTGGTGATCGCGCCGGAATACGGCCCGCCCTCCACCAAGGCCGACTACTGGATCCCCATCCGGCCCCAGACCGATGCGGCCCTCTGGCTCGGCGTCACCCGGCTCCTGATCGAGGCCAAGCGCTACGACGAGGCGTTCGTCAAGGCGTTCACCGACTTTCCGCTGCTGGTCCGGACCGACACCCTCAAGCGCCTCCGGGCTCACGAGGTGTTCCCCGGCTACCGGACGACGCTCTCACCCGACGGCCCGTCCATGAAGATTCAGGGTCTCACGTCCGAGCAACACGCCAAGCTCGGTGATTACGTCATCTGGGACGAGCGGGCCAAGGCGATGAAAGCGGTGAGCCGCGACGACGTGGGGGAGCGCGTGCGGCAGAAGGGTCTGGCGCCCGCTCTCGAGGGGAGATTCCGGGTCAAGTTGGTCGACGGCAAGGAGGTGGAGGTCGCCACCCTCTGGACGCTCTACCAGACTCACCTCAAGGACTACGACCTCGACACGGTCGCCGAGATCACCCACGCCCCCAAGGAGTTGATCCGGCAGCTCGCGGAAGACATCGGCACGCTCAAGCCGGCGGCCATCCACCAGGGGGAGGGAATCAACCACTGGTTCCATGCGACGGAGATGAACCGCGCCGCCTACCTGCCGCTCATGCTCACGGGCAACATCGGCAAGCCCGGCGCCGGCTGCCACACCTGGGCGGGGAACTACAAGGCCGCCCTCTTCCAGGGCTCACCCTGGACCGGTCCCGGCTTCAAGGGCTGGGTGGCCGAGGACCCGTTCCAGCCGACGCTCGAGCCGGACGCCCTGGGGAAAGCCGTGAAGACCCACGCCTACACCAAGGACGAGGAGCCTGCCTACTGGAACCACGGCGACCAGGCGCTGATCGTCAACACGCCGAAGTTCGGCCGTCGCAACTTCACCGGCGACACGCACATGCCGACGCCCACCAAGGCCATCATCTTCAGCAACGTCAACCTGATTAACAACGCCAAGTGGGCCTACGGGGTCATCAAGAACGTCAACCCGAACGTGGAGATGATCGTCGCCATCGACATCCAGATGACGGCCTCGATCGAGTACGCGGACCTGGCGCTCCCGGCCAACAGCTGGCTCGAGTTCGAGGGGCTGGAGCTCACCGCCTCCTGCTCCAACCCGTTCCTCCAGATCTGGAAGGGCGGAATCCCCCCGGTCTTCGACAGCCGGGACGACCTGATGATCCTGGCGGGGATTGCCAAGGCGCTCGCCGACGTCACCGGCGACCGCCGCTTCGCCGACTACTTCAAGTTCGCCCTGGAAGGGAAGCGCGAGGTCTACATCCAGCGGCTTCTGGACACCTGCACGACGACCCAGGGTTACAAGCTCGACGACATCATGGCCGGCAAGTACGGGCCGCCCGGCGGGGCGCTCATGCTGTTCCGGACCTACCCGCGGATCCCCTTCTGGGAGCAGGTCCACGACTCGGAACCGTTCCACACCGACACCGGGCGGCTCCATGCCTATGCCGACGTCCCCGAGGCGATCGAGTACGGGGAGAACTTCATCGTGCACCGCGAGGGGCCGGAGGCCACCCCGTACCTGCCCAACGTGATCGTGAGCTCCAGCCCCTACGTCCGTCCCGAGGACTACGGGCTCTCACCCGCCGCCGAGCACTGGGACGAGCGCACGATCCGCAACGTGAAGCTGCCCTGGAGCCGGGTGAAGACCACCAAGAACTTCCTCTGGGAGAAGGGCTTCCACTTCTACTGCCTGACGCCGAAGACGCGCCATCGGGTCCACTCGAGCTGGTCCAACGTCGACTGGCACATGCTCTACGACAGTAACTTTGGGGACCCCTACCGCCTGGACAAACGGGCGCCCTCCGTGGGCGAGCACCAGCTCCACATGAACCCCCAGGCCGCCCGGGACCTCGGCATCAACGACGGCGACTACGTCTACGTGGACGCCAACCCCGCCGACCGTCCCTACCTGGGCGCGAACCCGGCCGATCCCTTCTACAAGGTCTCCCGATGCATGCTCAGGGTGAAGTACAACCACGCCTACCCGTACAACTGCGTGATGATGAAGCACGCCCCGTTCATCGCCACCGAGAGGAGCGTGAAGGCCCACGAGACGCGCCCCGACGGCCGGGCGCTCAGCGAGAACACGGGGTACCAGGCCAACCTCAGGTACGGCTCCCAACAGTCGGTCACGCGGAACTGGCACATGCCCATGCACCAGACCGACAGTCTCTTCCACAAGGCCAAGGTCTTCATGGGCTTCATCTTCGGCGGAGAGGCTGATAACCACGCAATCAACACGGTCCCGAAGGAGACGCTTGTCCGGATCACCAAGGCCGAGGACGGCGGTCTCGGGGGCAAGGGGATCTGGAAGCCCGCCACCACCGGGCACACGCCCGACAACGAGAGCGATTTCACGAAGCGCTATCTGGCCGGCGACCTCTACGAACACAGCTGAGGGGATGAGGAGCGACGATGCCCTACGGCGACGCGGACCCAACCGATCCTCACATGCTCATCGGCGTCGGCCTTCCCGCCGAGGCCGGGACGATGACCGAGATGGCGTGGGTCTTCGCGGAAGAGTTTGCGCGCATGGGCTTCGACACCCGGCGGATCATGAGCCTCTTCCGCTCGCCCTTCTACGCGGGAGCCCACCGCGCCTTCCGGGCCCTCGGCGAAGCCGAGGTCGCCGCCATCGCCCTGGAGTGCGTGCGGGTCTGGGGCTCCCATCAGCCGGAGGAGGCGTAAGCCATGGCGCAGGTTCATAATTGGCAACTCGGCCGCGAGATGAACTACCCGTACACGGCGGCTTTCCCGGAGCGGCAGTTCGCTTTCGTCTTCAACACCAACCGGTGCATCGCCTGCCAGAGCTGCACCATGGCCTGCAAGTCCACGTGGACCTTCTCCAAGGGCCAGGAGCACATGTGGTGGGCGAACGTCGAGACCAAACCCTACGGCGGCTACCCGATGTTCTGGGATATGAAGATCCTGGAGCTCCTGGAGCGGGCCAACCCGGAGGGGCAGCGCTGGTCGGGGAAACCCTCGAGCGACCCGCAGGCCCCCTACGGTCGCTTCGAGGGCCGGACCATCTTCGAAGCCGAGCGGATGCTGACGCCGGACAGCGCGCGGATCCTCGGGTACCTCCCCACCGACGAGGAATGGAACTCGCCCAACATCTACGAGGATAATCCTGTGGGGGAACGGGGGAAGCCCTTCCAGTGGCACAAGGCTGGCGTCGAGCTCCCGGAGCACAAGACCTGGTTCTTCTACCTGGCGCGGATCTGCAACCACTGCACCTACCCCGCCTGCCTGGCGGCTTGCCCGCGGAAGGCGATCTACAAGCGACCCGAGGACGGCATCGTCCTCATCGACCAGCGCGAATGCCGGGGCTACCGGAAATGCGTGGAGGCGTGTCCCTACAAGAAGTCCATGTACCGGGGGAATACCCGGATCTCCGAGAAGTGCGTGGCCTGCTACCCGCGGATCGAGGGGAAGGACCCGGAGTCCGGGGGCAGGCCCTGGCAGACACGCTGCATGGCGGCGTGTATCGGGCAGATCCGCCTCCAGGGCCTGGTCAAAGTCAACCCCGACGGCACGTGGGCCGAGGACCGCCAGCACCCGCTCTACTACCTGGTCCACGTGGCGAAGGTGGCACTCCCGCTCTACCCGCAGCTCGGGACCGTCCCCAACGGCTATTACATCCCGCCGCGCTGGGTCCCCCGGCCCTACCTCCGGCAAATGTTCGGCCCGGGCGTGGACCAAGCCCTGGAGCGCTACGAAAAGCCGGACCGCGAGCTCACGGCCGTGCTGCAGCTCTTCAACCGGGCGCGGGAGATCGTTTACCGGTACGGGATCGTCGAGGGCCCCAAGGTCTACGAGGGCACCCTCCGCGGCCGGCGCGTGACCCTCTACAACGACACGGTCATTGCCTACGGGAAGGATGGCGAAGAGCTCTTCCGGACCAGCGTGGAGGAGCCGGTCTACGTGCGTCCGGCCAAGCATGCCAACTCCATCTAAGCCCTCGCTCGAGCCGGCCGACTTGGCGTTGTGCCGGAGCGCGATGTACGAGGCGCTGGCACTCGGCTTCCGCCCCCCGACGCCGGAGACGGCCCGGCGCCTCATGTCGTCCCAAGGGGTCCGGGCGCTGGCCGCGGCCGCCGCCGCGCTCGACGACGTCTGGGGGTCTACGCTGGTCTCCGACGTCGGCCGCCTGGCCACCCCGGATGACCTCGAGAGCCTGTCGGCCTCCTTCCGGCGCCTGTTCGGCCACACCGCACGCGGCAGGGTCCCGCCCTACGAGACGGAGTACGGGGATGACTCGCTCTTCCAGCCGATCCAGGAGATGGCTCATCTGGCCGCGTTCTACCTGGCGTTTGGTCTCCTTCTGGCCCCGACGTCCCGCGAGCGGATCGACCACGTGAGTTGCGAGTGCGAGTTCCTCCTCGTCCTGACCCGCAAGGAAGCCTACGCCGTCGAGCGCGGCGAGCAGGAGATGCTGAGCGCGACGACCCACGCCGTCCGCATCTTCCTCAGGGATCACCTGGGGCGCTGGGCGCCGCCCTTCGGGTTGAAGCTCGCGCGGGAAGATCGGGAGGGCTTCTATGGGGCCCTGGGCACCCTCTGCGCCGCCTTCGTGAGGCAAGAGTGCGCCCGCCTGGGGGTGCCCGCCGGGCCGGAGCTTCTCCGCCTGCGCTCGACCGCCTCGGCCGATGTGCCGATGGCGTGTGGCCCGCCGTGAGGCAGTTCGTGATCGAATACGAGCCGCGCCTCGTCGAGGAGGCGGTGCTCCTCGCCCTCCGGGACCACGCGGAGGAAGGCGTCTTCCGCGCGGCGCGCGATCGCCTCTACGAGATCCCGGACGCCGAGGCGCGGGATGCCGCCTTTCGGCGGTTGCACGTCGCCTGGTTCGAGCGGCTCGGGCTGGCCCGGCCGATTCAGCGCGCCCTCGGCGAGCAACCGCTGATCGGGGGCGAAACGCGGACGTGCGTCGTCGCGTACGCCGCCTCGAGCCGGCAGGAGGGGGCCGAGCTCTTCGTGCGCCCTCCGGGGGACGGCGGGAGCGAGGCGGAGCGGAGGGCGGTGGTCGTCCGCCTCAGACCCCACATGCTGCTCACGCCGACCCGCCTGTTGGAGCTCTTGCGGCACGAGCTTCTCCACATCAGGGACATGCTCGATCCCCGCTTCGGCTACGGGCCCCGCCTTCCCGCCCCGGAGGGCGGCGCCGGCTTCGGCCCACTCATGAAAGATCGCTACCGTGTCCTGTGGGACGCGTACGTGGACGGGCGGCTCGCCCGTCTCGGCCGGGCGCGGAGCGGGGTCCGGGCCGACCGTCTCGACGAGTTCCGGCGTGCCTTCCCCATGCTCGGCGAGCGGACGGAGGAGCTCTTCGACCGGTTCTTCACCGTGGCGCCCCTCCGGCATGCCGAGCTGGTGGCGTTCGCGCTCGAGCCTGGTGCGTCTGGTGGCGGGCCGCGCGCCGGGCGCTGTCCCCTCTGCGGGTTCCCCACTCACGCCTTCGAGCCCGAGCCCGGTCGGCTCCCTCGTGCCGTGCGGGAACAGATCCGCTCCGACTTCCCGGAGTGGGACGCTGCCGCCGGTCTGTGTCTGCAGTGCGCCGATCTCTACCGGTCGCGCTCGCCGTCGCTCGCGTGATCCAAAAGGAGGACGCTATGAGCGGTTTCTGGATCCTTCTCGCTGCGATCGTGGCCATTGCGATGGTGTACGTCCTGCTTCCTGTCGTCGGTGCGGTGTTCATCCGTTATCGCCGGACGAGAGGGCTCACATGCCCCGAGACCGGGGCCAACGCGGAGGTCGGCGTGGACGCCAAGTGGGCGGCCTTTACCGCCGCGTTTCGTCACCCGATCCTCCGGGTCAAGACCTGTTCGCTCTGGCCGAAACGAAGCGACTGTCAGCAGACTTGCCTCGACTCCCCCGACAGGGAGAAGCCGGCCGCCTGAGTCCAGGGGATCGGAGGGGGGCGTCAGGGTCTGAGGACCCGGTCGTCCCTGCGCCAGAACCACACGCTCCAGTCGTCTCGAGCGCGCGACTCCCTCCAGTGGGCGAAGCCGCACATGCCGAGCACGGCGTAGAGCGGAATCGGCTCGAACGGAGCGCGGAGGACGAATACCTGATCCGGCCCAAGCCGCTCAACGGTTGCCATGATCCGGGCAAACGGCGCCTTGCCCCGGCGGAAGTCCGCCCGGACATCCAGGTGCACCAGGCGGTCGGGAGGGAGGGAATCGAGAAAGGAGGGCTTGGGAGGAGGCATGCCCTCAGCCTGCCAGGGGAGCTTTCCGAGCCCTATGACCCTCGTCATACGACCCGAGCCACATAAAGTGGCTCGGGTGCCCGCAAAGGTGGCCCCTTCCGCGGCCGCATATCGTTCTTCCCGTTGTCCGCGAGGCGGCGTGGGACGTTAGCCGCGGAGGGAAAGGCCCAGGAGGACGATCGTCAGGACGATGAGCACGTTGATCCGCGCGATCCAGCTCACGCGCCGCCGCGGGGCCCTGGCCTCGGGAGGAAGCCGGCCGACGCGCGGCCCCAGGATAAAATCGTGGAGCGCGCTCAACCCCAGCGCCAGGATCACGAGGACGATCTTCAGCTGAAAGGCGGCAACCCGCCAGAGCCAGGGATTCCGGACGAGCATGAAGAGGCCCGTCGCGACGAGAAACGCGAGGGCGATCCACCCCACGGCTCTGAACCGTTTTCCCGTTTGGCTGATGAGGTCAACGCGGAGGCGGGGGTCCCCCACGCGCCGGGTCACCGGGACGAGGACGAGGGCGACGAACAGCATCCCCCCCAGCCAGGTCACGACTGCCGTCACGTGCAGCCAGCGGAGGAAGAGATCCATGGCTCAGGGCCCCTCCCGATCGCCCTGGGCCATCGCGCGCAGGACGTCCTGGTGTTTGAGCACGAGTCGCTCGCTCTCGTCCACCACGAGCCCCTCTTTGATCCAGCGGCTCACCACGCGGATCGTGGTCTCCACGGTTGTCCCGGCCATGTCGGCCAGGCTCTGGCGCGTGAGATGGTACGGCAGCTCGACCCCCGCCCGGGAGGGTTTGCCCTCGCGGTCCGCCAGGCGCATCAAGGTCGCCGCGAGGCGGGACTCCACGCGCTCCACGGCCAGCATTTTCACGGCTTCGTGGGCCGCGCGCAGACGCTGGCCGATCATGAGGGCCAGTTCCCTGACGATGGACGGGTGGCGCCCTGAGAGGGCCAGGAGGGCGTCACGGGGGATTTTCAGCACCTCGGTGCTCTCTATTGCCTGTGCCGTGGCCGGGAAGGGGCGCTGTTCGAGGACGGCGACGCCGCCGAAGATGTCGCCGGGTCCCAGGAGCTCGAGGACCACGTCCTTGCCGGCCCGCGAGTGCTTCAGAATCTTCACGCGGCCCGAACGCACAAGGTAGAGCCAGAGGGAAGGATCTCCCTCTGTGAAGATGAACTCCCGCGGAGGGTGCCGCTCGGTCTGGGTGACCCGGGCGAGGCTTTCGATCTCCTTCGCCGGGACCCCCCGGAAGACGGCGTGGGCCCGGAGGAGGGTGCCCACCGATGTGTCGGTCATCGTTGGTCACTATACTGCGTGGTCGGCCGGCATGCCAGAGCGTCCTTGGGAAGCGGGACATCTAATTGTAGAATGAAGGGGCATGCCAAACCGCATGGGCCACCGAAACCACGCAATCGGCTGGGCGGTCGTCCTCGTCGGGCTCGGGCTCCTCGTCGCTTTTGCCGTCTACGAGGTCTTCACCGGTGCTCCCGCGTGGCGTTACCTCCTTCACCTCTACCAGGACAAGCACTTCATGAAGGAGACGGTGCGGGGCTGGGGGTGGATGGGCCCCTTCCTGTTCATCCTCATCCAGACGCTCCAGGTGATCATCTCCCCCATTCCCGGGGAGGCGACCGGGCTGGTGGGCGGCTTTCTCTTCGGCGTGGGCCTGGGCTTCATCTACTCGACGATCGGCCTCACCGTGGGGACCCTCGTGTGTTTCGGTATCGGGCGCTGGTTCGGGGCGGCCTTCATCCACCGTTTCATCGCCGACCACCACTGGGAGAAGATGGGCTTCATCGTGGAAGCGGAAGGGGCCATCCTCTGTTTCATCCTCTACCTGATCCCCGGCTTCCCCAAGGACATCCTTTCCTATCTCTTCGGCCTGTCGCCGATGCCCTTCTGGGTGTTCGCCCTCGTCTCCACGCTGGGCCGCGCCCCCGGGACCTGGATTCTCTCGGCGCAGGGCGCCCAGGTCGCCTCGGGGCGCCTGACGGAGCTCTTCCTCCTGATGGCCATCGTCGCGGCGGTCGTCATCCCTCTCTACTACTACCGCCACCGGATTCTCCAGCTCTTCCGCCGCGAGACCCTGTAAGGATCACCACCCATCGCTGACAAAGGGCTTGACAAGACAGGCAGACGGTTCGTAGAGTAAGGGCACCTTTTCAAGGGGAGGACATCTCCGGTGGCAGAGACGGGCGTTGGAATCGCGCGGGGCTGGCGGTTCTACTTTTTCTATTTCGCCCCCGCCTGCTCACCGGCTCTGACGCCGTAGTAAACGGAAGGAGCCGCGGGCGGGCGGTAGGGGGGCCCGTGGCGCTCCGAGGAAATCGAGGCCGCGGGCCCAACGGTCCGCGGCCTTTCTTTTCGCCGAAGGAGGCCAGACCATGATCATCGTGCTGAGAGCCGGTGCCAGCGAGGAGCAGATCGCCGACGTCTCGCGCCGGATTCAGGGGATGGGGTACCGCGCCCACGTGAGCCGAGGCGAGGCCCGGACCATCATCGGGGCGATCGGCGATGACCGGGGCAAGGAGCGACTGCAGGCGCTGGAGTCCCTCGAGTGCGTCGAGTCCGTCGTCAGGATTCTCCAGCCCTTCAAGCTCGCCAGCCGCGAGGCGCATCGCGAAGACACCCGGTTCGAGGTCGGCGGCGTGACGGTCGGAGGGCCGCGGATCGTCGTGATGGCGGGCCCGTGCTCCGTGGAGTCGCGCGAGCAGTTGATGGAGGTGGCCACGAAAGCCAAGGCCGCGGGCGCCTCGATCCTGCGCGGGGGCGCCTTCAAGCCGCGGACGTCTCCCTACGCCTTTCAGGGCTTGGAGGAAGAGGGTCTCAGGCTCCTGGCCGACGCGCGCAAGGCGACCGGCCTCCCGGTCGTGACCGAGGTCATGGAGCCGGCCAAGGTCGACATGGTCTCGGAGTACGCCGACATCCTCCAGATCGGCGCCCGGAACGTGCAGAACTTCTCCCTCTTGAAGCGCGTGGCGGAATGCGGCAAGCCCGTGCTCCTGAAGCGGGGCATGTCCACGAGCATCCAGGAGTGGCTCTTGTCGGCGGAGTACATCCTTGCGGGGGGCAACCCGCGGGTGATCCTCTGCGAGCGGGGGATCCGGACCTTCGAGACGGCGACCCGCTTCACCCTGGATCTGAACGCGGTGCCCGTCGTCAAGAAGCTCTCGCACTTACCGGTTGTCGTGGACCCCTCCCACGGCACGGGCCATTGGGAGTACGTCGCCGCCATGGCGCGCGCGGGCCTTGCTGCGGGCGC
The DNA here is from genome assembly GCA_023248995.1 of Candidatus Rokuibacteriota bacterium. Taxonomy (GTDB): domain Bacteria; phylum Methylomirabilota; class Methylomirabilia; order Rokubacteriales; family CSP1-6; genus JAHFDN01. The sequence continues at coordinate 22,655 of JAHFDN010000027.1, forward strand.
CGACGGGCTCATGATCGAGGTGCACAGTAGACCCGAGGAGGCCCTGTCGGACGGGCCGCAGTCCCTCAAGCCCGATCGGTTCGCCCGCCTCATGGACGAGCTCAGGCCGCTCGCCCAAGTCCTCGGCCGGACCCTCCAAGGATGACCGGCTCGCCGAGGCACAGGAGGACGGAGGGGGTGCTCCTAGGAGCGAATCCGACGAGCCGTAGCGGCGCGCGAAGCGCAGGGCGGCGGAGCGCGCTGAGTCCCGCCAGGGACGAAGCTCAACCCCCCTCAGGGGGGATGGGGGGGCCAGCGGAGACGCCCGAGCGAGCGTAGGCCGTCGAGGCGAGGAGGTCTGAGCGGGAGGAGCACCCTCTCCGGCCTCCAATCCGGCCTCCAAGAGGCGAAGGAGACGTCATGATCATCGTGCTGAAGTCGGGAGTCTCGGACGCGGACGTGGAAGCCGTCTGCCGGCGCGTCAGGGAACTGGGCTACCAGCCCCACACCATTCGCGGGGAGTTCAAGACTGTCGTCGCCGCCGTCGGCGAAGAGCGGGGGCAGGCCGACCTCCGGATCCTGGAAGCCATGGAGACGGTGGAAGCCGTGATGCCCGTCCAGCAGCCGTTCAAGCTCGCGAGCAGGGAGACGAAGTCGGAACCCACCCAGGTGCGGGTGAACAGCGTCAGCATCGGCGGCCCGCGCGTCGTGGTGATGGCGGGCCCGTGCTCGGTCGAGTCGGAGCCCCAGATGCTCGAGGTGGCCGAGGCCGTCAAGGCTGCCGGGGCGAGCATCCTCCGCGGCGGGGCCTTCAAGCCGCGCACCTCCCCCTACGCGTTCCAGGGGCTCAAGGAGCAGGGGCTCAAGTACCTCGCCGAAGCCCGGAAGCGGACGGGGCTTCCCGTTGTGACCGAGGTCCTGGAGACGGAGAGCGTGGAGCTGGTGGCCGAGTACGCCGACATCCTCCAGATCGGCGCCCGGAACGTGCAGAACTTCTCCCTCTTGAAGCGCGTGGCGGAATGCGGCAAGCCCGTGCTCCTGAAGCGGGGCATGTCCACGAGCATCCAGGAGTGGCTCTTGTCGGCGGAGTACATCCTGGCGGGGGGCAACCCGCGGGTGATCCTCTGCGAGCGGGGGATCCGGACCTTCGAGACGGCGACCCGCTTCACCCTGGATCTGAACGCGGTGCCCGTCGTCAAGAAGCTCTCGCATTTGCCGGTCGTCGTGGACCCCTCCCACGGCACCGGACACTGGGACCTGGTGGCGCCCATGGCCAAGGGCGCCATCGCCTGCGGCGCCGACGGGCTCATCATCGAAGTGCACCCCCGCCCCGACGAAGCCCTGTCGGACGGGCCGCAGTCCCTCAAGCCCGCCAAGTTCGCCCAGCTCATGAAGGAGCTCAGGGTCGTCGCCCAGGCCGTCGGGCGCGATCTCTGATCCTGAACCCTTCTCGGGCGATCCTCGACGGCCCGGCCTCCGGCGTGGGATAATCGCAGGTTGATGAAGGTGTCCATCCCGGCACCTGGTTCCTGGCGGCGCTTGGGCGTGGCCATAGCGCTCTCCCTCCTCGTCCACGTGAGCCTCTTGGCCCTGGGCTTGCTGCTCAAGGGATTTGCCCCGGGCGTGGTGGCCAAAAAGGGCGAGCCGATCCTAATCGTGCTCCCGAACCCCGAGGAAGAGGCTCTGCCCAAGGGGAACCCAGCTCTTCCGATCACTCCTCCCGCACCCGTGGCCCGACCCGCCGCTCCGAAGTCGCCCCCGCCGGCACCCAAGCCGGCCCCCAGAGTCGAGACCGCCCGCCCGGCTCCCAGGCGCGAAATCCCGCCTTCCAGTCCCGCCCGCGGGGCCCCGCCCCAGGAGGTCGCGAAGGCGCTGCCTCCGGCCGAGCCGGAGGAGGGGGCCAAGCCTGTTCCTGTCACTCCCAGGGAAGAGGCCCGGCCCGAGCCGTCGGCGCCTCCTGCCGGGGAGTCGAGGGTCGCCGTGGCGAAGCCGCCCGCCGGCGACCACCCCGGCGGCGGTGGGGGCTTGCGCGGCGGGCGGGGGGGCGTCGAGGGTGAACCGATCCCGCTGGATACCCGCGATCCGCGCTACACGGATTACTTCAACGAGATCCGGCGCCGGATCCAGCAGAACTGGGTCTATCCGCGCGAGGCGGGCGAGCGCGGGATCGGCGGGCAGCTGGTGGTCGACTTCGCGATCCGCAAGGACGGGTGGCTCCTGTTCGCGGACCTCAAGCGTTCCTCCGGGGTGACGATCCTGGACCAGTACGCGCTGAACGCCCTCAAGCTCGCGCAGCCGTTTCCCCCCGTACCGGATACGGTCGCCAAGGGCGCCCTCCCCATCGCCGGCATCTTCACCTACAACATCGTGGACTCCGGCCTCCTGAACCAGTACCTCCGCTGAGCGCCTCGTACGCCCAAACGGCTGATTCGCCTGCAATCCCGAGGGGGTTCCCCTTGACAGTCCCCGAGGCCCACTGTTAGCATATGCGGTGCTTTTCATGGGTACAGGCTCGTAGCTCAGTGGGAGAGCGCCTCTCTGACGCAGAGGAGGTCGGCGGTTCGAGACCGCCCGAGCCTACCATTCATCCGTCCTTCTCCAGAGCGAGGGGTGCCCGGCGGCGAGCCACGACGAGTGAGCCGAGGCAGGTAGAAAGCACCACGGGGGCTGTCCCTCAGTGGTGCTTTTTTCGTCGTGTGACGTAGAAGATCATGGGGCCGAGCGAGGAAGACCGACATCTGCGCTTCGAAGGGGACGCCGACTGCGAGCCGGCGCCTCTGCCGACGCTCCGCCACTCGTCCTCCCACGTGATGGCTCAGGCCGTGAAGGAGCTCTTTCCCGACGTCAAGCTCGCCATCGGCCCGGCGATCGAGGACGGCTTTTACTACGACTTCGCCAAGCCCGAGCCGTTCACGGCGGAGGACCTCGAGCGGATCGAAGCGCGCATGCGGGAGATCATCCGGAAGGACCTGCCCTTCGTGCGGGAGGAGATGCCGCGCGAGGCAGCCATCCGTTTCTTCGGGACGCGGGGGGAGCCGTTCAAGGTGGAAATTCTGAACGGCCTCGACGCGCCGACCGTGTCCCTCTACCGTCAGGGCGACTTCGTGGACCTCTGCCGCGGTCCGCACGTGCCGTCCACAGGCCAGATCAAGGCCTTCAAGCTGCTCTCGTGCTCGGGCGCGTACTGGCGGGGGAGCGAGAAGAACCCGATGCTCCAGCGGATCTACGGGACGGCCTGGCTCAGCCAGGCGGACCTCGACCGCCACCTCTGGCGGCTCGAAGAGGCCAAGAAGCGCGATCATCGGAAGCTGGGGCGGGAGCTCGACCTGTTCGTGTTCCACGACGTCTCCCCGGGCGCCGCGTTCTGGCTCCCCAAAGGGATGGTGATCTTCCGCGAGCTGGAGCGCTTCTACCGCGAGGTGCACGACGCGCGCGGATATCAGGAGATCTCCACGCCCATTCTCGTGAACAAGCGGCTCTGGGAGGAGTCGGGGCACTGGGAGCATTACCAGGAGAACATGTTCCTGGTGGAGGTGGAGGAGCAGGTCTTCGGCCTCAAGCCGATGAACTGCCCGGAGTCCTCGTACGTCTACCGCCACCATCTGCGCTCCTACCGCGACCTGCCGCTCAGGTTTTCCGAGCTCGGGCGGCTCCATCGCTTCGAGCGCTCCGGCACGCTGGCGGGCATGTTCCGGGTCCGGCAGTTCACCCAGGACGATGCGCACATTTACTGCCGGCCGGATCAGCTCCAGGCGGAGATCACGGGCGTCATCGAGATCGTCCAGCTGCTCTACGGCACGTTCGGCTTCGAGCCGCGCTTCTTCCTCTCGACCAGGCCCGCGAAGGCCATGGGCGATGCGGCTCTGTGGGAGCAGGCGGAGACCGCGCTCCGGGAGGCGCTCCAGAAGCGTGACGTCCCTTTCGAGGTGCGGGTGGGGGAGGGGGCCTTCTACGGCCCCAAGATTGACGCGGTCATCTCGGACGTGCTCGGCCGCGACTGGCAACTGGCGACGGTCCAGTGCGACTTCGTGATGCTCCCCGAGCGCTTCCGCCTGGACTACGTGGATGCCGACGGGCAGGGGAAGCGGCCGGTGGCGATCCACCGCGCGATCTACGGCTCCTTCGAGCGCTTCGTCGGGATCCTCACCGAGCACTTCGCCGGGGCGTTTCCCACCTGGCTGGCGCCGGTGCAGGCCCGCGTGCTGCCGGTGAGCGAGAAGACCGCGGCCTACGGCCGGTCGGTCTTCGAGCGCCTCCGTGACGGGGGGATCCGGGTCGAGCTGGATGACCGGAACGAAAAGCTGGGCTACCGCATCCGCGAGGCCCAGCTCCAGAAGGTTCCCTACACGCTGGTCGTGGGGGCGCGCGAGAGCCAGGAGGGCACGGTGAACCTCCGGCGGCGCAACGAAGAGGACTCCGCCGCTCTCCCGGTGGCCGCGGTCGTCGACGGCCTCACGCGGGAAGTCACCAGCCGGTCGCTCACGCTAACCGTGGGCCGCTCCTAGACGAGCCAGGGCCCGCCTCCCCGCGTCCCCAGGGCGCGGGGAGCAAGTGGCCGCGCCGGCGACATCCGGCTCGCGGCCTGAGGAGGACGACGATCCAGTCCAAGGACATTCGGATCAACGAGGGTATTCGGGTCCGGGAGGTCCGGGTGGTGAGCCCGGAGGGCGAGCAACTGGGGGTCCTGCCCATCACCCAGGCGCTGGAGCAGGCCTCCGAGCGCGGCCTCGACCTGGTGGAGGTGGCGCCCGAGGCCAACCCGCCGGTGTGCCGCATCATGGATTTCGGGAAGTACAAGTACCTGCAGGCCCGGCGGCAGAAAGAGGCGCGGAAGAAGCAGACGATCATCCAGGTGAAAGAGGTCAAGATGGGGCCCAAGACGGACGCCCACGACTTCGCCTTCAAGGCCAAGCACGTCCGGCGCTTCCTCGAGGATGGCAACAAGGCCAAAGTGACCGTGCGCTTCAGGGGGCGGGAAATGGCCCACACGGAGCTCGGCTGGAAGCTCCTCAATCGGATGGCCCAGACCGTCTCCGACATCGCCGCGATCGAACACTCGCCGAAGATGGAGGGGCGGATGCTCACGATGCTTCTGTCCACCAAAGCGCGTCGCTAGACGGAGGGTCGCATGCCGAAGATGAAGACGAAGCGAGGGGCGGCCAAGCGGTTCAAGGCCACCGCCTCGGGGAAGATCAAACGCCGGAAGGGCTGGAAGAGCCATCTCCTGGAGTGGAAGTCGCCCAAGCGGCGGCGCCGGCTCCGGCAGAGCGCGCTGGTGTCCAAAGAGGACGCCCGCCGGATCAAGCGTCTTTTGCCCTACTTATGACGCCTCCACTTCTCCTCTCCCCTCCGGGGAGAGGCAGGGTGAGGGGAGACGAGGAGTCAGGTCATGCCACGAGCCAGGGGCGGGCCCAAGAAGAGCCGCCGCCGCAAGAAAGTTCTCAAGCAGGCGAAGGGATACTTCGGGGGGCGGCACCGCCTCTACCGGACGGCCAAGGAGACGGTGCTACGGGCCGGCGCCTTTGCGTATCGGGACCGCCGGCAGAAAAAGCGCCGGTTCCGGTCCCTCTGGATCATCCGGATCAACGCCGCTGCCCGGGCCCTGGGGCTGTCCTACTCCGTCCTCATGAGCGGCCTCAAGAAGGCCGGCGTCGCCCTGGACCGGAAGATCCTGGCCGAGCTGGCGGTGAAAGACCCGGCGGCGTTCGCCAAGCTGGCCGAAACGGCGAAGGCCCAGGGTGGCAGATAAGCGGACCGCCGAGATCCTGAAGGGCGCCCGGGCCGAGATTGCCCGGGCCGAGTCGAGCGCCGACCTCGAGCAGGTTCGCGTCAAGTACCTCGGCCGGCAGGGAATCCTCACACGGCTTCTCCGCTCGCTGCCCGCGCTGCCGGCCGCCGAGCGCCCCGAGATCGGGCGCCAGGCCAACCTGGCCAAGGCGGAGATCGAGACGCTCCTCGCCGGGCGCCTGGCCGACGTGAAGGCGGCCGAGCGGCACCGGGACCTCGCTGCCCGGCGCCCCGACCTCACGCTTCCCGGCCGCCGCCCGACCGGGGGCACACTCCACCCGCTGACGCTCGTCCTCGACGAGATCGTCGAGATCTTCCTCGGGCTCGGCTTCGCCGTCGCCGAAGGGCCCGAGGTCGAGTCGGACTTCTACAACTTCGAGGCCCTGAACATTCCCAAGGATCATCCGGCCCGGGACATGCAGGACACCTTCTACCTGTCCGAGGACACGCTGCTCCGGACCCACACCTCGCCGGTCCAGATCCGGACGATGAAGGCCCAGCCGCCTCCCGTGAGGATCATCTGCCCGGGGAAGGTCTACCGCCGTGATGCCGACATCACCCACTCGCCGATGTTCCACCAGGTCGAAGGGCTGGCCGTGGACCGGAACATCTCGATGGGCGACCTCAAGGGGACCCTCGAGCTCTTCGCACGCGAGCTGTTCGGCCCGGCGACGGAGATCCGATTCCGCCCGAGCTTCTTCCCGTTCACGGAGCCCTCGGCCGAGATGGACGTGCGCTGCGTCGCCTGCGGCGGCGAGGGGTGCCGTCTCTGCAAGCAGTCGGGGTGGCTCGAGATTCTCGGATCGGGGATGGTCCACCCGCGCGTCCTCCAGATGGTCGGCTACGACCCGGAGGAGGTCACGGGGTGGGCCTTCGGCATGGGGGTCGAGCGGATCGCCATGCTCAAGTACGGCATCGACGACATCCGCCTCTTCTTCGACAACGACCTCCGCTTCCTCTCCCAGTTCTCCGCCTCATGATAACGGACTCCGTGAGAACTGGGGGAGACCAGCGGGTGGGGCGGCAGCACGGGGCCGACAGGACCCGCCGGCCCCGGAATACGACATGAAGATCAGCTATCGGTGGCTCAAGGAGTACGTGGTGACGCATCTCTCCGCCCAGGCGGTCGCCGATCGCCTCACCAGCGCCGGGATCGAGGTGGCCGGGGTCGCGCCCCTGGTCACCGGGCTCTCCGGCGTCGTGGTCGGCGAGGTGGAAGCGATCGAGAAAGAGATGGGCGTCACCTCCTCGGGCCATCGCCTGGTCCTCTGCCGGGTCGCCACGGCGGACCGGCGTTTCGCGGTGGTCTGCGGCGCGCCCAACGTGGCACCCGGCGTCCGCGCCGCCTTCGCCCCTCCCGGGGCGACGCTGCCCGGGGGGCGCGAGGTCCGGGCCCGGACGCTTCGGGGCCAGCGTTCGGAGGGCATGCTCTGCTCGGAGAAGGAGCTGGGCATCGGCGATGACGCCGAGGGCCTCCTCCTCCTCGCGTCCGACGCGCCGCTGGGCAGCGATCTCGTGACCTATCTGGGGCTGGACGATTTCATTCTCGAAGTGGAAGTGACCCCCAACCGGCCGGATTGTCTGTCTGTCGTCGGAGTGGCCCGCGAGGTGGCGGCCCTGACGGGAGCGCCGTTCCGCTTCCCGGTGATCGCCGTGAAGGAGGGTGACGCGGAGATCGCGGCGCTCGCCCGGGTTGAGGTCGAGGACGCCCTCCTCTGCCCGCGCTACGCCGCGCGCCTCATTACGGGACTCACGGTCGCGCCCTCGCCGCCCTGGCTCGCCCAGCGCCTCCGCGCGGTCGGGCTCCGGCCCATCAACAACCTGGTGGACGTGACGAACTACGTCCTCCGGGAGCTGGGGCACCCGCTCCACGCCTTCGATTTCGACACGCTCGCCGAGCGGAAGATCGTCGTCCGGCGGGCGCGCCCCGGCGAGCGCCTCGCGACGCTAGACGGCCAGGAGCGGCTCCTCACTGACACCATGCTCTTGATCGCCGACGCCGACCGGGGGATCGGCGTGGCCGGAGTCATGGGCGCCGCCAACACCGAGGTGACCGCCCGCACGACCAGCGTTCTCCTCGAGAGCGCCTACTTCAACCCGGCCTCCGTGCGGCGGACGGCGCGGAGCCTCGGGCTCGCCACGGAGGCGGCCTACCGCTTCGAGCGCGGCGCCGACATCGAAGGCCTGAAGGAGGCCCTCGATCGCGCCGCCCAGTTGATGGCCGATCTCGCCGGTGGCACGGTGGCGAAGGGCGTCCTCGACATCTATCCAGCGCCGCGCCCGCACCCGCGCATCCCCCTCCGGCTCGAGCGGATCCAGCGCGTGATCGGGGTTTGCCCTCCCCAGGAAGTGGTGATCCATATTCTCCAGCGGCTCGGCTTCGCCGTGGACGAGGCCAAGAGCCCGGCCGAGATCGTTGTCCCCAGCTTCCGGCGCGATATCTTCCTCGAAGACGATCTTGCGGAAGAGGTGATCCGCGTCTGGGGATACGATCGGATCCCCTCCACGCTCCCCGGGGGATCGCTCACGCTGGTCCGCCAGCCGGCCTCGCTCCGGCGGGCGGCACGCGTCAGGCAGACCCTGGCCGCGGCGGGGCTGGCCGAGGTGATCACCTACAGCTTCGTGGATCCCGAGCGGCTGCGTCTTCTGGGCTGGAATCCGGCCTCGGTCGACCTCGTGGCGCTCCGAAACCCGCTGAGCCAGGAGCGTTCGATCCTGCGCCCCACGCTCGTCCCGGGCCTCCTGGAGGTCCTCGCGACCAATCGCCACCGCCAGAGCTCGGACGTCCGTTGCTTCGAGGTGGGGCGCGTCTTCCACTCGGGCGGACCCGAGGGGCTGGCGCGCGAAGAGGTGCTCGTCGGCATCGCGCTCACGGGGCGCCGCGCCGCCCGGAGCTGGTTCGGAGGGCAGGAGCCGGTGGACCTCTACGATGCCAAGGGGCTGGCCGAGCACGTTCTGGCCACGCTCGGCGCCGAGGAGCATGAGGTGCGGAAAGGCGGCGCGACGTTCCTCGAGGAAGGGCGGAGCGGCGAGCTGATCGTCGCCGGGGTCGTGGCGGGGTGGTTCGGGGAGCTCGCCCTCGGCCCGCAGGAAGGGTATGATCTCGCCGACCCCGTGTATCTGGCGGAGCTCTCCCTGGACCGGCTGGGAG
>JAHFDN010000010.1 GCA_023248995.1 Candidatus Rokuibacteriota bacterium
GGCCAGCTCGCTTCAGCCAGCGGGCTGGCCCTGCTTCTCCTGCCTTAGTCGGTAAGGCAGCCGCGCTACGCCATCGCCCTCGCCCTTGCCGGCTCCGGGACCTGAGGACGCCTCGCGATGAGCTCCGAAGCTAGCGCGACTGCGCAGATGACACCCGCGGTGTAAAAGGCGACCTGATAGTCCTTGTAGATGTCGAACAACCGGCCGCCGATGATCGGTCCGATGACCCCCGCCACTCCCCACGCCGTGAAGAGGAGGCCGTAGTTTGCCCCCGCATTCTTGGGTCCCCAGAAATCCGCGGCGCTGGACGCGTTCACCGAGAGCTGGGTGCCGTAGCAGTAGTACACCACGAATACCATCAGGTACAATGTCGTGATATTGTCACCCGCATGGTAGAGGATCGGCATCGCAATGATCGAAACCCCGATCATCAGCCGCAAGGTGTTGAGGCGGCCGATCGCGTCGGACAGCCAGCCCGAGAAGATCCGGCCAGAGGCGTTCCCGAGGGCCCCGATGAAGATGGCCGTGGTGGCCAGTGCGAGCGAGATCCCTTTGCTCCTCGCAAACGGGACGAGCTGGCTGATCACCATGAGGCCCGCTGACGTTCCGAGGGCATAGGCGATCCACATAAAGTACATGGCCGGCGTCCTGAGCGCCTCGCTGGGGGTGAACTCATAGGTCGTTGCCGCAGCCTTGGCTGCGGGGGCCGGCGTCCATCCGGCAGGCTTATAGCCCACTGGCGGGTTCTTCAGCAGGAACGCCCCGATCAGCGTCATCACGAAGAAGATGATCCCGAAGATAAAGAAGGTGCTCCGCCACCCGTAGGTGGGGATCAGATAGTATCCTCCCAACGGCCCGAAGATGGCGGACCCACCACCATATCCCGCGACCGCAAGGCCAACCGCCAGGCCGCGCCTATCGGGAAACCACTTGGCCATCACGGGGATCGGGGTGGCGTAGCCAAAGCCTTGGCCAGTGGCGGCGACTATGCCCAGCCAGAAATACAGCCAACCCAGGTTGCTGGCGAACCCGGCCATGAAGAACCCGAGAGAATTCAGCACGACGGCGGTTATTGAGACCCAGAAAGGCCCCTTTTTGTCCTGGATGCGTCCGCCTATGATGAAAGTGAGGCCGAACACCAACACCAGGATGGTAAAGATCGTGGAGACCTCGCGCCGCGTCCATCCGAAGTCCTTCTCAAGGGGAGCCACAAATATGCTCCACCCATAGACGGCGCCGAGTGCGAGGTTCATGCAGAGCCCGCCCGCGATTCGCCACCACCGGCTTATCATCTGTTCCTCTGCCATGTCACTCCCTCCTCATCCGCCGGCGGATTCCCGCCGGCTCTGGCCAGACAGGATCTGGAACGCGCGGGGGCCGTTCACCCCCAGATCACCGTATTCCCGCATGCCCGAAGACCAGTGCGGCAGCGGGGTTGAGCAACAGCGCGCGGTGTACGAGGGCCGGCTCGAGATACTCCTCGCTCTGTTCCCTCCGGCCTGCAGGATCGTCGCCGGACGACGTCGGCTTGGCGACCAACACCGGCATCGCGGCCTTGCGGACGATGCTCGCTGTCACACTCCCCTTCGCCAGAGCCAGGCAGATCAGACCAGGCCGTAGGGTATCCGCCAGCTTGAGGATCTCCTGGTCGACCTCGGCCGCGCTCAGAGGCGAAAAATAGACCCTGGTGCTGACGTTCCAGCCCTGCGCTTGCAGGTCCTGGCCAACCTCCGATATATACACCGAGGCCTTCGCCAGGTCCTGCGCTGTATCCGGAAAGGCAGGCCAGGTAATCCAGAGCCGGGGGAGCTGGGGTACGACCTGCAATATGAGAACTTCGGTGGCCTTTGGAAGCAGGCCGTGCGCCATTTCCGCGGCATCGCGCGATGGCACTGAACCGTCGACGACGAACAACACCCTCTTGACCATGGCCTTCCCCTCCTCGCCGTCCGCTTCGTGAAGGCTCTCCCTTCAGATCAATTGAAACGGAGCGGCGGAGCGGAGGCTATGATCGGGGTCACGTACTCAGTGTGAAGTCGGTCACGCTGCCAAGCGCGATGGCCCTCAGCCTCACCGGCCTCAGTATGCGGACGTATCCCCGGCCGGTTTCGATCAGCCCCATCTCTCGAAGCTTGGCCAACTGTTTGTTGACGGCCTCCCTGGTGGCCCCGACCATCTCCGCAAGCGCTTCCTGGCCGACGTGGACCTCCGAGGCCGCCACCGATGTCCCTTGGCGGATATCCGCCAACTGACAGAGGCGCTTCGCGAGGCGACATAGGAGGTCGAGAAAAGCCATGTCCGCCAGGAGCTCCGTGACGTGCCGCAGGCGTAGGCACAGGGAAAGGGTTATTTGCAGCGCAACATCGCTATGATCCCGCAAGAATGCCACCAGCCTGTCGCGGTAGATCGCCAACACTTCCGTCGGTTCCTCGGCGACCGCGGTGACATAGCGAGGCCCGCCATCAAGGACCGCCAACTCCCCGAAGTGATCACCAGGCCGAACCAGCGCGACGATGACCTCGGAACCGGTCTCCGACGGCAGGGTCATCATGACCGACCCCCTGATAAGGATGTACATCGCGTTGCCAGGGTCTCCGCGGTAAAAGATAATCTGACCCTTGCGGTAATGTTGATGGTGCGTCATTTCTGCCACGGTAGCGAGATGCTTGGGCTCGAGCGTGGAGAAGATAGGTACCTTCAGCAGGGCGGGTGCCTTATCCATGTCAAGATCCTCCCAGCCTAAGGATCGCCAGCTTCCTGTGTATAGTAGCCCAATAGCGGGAAGCGGCAAGCCGCTTCGCCTACCCTTGACGGTTCCGCGGTCCCCGGCGTACGGTGTGGTCGGCGGCAGCTGCTCCCGGGCGCGCGCGGCGGTCGTCATGTTCGAGCGGCGCATCGGGAGCCTGCCGGTGGTCGCGGACGGCAAGCTGGTCGGGATCCTCACGGAGCGCGATTTGCTCCTCGCGCTGGCGCGGGAGTTCCCCGATACCGGGGCGGACCAGGAGGGCTTCCTTTGGTGAACCGCGATGTTCCGGGATCGCGCTGAAGCGGGACGGGCTCTGGTGGCGGAGCTGGCGCTCCTGATCGCGGAGCCGTGCGACAAAGAAACGCTAGCCCGCGGACGGGGCTACCAGGACAGATGGGCCCGGCGGTGGCTTATTCCCTGATCCTCTCGTCAAGCTCGGCGATTCGGGCCTGCAGGGCCGCCACTTGACGCTTCAATTCTTCGAGACCCTGCTCCAGAATCTCCCGCCGGCCCCTCTCGTCGGCTAGCAGAGTCTCGATGCGCCGGAGTGCCTGGACAATCGCGTGATACTCCTGCTCCAGCCTTTCGAGGCGCCGGTACACCTCATCAAAGTGCCCCAAGATGTCCCGGAGTTGCTGCTCGACGGTGTCGAACCGCGTCTCGAAGCGCTGGTCGATGGCCACAAAGCGTTGGTCCATGGCCACGAAGCTCTGGTCAACGGCCACGAAGCGCTGGTCGATGGCCACGAAGCGCTGGTCGATCTGGGCGAACTGGCGACCGAGGAAGTCGACGAGTTGCTCGTATTCCGTATTGGTCATTGGAGTCCCTTACGTGTACCTCAGACCGAGACGCCTGGTCAAGTGTCCAGAAAAAGACGCACGAACTGACAGTCCGATGGCGGGGAGCGACAGCCTCAAGCGAGCCGTGGCGCGGGAGGAGTGCGCTGCTATCGCCTCCCGCCGCCCGCATCTTATCTTCTTCCGCCGTCCCGTGACATCCGTTATGCTAGAAATCTAGGTTCGAAATGGAAAAAGAGCTCTTCGTGATCGCCGGCACGATCGCAGCCTTTGTGGCCGCTCTCCTTTCGATCGTGCAACAACTGATCCACCTGCGAGATCACTTGCGTTCGGTCAAGGAACGCAGGAAGGCGGCTGTCCCTGATCCCTCGCATGCAGAGGAACCGCTGCGGACCGATCAAGGGGATTGGAAAGTACTCAACGTATCCGCATATCTCGTGTTGGATGAGATCGCGGTGATTGTCGCCGCAGGGATCCTGTTAAATTATCTCGGCCTGGTCCTGAGCCTTCGCCTTCAAAGCTTCCTGTACCTCGACATGACGGGTACTGCTCTGGCCGCGCTTCTCCTGGGGCCTTGGTGGGGGGCCATCGTTGCGCTCCTGTCGAATTCTCTGGTCAACTGGCTTCTCTATCCTGAACCGGGAGCTGATGTGATCGTTTTCCCTTGGTCCTTAGTGAACATCGCGGGAGCGTTCTTTTGGGGCTTCATGGCTCGTCGGGCCGGTTTCAGAAAGTACCTTCGTTCCGCTCCGGCTTCGATCCTATCGCACATCTGGTATTTGCTGAGTTTTGGCGTGCTCGGCGCTTGCGTGATGAGCGTGCCGGGCACCTTTGTGCTGGCCGCGCTCTCGAAGCAAACGGCGCTCCCACTCAATCCAGATCTCGCACACGCCGTTCAAAAGTTTGTCGCCTACAGCCAAATGGCGCTTCAGGATCAACTCAAAGCCCTCTTCGGTGTCGCCTGGGCTGAGAGCTTGGGGTGGGCGTTCCAGAATTGGGTGCGAAACTGCCTTCGGTATATCCCGGATAAAACCATAAGCGTAGCCCTGGCTCTTGCCGTCCTGAAATGCGGGTTCCCCCTGTTCGAACGAGAACTGATTCTCAGAGGACCGGGCACGCCTCGGCCGCGCGACACCATGGCTGCCCCCTTGATCTTGGGCTGCTTGTATATTCCGTCATTCATCGCTTTTTTGCGGGCCGAGGAGTATAGGAGCGCGCAATACTGGCCTCTCTGGTCCGTGCCTTGGCTGATTATCGTGGGGGGCCTCGTGGCGCTAGGGCGCTGGGGTCCCTCGGACACTTCGGCGCGCCATTCATGCCTCAGTCGATACGAGCGCTACCGCCGGGCGTTGAAACCGGTCGAGGGAGAACCTGTTCACGATTTTTTGCGACGGCTGATGCTCGCCGCGCTTGTCGCGAGCACATTATTTGCCATTGGCATGATTTACCTGCTGGCGGACTTTTACCGGACCGCGTTTAATTTTTTCTCCCTGGTGTATGGCTCCCTGCTCGCCGTGCACCTCGCCCGCATCGCGATCTCTCAGAACCTCTCGGTGGTCCATCGGGATGCCCAGGCGCAGGAGTAGTTGGATCGACAAGTCGGCTCCGGGGTCCGGCCGCACGAAGACCTCCGTAGCCGGAGAGCCCTGAGAACCAGCACGGCCGGGAACAGCGCGGGCTCCCGGCCGATCCGGCGGAGGGCGCCGGTCATCGGCTCGCGACGCCGAGCAGCGCCTCCGCCTCCATGACGAGCCGGCCGCCCGACTTGAAAGGCGCCATCCGCGCGCGAACCTCCTCGAGGACGGCTCGGCGCGCCTCGTCGGAGAGGCCCGCGTAGGCCTGGCCGAGCCGCGCGCCGCCCGACGCGACGGGCTCCCAGTAGTCCTCGAACGACGCCATGGCCAGCGTGCGGCGCTCGCGGGTGACCCGGACATTGTGGAAGCCGGCGCCCACGAGCAGCGCTTGGAGGCGGTCGGGCTCGCCCAGCGAGAAGCCGCGCATCAGGTCCGCGCGCAGCGCCGGCAGGTGGCGGACCAGGACCTCGGCCAAAATGCCAACGAGCGGCGCCCGCTCCATCGCCGACCAGACCACCGCCGCCAGCCGACCGCCGGGGCGCAGGACGCGGAAGCACTCGGCGGCGGTCCGCGCGGGGTCGGGGATCAGCATGAGCCCGAGCTGGCAGATGACGGCGTCGAAGGCCTCATCGGGGCAGGCCAGCCCCATGCCGTCCATCGCGGCCAGCGTCACGGGCTGGCTCGCCAGCCGGGCGGCGGCGGCGCGCAGCATGGGCAGCGAGATGTCCACGCCGATGACCCGCCCCGTGGGCGCGACGCGCGCGGCGGCCTGAGCGGCCGCCTCGCCCGTACCCGTCGCAAGGTCGAGGACGCGCTGGCCGGGCCCGAGCCCGGCGGCGTCCAGCAGCGCCGGCACCCAAAGCCGCGACCACCGGCCCATGAACCGCTCGTAGGCGTGCGCGCCAGCGTCGAAGGAGAGGGGCGCGGCCGTGCCGCCGCTCATTCCTTGGCGTTGAGCACGTCGGCGATGCTGCGGTCCACGATGCGCTTACGGTGTAGCGTCTATTCGGCGATGATCAACGCCACGGACGGCTCCAGGATACGAACGAGTTCCGGCATTTCCTTTTTCGGTCTCGCCACGGTTTCGGGCTTCCACTTGTCCCCTAATTCCCACTTCAAGAGAGGCACGAGGTAATCCGACTTCACCGCGTAGTTCACGTTCTGGGGAATGACCCCAATCGTCTTTAACGTGTAGGTGGGGCTCAGGGTTTTTGTGATTACCCCGACCACTTCTCCTCGGCTGTTGATGAGTGGTCCCCCGGAGTTTCCCGGCTGAATGGGAACATCCACCTGGAAGAAGCGGATATCTCCTGAAAGACCGCTCATGGAATTCACGCGGCCGAACGTCGCCTTTTGCTCCGTGCCCTGCAATTGAAGCAGCGGGTACCCGATGGTCAGGACGTCTTCGCCCTTCCAGACGCCGCTCCCCATGGACAATGGGATGGGGATGGATGGGGCGTCAATTTTGATGAGCGCCAGGTCGTTCGGAGGATCCGTCTTGATGATCCTTGCCTTGTGCTGTTTTCGGTCGGCCGTCATCACGGTAATCTCTGTCTTGCGCTCGACCACGTGATAATTCGTGATCATGAAGCCGTCACTGGTGACGAAGAAACCCGTTCCGGCGCTCGCGCTTTTTTCTTCTTCTTCTTTTGGTTTGGCTTTCGTCGTGCCTTCCGGCTTTTCTCTCGGAAGGTCCGGTCGTTGAGCGGCTTTCGTCAGGGTCTCCTGGACAAAGCGGTTCGCTTCCTCTTCGCTCATGCCGTACGCGAAGCTGAACAGGTTCCCTACGTTGTCGGTGCCGCTGCCCGTTCCGGACGTGCAGGTATGTGCCGTGAACGCGGCGCGAATCCGCCTGCCGTCGTCGCAGGAAAGCTCCGCCTCGCCGCTGTGGCCGGTGCAGAGCGTCCCGGGGACCGGGCGGGTGACCCGTCCGGGACCTCGGCAGGTCATCTTCGTGACTTCGCCTCTGACGACGATGTAGCCGCTGGCGCCCATCAGGTCGTGCTCGATGGTGCCTCTGAAAACCTCGTTGTGCTTATCGAACTGCCCAACGAGCGGGTAGGTGGCGCACGCGGATTACACGACGCCGACGACCGAGAGCGCGGCAAGACGACCTAAGAGGGCCGGACGACGTTGAGTGATCGAAAGCGCCGGCGCGATGCTCCGGCAGAACATGGTTTAGTGTTGGCCATTTCGCCGCGAATTGTCAACATTCGTCGGCATCGTCGCCTTTGCCGACTGACGCCCGCCCGCCAAGTTGAGGCCGCGGGCGCCGCGCGCCGCCGCTCTGTACCGCGCTGGCTCTCGGGTCTGCTCCGGACATGGGGGCCGGCCATTGACAAGTCGGTTGTCCGCGCGTAGGGTCCGGTCGGGTGTGGTTGGGGCTCTGGGCTGAGCGCGGAGGCAGTGCGCTTCCGCTCAGTGCTTCTCGGCCTTCTCCTTCTCGGCCTTGGCGGCGGCGATGATCTTCTCGGCCAGGAAGGCGGGCACCTCCTCGTAGTGCGAGAACTCCATCGCGTAGGCGCCCCGGCCGCCGGTCATGGAGCGAAGGGCGGGCTCGAAGTTGAGCATCTCGGCCATCGGGACCTGGGCCTTCACCGTCCCGGTCTCCCCCGCCGGCTCCATCCCCACGATCCGGCCGCGCCGGCCGTTGAGGTCGCCGATCACGTCGCCGGTCTGGTCGGTCGGCAGCGTGACCTCCACGTTCATGATCGGCTCGAGGAGGATCGGGTGGGCCTCCTGGATTCCCTTCTGGAGCGCCAGGGAGCCGGCGATCTGGAAGGCCATGTCGGAAGAGTCCACCTCGTGGTAGGTGCCGTCGTAGAGGGTCACGCGCACGTCCACGACCGGGTATCCTGAGATCACGCCGCGCTTCATGGCCTCGCGCACGCCCTTCTCGACGGAAGGGATATAGTTCCTGGGCACCGAGCCGCCGAAGATGTCGTCCACGAACTCGAAGCCCGCGCTGCGCTGGACGGGCTCGAGCTTGAGCCAGACATCCCCGTACTGGCCGCGGCCGCCGGTCTGCTTCTTGTACTTGCCCTGGACTTCGGCCCGCCCCTTGATGGTCTCCTTGTAAGGGATCCGCGGCGGGAGCAGGGTCACGTCCACGTTGTACTTCCGTTTCATCCGCTCCACGATCACCTCGACGTGGAGCTGCCCCACACCGGAAACCAGGAGCTGCTTGGTCTCCGCTTCGAAGTGGTAACGGATCGTGGGGTCCTCCTCGGCCATGCGCGCCAGAGCGTGACTGATCTTGTCCTCGTCGCCCCGCGTCTTGGGCTGGATCGCGTAGGAGATGGCGGGCTCGGGGAAGACGATGCGCGTCAGGAGGACGGGATTTACCTCATCGGTCAGCGTGTCTCCGGTCAGCGTCTCCTTCAACTTGGCCACGACCCCGATCTCCCCCGGGCCCAGCGCCTGCGCCGGCTTCTGCGTCTTTCCCTGAAGCCAGGCCACCTGCCCCACCCGCTCGCGCGTCTCCTTCGAGACGTTCAAGACCTGGGAGTCCGACTTGAGCGTACCCGAGTACACGCGGAAGATGGAGAGCTTACCCACGTGGGGATCGCTCACGCTCTTGAAGACCAAGGCCGCCATCGGGGCCTTGGGGTCCGGCGCGCGGCGGGCCGGCGCCTTGGAGCGGAGCTCGATCCCCTCCACCTCGCCCCGGTCGGCCGGCGAGGGGAAGGACTCGACCACCAAGTCCAGCAGCAGGTGGCTGCCGATGCTCTTGGTGGCCGACGCCGCGAGGACCGGGATGACCTTCCCCCCGGCCACGGCCAGGCGCAGGGCCTTGAGCATCTCGGCCTCCCCGATCGCGCCCTCCTCCAGGTACTTCGCGAGGAGCTCGTCGTCGGTCTCCGCCGCCGACTCGATGAGCTTGTCGCGGTACTCCCGCGCCTGCTCCCCGAGCTCCCCCGGGATCTCCCCTTCCTGGGGCTTGCCGTCCGCGTAGACGAGCGCCTTCATCTTGATCAGGTCCACGACGCCCTTGAAGGCCGATTCGGCTCCGACCGGGATCTGGAGCAGCACCAGCTTCGCCTTGAGGCGCTTGCTCAACGATTCGAGCGTGCGCCAGAAATCGGCGCGCTCGCGATCCAACCGGTTCACCACGACCACGCGGGGGAGGTCGTACTCGCTGGCGAACTTCCAGACCTTCTCGGTCTGCACTTGCACGCCAGCCACCGCGTCCACGACGACGACGGCGGCCTCCACGACCCGAAGGCCCGCGCGCGCGTCGGAGATGAAGTCGCCGTACCCGGGCGTGTCCACGAAGTTCAGCCGGTGACCCTTCCAGTCGCAGAACGCCACGGCCGTGTTGAGCGAGATCTTCCGCTTGATCTCGTCCGGGTCGAAGTCGGTGGTGGTCGAGCCGTCGTCCACCTTGCCCAGGCGCGTGGTGGCCCCGGCGGCGAAGAGGAGCGCCTCCACCAGGGACGTTTTCCCGACTCCGCCGTGCCCGACGAAGGCGACGTTGCGAATCTTGGAGATCTCGATGGCCATCGGTGCCTCCTCAGGACGAGCCGAGCGCCGCTTTCACCCGCCGCAGGAGCGTGTCCGACGGTCCGGTGAGATCCTGCGGGAGGGGAAGGTGCGGCGGCGGGTTCTTGATGCCGGCCCCGGTCAGGAGAAGGACGATGCGCGCCTGCCGCTCCACGCGGCCCTCCTCCTTCAAGCGGAGCAAGGCCGCCAGCGTCGCGGCCGCCTCGGGGGCCGTCCAGATGCCTTCCGTGCGGGCCAGGAGCTTCTGGGCCTCGACGATGGCGGCTTCCGACACGGCGACCGCGGCGCCGCCGGTGTCGCGCAGCACCTCGAGCATCTGGCGGCCAGCGAAGGGCGATGGCACGCGGAGGCCGGGGGCGTTGGTGACGGGATTTTCCCACGGCGCGGTGACAGGGGATTTCTCCGCCCACGCCTTCACCACGGGCGCGCAGCCCTCGGCCTGGACGGCGACGAAGCGGGGAGGCCCTCCCTTCACCCAGCCGAGGGCGGCCAGCTCCGTGTAGGCCTTCCAGATGCCGACGAGCCCTGTGCCGCCCCCGGTCGGATAGATGAGGACGTCCGGGGCCGACCAGTCCAGTTGCTCGGCCAGCTCGAGCCCCATCGTCTTCTTGCCCTCGAGGCGATAGGGCTCTTTCAGCGTGGACAGGTCGAACCAGCCGAGCTCCCGGGCGACCGCCCCGACGACCTTCCCGGCGGTCGCGATCGTCCCCTCGATCGTGAAGACGTGGGCGCCGGCGAGAAGCGCCTCGGCCACCGCCGCGTCAGGCGTGTCACGGGGCACGACCACCGCCACCGGGAGCCCCGCGCGGGCCGCGTACACCGCCGCGGCGCCGCCGGCGTTGCCGGCCGACGGGATCACGAGCCCCCGAACCCCCAGCGTCCGCGCCTTCGTCACCGCCATGCCGAGCCCGCGGGCCTTGAAGGTGCCCGTCGGGTTCTGCCCCTCGTCCTTGGCCAGGAGGTGCGGCAGGCCGAGGTGGCTCCCCAGGCGCGGAAGCCGCAGCAGCGGGGTGCCGCCCTCGCCCAGGGTCACGGGCTCCTCGCCGTCCTCGAGCGGGGTCAGCTCCCTGAAGCGGTACATGCCCGGCGGGCGCCGCGCCAGGTCCGCCTTGGTCACCGCCGCGGCCACCCGGTCCAGGTGATAGCGAGCGACCAGCATTTGCCCGCACTTGTCGCAGACGGTCAGGAGCTGCTTGGGATCGTGAACGGCTCCGCAGATCGAGCACTCGACCCCGCTCAGGAAACCCATGGGCCCCCATCCTAGTCCTCCCGTGGCCCGCGGGCAAGGGGCCTACGGAGCGCGCCGCTCAGGGCGTGCCGACGCGCCCGACGCCGGGGAGCTTCAGCGCCGGATCCTTCACGTCAACGCCAAAGGTGAGGCCGAGCAGGTTGACCTCGATCCCTTCGTCCCAGCCGGCCAGGAGGCCCGCGAGACCGAAGAGGGAAAGCTGAACCCCCCGGCCGCTCGGACTGCTCGCGGCGAGGGCACCGCCGGGCAGGTAGTCTTTGCCGATCGCGGTGGGCGGCAGATGCAAGCGCAGCTCCCGCACGGCGCGGCCGACATAGGCGGTGAAGGTGTTGCTGTTGGGACCGGGCCAGGTGCGGTAGGCCGATGGATACGGATAGACCTTCACGGCCGCCTCGACCCTGGCGATGAGCGCATCCACCCCTTCCCCCCGGAGGTCCACCAGCAGCACGGGGCGGCTGCCGAACCAGTAGTTGTCGGGACCTGTCCGGTTGATCCGCACGGCGGGAACGCCGCGGTCAACACCCCAGCCGATCACCTCATAACGGGTGTAGGAGACCGCTTCGCTCGGCTTCAGCGCGATCCAGGTATGGACGGCCAGGACGCCGCGCCATCCGACGGCACGAGCAGCGTACACCTGGAGCACCGCCTCGGGCGTGACGGCCGGATCCGGCGCCTGGCCGGAAGGATCGCGGCGGGCTTGCCACCACTCCCCCTGACGCTGGAGCCCGGCGCAACCGACCAGGAGCGGAAGCAAGAGGAAGAGAAGGAAAAAAGGCCGCGCGGTCCGCCGGCTTGGCAGCGCCTTGAGGGCCTCGCGCGCGTTGTTCGGCAAGAGGGTCGTCTCGGTCATCTTGTCAATCCTAGCCCCGCACCCCCCTGCGGGCAAGCCGCCCCAGGACCCGCCGGACCCGACTCTGCTGTTGACCGGCCTGGGGCCATGTGGTTACTATTGATAAAGACGATGAATAGTAGATTGATCAATCGGGTTATTCAATATCATTCTTGGAAGGGCAATGGGGGTTGAATCGCTCGCACTGAGCCATGAAGTCCGGTCCCGGCTGCGCGATGCCGTTCGGCGCGTCTACTCGGCAGCTGGAGACCCACGGGTGAGACACCCGTTTCCGGTAGGAAGGGAATTCGCCAGGAGCCTGGGTTACCCTGCCGAGCTGCTCGCCTCGGTGCCGTCAGCGTGCGTGGACGCGTTCGCAGGCGTCTCGAACGTCGCGGTCTTCGCGGACATTCCCCCGGGCGCGCGCGTGCTGGACATGGGCTGCGGTGCGGGGCTCGACACGGTGGTTGCCGCTAGGAGGGTGGGGCCTCACGGCAGCGTGATCGGCGTCGACTTCAGCGAGGAGATGTTGGCCTACGCGCGCCTAGGAGCCGCCGCGGTCGGCGGCCGCACGATCACCCTCTGCCGGGCTGACGCCGAGCGCCTGCCCCTCCCCGACGGCGCCGTGGACGTGGCGCTGGTCAACGGCATGTTCAACCTCAACCCCAGTCGCGAGGAGATTTTCAGAGAGCTCGCCCGGGTTGTGCGCGTGGGTGGCAGCGTGTTCGCCGCGGAACTCATCCTGCGCGAGCCCCTGCCCGCCACGACCGCGTTCAGCGAGGCGGACTGGTTCGCCTGAGTGGCCGGCGCCAAGGAAGGCGGAGCCTTCCTCGACGAGTTCCGAGCCGCCGGGTTTCGCAACGCCGTGATCCTTCGAACGAGCCGCAACGCGCGGACCAAGGATCCCCGCGTCCTAGCCGCGGAGGTGCTGGCTCAAAGATAAAAAAATGGCGGCGTTTCCGCCGCCTCGAAGCCGGAGGGAACCGGCCTTCAGCGTCCCTGGGAGGACGCGGCCACGCGGGGCGGCAGCGTCTTGCCGGTCTCCTGGGCGATCTCTTCCAGCTCGCGGGGAAGACCGAAGCGGACGTCCTCGTCCACGACGTGAACCTCCCGCACCTCGCCGTCCCGCCGCCGGAGGGTCTCAACGGCTTCCGTCACGAGGACCTCGGGCGTCGAGGCCCCCGCGGTGATCCCCACGCGCGTGGCCCCCTCGAGCCACTCAGGCTTGACCTCGCGGATGTCGTTGATCAGATAGGCGCGCGTCCCGGTGGTTTCGGAGACCTCGCGGAGCCGGTTGGCGTTCGAGCTGTTGGCCGCGCCGATGACGAGGACCACGTCCACCTCCCCGGCCACCGCCTTCACCGCGGCCTGCCGGTTCTGCGTGGCGTAGCAGATGTCGTTCTTGGACGGCCCGACGATCCGCGGGAAGCGCCGGCGCAGCGCCTCGATGACCTCCCGCGTGTCGTCCACGGACAAGGTCGTCTGGGTCAGGTAAGCGACCTTGTCGGGATTGGGCAGGTCCAGCTTGTCCACCCCGTCCGGGTGAGCGATGACGTGGATCTTGTCCGGGGCCTCCCCGGTGGTCCCGATGACCTCGTCGTGGTCTGCGTGTCCCACGAGAATGATGGAGTACCCCTCCCGGGCGTAGCGGATGGCCTCCAGGTGGACTTTTGTGACGAGGGGGCAGGTGGCGTCAATCACCCGGAGCCCCCGGCGCCTGGCTTCCTCCCCGACCGCCGGCGAGATCCCGTGAGCGCTGAAGATCACTGTGGCCCCGTTGGGGACCTCGTCCAGCTCGTCCACGAAGATCGCCCCTTTCTCGTGGAGGGCCTCGACCACGTTCCGGTTGTGCACGATCTCCTTGCGCACGTACACGGGCGGCGGGCAGACTTGGAGCGCCAGCTCCACGATGTCAATGGCCCGCTCGACACCCGCGCAGAACCCCCGCGGTCCGGCGAGGACGATCTCTTTCAGCGTTTCCAGGCTCATGGCCCTCTCACGCGCGGCCCAGTATAGCCGAGTCGCGCGCTCAGTGGAAGAAGAATGAGACGCCGACGGTGCCGGTGTCCGAGTTGAACCCGCGGTTGGGCCTCGAGATATTGCCGTTCGAGATGTGCTGGAAGCGGTACCCGCCGGTCAGCGCCACACCCGGGGTCACGAAATAGCTGAGGCCCGCGCCGGCCTCCAGGACGAACGTGAAGCTCGAGCGGATCTCCAGCACCTTGAGGCTGGTGCCCCCGGCGCCCGCGGTCACCTCCGCGTAGGGAAAGATCGGTGAGGCGGAGAGGAAGTGGTACCGCACCGCCGCCTTGAGCCCTTCCGCCGTCGCGGTCTCGGGCTCCAGGTAATACTGAAACCACGGCTCGAGCCCGGTCTCCACGGAGCCTTTGAAGAACCCGCTGCCGACGGGATCCAACGGGAGGAACGACAGCCGCGGCGTCAGGTTGACGAAGCTGATGTCGGAGAGCCGCCCGTGGTTCTCGACGTTGTTCTGCGCCCCACCCCCCACCTGGATCGAGATGATCTTCGTGCCCCGCGCGAACTCTTCGGCCGGGTCCGCCGCCGCCGCGGGGACCGCCCACGAGGACAGCGCGAGAAGTGCCAGGAGCGCCAGGATGCTCACGTGATCAGCACCTTGAGCGCCTCGCCCCGGGCCATCAACGCCAGAGCGGCCGGGACCTCCGGGAGGCTCATGCGGTGCGTGATGAGACCGTCGGGCGTGAGCGCCTCGGACTCCAAGAGCTCGACGGCCCGGCGGATCAGCTCCGGCGTGTGATGGAAGGCTCCGGTCAAGGTCAGCTCCTCGTAGTGGGCCCTCCGCGTGTCCAGCCGCACCGTGGTGCCGGGGGCACACCCCCCGAAGAGTACTACAGTCCCCCCCCGGGCCACGGCGTCCACGGCCTGCTCCCAGACTTCGGGGCGGCCCGTCGCATCCACGGCCACGTCCACGCCCCGGCCGCCGGTCAGATCGCGGAGCGCGCCCACGACGCCGGAGGTCTCGTCGGTCGCGAGGCACTCGGCCAGGCCGAGACTCCGGGCACGCTCGAGGCGCCAGCCCGGCTTTCCGACGAGCAGCACGCGGGCCTTCCGGGCGGCCGCCGCCATCGCCAGGAGGCATCCGAGCGGCCCCGCGCCGAAGACCGCCACGGTCTGGCCGGCCTCCACCCGCCCCCGCTCGATGCCGCCGAGCGCGCAGGCCAAGGGCTCGGCGAACGCGGCGCGGGCCGGGGGGAGATTCGGGCCCAGGCGGACCAGGTTTCGCGCCACGAGCCGGGGAGGCAGCGCGATGTACTCGCCGTAGGCGCCGTTGACGAAGAGAAGGTCCTCGCAGAGGTTGGCGCGGCCCCCGCGGCAGGGCGGGCATTCCCCGCAGGGCGCCGAGTTGGCGGCCACGACGCGATCACCCTCCCGAACGTTCTTCACGCCGCGGCCCACGGCCGCGACGCGCCCCGCCAGCTCGTGACCGAAGACCGTGGGCACCCGCGGAATCATCACCGGATGGCCCCGGCGGAGGGTCTTGACGTCGGTGCCGCAGGTCAACGCGGCCTCGATCTTGACCAGCACTTCGCCGGGCTCCGGGTCCGGGACGACAATCTCCTCGTAGCGGAGATCCCCGGGGCCATAGAAGACAATCGCCTTCACGAGGGCTCTCCGGTCACGAAGACCTTCACCGCCTGGCGCTCGACCATCAGGGCGACGCCCTCGGCGACGCGGGACAGCGGCAGGCGATGGGTCATGAGCCCGTCCACCTGGATCTGCCCCTTGGCCAGGAGGTCGAACGCCTCCGCCAGCTCGGCGGGGGACGACGAGTAGGTGGCCGTCACCGTCAGCTCCCGGTGGTAGAGCTGATCGAGCGGGAGCGGTAGATCCTCCCCCTCGCCACCCGCGAAGTAATGGACGGCCCCGCCGTCTCTCACGACCGAGACGGCCCCAGGCAAAACCGACCTCCCCCCCGCCGTCACGAGGACCACGTCCACCCCCCGACCACCGGTGAGATCCCGGGCGCGCTCTCCGAGTGCCTCCTCGCTCCGGAACACCTCGGCACCGAAGCGTTTGCCGAGGGCCAGCCGCGCCGGCACCGGGTCCGAGGCCAGCACCGTCACCCCGCACCGTCTGAGCAGCTGGACGAAGAGACAGCCGACGGAGCCGAGCCCGACGACCCAGGCCAGATCGCCGGCGATGACTTGGGCGCGCCTCACGGCCCGGAGACTGCAGGCGAGCGGCTCGGTGAACGACGCGGCTTCGTCGCTCAGCTCCTTGGGAACCCTGAAGGCGGCGTGCTGCACGTTGGGAGCGGGGACCCGGAGGTATTCGGCGAACCCTCCGGGATCCAGGTTCACCGTCTTGAAGCTCCGGCACATGGAGGGACTGCCGCGGCGGCAGTAGTGGCAGGCGAAGCACGGCACGTGGTGGGCCACCACGAGCCGGTCGCCGACCTCGAACGCGCTGACGCCAGGCCCGACCTCGCTCACGTCGCCGACCACCTCGTGGCCGAAGACCGCGGGCGGGGTCACCCGGCCCGAGCGGATTTTCGCGATGTCGGATCCGCACAGGCCGCAGCCGCGGACCTTCAGCAGGAGTTCCCCCGGCCCGGCGGACGGCCTCGGCCATTCGCGGAGCGCGACGACACCCGGACCCAGGTAGACGGCCGCGTTCATACCTCGGAGGGGGGCTCCGCCCCCCTTCCGACTCCTCCCCCTCTAGGCTGCGCCGGCGAAGCCGGCGCTCGAACAAGCGCGGGCTCGAGCGGTGGCTGATCCCCCGGGCCGAGAACCGAGCAGCCCAAGGCCCGAGGAAGGAGCCGACCGGAGCGTACGCGGTTGTACGTGAGGATCGGCGACAACCGAGAACGCCGGGATGCGATGGTTATCGGGCCGGGCACGTTCACGCGACCTCTCGTCGAGCGGCGCCAGCCCCTAGGCGGGCCTGCGCCCAGCATCTGAGCGCGATGGCGAGCTTGGTCGCCACGGGGACGGAGATGTGCCCGTCGAACACCCGATACCGCCGCGCCTCGATGGTCCGGAGGAGGGCGAAGTAGATCCGTCCCATGATTTCGGCGGCGAAGAGGCGCCGCGCGTCCGGCGCCGGCAAGGCCTCCCACGCGCGCCGATAAAACGCGCGCGCCCGCTCCGCCTCGAAGCCCATCAGCGCCACGAACTCGGGGGTGTAGCGGCCGAGCCTGAGATCCTCGACGCCGACCCCGAAACGCCGCAGGTCCTCCTGGGGGAGGTAGGTGCGCCCCCGCTGGGCGTCGGCCTGGAGGTCCCGGAGGATGTTGGTCAGCTGGAGCGCCACCCCGAGGTTCACCGCGTAGTCGCGGGCACGGGGATCGGTGTAGCCGAAGATCTCGATGCACGCGAGCCCCACCGCGCCGGCGACCCGGTAGCAGTACGGGTAGAGCTCGTCGAACGTCTCGTAGGTCGAACGCTCCAAGTCCATTTCGACGCCGTTGATGATCTCCTCGAGGACCGCCCGAGGGATCGGAAACGTGCGGACGACCTGGGCGAGGCGCTGGGTCACCGGCTCTTCCGGCGCACCCTCGAAGCAGCGCGCCACCTCCCGCCGCCAGTGAGCCAGCTCCTTGCGCTGGACCTCGGGATCCCGGCCCAGGTCCACGACGTCGTCCACGATCCGGCAGAAGGCGTAGACGGCGTAGATGGCCTCGCGCTGGCGCCTGGGCAGGAAGAGGAAGGCGTAGTAAAAGTTGGACCGGCTGTTGCGCGTGAGCGTCGAGCAGAATTCCGTCGCGTTCACGGACGAGGCCCCCGCCCCGCCCCGGCCAGGACCTCGCGGCGGCCCGGAAGGCTCGCGGCGGCGTAGCCCCGCGCTTGGAACCACTCGGCCGCCTCGGAGAGCGCCTCCTCGACCGGCGTCTGGGGCAGGCCGAGCTCCCTGACCGCCTTCTCCGGGTCGAAGAACATGCGCTTCCTCGCCATCCGCACCGCGGTGAGGGACACGCGGGGCTCCGCCCCGGCCACACGCGCCCAGCCTTCCATGGCGAGGGCGGCGAGCCAGGCACCCCAATACGGAACCCTCACGCGGGGCGCGGGCACCCCGGTCAGGCGCGCCAGCGTGGCGAAAATGTCCAGAAGCGCGAGGTTCCGATTCCCGAGGATGTATTTTTCGCCGACCCGCCCCCGCTCGGCGGCGAGAATATGCCCCCGCGCCACGTCCCTGACGTGGACCAGATTGAGCCCGGTATCCAAGCTGGCGAACATCTTTCCGTTGAGGAAATCCACGATCATCCGCCCGGTGGGGGTCGGCTTCACGTCCCACGGCCCCACGGGCGCCGACGGGTTGACGATGACCACGGGAAGACCGCGCCGACCCCACTCGAGAGCGACCTGCTCGGCCAGAAATTTGGACCGCTTGTACGGGCCCACCATGTCGGCGAGCGAGACCGGGGTGGTCTCGGTGCCCGGGCGCCCATCCTTCGGGATTCCGAGAGCGCCGACCGTCGAGGTGTAGACGACCCGGGTGGCGCCGGCCTCTGCTGCGACGGCCAGAAGCTGGCGCGTCCCTTCCACGTTCACCCGATAGAGCGTCTCAGGATCAGGCACCCAGAGCCGGTAGTCGGCGGCCACGTGATAGACGACGCGGACGCCCGTCACGGCCCGCCTCAGGGAGCCAGGGTCGAGGAGGTCTCCGTCCACGAACTCGACGGCGCACCCCTCGAGCGCGCGGCGATCGCTTCGCGGCCTCGCGAGGACCCGCACGGCCGCTCCGTCCTTCAGGAGCTCACGAACGAGGTTGGCCCCCACGAAGCCGGTGCCGCCGGTGACGAGAACGTCCATCGCCGAATCGCTCGCGGGCTATTCCACCAGCGCGGCGATCACCCGGGCCACGGCTTTCAGCGCGCGCCCGACGCCGTGCCGGAGCACCAGGGCCTGCGCCATCGTGGCGGGGCGGGTGACCGCAAGGGCCAGGACCCGGGCGAGCGGGATCTTGCCTTCCGGGGTCACGAGCCCGACGAGTTCCGCGGGGAGGCACTGGCGCGCGGTGTCCGAGACGGCTCGAACGACGAGGGACGGGCACCCCGCGCGGGACGCCCGGACCAGGATCCGGGCGGATTCGAGGTCCACGGTGAGGGCGCCGGTCTCGCGAAAGCATCTCGCTTTCGCCTCCGGGGTCGCCACCACGTCGGCGGTGGTCAGCAGTAACCCGGTCCGCGCGTCGGGGGCGCAGCGGAGCGCGACCCCGTGAGCGCCGGGCGTCACGTTCAAGCGCTCGGCGGCGAGCCCGAGGACGCTCTCCGGGAGGACCAGGTCGCCGACGCCCAGCTCCGGAGCCAGCGCCCCGCAGGTCCCGGCCGAAATCACAAGTGGGTGCGAGAGGTCGCCCAGGAGGTCCGGCCACCGGGCCTCGAGCCCGGCGGCCCGCAGACCGACCGGAGCCAGCCTGAGTCGGTAGCCGGCCCGACGGCGCTCGAAGATGGGAAACGCCGCGCCGCCGAGACGCGGAAGCTCGAGCTCCCGGGCCAGGCGCCGGGCTTCAAGCTCGACCGCGGTGAGGACGAGAACGTCGGTCACGGGGTGCCCTTCTTTTCCTTCTCCCGGCGCTCGAGCCACGCCTGCCAGGAATTTCCCGCGGCCATGTCCTTGCCGGTGAACTTGACGTTGCGGATCTCGGCGTACGGGATCGTGAACGGCCCGTTGCCGGGCAGGTCGAACATCTGGATGAACGGCTCCCGCACGTCCCTGTTCCGGTTGAAGATGTACCCCTCCACCTCGGTCCCGTCCACCCTCAGGACGGTGACGTTGCCGCGGAAGTCGAAGGCGAAGTCGATCACCTCGGCGAGGGTCAGGTGTTCCCCCAGGACGGGCACCCAGCCTTCAAACGTCATCCTGAGCCTCGGAAGGGAGTTCGCCCCCCTTCCGATTCCTCCCCCCTGGAACAGCTTGCGCGGGCAGAGCCCGCGCTCGATTAGTCGGGTCCGCTAGAGCTTGCCCGTGAGGGTGGCGACGACGGTATCCCTGAAGCCCTTCCAGCTGCTGAAGGTCTCGTCCACCGCCGTGGCCTCGTAGCCGCAGTGGACCATGCAGTCCTGGCACTTCTCGTTGCCGCTCTTCCGACCGTAGCGCTCCCAGCGGGTGTCCTCCATCAGTTCCCGGAAGCTCCCGGCGTAGCCTTCCTGGAGGAGATAGCAGGGACGTTGCCAGCCGAAGATGTTGTAGGTGGGATTGCCCCAGGGGGTGCACTCGTAGTCGCGCTTGCCCATGAGGAATTGGAGGAACAGCGGCGACTGGTTGAACCTCCAGTGCTGCCTGGGCTCGGACAGCATCGTCGAGAACAGGTCGTGCGTCTTGCTCCGGCGGAGGAAATGCTCCTGGTCGGGGGCTTTGGAATAGCTATAGCCCGGCGACAGCATCATCCCCTCGACGCCGAGCTTCATCATCTCGTCGAAGAACTCGCGCATGCGGAGCGGGTTGGCGCCGTCGAAGAGCGTCGAGTTCGTCGTCACCCTGAATCCGCGCGTCAGCGCCTCTTTGATCCCCTCCACGGCCTTGTCGTAGATCCCGTCGCGGCAGACGGCTTCGTCGTGCTCCTCCCGAAGGCCGTCCATGTGGATGCTGAAGGTGAGGTACCTGGACGGCGTGAAGACTCCCGCCTCCAGCTTCTCCTTCAGCAGAATCGCGTTGGTGCAGAGGTACACGTACTTCTTGCGCTTGACGAGGGCGTCCACCAGTTCGGCGATCTGGGGGTACATGAGCGGCTCGCCGCCCGGAATGCTCACGACCGGCGCGCCGCACTCCTCCACCGCGCTGAGGCAGGCTTCGACGCTCAGGTTGTTCTTCAGGATCTGCGCGGGGTACTGGATCTTGCCACACCCGGCGCACGTCAGGTTGCAGCGGAAGAGCGGCTCCAGCATCAAGACGAGCGGATAGCGCTTCCGCCCGCGCAGCTTCTGCTTGAGCACGTACGACGCCACGGCCCACATCTGAGAGATCGGCACGCTCATGATCTAACCTCGGAGGGGGGCGTTGCCCCCCTTCCGATTCCTCCCCCCAGGGTTGCGCCGGCAAAGCCGGGGCTCGAACGGAGCCAGAAGGCCCGAGCGATGGCGCCGTGGAGAAGAACCCCGAGCGCCAGGAGCAAGGGCTCGCCGATCCAGCCGGTGACGGCCAGGTTGAACGCCACAACGCCGTAGTAGAGCGCCGCCCCGGGTCTCGGCGCTTCGAGCCAACCGTCGCTGCCAGGCCGCGCCCGCTCGGCGAGCGGGAAGAAGGCGCAGAAGCCGCCGACGATCACCCCGCCGACGAGCGCCCAGCCGAGGAAGTTGGACACCGGCACCCCGAAGTACACGCCGCCCTCGGCATAGTAGAAGATCCGGCCGAGGAACCACCGGTCCCCGCGGACCGCGATCGGGTCAATCACGACGTCCAGGAGCATCATCAACACCGCCGAAAGGAGGACGATCGCGGCGCCACGGCTCCGGCGGAGGCAGAGACGGGCGAGCGCGAACGAGGCGTACGCGAGAAACGTAAAGGAGAGCGAGTCCATGAACGGCACGTTGGCAAGGAACAGCTCCTGTCCGCGCGTGGCCTCGGTGTAGTGATAGAGCCCGAAGGGGAAGCCATTGCGCGTGGACGAGTACTCGGCGACGAACGCGACCACCCACGCCCAGCCGGTAAAGGCCAGGGCGCGGCGGAGCCCCAGGTCGCGGCCGGCCGCCGCCAAATACACGGCGAGAAAGACAAACACGTACGGCCTGAGGGTAATCGTCCCGGTGACAAGAGTCGTCAGGTCGCTCATGGGGCTTCAGGAAGCCTCACCCACGATACTGAAACTCCCCCGGCTTTTCAAGGTTAAAGTCGGCGCCCGGGCGGCGGAAAGGGAGGTTGACGTTCGCGATTTTCCGCGCGCCGTGGTAGGATGGGGAAACTTTTTCGGGACTCCATTCAAGGCGTTATGCCCAAGGCCATCGCCAACGTTTCCGCCGTAGACCGGGCCATCGACAAGGCCCGGGATTTCCTCCTCGGAGCCCAGGCACCAGAGGGGTATTGGGTGGGCGAGCTCGAGGCCGACACCACGATCACCTCCGAATACCTCCTGTTCCGCCATCTGGCCGAGCGCGTGGACCGCGAGCGGGAGCGAAAGGCGTCCCGCTACCTCCGAGCGTGTCAGCTCCCGGACGGCGGCTGGCCCCTCTACGCGGGGGGACCCGCCGACCTGTCGGCGACGATCAAGGCCTATTTCGCCCTGAAACTCGCCGGCCTTTCGCCCGATGACCCGGCCATGGCCCAAGCGCGTGACCTGATCCGCCGACAGGGCGGGCCGGTGGCCGCCAACGTCTTCACGAAGATCACGCTCGCCCTCTTCGGCGAGTACGACTGGGCCGGCATCCCGTCCATGCCGGCGGAGATCATGCTCCTGCCGCGCTGGTTCTACTTCAACATCTACGAGGTCTCCTACTGGTCCCGCACGGTCATCGTCCCCCTCCTGATCCTGATGGACCGGAAGCCGGTCAGGCGACTCCCCCCGGACCAGGGCCTGGCGGAGCTCTGGCCGGTCCCGCGGGAGCGCGCCAGGCTGCGCCTCAAGCGCACCCGTCGGCCCGTGTCGTGGAAGAACTTCTTCATCGCCGTGGACGACGTGCTGAAACTCTGGGAGCGGCACAGCCCGCGCCCCGCCCGGGGCCGGGCGATCGAAGCGGCCCGGCGCTGGCTCGAGCTGCGGCTCGCCGCGCCCGGCGGACTCGGCGGGATTTACCCGGCCATGGCCAACGCCGTCCTCGCCCTGCGCTGCCTCGGGTATCCGGACGATCATCCGCTCATCCGCAACCAGCTCAAGGAGATCGAGGCGCTGGCCGTCGAAGGGCTCGAGACGCTACACTACCAACCCTGCCTCTCGCCGGTTTGGGACACCGCGCTGGCGGCCAACGCCCTCGTGGAGTCGGGACTCAAAGCGGATCACCCGGGTTTGCAAAAGGCCGCGCAGTGGATGCTGGACGAGCAGATCCTGGTGCCCGGCGACTGGCGCGTCAAGCGTCCCGACGCCGTCCCCGGCGGCTGGCCGTTCCAGTACAGCAACGACTTCTATCCGGACGTGGACGATAGCGCGATGGTGCTGATGGCGCTCCACAAGATCGAGACATCGGACCCCAAGCGCGCGCGGGCCGCCATGGATCGGGGGCTCCGCTGGGTCCTGGCCATGCAGGGGAAGGACGGCGGCTGGGGCTCGTTCGACGCCGACAACAATCGCCTCGTCCTGAACAACATCCCGTTCGCCGACCACGGGGCGCTCCTGGATCCGTCCACGGATGACCTCACCGGCCGGGCGCTGGAGCTGCTGGGCACCGTCGGGTACGGCCCGGAGTTTCCGCCCGCGCGCCGGGGCATCGAGTTCCTCAAGCGCGCGCAGCGGGACGACGGGTCGTGGTACGGTCGGTGGGGCGTGAACTACATCTACGGCACGTGGTCGGTCCTCCGCGCACTCCGGGCGATCGGGGAGGACCTCTCCCAGGACTACGTGCAAAAGGCGATCGGCTGGCTCGAGTCGAGGCAGAATGCGGACGGAGGCTGGGGCGAGACCCTCGCCAGCTACGAGGACCCGGGGCTGGCCGGTGTCGGCGACTCCATTCCGAGCCAGACGGCCTGGGCGCTCCTCGGACTCTTTGCCGCCGGACAGAGCGCGGGCCCCGCTGTGGAGCGCGGGATCCAGTACCTCCTCGACACCCAGAAAGCCGACGGTTCCTGGGAGGACCTCCTCTGGAACGCGGCGGGTTTCCCGCGCGCGTTCTTCCTGAAATACCACTTCTACGCGAAGTACTTTCCCCTGTGGGCGCTAGGGGTGTTTCGTCGCGCGCAGGGATGAACCGCGAACCCGTGGAAACGCTCCTCCGCCCGGTCGAGTCCCTGGGGCGCGTGTCCCTGGACACGCTCGGGTCGCTCGGCCGCTTCGGCCGGTTCCTGGGCGAGGCGGTGGGCTGGGCTTTTGTCCCGCCATTCAAGGTTGGCAACTTCCTCGAGCGCGTCCACTTCATCGGCTTCCGCTCGCTCTCCGTCATCATCCTCACCGGCGCCTTCACGGGAATGGTGCTGGGGCTCCAGGTCTTTCTCACTCTGTCGCGCTTCGGGTCCGAGGCGTTCCTGGGTCCCGCCGTGGCGCTGTCCCTGATCCGCGAGCTCGGGCCGGTTCTCTCGGCGCTCATGGTCACCGGGCGCGCCGGCTCCGCGCTCACGGCGGAGATCGGGATCATGCGGATCACCGAGCAGATCGACGCGCTCACGGTCATGGCGCTGAACCCCATGCGCTACCTGATCGTCCCCGTGATCGTCGCCGGGGTCATCACGTTCCCCCTGATGACGGCCCTCTTCGACGTCGTGGGGATCTTCGGCGGGTACCTGGTGGGCGTGAGACTCCTCGGCCTCTCGGAAGGCACCTACTTCGGCGAGATGCAAACCTTCGTGGACATGGCCGACATCTGGACCGGCTTCTGGAAGTCGCTCTCCTTCGGGGTCATTGTGACCTGGGTCTGCGCCTACAAGGGGTACTACAGCGGGCACGGCGCCGAGGGCGTGTCGCGGGCCACCACGCACGCGGTCGTCCTCTCCTCGGTGCTGATTCTCGTGTGGGACTATTTTCTGGGCTCGGTCCTGCCGTGATCCGCATCGAGAACCTGCACAAGGCCTTCGGCGCTCAGCGCGTCCTCCAGGGCGTGACGCTGGAAGTGCTGAGCGGCGAGATCATGATCGTGATCGGCCGGAGCGGAGGCGGAAAGTCGGTGTTCCTGAAACACCTCCTGGGGCTGCTCCAGCCGGACGCGGGAGGGATCTGGGTGGACGGGGTGGACATCACCAGCCTCCGGGGCCGCGCGATGGACCGGGTGCGCGAGCGCTACGGCGTCGTCTTCCAGGGCGGGGCGCTGTTCGACTCCATGTCGGTGTTCGACAACGTGGCCTTTCCGCTCCGGGAGAAAACCGACCTGTCCGCCGAGGAGATCGCCGCCCGAGCCGAAGAGAAGCTGACCCAGGTCGGGCTCGGCGGCATGGGGCACAAGAACCCCGCGGAGATCTCCGGGGGCATGAGGAAGCGCGTCGCCATCGCCCGGGCCCTGGTCACCGAACCCGAGATCGTCTTCTTCGACGAGCCCACTACCGGACTGGACCCGGTGCTGGTCAACGCGATCCACCACCTCATCCTGGACCTGCACCGGAAGTTCCGCTTCACGGCGATCATGGTGAGCCACGAGATCCCGGAGATCTTCGGGATCGCCCACCGGGTGGCGATGCTGCACGAGGGGGTCATCGTGGAAACGGGCGAACCACAGGCCATTCAGCGCTCCGCCAACCCCGTCGTCCAGCAGTTCATCCGGGGTGAGATCGAAGGGCCCATCCACGCCACGTAAGGGGATACGCCAATGCATCGGTCCGCGCTCGATCTGGGAGTTGGGTTCTTCGTCATCGTCGGTATCTTGGCATTCGGATGGCTTTCGGTTAAACTCGGCAGGGTTGAATTCCTGGCAGGCCAGGGGTACGTCGTCACGGCCGACTTCCCCTCGGTCGGAGGCCTCAAGCCCGGGTCGACGGTGGAGATCGCCGGGGTCGAGATCGGCCGCGTCGAGGGTATTTCCCTCGTCGAGTACCAAGCCCGGATCCGCATGCGGATCCGGAACGACGTGAAGCTCCAGGAAGACTCGATTGCCTCCATCAAGACCAAGGGGCTGATCGGGGAGAGGTATGTGCGGATCAACCCGGGCGGCTCGGACCGGCTGATCCCCCCGAACGGCCGCCTCCGCGAAGTGGAGGCACCGGTGGATTTCGAAGAATTGCTCTCGAAATACATTTTCGGCAAAGTGTAGGCACGTGGAGGATTCCATGATCCGCTACCGACAGATGGGCTTCGTCCTGGCCGCCTTCCTGCTCCTGGTCGTCGCCCGCGACGCGTGGGCAGGGCCCCCCACCGAGCAGCTGAAGGGCTCCATCGACCGGGTCATCCAGATCCTGGACGACCCGGCCCTCAAGAGCGACGGCCGGGTCCGGGAGCGCCGAGCGGCGGTCCGCAAGGTCGCCAACGACATCTTCGATTTCGGCGAGACCGGCCGGCGCTCGCTGGCGCGCCACTGGGCGGCGCGCACGCCGCAGGAGCAGGAGGAATTCGTGGAACTTTTCGCGGACCTCCTGGAGCGCTCCTACATCTCCAAGATCGAGCTCTACGGCGGTGAGAAGATCCAGTACGCGCGCGAGCAGACGGATGGGGATTTCGCCATTGTCTACACGAAGATCATGGCGAAGCAGGGGCAGGAGGTCCCCGCGGACTACCGGATGCTCCGCCGGGGCGACCGCTGGTTGGTCTACGACATCGTCATCGAGGGCGTCAGCTTGATCTCGAACTACCGGACGCAGTTCAACAAGATCATCCAGACCTCTTCCTACGGAGAGCTGGTGAAGAAGATGAAGACCAAGCAGGAGGAGTTTCTCGAGGAGGAGGCCAAGGGCAGGGGGAGCGCCAAGAATTGACCGGAGGTGGCTCGACGTATACATCCGGCCTCCCAGAGTAGCCTCGCGCGCGCGCTGGCCCGACGATGAACGCCGTCCGGCTGATCCTCCTGACCGTGGGTGTCCTCTTCCTCGGGTATCTCGTGGTCCACGTGGGACCCGACGCGATCCTGACGTCCTTTCAGGCCCTCTCGTGGCGCCTCCTGCTGATCGTCGGGTTCCCCTTCGCGCTGATCACCGTGCTGGATACCCTGGGCTGGCATTTTGCTTTCCGGCGCAACCTGGCCTCCTTTCCCACCCTCCTGACGGTGAGGCTGGCGGGCGAAGCGTTCAACGCCACAACGCCGACCGCCTCGATGGGCGGCGAGCCGGTCAAGGCGTACCTCCTCCGGCCCCGGGTCCCGCTGGGCGAAGGGCTCGCCTCGGTGATCGTCGCCAAGACCACGGTGACACTGTCCCAGGGGCTCTTTCTGCTCGTGGGCATCGCCGTCGCGTTCACCACCCTGCCGCCGGCCGGCCCGCTGCTCAAGGGGATGACCTGGCTGGCCGGCGTGGAAGCCGTCGCCCTGGGCGCCTTCGTCTTCCTGCAGCAGCGCGGGCTCTTTCAGGGCGGCCTCCGGCTCCTCCGGGGACTCGGCCTCTCCGTGGGAGATCGGGGGGAGGAGGGCGTGCGTCACCTGGATCTGGCGTTGTCGGCGTTTTACCGGGAGCACCCGGGCCGCCTCGCGCTGTCGTTCCTGTTCCACTTCGTCGGCTGGGTGATGGGAAGCCTCGAGGTCTTTCTGATCCTCCACTTCATGGGGTTCCCGGTCTCCCTCAGCACGGCCCTGGTCATCGAGGCCTTCGCCGCCGCGATCAAGTCCGCGGCCTTCCTGATCCCGGCAGGACTCGGCGCCCTCGAGGGCGGGAACATGGCCGTCTTCGCGGCCTTCGGCCTCGGGGCGGGCGTGGGGCTCAGCATGACCCTGGTTCGGCGCGTGAGGGAACTCGCCTGGGTGGCCGTCGGGCTCGTGGCGCTGTCCTCCTTTCGAGCCGCGGCGGCTGGCACCGACCCCGCATAGCGTGCCGTGGAAAGCCTGATGCCGAGCGTGGAGGAG
This sequence comes from Candidatus Rokuibacteriota bacterium, assembly GCA_023248995.1. Taxonomy (GTDB): domain Bacteria; phylum Methylomirabilota; class Methylomirabilia; order Rokubacteriales; family CSP1-6; genus JAHFDN01. Next base: position 27,234 of record JAHFDN010000010.1, read on the forward strand.
GCTGTCGCCGGTGCCGGCGAGCCCGTAATCTCGCCCCTCCCGGATGCCGGCCGACTGTGTTAGAGTATCGGCGTTCGACAGCCCGCCGTTCACCGTCCGGCACGCACGTTCGCACATAAGGAGGCGCCCCCGTGACAGCCGTTCGCGTGGCCATCATCGGAGTCGGCAACTGCGCGTCAGCCCTGGTCCAGGGTGTCCACTACTACCGGAACGCCCCCGACGACGGCTTCATCCCCGGGCTCATGCACCCCAGGTTCGGCGGTTACCACGTAGGGGACATCGAATTCTCCGCGGCCTTCGACATCGACGCCGGGAAAGTGGGCCGGGATCTCTCGGAGGCGATCTTCGCCCCTCCGAACAACACCGCGCGCTTCGCCGCGGTGCCCTCCCTCGGCGTGCCGGTCCACCGAGGCATGACCCACGACGGGCTGGGCCACTACCTCTCCCAGGTGATCACCAAGGCGCCCGGCGCCACGGCCGACATCGCCGGGATCCTGCGCGAGACCGGCACCCACGTGGTGGTCAACTTCCTGCCCGTGGGGAGCGAGATGGCGACCAAGTGGTACGTCGAGCAGGTGCTGGACGCCGGGTGCGGCTTCATCAACTGCATCCCGGTGTTCATCGCGCGCGAGGCCTACTGGGGACGGCGCTTCGAGGAGCGCGGCCTGCCGATGATCGGCGACGACATCAAATCGCAGGTGGGCGCCACGATCGTCCACCGGGTCCTCACCAAGCTCTTCATGGACCGCGGCGTCCGCCTGGAGCGGACCAGCCAGCTCAACGTGGGGGGCAACATGGATTTCTACAACATGCTGGAGCGGGCGCGGCTCGAGTCGAAGAAGGTGTCCAAGACGGAGGCGGTGACCTCGCAGCTCGCCCACCCGCTGGCACCCGAGGCTGTCCACGTCGGCCCCAGCGACTACGTCCCGTGGCTGGAGGACCGGAAGTGGGCCCACATCCGCCTGGAAGGGAAGAGCTTCGGGGACCTGCCGCTGACCCTGGAGCTCAAGCTCGAGGTGTGGGACTCCCCGAACTCGGCCGGCGTCGTCATCGACGCCATCCGCTCCTGCAAGATCGCGCTCGACCGCGGGCTCAAGGGAGCGCTCCGGGCCCCGTCGGCCTACCTCATGAAGTCGCCCCCGGAGCAATGGTCGGACGAGGTCGCCCGCGAGCGGCTGGGGCGCTTCATCACGGGCGAGGAGTAGCGGGCGGCTTCGACTCAGCTCTCGCGGTAGAGGAGGAGCAGGAGCCCGACGAGCACAAGCCCGATCGCCCAGAACCGCCCGGGCAGGCGGTCCTCGGGCGCGGGCAGCCGCAGCTCGAGCCAGCGCGTCCAGCCGACGAACATCCCCAGGACCCCGAGCGGGGCGTGGGTCACCTCGACGAGAAACTCCTCCTTCAGGTTGAGCAGGGCGTGCGAATGCGTGAGGAGGAGCCCGCCTCCGACCGCGCACAGCACCGGGAACAGGAGCGCCCAGCCGGGCGAGCCGAGCCTGCCGGTCCGGACCATCCACTCGAAGATACCGAAGACGACGACCAAGAGCACGAACAGCCGGTGCTGGAACACCGCGGGGGACGTCAGGCTTTCCCAGAATCCCCGCGGCCCAAGCGGCCAGGCCCCGGGGTCGTTTCTCACGAGCAGGAACGCGGCCAGCCCGAGGAAGAGGAGCGGCCAGTGCCGCGCCCAGGGAGCCCGCCCGCTTCCATAGAGGATCGCCAGGAGCCCCATCGCGAGGACGAACAGCCCGGCCATGTGGTGGTTGTACTCGGACCAGGCCCGATCGGCCGCCGTCCGCGGGGCGTCGGGGTCCGACACCGGCAGCTCTTCGATCGCCGGCGACTGGAGAGTCGGCCACTGGGGGGTGAACCGGACGCCCACCTCGGCCAGCCCCGCCCGGTCGGCCACGACGTCCACGGCGGGCGGGAGCGAGGTCAGCGAGGCCGCGGCGAACAGGACGGTGATGCCCAGACCGACCTCGACCTCGACGAAGCGCCGCAGGCATCGGACCGGAGCCTCCGGGGATCGCCCGAGCCCGCGAACCGCCAGGAAATTCAACGCGCCCAGGACGAGGAGCCCGACGAGGACGACGGCCTTGGTCAGCACCATGAACCCGTACGCGGTGCCGACGAGGGCGCCGACCCCGTCGATGTAAAAGAGCGAGAGCCCCAGACCCGCGGCGACAAGCGTGGCCACCGCCCCTAGAGCCAGGGCGGAGAAGCGCTGGAGCACGACGCCGGGCCACGGACGCTCGCCCCCGCCGGCGGCGGCCGCGGCGAGGTGAACCAAGCCTCCCACCCACACCGCCGCCGCGAGCTGGTGGAGCGCGTCGAGCGCCAGGAGAAGGCCCCGGTGCTCGAGCCGGGCGGCCGCGTGGCTCATCCACGCCGAGGTCAGGACAAGCCCGAGCCCGAATGCGAAGACGGCCCCCCACCATCCTCGGGCCCGTGGTCTCGCCCCGAGGGCCCGGCAGCCGACCACCAGCCCGAGGCACGAGACCAGCCTGCCGAGGCCCGCGCGGAAATAGGTCGTCGCCGCGAGCTCCCTCAGAGGCCAGCCCGCGTCACCGGCCAGCGAACCCACCTGAACGACGAACGACAGGCATTGGGCCAGTGCCAGACCGAGGGCACCGGCCGTGACGAGACCCAGCGAGCGACTCAGCGGAAGCGACCAGCCCAGGCCGCCCGGCGCAAGCGGTCGCCCCACCAGGAACGCGAAGACGATTCCGCCCAGGGCCAGCGCCTGTCCCGACAGCGCGAGCCCGCGGACCAGGACGCCGAGGAAGCCGGCCACGGGGGCTCACGGCCTCCTGCTGCCGTCCGGGTGGCGGGCGACCCAGATCAGCAGGGCTAAGAAGATCGGCGTCCCGACCGCCACGAGGACGACAAACCAGGCCGCTTTCCCCACGGCCGCCAGCAGGACCACCAGGTAGATGAAGTCGCGGTTGGCCACGGAGTCCCGAACACGCGCCAGCCGGGAGGATTCGGCCTCGAGCCCGGCGGGCTCGAGCCACCGCCGGGACTCGCCCGCGGCGGAGAGCACGGTGCCGAGGACGGCCGCCGCCCCCAGGGCGAGCGGCCAGGCAGCGTGGACGCTCCAGCTCCAGCCGATCGCCATCGACCCGAAGACCGCCACGTGGACCACATTGTCACCCCAGAAATCGAGCAGCGCCCCGGCCCGCGACTCCTGAAACCGGAGACGGGCGAGCTCGCCGTCGCAGCCGTCCACGATGGAGTGGGCCACAAACAGGAGCGCGCCCACAAGCTGGTAGGCGGGTGCCGACGACAGAAAGAAGGGGGCGCCGGCGAGCCCGATGAGCAGGCTGACGAGGGTCACGGCGTTGGGCGTGATCCGGGTGGTCACCAGGCGGCGCGTGAGCGCGAGCGAAATCCGCCGCTCCACGTGACGGGACATGAAGCCCTCGTTCGCCTTGATGAGGCTTCGCAGCAGCCACTCCTCGGCCCTCTCGAGGTCCTCGGAGGTGGCGACGATCACCCGGCCCGACGGATCGAAAGCCCGTGGCTCCGTCCCGTAGGCCGCGCCCGCAGTCACCAGCAGATCCTCGACGCTCCGGGAGAGAGCCGCCGCGGACAGGAGCCGCCCGGGATCGGTCGCCTCGATGACGGCCGCGGACGATCCGTCCACGTACAGCCGGTCGCGCTCGACCGGAAGGGCGAGCAGCGCGACCAGCCATCGCGGGTGGGGCAGCACGTTCTCGGCGACGAGCACGAGTCGGCCGGGACGTGGCACCGGCGGCACTGAGCCCGGCGCCAGCAAGGTCGCCGGCGTACCGTCGAGGACGGAGCCGTCCTCCTTGCCACGAGCCCGCACGAGGATCTGCCCGAAGCCGGCGCGCACGCCGGCGACGACGATCCGGCGCAGGAGGGGAATTCCACAGACCATAGTGCCCGCGGCCGCCGGGTGCTGTCCGTCCATCCCGGCGGGGACGATCAGCAGCACGGCGTCCGCGGAAGGCCTCGACGGCACGCCGACCCTGCTCAGGGGAGCTTCGCCGAGGAAGCGGGCGGCGGCGGGACCCTGACCGGGCACGTCTGGCCCCCGTGCCGGCTCGACTCCTGGGCGAGCGTCAGGAGCACGGCGCAGACCGATGCCTCCCTGAGGTTGACGCCTCTGGGCGCCGCCTCCCTCACCTCATCCACGAACTCGCCGGCCACCCCGTGGAACCAGTCGGGATGGTGGGACCCGTCCGACAGGGGGGGCGGGCACGGCCATCTCTGCTCGCCACGATCGGGCCCCGCACGGGCGAGCACCAGCGTGTCGCCCTCCACCCGGATCGTGCCGCGCGTCCCCAGGAGCGTGAGGGTGTTCTCCCGCCTGTCGGCCGCCCAGGTCAGGAAGATGTCCGCGGTCGCGTCGGGAAAGGCGAGCCGGATCTGGGCCGTGTCCTCGACCGCCCAGCGCTTGTGGCGCCGCGTCTCGAGCGTGGCGCCGATCGACGTCGGAGGCCCACCCAGCCACCCCAGGACGAGGTAGAACACGTGCCAGCCGTGGTCCACCAGCACCCCGCCACCGGCCACGTCGGGATCCACGCGCCAGTTGCCGTTCGACCCGTCGGCGGGCGCCGCCGGCTTCGTCCTCAAGGTCTGCCAGACGACGCGCGTGACCCGGCCGATCTCGCCACGGTCCAGCAGATCCTGGATCCGCCGGATGACCGGCGCGTGATGCCAGTTGTGGACGGTATGGAGCACGCGACCCGTCGCGGAGGCCAGCCGGCGCACCGACTCCAGATCGTCGAGCGAGCACACCAGCGGCTTTTCGCAGAGGACGTGGAGACCGCGCCCGAGGGCCGCGCCGATCAACTCCGCGTGGGACGCGGGAGGCGTGCAGATGTCCACGAAGTCGAGCTGCTCCCGGGCGAGGAGCTCGGCGGCCGAATCGTACCACCGCGCGCGCGGGAGGCGGGCGGTGAGCTCCCCCCGTTGAGCCGGCCGCGCGTCGGCCGCGGCGACGATCTCGATATGGTCATGGGCGAGCCAGCCGGGCAGATGGCCGTGCACCGCCACGTTCCCCAGGCCCAGGATCGCCCCGCGGAGCATCTACTGAAGCCCGTGCTCCCGCACCGTCGCGGCGAGGGCCTCCTCGAACCGGGCGAGTCCCTCCAGCGCCGTCTCCTCCTGGATCACCAGCGGCGGGTTGATGCGAATCGAGGGCGAGTAGCACATCGCGATCAACCCCCGCTTCAGGCACTCCTGGAAGAGGGTCTGGGTCGCCTCCTTGGCGAGGGGCTCCTTGGTCGTAGGGTCTCGGACCAGCTCGATCCCGAGCATCAACCCCTTGCCCCGGACCTCGCCCACGCACCGAAAGCGCTCCCGGAGCCCTTCGAGCCTGGCCAGCATGACCGTCCCGACCCGCTCGGCATTCTTGGCGAGGTTCTCCTTCAGGATGATCTCCAGGGACGCGAGGCCCGCGGCGGCCGCGAGCGGGTTGCCGCCGTAGCTGGAGGAACTGGCGCTCGGGTTCGCCCACGGCTTCCGGCTCGTCAGCCTGTCCGTGGAGACGACCCCGCTCAGCGGGAAGCCGCCGCCCATGCCCTTGCCAACCGTCATCACGTCGGCAATCACCCCGTCGTGATCGCACCCCCACATGGACCCGGTCCGCCCGAACCCGGTCAGCATCTCGTCCACGATCAAGAGCGCGTCGTGTTCCTTCGCGATGGCCTGCACCGCCCGGAGGAAGCCGTCGGGGGGGATCACGTTCCCGGCCGTCCCCTGCATCGGCTCGACGATGATCGCCGCGACCTCGCCCGCCGTCTGGTAGCGGATGACGTCCTGGATGAACTCGGCACAGGCGATGCCGCAGTCCGGGTAGCGCAGCTTGAGGGGGCAGCGGTAGCAGTCGGCGTAGGGCGTCAGGTAGTGGCCCGGGACGAACGGTCCCAGGTGGTGCTTGAAGTCGCTGCCGAGCAGGCCCAGCACCCCGCCGGTCTTCCCGTGAAAGCCGCCCCAGAAGCCGATCACCTCGGTCTTGCCCGTCGCCGCCTTGGCCAGCCGCAGGGCCGCCTCCACCGCCTCCGCTCCGCCGGAGAAGAGCTGCACACGCGTGAGCCCCGGCGGGGTGACCGTCGCGAGGAGCTCGAGGAACCGGGCGCGCGTCTCCGTCGTAAAGCTGCCGAACGTCAACCGCTCGACCTGCCGCTTCAACGCCTCCACGTAGTGGGGATGGCAATGACCGATGCTGCCGACGCCGATCCCCGCGATGAAATCGATGTACTCCTTTCCGTCCTCGTCGACGAGCGTCGTGCCGCTGCCCCGGGCCATGGCCAGCCCGGAGTAGAGCGCGATGGACTGGAGCCCCGGCGCGATGTAACGCTGCTCCCGCGCGACGACGCGCTGGGAGTTCGGGCCGGCGGGGCCGCCGGGCGTCACGCGGAATCCCCCCGGAAACGGGTCGCCAGGTAGCGGGCGATGCGCGCCGCCGCCTCGTCCCGGTACAGCGCAAAGCTGGGCCACGCGTTGAGATCGATCAGGACGAGCCTGCCCTCGCGCGTGGCGATGACATCGCCCCCGTACACTTCGAGCCCGAGGGCGGCCGCCGCCTTCCGCACCAGCATCGCCAGCCGCTCCTGGTCGAACGGGTGACCGGCCAGCTGCTGGTCCTTGTGATAGAACCACCGAAACCACGCCGGCTGACCGGCGAGCCCTTCGCCGATGCCGTAGAACTTGATGAGGTCTCCCTCGACGTGCTCCTGGAGCACCGCCCGCGGGATCCCGCGACCCGCCAGCCCGTCGAGCGCGCCCTGGATCTCGCCCTCGCTCGCGGCGAATACCACGTCGCCCTCCTGCGTGTTGTGGACGTCGCCGCGCTTCACCCAGACCGGGAGTCCCCGATGACCGTTCGGCTCCAGGGTCGAGACGAGACGGCTCGGGACGAACGGGACGTTCCCCTCCTCGAACTGGGCGATCATCCGGTCCCGGTAGGTGTTCAGGACGGCCGGGGGTGTATTGACCTGGCCGATCCCGCGCCCTGCCCAGTCGCGGAGCAGCCGCAGGACGGGCAGGCGCTCGCACATCAGGAAGACCCACCGCGGGGGCGGCTCCGTCGTGCCGACGACCTCCTCGGCCGTCTTCAGCACCACGGTAAACCCCCGCGCCTCGAGATGCTTCGCGGTCAGGCGGAGAATCTCGGCGTCGTCGCACTCGCGACCCGGCGAATGTTCCCGCTCCCGAAAAATGCCCCAGCACTCGGCGTGACTCACAGGAGGACCCTCCAAAGACTCAGGATTTCCGCGCGGCCGCGGCCAGCGCCTCCGCCAGGGCGACGTCCGCCGCGCGGTCCACGTCCACGACGGTCTGAACGACCTCGCCGTACAGCGGCTCTCCCCGGTGGTGAAGCCACGCAAGAAAGTCGCGGAGCCGCCCCAGCCCGGCCGGCGGGGCGATGCCCCTGACCTCCTCCGACAAGAGGTACATGCCCGCCGTCACCACATCCCCGTCGGTCCCGCCGAGCTGGATCACGCGCCCCGCCGCATCGAGCCTCACCCACAGCGGGCGCTCGTCGGCCACGAGGGGCGTGACGGCAAGCACGGTCGCCTCGTGCGGCCGGCGCATGGCCGCCTCGACGAACTTCACGAAGTCCCCTTCGGCGCACCAGGCATCAACCGTCGAGATGAGGAGCCGCCCGGGGCCGGGGTAGGCGGCGACCCGCGTGAAGCTCTCGAGGGACGAGGCGGTCGTCTCCACGATGAAATGGAGATCCAGAGCCGGAAAGCGCGAGCGCACCCAGTCGGCGCACTCGCGCTCACGCTCGTTGACGATGATGACCAGGGAGGTGATGCCCGCCGCGACGAAGTTGCGCACGACGGATTCGATCAGTGGGACGCCCGCGACCGGCACCAGGGGTTTGGGGGTCGTCCAGCCGGCCCGGCGCAGGCGACTGCCTTCCCCCGCCGCGATGATCCCGCCCCGGAGCGTCGGCCCGGCCGTCACGGCAAGAGCCCCGTCAGCGCCTTGACGGACTCGCACACCTGGTCGCCGGGACAGCACGGCCCCTCCGGCGACGGCGGACCGGCCGAGAGCCAGATGTGCGGCATCCCGACAGCTCTGGCGCCGGCCATGTCCCGGGAGGGCGAATCGCCCACGAACGTCGCCTCGCCGGGCTGGACCCCCAGGGCCTCGACCGCGCACCGGAAGATCCGCGGGTCCGGCTTCTTGCACCCGACGCGGGCCGAATCCACGATGGCGCCGAAGAATCGTCGGATGCCGGTCTCCGCGCACACCGTCTCGAGGTTCCCGTAAAAGTTCGAGACGATCCCGAGGTGATAGCGGGTGCCGAGCTCGGCCAGCGTGGGCGCATTGTCGCGAAGCTTGTCGAGGGCGTCGCTCAGGAAGCGGGCGGCGACGCGGTCGCTCAGGGCCACGTCCGAAAGCTCGAGACCCCGCGCGAGCCCCCTGACCAGCGCGAAGACGGTATCGCGCAGCGACAGCGTGATCGGCACCGCCCCGACCAGCGCATCATCCGCCTGGTAGAAGGCGCGGTCGAATCGGTCGGGCGGCAGCGCCACGCCTTCCGCCCGGTAGAGGCGGGCGATGCGCTCCTTCCACGGGACCCCATCGGCATCGAGCGTGCCGCCGAAATCAAAGAGGACGGCGCGACTCACAACTCCACAGGACAACGCGTTCCCTTCCAAGTCTGAGGGCGACGAGTGCGGTCCCCGGAGCCGGGGACGGAGTGATCGCCGCCCGGTTAAGAAGCAGGGAGTGCCAATCTAGCACCCGGTGGGGGCCTCCTGTGAAGAACGGCCATCGTCGAAATCCCCGGGCCTCCCACACCACTCCTCGCAGTATGTAACTACAGGTCGGTATGCCGGTGCAAGGTTCCCTTTCCGGCCCCGTGGTAAACTATCAAAGTATCTTCTCTTCCGCACCATGATCGCAATTTCACGATCGGGACGGTTGCTCCGCCGGCTGGTTCGGGCGTCCTGCCGGCGCCCGCTCCTGACGGTCCTCCTCTCCCTCGCCCTCGCCGGCCTCGGGGTCACCTACACGCTCCAGAGGCTGACCTTCGAGACGTCCACCCGCGACCTCCTGCCGCCCGGCCAGCGGTACGCGACCCTGTTCACCGAGTACTCGCAAGACTTCGGCGAGCTCGAGGACATCACGGTCGTGGTCGAGGGGCGCACGCTCGAGGAGTCCAAGGCGTACGCCAGTCGCCTCGTGCGCGAGATCCAGCGCGGCCCGGTCAAGTTCCGGCGGGTAGCCTACCGGATTGACCCCAAGCGCTTCGAGGGCCAGGGGCTCCTGTACGTGTCCACGGAGAAGCTGAAGGAGATTCGCGACAAGATCTTCGACCACCAGGAGTTCATGGAGAACTTCGCGGCGACGCCGACCCTGGACCAGCTCATCACCGGCGTCAACACGCAGATCGCCTCGGCCTTCGTCTCGAACTTTTTCGACCTCGGCCTCCAGGAAGGCGGAGCGGTGGACCTGCGGTTCATCAAGGAGGTTGTGGGACAGATCGCCGAGCGCCTCGACCACCCGACCCCGTACCGCTCGCCGTGGGGGGCGCTCTTCACGCTGGACCGGCACGAGGACAGCGACGCCGGCTACTTCCTCTCCGACGACAAGAGCCTCCTGTTCATCCTGGTGGAGCCCGCCAGCAAGACGGGCTCGTTCACCGGGGATCAGGAGGCCATCAGCGCGCTCCGACACATCATCGCGACCCTGCGCCCCGAGTTCCCGCGCGTCCAGGTGGGGGTCACCGGCTCCCCGGCCCTGTCCAACGACGAGATGACGGCGGCCTTCCAGGACAGTAAGGTGGCCACGGTGCTGGCGTTCGCCCTGACCCTGGCCCTGCTGCTCCTGGCCTTCAGGCGCGCGGAAAAGCCGATCCTCATGCTGGTGGTGCTGGCGGTGAGCCTGGCCTGGTCCATGGGCGCCACCACGCTCGCCATCGGCCACCTCACGATCTTCTCGGTGATGTTCATCCCGATCGTGATCGGGATCGGCATCGACTACGGCATCTACTTCCTGTTCCGCTACGAGGAAGAGCTCTTCCTGGGCCGACACCTGCAGGAAGCGATGGAGCTCACCGCGGGCCGGAGCGGCCCCGGGATCCTCCTCGGCGCGCTCACCGCCGCCGGGGCGTTCTACGTGCTGACGCTCACCCACTTCCGCGGCATCAAAGAACTGGGCTTCATCGCCGGGACCAGCATCCTGCTCGCCTGGCTGGCCATGATGACCCTCTTCCCCGCCCTGCTGGTGCTCGTGGATCGCCGCCATGCCAAACGCCCGCTGGGGACGGTGCCCCGGGCGCTGGAGCTGGAGCAGATCCGGGTTCCCTTGCTGGAACGGCTCACGCGATACCCCAAGACCGTCCTGACGACGGCGGGGGTGTTCACGCTCTTTTCGCTCTGGGCGGTCGGCACCGTCGGCTTCGACTACAACCTCCTGAACCTCCAGGCAAAGGGCACCGAGTCGGTACTCTGGGAGCGGAAGATCCTGGCCAAGGCGGGACGGTCGGGGTTTGCCGGGCTGGCCAGCGCCAAGTCGCTCGAGGAGCTCCGGGGAAAGCACGAAGCCTTCGACAGGCTGCCGAGCGTCTCGGAAGTGGACAGCGTGCTCCTCCTCATCCCCGACAACCAGACCGAGAAGATAAAACTCGTCCGGGACTTCGCGCCGCTGGTTGCGCCGGTCCGGGTCGGGATGGCCCAGCCTGTCGACCTCGAGCGCCTGGGAACGGCCCTCGAGACCCTCAAGCGGCGCTTCGACCTGGCCGCCGGCGAAGCCGCCTCGTCGCCGGCGGGGAAGGCCGTCGGCGACGTGCGGGACCAGATCGGGACCCTGCTCGAGAAGCTCCGCGGCAGCGACCCCGAGATGGCCGAGCCCGCGCTCACCCACCTTCAGGCCCAGGTTTACGGGGACTTCGTGGAGAAGTTCCACTCCCTCCAGCGGAACCTCCATCCCCGGCCCGTGAGCCTTCAGGACGTCCCCAAAGAACTTCGCCGGAAGTTCATCGGCCAGAGCGGTCGGTTCCTGCTTCAGATCCACCCCCGGGTGGACATTTGGGACCGCGAGGGGGCGCGCCAGTTCGTCAGCGACCTCCGGGGCGTGGATCCCGACGTGACCGGATCCCCCATCATCACGTACGAGGCGATCCGGCTCATGGAAAAGGCCTACCTCCAGGGGACGCTCTACGCGTTCTTCGTCGTCGGCGGCCTCGCCTTCCTCATGCTGAGGCTGATCCGGGAGACCTTCCTCGCGCTCGTCCCGCTTCTCCTCGGCATGCTCTGGACGGTGGGGCTCATGTACCTCTTCGGCCTGAAGTTCAACTTCGCCAACGTGTGGGGCATTCCGCTCATCGTGGGCACATCGGCCGAGTTCGGCCTGAACATGACCGTGCGGTACCTGGAAGGACGCCGCCACGGCGGCCCGCTCGTCGCGCGGAGCACGGTGATGGCCGTGATCGTGAACGGGCTCACCACGATCGCCGGGTTCGGGAGCCTGATGATCGCCCACCACCGGGGGATCTTCGGTCTCGGGCTCCTCCTGACCACCGGCATCAGCGCGAGCCTGGTGTCGTCCCTGCTCGTCCTGCCGGTCCTCCTCCGCCACTTCGGCCACGCGGTCGAGGAGGAGCCCAAGGTCGCCCGCCTCCCCGCCGCCTGACATCCGGGAGGGGGCCCGCCATGCTCCAGGCCACGCTGAAGATCTTCCGGGAGAACCCCGAAGCGCGCCGCCTCGCGGTGATCTTCGGGGTGGTCTACTTCGCCCAGGGGACGTGGTACCTGCCCAACCTCTCCATCACCTTCCTCCTGAAGGAGAAGATGGGCCTGAGCGCGGGGCAGACGGCGGCGTTTTTCTCGATCACGGTCATCCCGTGGCTGATCAAGCCGGCCTACGGGCTCATCTCGGACTTCGTTCCCCTCTTCGGACGACGGCGCAAGAGCTACTTCCTCCTCACGACCGCCCTGGCGGCGGCGATGGGCTACCTGCTCAGCATGCTCGGCGCCTACACCTACTGGAAGCTGGCGATCTTCTTCACCCTCATGGGGCTCGGCCTGGCCTTCACCGACGTCCTCACCGACGCCCTCATGGTGGAGAACGGCCAGCGGCTCGGCCTGACCGGGCCGTTCCAGGCGGTCCAGTGGGCGGGAATCTCGGTCGCCTCCATCCTAGTGGGCGTCGGAGGCGGCTGGCTCGCCCAGCACGCGCCGCTGTCGGCCACCTTCATGATCTCCACGCTCTTTCCCGTGATCTCGTTCGCCATGGCGTTCTGGTGCATCCGCGAGCCGCGGGTGGAAGCGGGGGAGCGGCGGTTCCGGGAGACCTGGCTGGCCATCCGCGGCGCCATCGGCTCGCGCAACCTCTGGATCGTCGCGGGGTTCATCTTCTTTTACAACTTCAGCCCCTCCTTCGGCCCGGCGCTGGTGTACTACTCGACCGACGTCCTGCACTTCTCCAAGATGTTCCTGGGCGGCCTGGACTCGCTCTCGTACGCCTCCGGCATCGGGGGGGCGGCGCTCTACTTCGCCTTTTCCAAGTCCTTCCCGTTCCGCCGGCTGATCCACTTCGCCATCGGGGCCGGGGTGATCGCTACGCTGGCCTACCTGGGCTACGCGGGCCAGGTCTCCGCCGTCGCGCTCGCGCTGGCCTTCGGCGGCGTCGGCATGATCATCCAGCTCATCTTTCTGGACCTGGCGGCCAAGGCCTGCCCGAAGCAGGCGGAGGGGACGTTCTTCGCGCTCTTGATGTCGGTCTACAACGGGGGGGTCCAGCTCTCCCAGATCGCCGGCGGCTGGCTGTACGACTGGATCGGCTTCACCAACCTCATCCTGATCAGCGCCGCCTTCACGGCGGCAGCCTGGCTCCTGCTCCCGTTCCTCAGGATCGAGGAGATCGAGGTGCGCGCCACCGAGCAGGCCCTGGTCAGTCCCGCTCCGGCCGGCTCGTGACCGATTCGTAAGCGCGACGGAGCCACCGGCGCGCGCGGGTGACATCCCCCGGGGATTCCACCCGGCACTCGATCCACCCGCGCGCGCCGAACCGCCGGTGGGGCACGATGCCGGGCGTCTTGAGGGCGCGCGCCTGATCCGCGGGCTCTAGCCGCACCCAGAGATCGTGCTCCTTGGCCTTGAGCGGGAAGCAGCCGAAGAGGGTCTGCCCCACGAAGTACCCCCACCGCCCGAACATGGGCGTGATCTTCACCCCGGGCCAGCCGCCCAGCGCGTCGTTGAGCCGCTGGGCGACGCCGATCCCGCCCCGGGCGAGGATCCGCCGGGTCTTACGCCCCCGCCCCGTCCCCCGTATCCGCTTGCCGTCCATCAGCGCTCAGCGCTTCCGAATCCCGAAATCTCGCTTCCAGGTCTCGACATCCAGCTGCTGACCGGTGAGCGAGGCCGAGGCGTCCGAGGCCAGATAGACGAACAGCTCCACCACATCCTCGGCCTTCCCGCCCCGGTACTGGGTCATCTTGGTGGCCACGTACCCGGGACTCACCGAGTTCACGCGGACCCTGGCGCTCTTGAGCTCCAGCGCGAGGTAGCGGGTGAGCCCCTCGAGGCCCCACTTGGACACCCCGTAGGCTCCGTACCCGACCAGGGCGTCGCGGCCGAGCCACGAGGAGACGTTGATCACGCTCCCGCACCGCTGCCTGACCATGTGCGGGATCACCGCCCGCGCCAGGAGCCAAGCGCCTCGGAGGTTCGTGGCAAGCACGTCGTCCCATTCATCATGCGAGAGCTCCAGGAGCGAGGCCGCGCGATGGGCCACACCGGCGTTGTTCACGAGCACATCCACCCGTCCCAAGGTTCCGATCGCGCGCGTCACGAAGGCCTCGACGTCCCCGGCGCGGCTGACGTCGCACGTCTGGAACACCGTCGTGACGCCCAGGTCCGCCGCGGCCTTCTCCGTCTCCAGGAGCTCCTTTGAGGTCCGGGAGCAGAGCGCGAGGCTCGCGCCCTCGCGGGCGAAGGCCAGGGCCACCGCCCGGCCGATCCCGCGCCCCGCCCCGGTAATCAACGCGACCTTCCCCTCGAGCACACCCTGAGTCATCTTTTGAACTCTAGCACTACCGTTTCCCGCCTGCCATGCGGCGACTCTCAGGGAGCGCCCGGAGCCATGCGGTCGCGATCACCCCGAGCAGAGCGCCGACCCCCAGCACGCTGAACGCCCATCCCCAGACCGGATAGCGCGGGGCGCTCCCCACCGGATTGGTGAGATCCAGAATGGTCCCGAAGGTCAGCGAGGCCAGCGCCCCCGCCCCGAAGCCCGCGAGCGAGCGGACGGCCAGGGCGGAGCCCAGGATGCGAGAGTCTACCACTTCGGTAAAGCCCGTCGAAAAGACGGGAGAGTCCCCGATCGCCGAGAACGCGTAGATCACCCCGACCGCCAAGAGGACCAGCAGCGGGGCGGTCGTGAGCCAGCCGAAGGTGAACGAGCAGGCGGAGGAGATCGTCAGCATCATCAGGATCACGGTCGTGCGACCCCACCGGTCCGAGAGCCACCCGCCCGTGCTCGTGGCGACGAGCCCCATCAGATGAAACACCGCCGAGAGGCCGGCGCCGAGGCCCGTGGCGCTGGCCAGCTCGCGTCCCTGGAGGGCCAGGACGGCCGCCAGGAAGGCCGGCGTCCACATCCACATGCCGAGGACCTCCCAGGCGTGGAAGGTATAGCCGGTCATCATGAGAAGCGCCGCGCGATTTTTGAAGAAGCCCTCGGCGAGGGAGAGCCGGCCGATCCCCGAGGCCACGCTGGCCTCCCGAGTTCCGCGGAGCGTCCAGGCCGAGACCAGCGTGGCCAGCAGGGGGCCCAAGGTCAGCACCCAGAACGTCCCTCGCCAGCCGGCCACCCTCACCAGGAGGCCGGTCACGGTGAGCGAGACGGCATAGCCGAGCGAGGCCGCGGCCAGGAACCACCCGATGGCGTTGCCCCGGCGCCCCGGGGGAAACCGCTCCGCGACGAGCATGAGTCCGGGCGTGTAGGTGCCGCCGTTGACCAGAGCCAGGAGGGTGAAGAGGGCCAGGCCCGAACCGTAGCCCCGCGCCAGAAGCGGGATCAGGCCGGTCGCGACGGCGGTCGCCGCGGTGGACCAGAGGAAGATCCGGCGGGCCCCCAACCGGTCCGCCAGGGTCGAGAGGACGACCAGCGAGACCGCGTAGCCGACCTGGAAGGCCGAGGCGATCGAGCCGGCGGCGGTCGCCGACATCGCCCACTCGGCCTGGAGGAGCGGGAGGACCCCGGCGTAGGCCAGATAGGAGACGGACGACCCCACGCGGGCGGCAAAGATCCCGGCGAGCCACAGCGTGTCGGAGCGGAGGGTCGGACGGCGCACGTGGACGGTCCCCTGAGCGACCCCGCCATTGTCCCACAACCACGCGACCGAAGTGGATTTTCCCCTTGACAGCCGGGGCCTCCCATGCGAAAAACAACCGCGCTTTCGTCGGGTCCGCGTGGGGTCCCCCCATATACCCCGAAGCCAAGGAGACGACCATGAGTCGAGGCACGGAGCGTTCGCCATCGGCACCAGCTCGTTCCGCCGAGGCCATGATCCGCGAGGACATTGTCCAGAAGTTCCCGGAGATCTTCGGGACCAAGAAAATCAACGGCCGAGAAGTCCATGTCGAACAGTTGATCGCCACACTCACCCGAGAGCTGGGTCCCGAGATCGCCGCGGCCCTCACTAGGCGCCGGGCGCTCCTCGGATCCCCCGCGCCGGTCAGGGAGAAATATGCCTGGCCGAAGTGGGACGACACGTTCGAGGATCCTGTCACGGGGAAGTTCTGGACATTTCGCCAGATCGTCCAGGGCCTGGTTGATAACTTTCTCGGTCGGGACAGCCAGTGGCGCTGGCGGCTCAACGACGAGGTGCCCGTCCCGAAGGATGCCCACCCGCTGGCGAATCCCGGCTTGGAGCTCACCGGGCCGTGGCATCCGCTGGACATGGCCTTCAACGCGTTGAACAGCCCGGCGCCGATGAATATGCCGGACTTCGAAGACGCCTCGCCGCCCCATTTCCAGCCCAACGGCACGCCCAGAAATGAGCCCGTGGGGATTTTTGCGGCCATGCAGAACGCCAAAGAGATTTTGGAAGGCCGCTGGGCCGACCGCCCCTACGAGGTGGTGAAAAAAGGCAAGGTGCGCGCGTACAAGATCAAAACGTCCCCGGCCCAGTGGCCGACCCGGTTTGCCCGACCTCCCGGGATCCACGTGCAGTATGACCACGTCACAGTGGACGGCCACCCCGTGCCCGGCGTGATCCCCATCATCCTCCTCTGGGCCGTCAACAACTACGAGGCCCTCACGCGCGCCGGCACCGGCGTTTACTACTATATCCCGAAGATTCAGACCCCTCAGGAAGCCCTCATTGTCGAGAAGCTCCTGGCGCGGGTGGAAGACGCGATCGGCGTCCGGCCCGGCACCTTCAAGATCAAAGTCCTCTATGAGGAGGGCAATGCGGGCCGGTTCTTGCCCGCGATCGCCTGGGTCTTGCGGCGCCGGCTGCTTGGGACGAACGTCGGTCGCTGGGACTACCTGGGCAGCGTCATCGAGATGTGGAAGGCCGACCCGCAGGGCGTCTTTCCGGATCCGCAGTCGATCGGCATGGCCTCCCCGAGCATGATTGCGTATCAGCGGTATAACGCGCTGATGATGCTCATGGCCGGCATGAAGAACGGCGAGCTCAGCCAGGGGGCCCCCATCGGCGGGATGGCGGCGGTTATGATCTACCAGCCCAGCGATCCCTATGGCCGGTCGAGGTATAACCCGCTGGCCCTGCGTGCGATGGTCATCGACAAGCTGCGAGAGCGCCTGCTGGGTCTCATGTTTGTGCCCGAGGCGCCGCTGTCTCGAGAGCCCACCCTGGAAGACATCCTCCTAAGCCGGGTGAAGGGACGACTCTATGATGCCTATCGGCAAAGCTGGGTCGCCAGCCCAGAACCGGCCTACGTCGCTGCTGGCAATGACCCCTTGCGGGCTTCTGTGAAAGATCTCCAGGCGATCCTCGATGCGCCGCGTGAGACTCACGACGTGAAAGGCAAACCGTTGCCGACGGTCGCCAGCGGTCTCGTGGACGCGGAGCGGCTCGTGTTGCAATCCCGCGGCTTGTTGAACCCGCAGGGCAAGATCACGCCCCTGGTCATCACCAAGGACATGTTCAACACGCCGGAGAAACTCTTCACGCAAGAACTCTGGGACAGCATCTACGGGGTGCCGAAGGGTGAGATCACCATTGAGCGTATCCAACACGCGTTCTACATGGCGGCGAACTACGGCTTCCAGATCCTCAACGGTAACTTCGCGGCCGCCATCGACGACTACGAGCTTTTGCTGCGCTTCATGAATGACCTCGCCACCTACCGGATCGATGTGTCCTGGCTGTGGAGCCTCATCTATCACCAGGCCGCCATCACCAAGGACGGCTACCTCAAACGGCCGGCGCTCACCGAGGATGGGGTCGTGCCGGCCGTGAACGCCCTTCCGGTCAAGGCCGGGACCCGCTTCACCAAGGAGCTGTTCGAGAAGTTGTGGGACTACCACAACGAATGGACCTCCGAGTTCTTCGCCGAGCTGGACCGCCGCGGCGATCCGGGCCGCTTTGACCGCGCCAAAGCGCCCGTCATCATGGAGCTCTTGAAGCGCCAGCTGCTCTCGCCCCGCTACATCCAGCACAGCGCCCGCGTGCTCTTCGTGGTAGGGGCGGCCAACGCGCAGGAGCGCGCACAGATTCTCCAGGCGATCTTCGACCTCTCCCGCGAGGAAATCGTCAAGCGCGTTCACGCAGGCGCCCTGAACAAGATCGCCCTGGGTGCCCACGACTACGTCTATGACATCTTTCCAGGCGTCGAAGGAGGTGCGTAGCCAACAGAATCGGGTGTTATCGGGCGCTCGGCCCCTGGGGCCGAGGGCGAACCCGAGCCCGGCGGCCCCCCGGCTGTCCGGAGCAGCCTGCACGGCCCTGGTCCTCCTCACCCTGCTCGTGAAACGCCGCTGAACCGGCCGACACCCTGGTAACGCGGAGGCCCACTGAGCATACCCAGGGCGAGTCGTCTCGTAAGAACCTCGGTTTCAACACAGCGGTTGTTCTGGTAAGATGTATTTAATGCTTCGCCTCGCCCTTTTGCTCAGCCTGTTCGCGCTGCTGGACGTCGCCACCCCCATCGTCCCCACGGGCCAAGCGTTCGAATGGGACGATGAGGAAGAGGTCACCGAACCGCGCAGGCCGGTAACCCGCCGGCAGCGCACCAGGGTTGCTCCGGTCTCCCGGCCTCCCGATCCGCGCGCGATCCGAACCCACCGCTTCCCAATACCTCTCGTCTCCGCAAGCAGGCCGCTCACCGCGTGGCTCATCCCGCTGACCCGGTCCCACGTGGCATCGACCGATTCCCTCTCTCCGACCGAAGACCACTAAACTCCCTCATCTTCCGTTCTCCTAACCGTCTGCCGCCTCCAGGCAGCAGGCACACGTTTCCATTCTGCAATTCAGGAGAAGAAGAGATGACACCCTGGAGTGTTCACAAAAAAGATTCTCCTTCGGACCGCGTCGACGAGGACGAAGAGTACCAGTCCGAGGAAGTCATGCTCGAGCGCCGCATGATCAGGAAGATGATCGGTGTTATAACGCTCGTCCTTGGCTTGGGACTCGTGTTCAATGCGCTCCTCACGATCCTCGGTCGCCTGAACGAGTAACGTCATGGTGCTCCCCACGGACTTGGAGTTCTGGGGTCGCGTGCTCGCGATCATTGTCATCGACCTGATGCTCGCCGGTGACAATGCCCTGATCATCGCCCTCGCCGTTCGCTCGCTGCCCAGACGCCAGCAGCGCTGGGGAATGATCTGGGGGACGATCGGTGCCGTCGGCTTGCGCCTCGCTCTCATCACCGTCGCGACGCTGCTGTTGAAAATCTCCTTCCTGCAATTGGCGGGCGGGGGGCTCCTTCTCTGGATCGCGATAAAGCTCGCACGTCAATCCGTCGGGGCCGAAAAAGAAGTGCGCCAAGGGATCTCTCTGCGGAACGCGATCTGGATCATCGTTGCGGCCGATGCGGTAATGAGCCTCGATAATGTGGTGGGGGTGGCCGGGGCGGCGCGCGGGGACCTCCGGCTCGTCATCTTTGGTATCGGGCTTTCACTGCCCCTTGTCGTGTGGGGGAGCGGAATCCTCGCCCGGTTGATGAATCGCTTCGAGTGGATCATATGGCTCGGGGGAGGGGTGATCGGCTACGTGGCCGGGGAAATGATCCTCGCCGACCAAGCCGTTCGTCGATGGCTCAGCAGCGACATGGTGGCGCTCGACGCCCTCTTTTCGCTGGGGCTCGGCCTAGTGGTCATCGCCCTCGGCTGGTGGTCCTGGCGCGCCCGACGGGCAGGAATTCCCCGTTCCGTTCCCACGCCCACGTCGCAGGGCGCAAACTCCCCGCCGGCCAAGCCCAGCACCCATCCCGAAGGCCGGGAGCCCGCCCCGTTGGAAGACCGAGGGAGCGGTAGCGGTCAGCGCTGACCCGCATGTGCAGACGGTCGTAAGAGGGAACAAGGCTCACAGGCGGGGAAGTCCTGCTGATCGGAGCTCTTGGAGATGGCTGGAGCTGGCGGTGGGACTCGAACCCACGACCTGCATCGCGAACTGGCCCAGCCACCTCGAGGCTACTCGGGGAGTAACCTGACTGCTCCCGCCCTTTCCGCAACCCCGCAGTTGTTTCTTTGCTGAGGTATGAGCGATAATCCATTCAAACATCGGATTCACCACCCCCCCATGACAGCCGATCCCCTCGTCTTCCGCGATCTCGCCTATGTCTTCGGCGCAGCCGTACTCGGCGGTATCGTGGCATGGTTCGCCCGTCAGCCGTTAATCCTCGGCTACGTCGCCGGTGGTATCCTGATCGGTCCGTTTACGCCCGGCCCTACCGTCTCTGACCTCCACACCTTCGAGCTGTTCGCCGAGATTGGTGTCGTTCTCCTCATGTTCTCCATCGGCATTGAGTTCTCGATCCAGGACCTCCTAGGGGTGAGGTGGGTGGCGCTCGTCGGCGGTCCGCTCGGCATCCTGCTCTCCATGGGGCTGGGTGCCGTGGTCGGCAGCCTGATAGGGTGGAGCATCCTTCAGGGGCTCGTCATCGGAGCGGTTGTGTCGGTGGCCAGCACGATGGTGCTGGCCCGTCTTCTCTTGGACCAAGGAGCGCTGCAGTCCCGTCACGGCCGCGTCATGATAGGCATCACCCTGATGGAGGATCTGTGCGTCGTCGTCCTAACGGTCCTCCTCCCGGCCCTGAGCGTCTGGGAATCGGCGCGGCTCATCGCGATCGGGCTGGGATTAGGAAAGGCTGCACTCATCCTCGTCCCCTTCGCCTATCTCGCGGCAAAGGGGATCCCGCGGCTCTTGACGGGAGTCGCCAGAACCAACAACGACGAACTCTTCTTGCTAGTGGCGCTCACCATTGGCCTGGGCACCGCGGCACTCACCCAGTCGCTCGGTCTCTCTCTCGCCCTGGGCGCATTCCTGGCAGGACTCATCATTAGCGGATCCGACTATGCCCACGAAACGCTGGCGAGACTCCTCCCCCTCCGGGATGCCTTCGCCGCGCTCTTCTTCGTCACCATCGGCACGCTAATCAATCCTGCGACCATCGCTGCAAACCTGCCGCTTCTGGGTGCGATGATCGGCCTCATCGTGATCGGGAAGCTCGCGATCTGGACCGTCATCGTGTGGCTCTTCCGTCATCCGCTCTCAACCGCTTTCCTGGTCGCCGTTGGTCTGACCCAGATCGGGGAGTTCTCCTTCGTGCTAGTTCAGGTTGCTCGCCAGGCAGGCCACATCGGCAGCGAGGTGTACAACGCGACTCTCGCCGCCTCTCTGGTCAGCATCCTGCTGAACGGCCTATTGGTACGCCATGCGCCCTCATGGATACCCGCCCGCCGGCGACCTTCCAACTGACAGATCTGTGCGCATCCACAGTGGATCTGGCGTCGCGGAGGAGCCTCAAATTGGCTGGGGCCCGGGGTGGGACTCGAACCCACGACCTGCTGATTACGAATCCCCCAGAAACAGAACTCTAAGCCTGGGTGCTTCTAGGTCAGGTGGGTTGGTAGCAGCGTCGCAGCAAATCCAGGGGCGGTGCGTAGCCAACAGAATCGGGTGTTATCGGGCGCTCGGCCCCTGGGGCCGGGGGGGACCCCGCGCGCGGCGGTCCCCCGGCGGTCCGGAGCAGCCTGCACGGCCCGATCGGCACGCGGCAGTGCGACATCGACAAGCTCATATTAGCCAGAGACCACGAACCTGAGTACCGGTTGAACCCGGTTCTCGGCAGAGTTAACAGACCCGATAGTCCCGCCGCCTAGTTCTTCACATGCTGTTCGACGTACTCAATCAACTTTTTGGGATCAAGAGGCTTGGCAAGAAACGGCCGGCCGCCGATGCTGCGGCCCTGGCTCCCGATCTCTTTATTGCTCACCAGGGCGGTCAAGAACACCACCGGGATATCCTTCAGGGCGGCATCCGCGTTGAGCTGAGCCGCGACCGTGCCCCCATCAATATCCGGCATGACGACATCGAGGAGAACCAGATTCGGCCGGAACTCGCGGGCAGCCGGGAGAGCCCGCCGGCCCTGGTTCTCGGTCCGGACCTCGTACGCCCCGGTGGCTTCCAGATACAACTTCAACGTCCGAGTAATGCCGGCCTCGTCGTCAACGATCAGGATGCGCTTTTTGTCCATTATCATTCTCCTCTTCGTAGGGCTCAAACACCAGCGTCGCCCTAACCCCGCCTTCGTCCCGGTTTCGGATTTCGATCCTCCCGCGCTGCATCTCGATGAGTTGCCTCGCAACGGACAACCCCAATCCGGTGCCCTTCCCGGTCGGCTTCGTGGTGAAAAAGGGGTCGAAAATCTTCTCGATCTTGTCCTTGGGAATGCCGGTGCCCGTATCGTCCACCTCCACGACGACCGCCCGCTTATGGTTCCCCGCAGCACCGCCAGCCACAGGGCGCAGGCCGGTCTTCACCGTCAGCATCCCGCCATCGGGCATCGCGTGAATGGCATTCGTAAAGAGATTCACGAGGACTTGCTCGGTCTTAAACCGGTCCAGCATGAGCGGAGGCAGTGTGTCCGCAAACTTCTTGACGAGGGTGATGCGAGACTTGTCCAACTCATGCTTGACCAGCAACAGCGACTGCTCCACCATGGGATTCACATCCTGGGCTTTCGTATCCAGTTCACGCGGGGCCGCCAGTTCCAACAGTCCAATGATGACGGAATCGGCCCGTTTGACCGCCTGCCGCATATCCTCTAAGAGCAGCGCGATATTCTCATCCGCGATGGGGAGATGTTCTGAGAGATACCGGACCCCGGTCAGGAGGATCATCAGAGGATTCTTCACCTCGTGCGCCACGCCCGCGGCCAATCGGCCGACGGATTCCGCTTTCTCGGCCTGGAGCATCTGCTGCTGGGCGACCGTCAATCGGAGTCGCTGATCCTCCACCACTTCCTGGAGCTGCTTAGCCGACTGGAGGGCCTCCTCCAGTAGCCGCGCGTTGTCGAGAGCGTAGGCCACGTAGGTCATGAGGGCGTTCAGGAACTGGAGGTCGGGCGGGGAGAAGACCCGCGAGTCGGGCGGGTCAACTACACCGTATTCCCGCTTGGCCAGGTTGACGACCCCGATGACCCGGTCTCCCGCGCGAACAGGCAAGCAGATGAAGGAGCCGCCCCCGTAGGCCGCGTGAGTGACTTTGGCGAAGCGGGGATCGCGTTCGATGTCATCCACCATGATCGCATCCCCGCTTTGGACCACCTTTCCGGCGATGCCGCTGCCCACCCGGAGCTCCAGGTCCGCGAGGAGATCGTCCGCCACCCCCCGGACGGCGACGATCCGAAGCGTCTGGTAGTCCCGATCAAGGAGCATGATGGACCCGACGGCGGCCCGCACGGTCCGCATGGTCCGCTCCAGGACCAAGGCCAGGAGACCGTGCATCTCCGGGATCCTCGCGGCCACTTCCACCATCTCGTTGAGCGTCCCAAGCTTGAACACCAGATCCTCGAGCCGCTCCGTGGAAGTGCGCAGATCCATGACGAGGTGCCTCAACAGATCGCCCATCTGGCCGATCTCGTCGACCGGGCCGAGGCCGGGGATCGAGGTTGCCGCGCCTTCGGCCCAAGGCCCGTCCGAGTCCGCTATCTTCGACGACACCAGAGCTTTGACCAGGGTCGAGATCCGGTCGACCAGTTTCCGGAAAACCAGGAATCCGGAGACCGCGATCGCGAGTGCCAGGAAGAGGATGACCTGAGCGTCCAGACTGGTGAGCAGTTGGTGGCGGGACAAGAGCCAAACGACCAGCAGAAGGGGGAGGACCGCGCTGAGGCCAAAGATCATGGACGCTGCAACGCGGAGATTGGTCCCCCTGGAACCTGAGCGCCCCAGCTTCATAAGCCCCTCCTAAAGGTCCCCGCCTCCGACGCGCGGCCAGGGTTCATCCCGGGCACGTCTAGCAGCAGGATGGATGCCAGGAAGGGCAAACAGGGGCAATCTGCTTGTTTCCTTGTTCTTTCGGCCGGGGCCTCCCCCGGGTGTCATGGAATTTTCCCGTCATAGTGACACCCTGCTGACAGGCTGTCCCATCTCCGCCTGGGTTCGAAAACAGCGCGTGGCCGGCAGAGGCTGGCGGCCCTCCGAACTGAAGGCTCAGGCATGACGCCGCTGGGGCGCGGCCGACGGCAACCACGGTCGACGCCGCCATGACGAGACCCGCCACCAGCGCGAGCGGGTCCGTGCAGGCTGCTCCGGACAGCCGGGGGTGACCCTGCGCACGGCGGCCCCCGGGCGGTCCGGAGCCTCCCCGGCCAGAGCCTGCACGGGGGCGGATAAAGCCAGGTCCACCGGGAGCGATACTCCTCCGGCCATAGCGGCAGGCGAACAGGCAGGAGCGCGCGCAGATCTTCGAGGCGATCTTCGACCTCTCGCGCGAGGAAATCGTCAAGCGCGTTCACGCAGGCTCCCTGAACAAGATCGCCTTGGGTGCCCACGACTACGTCTATGACATCTTTCCGGGCGTCGAAGGAAACCACCGATCGGCGAGCTGAACTTCCGGAGCGTCGGCTCCTACACGCGCGCCGACCACGACAGGATCGCCGCGGCCCCCGACGCGTTCTAGCGGTTGCGCTCCCACGGAACATCGTGGCAGAATCAGAGCGGGGACAAGACGGTGGGACAGTTCAGGGTGTCTATATCTTTATACCCCCGCAACGGCGGCTCACCCCGGAGCCTGGAGGCGTTAGTAGATACAGGCGCCGGCTATTCGGTGGTCCCGCGATCAATCCTCGAATCGCTGGGATGCCAGCCGCTTCGGACACAGCGGGTTGTCATGGCCGACGGTCGAACCGAGGAGTGGACGCTGACTCAGGTTGACGTCGAGTGCGAAGGCCGGCGCGCCACCATTCCCGTCTTAGTGGGACCGCCCCAAGGCCCGGCCCTTCTTGGCGCCACAACTCTCGAAGTGCTCGGCCTCGGTATCGACCCGCTGAATCGCCGCCTCATCCCCGTCGACCTGTACCTCGCCTGACTCCTCCGGGCTCCTAAGCGCCCTCGCCTACAAAGAGCAGGCGTGGCGGACTTCCAGATCTTGCGAGGAACGGGCTCAGTCGAAGCGGCTCACGTGGAGGTGGACGCCGTGGCTCGAGCCCGGTCGCCTTGGGATCGGAGGAGGCGATCACGGCTACCTTCCAAACACCTTCTTCATCTTCTCCTGCATCCCCTCAGCGCCTCCCCTGAGGGTTTTCTCGGCACCGCCAGTACCTTCCCTGAGCGCATCCTGTATCGCACCTATGTTAAGCGTACCGACCGCGCTCTTTGCGTTGCTGCCAATCGAGGCGATTACCGTTTCTGCGACTTCGGCGGCCGACGCGCCCGCGTTCTTGCCATCCTTCTTGCCGATGTCCTTCAGATGGATGGTCGGAAGCGATGCACCGACCTTCTCGCCCTTCAGGAAATCCGCGCTCACGTCGATGCGGCCATCGCGGATGTACAGATTGTCAATGACGAGTTTCGGCCCCGTCTTCTCGCCTGGGGCCGCCGGCTTATCCTTTTCGGTGCCGGCATAGGCCTGCACATTCTTCCTCAGGGTCTCGATGTTGCTGCCGGCCGCTGCGAATTCGTAGGTGATCCTCGGAGCGCCAATGACGATCTCCCTGATCACGATCACGTCGCTCCTGACCGTGCTGACGTCCAGGTCAACGCTGATATCCGCAAACTTTAGGGCGCTGTCCGTCCTGAATCCACCTGGGTTGCCCACCGTCAATCCGCGCAGCGAGCCCTTGCCGGACGTGACAGACACATCGGCCTTATCAAGCGTGACCTTGGCCTTCGTGGCCTCCGAGCCGACCTTCTCTACCACCGTCTTGACAATCGAGCCGAGGTTCGCGAGCAGGAAGAAGACGACGGCGACGACAATAACCAGAACAACACCACCGATAATTAGCGCACGTTTCATGACATGGACCCCCTTTTACGCTCATGCTGCGGGCAGTAGGCGGACGTCACGCTGGGGGAACGGGATCTCAATCCGGTCCTCCCGGAACCGCGCGACCACTGCCCGGTAGATCTCGGCCTGAACATCCCCGTAGTCGGCCACCGCAACCCAGGGCTGTATGGCCACGGTAATGGCAGAATCGGCCAGGGCGCTGATGCCTACGCCCGCTGCTGGATCCTTCAGGACGCGCGGGTTGTTCGCGAGCACGTCACGAATGATCGCAAGCACCCGATCCACATCACCGCTGTAAGCGATTCCTACAACGAGGCGTAGTTGTCGAATCGCGCCGTAGTTGTGCAAAATTTCGCCTACGATCTTGCGGTTGGGGATGACAACCCGCGAGCGGTCCGGATGGACGAGCGTCGTGGAGAAAAGCTCTATCCTGTCGACCTGCCCCTCCACCCCCACGAGCTGGACGTACTCGCCCGCCCGGAACGGCTTGGTGAGGATGATGGAGAGCCCTGCAACCACATTGCTCAGAACCCCCTGCAACGCGATACCGATGCCGAGACCGGCCACGCCGATGCCGGCGACCAGGGGAGCGATCTGGAAGCCAAACTTGTCGAGCGCCGCCACAATGGTGAACAGGAGCACAAGTGCCTTGACTAGCCTGACCAGGAGGATGCGCACCGGTGGCTCCATCGCCTTCCGCTCCAGCGCGTGTTGCGTGATGCTGCCAAGCCAGCGCGCAACCACAGCACCGATGGTCAGGATGATCACGGCTCCGAGAATCTGAAAGCCGTACCGGACGAGCAGATCTAAAGTGAGGTCTCTTGCGGACATGTCCTCTCCTCCTCGGTCGCAGGGATTTGTCTCGAATTGCGGATGTTGGCACGCATGGCGTAGAGATGTCAAGATCCGGGACGATTGCTGAAGAAAGAGGAATGGAACGTGTTGGTGGAGCTGATCCGCTCGGGCCAGCTCACCCAACTCCAACCACCTTCTCCTCTGCGCCCCGGGGGCCGCCGGCCCCCGGGGCTGGAGTCATCCAGTACGGCCTAGGAAGCCCCATTCTCAATTTCTTACATCCGCTGCACAAGATGAGGAGGTGACCATCCATCGATCGCATTGTCGCCAGTGAAGCAAGAAGTCGCGGACGCTGCAACGAAGTGCAATGAAATCTCAGGCTTGCACTCTGATCCGAGTCTCTGAGCATCTGTCGTGCCAGTGGTGGCACAAAGTGTGCCCGTCAAATCGACGGCATAGTGCGCTCCTGCGAATAACCGTCCCAACTGGTGGAGGCAGTGGGAAAATGCGCCGCAGATCCCGTCGGCCAACCTTCCATCCTCAAGAGAGGACTCCCGTGGCTCGTCATCTCGAGCGAGTGTCCGACACCTCAGTGGGTGAGGGTTCTGACCCGCGGAGGCCAGCTAACGGTGAAGGCGCCAAGGACAGGGAGGGCCAGCGGCCGGTCGGACGACATATTGGAGACCTCCTCGTCGCCCAAGGGTTGATCGCCCAGAGGCAACTCGAAGAGGCCTTGGCCCAGCAGAAGCGGACCAATGAGAAGCTCGGCACTATCCTCGTGCGGCTCGGCTTCATCGGCGAAGAGCAGCTCGTTCAGATCTTGTCGAGCCAGTACGGGGTCCCCATCGTCAGGCTCTCCGAGATGACCGTCGATCCTGAGATCTTCCGGCTGGTCCCAGCCTGGGTCGCCAAGCGGTACGAGCTGATCCCGGTCCAGCGGGCGAACGGCGCGCTGACCCTTGCCATGGCGGACCCGATCAACCTCTCCGCGCTGGACGAGGTAGCCTTCACGACAGGCTTACAGGTGGTCGCGGCCATCGCGCCGCTCTCGGAGATTCGCAAGGCCATCGAGCAGTTCTACGAGACTTCGCCTTCGCCCATGGCCGATCTGCTCACGGAAGTGGCGGCCGAAGTCGGCGAGCTTGACGTCGCGCTGCGCGGAGAGGGCGAAAGACCGATCGATGCCGTGGAGCTGCGGGCCTCGGCTGAGAGGGCTCCGGTGGTTCGGTTCGTGGACATGATCCTTGACGATGCGATTCGCCGTGGCGCCTCCGATATTCATTTGGAGCCCCACCAGAACGGCCTCTGCGTCCGGCTTCGCCTCGACGGCATCCTTCATGAGGCCATGAACGTTGCTAAGCGCCTTGAACCCGCCATCACGTCCCGCATCAAGATCATGGCCGACTTGGATATCGCCGAGCGCCGGCTCCCCCAGGACGGCAGCATCAAGTTTCGCTACCAGTCTCGAGAGATCGACCTCCGAGTCTCAGTCCTGCCGGCGATTTTCGGAGAGGGCGTCTCCATACGGATCCTTGACCGGGAGACCGTGAAGCTGGACCTGACGCATCTCGGGTTCGATCCCTGGAGCCTCGAACAGCTCCAGACGGCCGTTCACAGTCCCTACGGAATCATACTGATCACGGGCCCCACAGGGTCCGGGAAGACCACCACGCTCTACTCGGCCATCAGCACGGTGAACTCGGGGCAGATCAACATCATGACGGTCGAGGATCCGGTGGAGTACATCCTCAAGGGGGTGAACCAGATCCAGGTCAATGAGGAGATCGGGCGAACCTTCGCTGCGGTCCTCCGCTCGTTCCTTCGCCATGACCCGGACGTGATTCTGGTCGGCGAGATGCGCGATCTGGAGACGGCCCAGGTCGCCGTCCGGGCCGCCCTCACTGGCCACCTGGTTCTGAGCACCCTGCATACCAACGACTGCCCCTCGACGATAGACCGGCTCCTGGATATGGGCATCCCCTCATTCCTCGTCTCCTCGTCGCTCCGCCTGATCCTCGCCCAGCGTCTGGTCCGGAAGGTCTGCACGGAGTGTCGCGAGCTCTACGAGGTCGACGAGGAGAGCCTGATTCCTTTCGGGCACATTCCCCAGGGGCGGGGGAAGTGCACGATGTACCGGGGCAAAGGGTGCCAGACGTGCAACCTTACCGGGATGAAGGGGCGTGTCGCCATTTCCGAGGTGATGCCGATTACCAAGGAGCTGCGCGAGCGGATCATGCACCACGCACCGACCGTGGAGATCAGGGAGGTTGCGCGGCGACAGGGGATGAAGACGCTGCGGGAGGCCGGTCTCCTCAAGGCGATCGAGGGAATTACCACCGTCGCTGAGGTACTCCGGGCGACCGCCGAGTAACCAGCCAGTCCTTCAGGGAGGCAGGATGATCCTGGATCAGGTTCCCCAGCCGAAAGCTCAAAGCGGGGAGGTTGCCCTGCAGCCGGCGCAGGTCGCCCGGATCGGATATCTCTCGCCGCGCTCCGGACCCTCGCAGATCGACGAGGCGTTCGGTCAATGTCTGCACGAGTTCGGCCGCGTGCAGGGCCAGGCCATCGCCATCGAGTATAGATGGGGAGGAGGGAGCGCCGAACGGCTTCCCGACCTGGCGGCGGAACTGGTTCGGCTCAAGGTCGACGTGCTCTTTGCGGACAGTATGCCGGCAGCCCTGGCCGCCAAGAATGCCACCAAGACCATCCCCATCGTCTTCGCCGTCGGTGGCCATCCCGTTTCGACCGGGCTCGTCCCCAGCCTGGCGCGCCCAGGCGGGAACATCACGGGAATGGCCCTCATATTCCTTGATGTCGGCGTGAAGAGACTGGAGCTGATCAAGGAAGCCATCCCTAGGGTCTCGCGCGTCGGCGTCCTGTGGAATCCGACCCAACCCGGCCAGGGGACTTTGCTGAAAGAGATCCAGGGAGCGGCCTCCTCGTTGCAGGTGCAGGTTCACCCGCTGGAAGCACGAGGTCCCAAGGATTTCGAGGGCGCCTTCTCCTGGATGATCAGGTGGCGCCCCGGCGCGCTCCTGGTGTTCGATGACCCCGTGCTCGTTGAACAACGACGACGTATCGTCGATTTCGCCTTCCAGCAGGGCCTGCCGACGATTTCCGGGATGAGGAGCTTTGTGCACGCGGGGGGCCTCATGGCTTATGGGCCGAGCCTGGGTGACATGTCCCGGCGCGCGGCCCTCTACGTGGGCAAGATCCTGCAAGGCGCCCACCCCGCCGACCTTCCGGTGGAAAAGTCCACCCGATTCGAGCTGGCCATCAACCTCAAGACCGCCAAGTCCCTTCGCCTCGACATTCCCGAATCCGTTCTGGTCCGGGCAGACGAGGTGGTCCAGTAAGCCGATCGTGTAGCTCCCCGCAGTAGCCCCTCACGGCCCCGCCCCTTCCTGTTCTGTCTCAGCCTGCACGGCCATCGGTCCCGGGGGGCGATGCTGACGCCGAGAGGGGGAGGACCCCCAGGACGCGGCCGACTCTAGTCGAAGCGGCTGATGTGCAGATGGACGCCGTGGCTCGAGCGCGGCTCCACGGTCAACTCCCCTGCCCCGCTCAGCATGGCGGCCCCCGCGTCGCGGAGGCGCTCGCTGACCGTCGCCAGGTCCTCGGCGACGACCGACAGGGCCACCATTCCCTCCAGGCCTCCGACCTCCTCGGCGGGGACGAAGAGCAACGCGCCCCGACCCACCCCCAGCATCGTGCGGGGGCCGCCGTTCATGAACTGCTCGGGCAGGGCGAAGAGGCGCTGGAAGATCTCGGCGGTCGCCTTGGGATCGGAGGAGGCGATCACGACGCGCTTGACGCGGAGGGGCGAGCTCTCGGGATGGGGCGGAGCGTTCGGCGGGGTGGCGAGCTCGACGAGGACACCGGCGCACGCGCGCGGGTGGAGAAAGCCGATGCGCCCCGCCAGGCCCTGCCGCGGCGTCTCGTCGATCAGGAGGACGCCGGTGGCCTTGAGGCGGCGGAGGCTCGAGTCCACGTCCTCGGTTTCGAAGCAGAGGTGGTGCAGCCCCTCGCCGCGCTTTTCCAGGAATCGGGCCACGCCCGTCCCCGCTTGCACTGGCTCGAGGAGCTCGATCTCGCTTTCCCGGGCCCCGAGCAGCGCCGCGCGGACTCCCTGGTCTCGGATCTCGAGCTCTTTCAGAAGCGGCAGGCCGAGCGTGTCGCGGTAGAAGCCGTAGGCGACCGTCAGTTTTTCGACCACAATGCCGACGTGGTGGATCCCGCGCACCATGGACGCGCTCGCCACGGCTCCCTACCCTAGCCCACACCCGGGGGAAATTCAACCCTCTTCATCGTCCAGCCGGAGCCACAACCGCGGCCTCGTCCGTGAGGACGACGCAGCGCGGGTGGCGCCGGAGCACCGAGGCGGGCAGCTCCGGCGTGATCGGCCCGTACAGCATCCGGGCGAGCGGCTCGCGCTTGCCGGCGCCGCTGACCAGCACGACGACCTCGCGCGCGTCCAGAAGAGTCGCGATCCCGAGCGTAACCGCCCGGTCGGACACCTCGCCCTGGGTGACCGCGTCGGTCAGGATGTACTGCACGGTCGAAGCCAGCAGGCGGACCGGGCGACAGCGCGAGTCGAAGGCGCTCCCGGGCTCATTGGAGGCGACGTGCCCGTTGGGCCCGAGCCCGAGCATGACGAGATCGAGCCCGCCGACCGCGGCGATGGTCTCCTCGTACTCGCCGCACATTCGAGCGAGGTCGGGCCGCTCCACGCCGAACGGATGCCGCCGCTCCGGCGGCACCTCGGCCCAGGCGAGGAACTCCGCGCGGATCTGCCGCCAGAAGTAGCCGTCCGGCGGCGCCGGCGGGCCCAGCTCGTCCACGGAGAACACCCTCATGCGCGAAAAATCCACGCGCCCCTGGCGGTGCTCTTCGGCCAGGAGCTCGTACATCAGCCGCGGCGTGCGTCCCGCGGGGACAGCCATGTTCAGCTCCGGCTTGACGCGGACGCGGTCCAGGAAGCAGTCGGCCGCCCGCCGGGCCAGGGCGGCGGCGTCCCGGCAGACCACGAGCTGCATCAGGGTTCCTTGAAGAGAACCCGGAATTTCTCCCAGGGCACCGGGGAGACCCTCACGAGCGCGGCGTTCTCCTCCACGTGGGCCGCGCGCTTCATCCCCACGAGCGCCGTCCCGGCGCCCGGCGTGGAACGCACGAACTGGATCGCGCGCTGGGCGTCCGTGCTGAGTCCGGGCAGCTGCGCGGCCAGAACCGGCGGGAGGTTCCGGGTGAGCTGGCCCTGGTGGATGGTCGCGGAGGTCATGACGTAGATCTGGAGCCGGCGCGCGGCTTCGATGAGCGAGACCGTCTCGCCGTCCACGGTCTGATTCCCCAGCGTGAACGCCTCGGCCATCGCCAGGTTATAGGGGAGCTGGACCACCCTGAAGTGGTGGCGTTCTCCGCCCACTTCCCGGGCGATCTTGTCGAGCTCGGCCAGCGAGAGATACTCCCGCGCGCTCGGGGGCTGGCGGTAGCCGTTCCAAGTGGCCGTGCCGTAGAGGGCGATCCTGCCATCGGCGACGGCCGACTCCAGGAAGCCGAAGGCCGCGCGGATCCGCTCCAGAACCTTGGGCCTTGGGACCTCGCCGAGCTGGGTTTCGGGGTTGTGGATGTAGTAGACGTCGAGCGTCTCGAGCCCCAGGTTGTGCCGGCTCCGATCCAGCTGATCCGCCAAGTAGCGCGGGGTCATGCAGTGGCAGCCCGCCACCACGTCGTCCGGGCCGATGATGCCGGGACGGAGGTAGGTCTCGGTGAAGTAGCCCCCGGGATCCCGCGGCACCGCCCCGTCGAAGGGAATGAAGCCGCCTTTGGTCGCGACGACGACCTCCTCCCGGCGGAGGGCGCCCTTGCCGATGAGCGCCGAGAGCGCCTGGCCGATGGCCCGCTCGCTCCGCTGGTGGCGATAGTTCACCGCGGTGTCCACGACGTTCAGGCCGAGCTCGAGCGCTCTGATCACCGCGTCGCGGTACGCCTCGTCGGTCGCCGGGTCTTCGGCGCCGAGGTAGGTCCCGATGCCCAGCGACGAGAGCCAAGAGCCGACGAAGGCGCGAAAGTGCTCGGGCGCCGCGGCCGTTCGGCGGCGGTAGGCGTCGGTCCCGTCGGGCGTCGCGCGACCCGGGATCATGGCGTCGTCACGGCGTCAGTGAGCGGGCGCTACCGTGAAACGAAAGGCGCGCTCCGTCACGTGGCCGTCGGCGCTCAGAACCTTCCAGCGAACGACGTACCGACCGGGCTCGAGCGGGGGGACGGGGACGACCAGATGGTTGGGGGACGGATCAGCCGCCGCGACGGGGAGCGGGATGGGACGGCCCGTCGGGCCGGTGAGGGTGACCATCGAGAGTCCCTTCTCGAGGCGGCTGTTGAAGCGGAGGAGGATCCGCCCGGGGGAGGAAGGCAACACCTCGTCGGCGCGGGGCGAGGATTCCAGAACCAGCGCGTGGGCCTCGGCCGGGCGGGGAGCGGCCGCCAGGAGAGCGAGAGACACAAGCGCGGCAGCGAGCGCCCGCCTTGGGAGCATCGGCAGGTTCAGCGCCAGTCGTCCAGCACCAGGTCTATCGGCCGCTCGTACTCCTCGAGCTTCCCCCGCTTCATCCGGACCATGGTGAAGTCGATCGAGTAGCCCCGCTCCAGGAGCCCTTGGTACGCGGTCCAGTACCAGGTGTAGACCGGCGCGATCACCCGCTGGAGGCCGGCGCCGTGGGCGAGTTCCTCCAGCGCGGCCAGGAGCGCGTGGAAGTACTCGACCTTCCGGTGGCGGGAGTCGATGGTCAGAAACTTGATGTAGAGGGAGCCCTGGGGCGCCTCGCTCACGCCCGGCATGTGGTAGATGGCGAACCCGATCAGCTCGCGCCCCCGCTCCAGGAGGAGGGTGTCGCCGAGCGCCAAGCCGTCCACGATCTCCACCTCTTTGTTCAGGTCCAGACCGCGGTAGATCGAGTTCGTCATCCGCCGGAGCTTCTGGACGACGGTCTTCTTCTTCGCCTCCTCGAGCATGGAGAAGCGGCGGACGGAGAAGGCGGGCTTGCCGGACTGGGTGGCCTGGATGATCTCGCGACGGTCCAGGGGCTTGGAGGTGACGGCGACCAGGCCCTTGGGCTTGTAGCCGAACTTCTGGAAGAGGAGCAGGTGCTTGGGGCTCGACGGGTAGGTCGCGAGCCCCTGGAGCGTCACGCTGTTCTCCTCGAAGAATCCCTGGGTCGCCTTGACGAGCTGCTGGCCGATGTCCTGGTTCTGGTACGTGGTGAGGACCGCGACGGGGCCGACCAGCCCGACGCTCCCCCAGATCACCGCCACGGCGGCTCCGACGATCTTTCCGTCCCCTTCCTCGGCGACGAAGCACCCCCACGGCTCCATGAGCCAGCGGTGATGCACATACTGGGCCCCGCCGAACACCTGGCGCGGGCGGGTGCCGAGCTGCCGCTCGTAGAAGTCGCCGAAGGCCTGCTCGATAACGTCGCGAACTTTGGAGAGGTCGCCCTTGCGGACGCGGCGGATCTTGATGACGGGCGCGCGCCCCTGGGAATCCAGCCCGGTCCGGTCAACGCTCGCCCTCATTGTTTGGCCTTCACTTCGACGCCGGCCAGCTCCTCCAGGAGCGTGATGACCCCGGAATGGTCGAGCCCGCCCCGCCCCTTGACCCGGAGCGCGTTGAAGAGCTCCTGCACCACCGCGGTGGTCGGCAGCGGAACGCCGAGCGCGCGCGCGGCCTCCATGATGAGCCCGAGGTCCTTGTAGTGGAGGTCGATCTTGAAGCCCGGGTTGAAGGTGTGGGCGAGGTAGTTGGGGGTCTTCTGGTCCAGGCACCGGCTCCCCGCGAGCCCCCCGCCGAGCGCCTTGAGGGTCAGCTCGATGTTCAGGCCGGCCTTGGCCGCGAGCGTCAGCGCCTCCCCGAGTGCCGTCAGGTTCACCGCGACGATGATCTGGTTGGCGAGCTTCGTGAAGCCCCCCGCCCCCAGCGGGCCCAGGTGGGTGATCGTCTTCCCCATGGCCTGGAAGACCGGCAACACGGTGTCGAAGACAGCCTTGTCGCCGCCCACCATGATCGAGAGCGTGGCCTCGATCGCCCCCTTCTCCCCGCCCGAAACCGGCGCGTCCAGCATCCGGACGCCCTTGGGCTCCAGCGCCTTGGCGACCTTCTGCGAGACGATGGGCGAGATCGTGGACATGTCCACGAAGATCAGCCGCCGGTTGTCGGCCTCGATGATCCCGTTCTTCCCGAGCGCCACGAGCTCGACGTCGGGGGAGTTGGGAAGCATCGCGATCAGGATCTCCGCCTGCTCGGCCACGGCCTTGGGGGCGTGGGCTTCCTTGGCGCCCTGGCCAACCAGTTCCTTCACCGGTCCCTGGCTCCGGCTGTGGACAATCAGTGGATATCCGGCCATGAGGAGGTTTCGGGCCATCGGCCGGCCCATGATGCCGAGTCCAATAAAACCAATGGTTTGTTTCACGGTAACTCTCGCGGTGAATGCTCGTGCTCAATTAGCACGAGGGCCTCGGAGCGGTCAAGGCAATTCGCTGATCTCAAAAAATACCTTTCCCGTCAACTAGTTGAAAGAGGCCCGCCAGTGGCCTTCCTGTCTTGTCAGCTTGGCCTAAACGTGGTTTCTCAGCCTGAGCTCCTTGGGGAGGAGCTCAGGCTTCCTCCTTGAGCAGGCGCTTGAGCTCCTCCAGGTGGGCGAGGAGGCCGTAGCAGAGGCCGGTGATCTTCCCGGAGAGGGACCGATCCCAGTGGGCGGCCACCCGGGAGGCCCGGTAGACGCGCTCGGTCAGCTCGGTGATGCGGCCCTGGAGCTCGAGGGCCTCCTTCTCAGATTCGGCGAGCTCGCGAAGCAGGTCGTCGTAGGTGGTCATGACCACACCTCCGGGGTCTTATCCGCCCATGTACTGGCCGAGCAGCGTGATCCGATCTCCCGCCTTGAGAGGGGTGTCGAGCGTGTGGCTGAGGCCGAGCACGGCGTCGTTGACCATGACCTCGATGTGCTCGCCCAGCGCTTTCTTCGAGGCGTCCCAGAGCGCCGTGTCCAGCTCGGGGTAACGCGCGGAAAAGCGCCCCAGGACGTCGCCCACGGTCTCCCCGGGGACGAAGGCCTCTTCGAACTCCTTCCGCCCCGTGCCGGGCCCCCCGATGAACTTGGTGATCCAGGACAGAACCTCCACCGTCGCGCGGAGGGTCTCGAACGGGCTCAGCGCTTCTTCCCCCAGAGATCCTTGCGGAGCCAGTCGAGGCCGAGCTTCCGGAGGGTCTCGGGCGTCGGCCTGCCGGTCTTCCGGTCGTACCCGACCCCCGCGTACCAGCTGTCGAGCATCTTCTCCCACTGGTCCATGATCGCCTGCCCCTTGGCCGGTCCGTCCAGCGGCGCCGAGCCGTAGCGCGCCGAGGGTCGCTCGGTCTCGGGCCCGATCCCGCACCGGAGGTTGAAGGCTCTCAGGATCGCCGCCGTGCGGCGCCCGAAGCGGACGCACTCGTCCACCGTGTAGAGCCACCCGGTCGCCGCGGAGAGGGCCCGGCACACGTTCTCGAGCCGCGTCCGGGTGGTGAAACTGCAGATGCCGAGCGAGTCCTCGAAGTGCCGGCGCCCGAGGATCCCGGCGACCTGCCGCGCCACCTCCTCCCCGCTGAACGGGTTGATCCGCGCCGGCAGCCCGACCTCTGTCACGTGAGCCGGGACGCCGCTCTCGAGCGTGCCGGTCGAGGCGGTGCAGGTGTCGAGCATCTCCTCCCAGCGGCCGCGGTGGTCGTGACCGCGGGGCGAGGCGCCCTTCAGCGTGTAGATGGCGGCCTCCTGGGCCGCCCCGCCCAGCTTCTCTGCGGCGACCTTCACGCCCTCCGCGAGGAGATTTCCGAAGCCCTTCCGGTGGCTGATCATGTCGAGCAGGCGGGCCGCGCCCTCGAGGTCCCCCCAGCGGAGCTCGAAGCCGAGCTGCGCCTTCGTGATGTACCCCTTCTCCATCCCCTCCATCACCCAGCCGCAGACCCAGCCGAACTCGTTGACGTCCACCGAGGCGCGGTCGATCCGGGTGTTGAGCCAGGCGATGGACTCCTTGTCCAGGAGGCCGATCTGCCAGCCCGCGCCCGACCAGCCTTCGTACTCCGGCTCGTCCACGAGCTCGCCCTTGTGCTTGCCCCGCGGGATGACCTGCATGTGGCAGTGGTGCATGCCGCAGGCCGAGCACTGGTGACCGCGGTGATCGAAGCCGTGACGCAACTTGGGAGCCTCCCAGTCGGCCATCTCCACGCCGGCGGGGGCCACGTTGGTGGTGTAGTTCTTGATGGGCAGCACGCCCATCTTGTAGAGGTTCACCACCGCGGGGAGCGTCCCCCACTCGTAGAGGGAGCGCGCGGAGGGATCGGTCTTGAGGTCGTGGGCGATGTCGTCCGCCGCCTGGACCACCCCGCGGGGATCCGCCGCGTCGAGCGCCCGCGTCCCCCGCACGATCGAGACCGCCTTGAGGCGCTTCTTCCCCATCACGGCGCCGCAGCCGTTCTTGGAAGCGACGTGGCCATAGTCGCCCTGGATCGCCGCGAACCGGACGAGATTCTCTCCTGCCGGGCCGATGGAGTAGACCGACATCTGGTGGCCCGTCAGGCCATGCTCAGCGCTCAGCACGTCCTGGCATTCCCAGGTGTCCTTGCCCAGGAGGTGGCGCGCGTCCCTGAGCTCGACGACGTCGTCGTTGATGTAGAGATAGACCCAGCGCCTGGCCTGGCCCTGGATGATGATGGCGTCGTAACCGGAGAACTTGAGGCACGCCCCGAAGAAGCCGTTGGCCTGGGTCGAGGTCGCGCCGTCGGTCAACGCCCCGCGTGTCACCACGGTCAGCCCGCCCGTCCCCCAGACCGGCAGCCCGGCCAGGGGCCCCGTGGCCATGATGAGACGGTTTTCGGGATGGTCCCAGTGCACCCGCGGGCCGACCTCGTCGTAGAGGATCTTGGCGCCGAGGCCGACGCCGCCGACCCAGAGGCGCATCTCCTCGGGCGTCCAGGGCTCGGCCCGGATCTTGCCCGTCGTGAGGTTCACGCGGAGGAGTTTCCCCGCATAGCCCCCGAGAACAGCCCGGGTCTCCGTGCGGGGTCTTGCCTGGGTCGGGGCTCTGAGCGCGGTCCCGGTCATGGCGACACCGTTGTGGGAATTTCGGGCGCCCGGGAGGGGCGGCCGAGGATGGTTTGGGGCAGGAGTTGCCCGGTCGCCCGGGAGGCGATGAAGGCCGGCTTCAGGTCGAAGGGGTTCCGCCGGAGGTACTCCTTCCAGACGCCGAGGCGGACAGCAGTCTGGACGAGCCCCTTCAGCATCCCGACGTCGTTGGTGGTCCACACGTCGCCCGCCTGGCCGATGATGATGGCGCCGGTCAGCCGGTCGCCACTCCAGCAGAGCTTCCGGTAGGCGGAGCGCTCGGGCCGGAGCCCGGTGAAGGTCTCGGCGTTCGGATCATCCCACGCGCCGAAGGAGGCGACGTCGAGCCGGCAGACCTCCACGATGTTCATGTTGAGGCTCCCGCGGTAGGTCACGTCGCGGCCGGCCATGTTGGCGCCTGCCACCCGGCCGTGCTCCATGGCCGTGGGCTCGATGGCGTGCACGGCGGGGAGCCCGGTCACGCCGTCCTTGCCCTCGGCCACGTCCCCCGCCGCGTAGACGTTCGGCACGCTCGCGCGGAGGTGATCGTCGACGAGGATCCCGTGGTTCATCCGGATCCCCGAGCCCTGGAGCCACTCGAGGTTGGGCTTGATCCCTGTGGCCATGATCAGGAGGTCGGCCAGGAGGTCCGGGCCCTTCTTGAACCTGAGGCGCTGCTTGCCGCGGGCCTCCTCGATCCGCACGAGCGTCGCACCCGTCAGGATCTTCACCCCGTGCTTTTTGAGCCAGGTCTCGACCAGCGCGGCGCCCGCGTCGTCCACCATCCGCGGTAGGATGCGCGGGGCGATCTCCACGAGCGTGAGGCGGGCCCCCAGGGAGAGGATCGAGTTCAGGATCGTGAAGGCGATGAACCCCGCCCCGACCATCACCACGTGGCTCCCGGGCGCGATGCCCGCGACGACGGCGCGCGCCTGCTCGAGCGTCCAGAAGGAGTGGACGCCGGGGAGATCGGCACCCGGAACGGGGGCCTTCACGGCCCGCGACCCGGTCGCGATCAGGCAGTCGTCGTACTCGAGCGTGGTCCCGTCGTCCAGCGTGAGCGCGTTCGCCTGGGGGTTGAGGCCGGCCGCCTTCCTTCCGATGTGGGTCTTCACCTTCCATGTCGCCAGCGTCGCGGCCGTGGCGGTGAAGACGTGGGACTCGGCGATGGAGCGGTCGAGGTAGTACGGAAGGACCATGCGCGAGTAGGGGCGCTCGGCGGCGACCAGGGTGATCTCCGAGGCTCCCCCGTCCTCCTCCCGGATCGTTCGGACGCAGTTCAGCCCCGCCGTGCCGGCGCCGATGATGAGGTGACGCGGCGGCATCAGCGGCCTCCCACGGCCAGGAGGCGGGCGGAGCGCTCGACAGCGAAGTCGGCGAGCCAGTCGGCGGCTGCCACGTCCTCGTAGAGAATCGCGGCGGTGGGGCACGCCTCCGCGCAGGCGGGGGCGCCGTCGCAGAGGTTGCACTTGAAGGCCTTGTGCGTGTCCGGGTCGTAGAAGATCGTGCCGTAGGGGCAGGCGATGGTGCAGAGCTTGCAGCCGACGCAGCGGTCGTCCACCACGTCCTTGGCGCCGGCCGCCGTGATCGTGATCGCCCCCACCGGGCAGGCCGCCATGCACCACCCCTCGTCGCACTGGGTGCACGTGTACGGGGCGTAGCTCGTGTGCCCCTCGTAGGGCGAGACCCGGATCACCGACTTGGCCGGCTGGAAGGCGCCGGTCTGCATGTACGAGCAGGCCAGCTCGCAGCGGAGACAGCCCGTGCACTTTTCGGGCACAATCCTGAGTGCCTTCATCCAGTGCCCTCCGGAAGGGGAGCGAGGGGGGAGGTTAACGCCGTTTGGGCTTGCGCGTGCGCGCCGCGCCGCTCTCGAGCTGGGCGATGAAAGTGTCGAGCGGGATCGCCGCCAGGGTCATTATCTGCACCGAGCCCCGCGCTCCGAGCTCGATGGACACACGCGAGACCGTCTCGTTGTCGGGGGCTTCCACGACCGTGACGAAATCGTAGGGGCCGAGGACGGCGTACTGGGCGCGAACCTTCACGCCCATCCGCTCCAGCTCCCGGTTGACTTTGCGGATCCAGCCCGGGCGCTCCCGCAGGACCTTGCGGCCGCCATCGGAGAGCGTGCTCAACATGATGTAGGTTGCCACGGCGGTACCCTCACCTCGCGAGGAGCAGCGGTAGTATAGCATGGGAATCTCCCTTTTTGTTGACAGGCGCCGGCGTGGAGCGGGATGATGGTGTAGGAGTCGCGGCGTCCCGGACCTCGGATCGGAGGGAAGATGGGTCCAGAGTCGCTCCTGCTCGCCGGTCTCTTCGTGGTCACCGTCCTGGCGCTCGCCTGGGAGGGTTGGAAGCGGCGGCGCGCGCGGCAAGCCCCCACCTGCCCCCACTGCGGGAACCGGCTGCGGTCGGTCGACCCCGGCCGCCGGCACTGCGACAGCTGCAAGCTCTACTTCCGGCGACTCGCCTGACTCCCGGAGCGCCCGCCAGAGCACACGCCGAGATGATCCGCGCGATTGACGTGCACGCCCACGTCTCGACCGCGCCCTGGTTCCGGTCCATCCGGAAATTCGCCGACGGGATGCGCGCCTACTACAAGACCGAGCAGAAGGCCCGGACCGAGGAGGAGATGGCCCGGGACTTCGTCGCCGCCGGCGTGAAGGGCTGCATCATCGCGTGGGACGCCGAGACGACGACCGGCGAGCCCCGCATCCCCAACGACTACGTCGCCGAGCAGGTCAGGAAATTCCCCGAGGCGTACGCGGGCGGCTGGGCGATGGTGGACCCGTGGAAAGGGGAGCTGGCGCTCCGGGAGATCGAGCGGAGCGTGAAGGAACTGAAACTCCTCGGCGTGAAGTTCCAGCAGGGCGCCCAGGCCTTCTTCCCCGACGACCGCCGCTTCTATCCGATTTGGGACCTCTGCCAATCGCTGGGCGTGCCGGTCCAGTTCCACACCGGGACGACGGGGATGGGCGCGGGGCTCCCGGGCGGACTCGGCATCAAGCTCAAGTACATGCGGCCCATCCCCCACCTCGACGACGTGGCGGCGGATTTTCCCCGCCTCACCATCATCGCCTGCCACGCGGGCTGGCCCTGGCACGACGAGCTGATCGCGCTCCTCCTGCACAAGGCCAACGTGGTGATGGAGACCTCGGGGTGGGCGCCCAAGTACTTCCCGCCCGCTCTCAAGGGCGAGCTGAACGGCCGGCTCCAGGACAAAGCGATGTTCGGCTCGGACTATCCGGTTCTCGCCCACGAGCGGCTCTTCCGCGAGTTCGAGGAGGAAGGCTACAAGCCCGAGGTCCTCGAGAAGATCTACCTCAAGAACCCCCAGCGCATCCTCGGCCTCAAGGTCTAGAGCCGGCCGGCGCCACAAGCTTGCCGCCCCCGCCTGTCTTGACGCAAGCGGCTCCCTCGCGTAGCGTTCCCCGCATGAAAGCCCGAGGTCTCGTCGGCCTGGTCCTGATGCTCGGGAGCCTCACCGGCTGTGCGAGCGCAACAAGCCCGGACACAGGAATGCGATACGGGCTGGGGGGGGCCGAGGCGCTTTCAGCCTTCCAGCGGGGAGAGGGGCGGGAGGCGCTCGCCCACTATGAGCGGGCTGCCGTGGACCTCGAGCGGGAGGGAAAGAGCGTCGACGCCGCGAAAGCTTACCACGGCATTGCCGTGATCACGTACCGCCACGGCCAGTATCAAAAGGCCATCCATTCCAGCCTTCGCGCCCTCGAGCTCCTGAAAGCGGAGCCCGAGACACGCCCGCTTGTCGGGACGAAAGTGAGTCTCTATACCCTCGTCGCGCATGGCTACCGGCAGGTGGGAGATCTGGGCGAGGCGCGTCGCTTTTTCGAGGAGGGCCTGGAGCTGATCAGACCGTGGCATGGCCATCCCGGGAGCGTAAACTGGTCCGCCAACCTCCGGAGAGGGTTGGCGAGCGTCGCCTTCGCCCAACAGGATTATTCGGCAGCCATCCAGTCCGGAGAAGCAGCCATCGCAAGCCTCCGAGATCTCTTTCGACGGGCCCGGATCAGTCAGGCCAGGGAGTCTGCCGGCCGCAACCTGGCTTGGACGTTGATGCTGGTGGGACGGGCGCAGACACGCCTTCGAACCCTGGACAAGGCGGAAGCTTCCCTCCGGCAGGCCCTGGAAATCGCCAAGGAGATCGGATTGCGTGAGGGAGAAGCGGAGGCGGTGGCCAATCTCGCGGCCGTCGCGCTGGCCCGGAAGGACTACTCCCATGCCCTGGAGCAGTACCAGCAGGCTCTGGACATCGCGACTCGCCTCGACCAGGCCACCCTCCTGATCGCTCTTCATCGCGGAATCGGCCAGACGTTCTCCGCGCAGGGCCGCCACGAGGAGGCTCTCGCCGCCTATCGACGGTCCCTTGTGCTGGTGGAGGACCTGCGGAGCCAGCTTCAAGAGGCGAGCCTTCGGAGCGGCTTTCTGGAGGACAAACAGGCGATCTATCACGGCGCCGTCCGGAGCGCGCTGGCTCTGGGGAAGCCCGAAGAGGCGTTCGCCTATGCCGAGCGCGGACGGGCGAGGGCTTTCCTCGATCTCCTGGGAAACCAGACCACCCTCTCCAAGGGCCGCTCGAGGATACTGGTGGAGGAGGAAGCGCGACTGCGGGCCCGCCTGAGCGAAGCACGGACGTCGGGCGACGACGCGCTGGGGGAAGGCAAGGCCGCCCAGGCGCGAGAGCAGCTGGAGAGCGCCGAGCGCGCCTACCGGGCCTTCCTGGATCGAGTGAAGAGGGAAAACCTCGAGCAGGCTTCGCTGATGACGGTGGAGCCTGTGGCCCTTCAGGAAGTCCAGAAGCTCTTACCGGAGGGGACCACGCTCCTGGAGTTCCTGGTGACCGAGCAGGAGAGCCTGGTCTGGGTGATCGACCGGGCCCGCATCGAGGTTGTCCGGCTCCCCCTGACGCGCAAACAGCTCGTGAACCAAGTGCGGGCGTTCAGAGGGGCGATCGCTCGGCAGGACCCGTTGGAGCAAGTGCAGGGGCGGGCTGCCAGGCTCTACGAGGGCCTCGTGACGGCAGCGCGTCCTCATATCCGCGGCGATCGCCTTCTCATCATCCCCCACGACGTCCTCCACTACCTGCCCTTCGGGGCGCTCCGGAGCCCCGAGGGGCGTTGGCTTGTGGAGGACTACACGTTCTCGACGCTGCCGAGCGCCAGCGTCCTGAAGTACCTTCCGGACAAGGGCGAAGGCGCAAGCAAGCAGGTGCTGGCCCTAGGAAACCCCGATCTCGGCCCCGCCCTCGCCCTCCGCTATGGAGAGCGAGAGGCCCGTGCGGTGGGCGAGCACTACCCGGGGGCCACGGTGCTCGTGCGCCAGGTCGCGACCGAGGCCAAGGTCAAAGCCCTCAGCAACAGCATGGGGCTTCTCCACTTCGCCACCCACGCGGAACTCGACGAGCAGGACCCGCTCTCCTCCGCCCTCCTCCTCGTGCCGGAGGGAACGGAAGATGGCCGCCTCGAAGTGCGGGAGATCTTCGGGCTCGATCTCAAGGCCCGCCTGGTGGTCCTCTCGGCCTGCGAGACCGGCCTGGGAAAGCTTTCCAGGGGGGACGAGCTCGTGGGGCTCCAGCGCGCGTTCATCTATGCGGGAACGCCCGGGGTCGTAACCTCGCTCTGGAAGGTGGACGACCAGACCAGCTTCCTCCTGATGCGAGAGTTTTACGACCTGCTGAAAACCCAGGGGCCGGCGGCAGCCTTGCGCCAGGCGCAGAGCCGGGTCATGCGGGAGTTCCCCCATCCCTTCGCCTGGGCCGCCTTCGGCCTGACGGGACTGCCCCGGTGAGCCGGCACGGGAGGTTCTCACCCGGGCGGAAGCGCGTTCTGCATGCGCTCGTCCTGGGGGTTGCCGTCAGCGTGGCGGTAACCGCCCTCTCGCGCATCGGCGTGTTCTCGGGGTGGGAAACCCGAGCGGTGGACGCCTTCCTCTTCCTGCGCGACCGGGTGCCCGCGCCCGAGATCGTCCTGGTCCTCATCGACGAGGAGTCGTTCGCCGCGCTGGGTGAGCGCCAGCCGCTCTCCCGTCGCTACCTTGCCGACCTGGGCGAGTTTCTCCTCCAAAGCGGTGCCCGCGTCGTGGCCTTCGACGTTCAGCTGAGGAGCGGCTCGACCCCCGACGAGGACGCCGCCCTCGTCGCTATGACGCGCCGCTGGGAGACGAGCGGATCGGGACGCCTCGTCTTCG
>JAHFDN010000011.1 GCA_023248995.1 Candidatus Rokuibacteriota bacterium
CCCGAGTTGGGCACAACTTGGTCACAATCGAGCGTTCGGCCGGAATTCCACGGCGGGCAACTATCTAAAATGAATGGTGGGCAGGGACGGGATTGAACCGCCGACACCAGGATTTTCAGTCCTGTGCTCTACCAACTGAGCTACCTGCCCACCAGGTGCGCTACGATACCAGAGGCGCCCGCGCTTGTCCAGGGAACGGGGCTATTCCTGGGCGGGAAAGTCGGATTCGAAGACGATCTCGTCCCGCTCGTTGATCTGAAACGCCTCGTAGAGGACGAACGGCACGTCGTGCTCGGCGAGGAAGCGGGTGAGCTTGGCCACGGCGATCGGGTGGGAGTCCACGTGGAAGGAGAGCGCCAGGTCGTCGGCGTCGTCGTAGGCGAGGATGGCCCAGTTCCCGACGAGCAACGCCTCCATCTCCTCCTGGAAGGACACCCCGCCGTTGAACTCCTCCGATCCCTGGGAGAGGTCGTAGAGCTCCCGGAGCTTGGCGATTTTCTCCTCGCTCGGTAGCATCGCTACATCCCCTTGAAACAGCCCTCGGCCGCCATCGC
This sequence comes from Candidatus Rokuibacteriota bacterium, assembly GCA_023248995.1. Lineage (GTDB taxonomy): Bacteria > Methylomirabilota > Methylomirabilia > Rokubacteriales > CSP1-6 > JAHFDN01. The sequence continues at coordinate 555 of JAHFDN010000011.1, forward strand.
TTCGAGCGCTTTCTCGTAGCCCTTGACCGTCCGGGCGAGATGCTCCTGGGCGTGCACGGCCGAGACCCAGCCGTGGAAGAGGGAGCAGTCCACCCCGTTCAGGAGGAGCCCGCAGCGCAGGAGGTGGTAAAGGTCCTGCCGCCGCGGCCGGTCGAAGCCCGCGAGCCCCGGGCGCCCCTCGAACGAGACGTGATAGATGGAGGACTCGCCGAACGCAGTCCCGGGCACCCCCACGCGCTTCATGACGTCGGCGAGGTCGCGCCTGAGTTCCTCCCCCAGCTTGTTGGCGCGGGCCTGGGCGCTGCCGTCGGCCACCGCCTCGAGCGTGGCGATCCCCGCGGCCGCCGAGAGTGGGTTGGCGTTGAAGGTCCCGGCGTGGGCGACACGCTCGCTCCGATCCCACGCGGGGTCGCCCCGGTGCGCCAGGAGCGACATGATGGGGCGCTTGCCCGTGACGGCGCCCCCGGGCAGGCCGCCGGCGATGATCTTGGCGAGCGTCGTCAGATCCGGCGTGACGCCGAAATACGCCTGCGCCCCGCCGGGAGCGTAGCGGAAGCCGGTAATGACCTCGTCGAAGATCAGGACCACCCCGTGCCGTGTCGTCAAGGCCCGCAGCTCCTCGAGAAACCCCGGAATCGTGGGCGTCGTCCCCGACTGGCCGCCCGCCGGCTCCAGGATCACCGCGGCGACGTCGCCCCGCTCGAGGAGGGCGTCCACGGCCTTGATGTCGTTGGGCGGACAGAGGAGCACCTGATCCAGCATGGCCCCCGGCACGCCGGAGGAGAGCGGGACATCGAAGGGCGGGTTGACGCCGCCCACGACGCCGTCGTGCCAGCCGTGAAAGTGGCCGTGGAACTTCACGACCCTCGGCCGGCCCGTGTGGGCGCGCGCGAGTCGGAGCGCCAGGTGCGTGGCCTCGGTGCCGGACATCGTGAAGCGCACGAGCTCGGCCGAGGGGACGAGCCGGGAGACCACCTCGGCCCAGCGCACCTCGAGCTCGTGACAGCCGCCGAGGTGAGTCCCCCGCGCGGCCTGCAACTGGATCGCCTCTACGACGGCGGGGTAGCAGTGACCGAGGATCAGAGCGCCGTGCCCCATCCAGTAGTCCACGTACTCGTGGCCGTCCACGTCCCACTTGAGCGGACCCTTGCCGCGCTCCACGTACACTGGGAAGGGCCGGAGGTGGCGGATGTCGTGGGTGATCCCGCCGGGAATGGCTCGGGCCGCCCGCTCCCAGAGGGCGAGCGACCGCGGATGGGACGCCCGATAGGCTTCCACCAGTGGAGAGGGACGCGCCGTCATGAGCGTGGGCCTCCTCTGATCTTTCGATCCACGAGCGCCCGCAGGAGCTCCACCATCGCGGCGTGGGCGGAGAGCGGCAGGCCGTCCACCGTGGCCTCCCGGCGCCGGGTGATCCCGTCCACGCCTCCCGCGTCCACGCAGGCTGTCACGATCCGCCTCTCTTCTTCTGCCGTGTGGAGCAGCGGGCGCTTCGCCAGGACCGACAGGTGCGCCGTCACGCCGTAAGCGCCCCAGTTGGAGACCCCCGCGACGACCAGATGATCCACCCGCACCACCGAGGCGATCTTCTTCGCCAGCCGCCCCTGCCGGAGGAGGTGCCTTCGGACGTTCCCCATCCCGATCTCGTTGCCGCCGTCGCCGATCCCGACGGTCCTCGCCCCGCGCGGCCGGCTCAAGAAGAGGGCGTCGAGCGGCCCATTCCAGGCGGTGACGGAGTCCCCGCGCGCGCTCCGGTACTCGCCGTCCGCCGCGCGGCCGGGGCGCTCGACCGCCACCAGGTGCGACGGCCGGTCGCGGGCGAGCCGGCGGCGAAGACCCTCCACCGCTCCGGCGTCCGGGAGCACGAGCACCTCCACCGGCTCTCCGAGGGCTTTGAGCGCGGCCTCCATGAGCGGCGCCGCGACGTCGTCAACGACATAGGTCACGGATTTCCCGACGAGCCTCAGGGCGCGACCGAGCACCGCCGTCCCGGGCGGCCCATCCGTCTCGGCCAGTCCTGGCCCCACGGCGAAGCCGGTGGTCAGGACGACCCGCTTCCCCCGGGCTAGCGAGCGCGCCGCGGCCCGGGCGGCGCCCGGGCGGTAGAACTTTCCGATACCGCGCGCGCCCGGGTCAAGGGCCAGGAGACCGTCGATCGGGTCGGGCGAGGCCATCGCCTACTTGGTCGCGGGAGGGGGAGCGGACTGGGGAAGGGTGAAGTACATGGAGCGGGCATCCTCCCCCGCGTCGTCGAAGTAGACGACCAGCCCGACGCTGTAGAAAAAGAACGTCCGGCCCTCGTCCGTCCCCACGCGGTCCGGCCTCCCCCACCCATCGAGCACCGCCACGCGGCTGAAGACACGGCGGTGCGGCACCACGACGAAATCCCGGACGAGCTCCGGGCGGTATCCCCCGGGCCCCAGGAGGCCGAAGTGCACGGTCACCCGCGTCACGCCCGACGGCGCCTTCACGCCCTCGTAGACCCACTGGGTCGTGTCGTAGCCCTCCAACTTCTCGCGGAGCTCCTTCGACGGCGGCCCGTAGCGCCCGCGGACATCGTCGATGGTGCTGGTCCCCGGGGTCATCCCCCCCCAGCTTTCCGCCTGGACGCCGGCGGGAGCCCCGAGGACGAGAGCGAGCGCCAGCGCGCCCCGGAGGATCGCACGCCCCGACACCATCAGTACCCGAGGGCGGCGCCGTCGCCCCGCGGATCCGCCCCTCCCATGAGCGTGCCGCTCTGGATCACGATCCCGTGGCCGTGCCCCATCTGCTGGTAAAAGTCGGCCACGGCCTCGACCCGGTGGCCGCGACGCTCGAGCCCTGCCTGCGCGCGTCGGCCCACTCGCCCTTCGATCTTCAGGACGTCGGCGGGCTCGCCGGGCTTGAAGCCACCCATCAAGAAGCGCGGGCGCTCGATCGCCTCCTGGATCTCCATGCCGAAGTCCAGGACGTTGGTCAGCACCTGCATGTGAAACTGGGCCTGCCCCTCGGCGCCCATCGTCGCGAACCCCATCACCGGCTGCTCCTCCCGCGTCACGATGGCGGCGATCAGCGTGTGGAACGAGCGCTTGCGCGGCCCGAAGCAGTTGGGGTGGGCGGGGTCGGTGCTGAAATAGGAGCCGCGGTTCTGGAGGACCACGCCCGTCCCCTCCGGCACCACGCCCGAGCCGAAGGCGAAGAAGAGGCTCTGGATCACGCTGATCATGTTGCCGCGGCCGTCGGCGATGACGAAGCCGGTGGTGTCGCCCGTCGGATCGCCCCACCGGTAGCTCTGGGCCTTTTTCGGATCGAAGGACTTGCGGCGCCGGGCCGCGTAGGCTTTGGCGAGGAGCCCCTCGACGGGCACCCCTGACTGCGTCGGGTCGGCGATCCAGCGGTCCCGGTCCGCGTAGGCGAGCTTGCCGATCTCGACCAAGAGGTGCAGGTGCTCGGCCGAGTGGACAGGGAGCCGGGCAACGTCCCAGCCTTCCAGGAGGTTGAGCGCCAGGAGGGCGGCGAGCCCCTGGGTGGGCGGCGGGGTCTCGTGCACCGTGAAGCCGCGGTAGTCCGTGGTGATCGCCTCGCCCCACTCGCCGGAGTGGGCCGCCAGATCGTCGGCGGTCACGAAGCCGTCGGCCTCGAGCCGGCCGGCGATCGCCCGGGCGATGGGCCCCCGGTAGAAGAGGTCCGGCCCTTCCTCTCCGAGTGCCTTGAGCGTCCGCGCCAGGTCCGGCTGCCTCAGGAGTTCCCCGGGGACGGGAACCCGCCGCGAGGGCGCGAAGATCCGCCGCCATTCGGGCTCCTGGATGACGGAGAGCCGCTCCGCCGTCGCCTGGCTCACGAGGCGCGTGGTCGGGAAGCCGGACTCCGCGTAATGGATGGCCGGCGCCAAGAGGTCCTCAAGCGGCCGCGTCCCGAACCGCTCGAGGAGCATGCCCCAGGCCCTGACGCAGCCCGGGACCGAGACGGCTCCCGGTCCGATCGTCGGCACCTGGCGGAGCTTCCGGCGGCGCAGCTCAGGGAGCGAGGCCCGCGAGCCGGAGCGCCCGGCGCCGTTCAGAAAGTGCACGCGCCGGGTGGCCGCCTCGTAGTAGAGGCAGAAGAAGTCCCCGCCCACCCCGCAACAGTAGGGCTGGGTCACGTTGAGCACCGCGTTCACGGCCACGGCCGCGTCGGCCAGGGTGCCGCCGCTTTTCAGGACCTCGACCCCCGTCAGGGTGGCGAGCGGGTGCGCGGAGGCGACCATGCCCTCCCGTCCGAGCGCCACCGGCCGGTGCGCGTAGCCGATGTCAGCCATTCAGGATCCTCCGAAGAGCTTGGTGATCTCGTCCTGGGCGAACGTGGGCATCGGCCGGGCCCGGCCGCCTTCCACGAGCGTCACGCCCTCGCGTTCGGGCACCACCTGTCCGATGAAGGCGCAGTCGATCCCCTCCCGCGCGCAAGCGTGGAGGACCAGGGCGGCGTCGGCGGGAGCCAGCGCCAGGAGCAGGGCGCCCGACGCGATCGTCCCCAAGGGATCCAAGCCGAACTCCCGGCAGAGGCGCTCGCCCTCGGGGAGGAGCGGGATGCGCTCCCGCTCGACGCGGAGCCCCACCTCCGAGGCCCGGGCCATTTCGGTGAGCGCCGTCGCGATCCCGCCCTCCGTCGGATCGTGCATCGAGTGCACCGGCGCCAGCTCGGCGGCCAGCATCGCTTCCGGCACGACGCTGATCCCGGGCCGGTGGAGGAAATCCCGGGCCCGTCGGATGAGCGACGGAAGGAGCCCGCGCCGGACCAGCTCGGCCTCCTTCTCCCGGGCGATGATCGCCGCGCCCTCCAGGGGGACGCCCTTCGTCAGGAGCAGCATGTCGCCCACCCGCGCGCCCCGGGTGGTCACGAGCCTGTCCCGGGCCACTTCCCCCAGCATGGTCCCCACGACGATGGGGCGGTCGAGCCCGTGGGTCACCTCCGTGTGCCCACCCACGAGCGCGACCTCCATCTCCGCGCACGCCTGGCCGATCTGGGAGAAGATCTGCTCGACTAGGGCATCGGTCGTCGCCCGTTCGGGAAGGAGCAGCGTGGCAAGGAACCAGCGCGGCCGGGCGCCACGGACCGCCAGGTCGTTGGCGTTGACCTGGAGCGCGTACCAGCCGATCTCGTCTGTGACGAAGGTGATGGGGTCGGTCGTCGCGACGAGGTACCGATCGCCCATCTCGATGACGGCGGCATCCTCGCCGATCTTCGGCCCGACCACGACCCGCGCGTCGCCCGGCGCGAATTTCTCGAACAGCCGCTCGAGGACGTCGGCGCGAAGTTTCCCCACGGGGAGGTTCGGCATGGCCCAATCAGTATAGGGTGGGCCAGGAAGGAGGGCAAGAACCGCGGGCGGGTGAAGCTTGCTTACCGGTTGAGCGCGACGGTCGGGGTGTTGCTGTTCTCTCTCCCGAGGTCGAGGCTGACCTGTCTGCCGTCCTCCACGCTGAGCCTCAGATCCCAGAGGCGCTGGCCCCCGGCCGCACCGATCAGGCGATACGAGCCGGGCGGCAACCGCTCAAACCGGTAGGACTCTCCCAGGCGGGCGTGCGCCTTGAACCGCTTGCCTTCCGCGAGCCCGTTCTGCCCCGCGAGGAGGATGTGGGCAACCGGCACGGGGCGGTTCGGGTCGAGCGCGCCCCACGCCACCTTCCCCGTCACGACCGCCTTGTCCCCCGTCGCGCGCACGGGCTCCGCCGCGATGGTGAACGTCACCGGGGGGACCAGCGCTCCCGCGCTCACGAGCCACCGCCGGGCGACCTGCACTTCCTCGGAGTCGGGCCGGCCGTGCCGCACCACGTGCTGGAACACGTCCTCGGTCGCCTTGCGCTGGTCCAGATGGCTCAGCGTCACGCCCAGGGCATACCAGAGCGCCACGTTTTCGGGCGCGTCCTGGATGGCCTGATGGTAGAGAGCCCACGCCCCCTCGTAGTCGCCCCGCGCGGCAAGCGCCTCTGCCTCGTGGCCGGGACTCAGGCGCGAGGGCTCGAGGCGCGGTTCAATCGGTATCGCCCCGCCGCCCCGGAAGACGAAGATCACCAGGATCAGGGCGACCCAGAGCGAGGACGCCGCGAACATGAAGCCGCGCGATTTCAGCATGGTGACCTCTCCTACAGTTCCCGCCAGCTCGTCAGCCTGAAGAGCCGGCGCATGTTCCGGAGATTGTTGATCGCCTGGCAGCTGTAGAGGATCTTGGGATTCCCCGCGGCATCGACCTCGACCTCGGCGTTGGCCGACTGGGTCTCGTTGACGACAACGCCGCCGTAGATGGTCTGGTTGCCGCCTCCGCCGTACCTGAGCCCCACGTACTGCCCCGTGACGAGGATGATCCCCTCCCATCGGAAGTCGCCCGTGATGGAGAGGTCCCCATCCTCGATGATCAGAATCCCCGCGCCCGTGGAGTTCCCGCTGATGCTCAGGGCGTAATAGGCTTGGGCCGGGTCCACGGTCCCGCTCACATAGACGATCCTCGGGTTTGACCGGGTCCCCCAGCAGTTGGCATCGTTCGGGTTCGTCCCGCAGCTGTCCCCAAGGTTGGTCAGGCTCAAGCGGCTCGAGCCGCTGGCCTGGAGAGACATGTCGGCGTACGGCTTCACCGCGTTGACAAACTTGGCGATCGCGGCCGGGGTGAGAGTCGGGTCCGGCGCGATGGTGTTGTCGCCCCAGCCGGCCCCGGCAGACTGCGGTTTCCCGGTGACGTTATCCTTCTGCTGGGGACTCAAGCTCCCCTGCACCGCCGTCTCCGTCGCCACGTCCGCGGTGCCGATTCCCGAGACGGAGGAGGCGCACGTCCCCGGGATGCCGGCCCCGGGGCTGTCGTCCAGATTGGTGTCGTTGCCGCTGATCGTGAAAGAGTTTCCAGAGAAGATGGTATTGTTCCCCACACCGGGAAGGTTCAGGGCTCCGGGAGCAAGCAGGTTGGAGTGCGTGACGACCTGCTGGATCTGGCGGGTCACGCCGTTGTAGGAGCCCGCCGAGGTAAGGATGACCACCTCATTGGTGTCGGTCACGGGACCGCCCGGATCGACCGGCTGGCCCGTGATCTGAGTGTCGCCCGCCTGATCATCGTTCCGGACGGTGACCGAAAAAGTGCCGAACGACCCGGCGAGGCCGGGGAGCGCCATGTTGGTCGCCATCTGGCCGTTGTTGGTCGCCAGCACATTGCTCCAGTTCTGATTGAGGACAAGCTGATCGAAGGCCCACTCGATCCCCCCGTCGGCTGCGTAGCGCGCGCGGGTGGTATCGCTCAGGTTGCTGGAGACCTGGGGCTCCGTCCCTGACATGGAGACGAAGACGAGGAGGGCGACGACCAACACCAGCAGCACGAACAGACCCAATGGAAGGGCCACCCCGTGCTGGTCTTTGAAGGCGCGCATGACACCGTCCCTACACGATTGCCAGCAACTTTGCTGCCAGCCGGGGGGAAAGCGGAAACCTCTTGAAATTGCGTCTAAACCGGTGGACCCGCCCAGGACGGCCGTTGAGGCGGGTGTCCGGGAGCCGGACAGCCCGGCCCCTCTGGCGTCAGGGAGCGAACATTGTAGTTCCCTGCGTGTGGTGATAGCCGCCTACTTTTCGGCGATACGGTTCGCCGCGGTCAGGTCGAGTACCGTGTCCGTTCCCGCCTCCACCGTCACCCTCTCTTCCCAGAGCTTGCTCTCCGACCGGTATGCGGTCAGCAGGTACTTGCCCGCCGGAACCTTGTCGAAGCTGTAAGGCTCCCCCGGTTTCACGGTCGTCTCGAGCGTCACTTCCTGTTTCCCCGGGTCCTCTCCCCGGAGGAGGATCCTGACCGGCGTCGACTCTTCCTGGGAGTCCGCTCCCCTCCCCTCGGTCTTCCCCTTGAGCCGGCCCGACGCCGCCTGGCCCTCTTCGGTAGCCAGCCTCGTGCTCGTGCCGAATCTCACCGGCTCTCCCAGCACGCCCGCCCTCACGAGCCAGCGACGGGCCATCTGAACCTCCGGCGACGCGGGGTTGCCCCGGGTCACCACCCATTGGAACTGCCGCGCGGTCTCTTCCTGCCGGCCGACGTACGAGAGCGCCGTGCCCAGGGCGAAGTGGAGAGCGACGGCGTCGGGTTCTCGCTCGACCGCCGACTGATACTTCGCGGCCGCCGCCCCATACTCGCCGCGAGCCGCCAGCGCATCCGCCTGCTGGATCAGGCTCGGGACCGAAAGCGCCTGGGGAGGCTCGATCGGCGTCGTCCCTCCGCCGCGAAACACGAAGATCACCAGGAGCAGAGTGACCCACACGGCGGAAGCCATGAACATCAGGCGGCGGGACTCATCCAAGGAGCTCTTACGGGGAGTTCTACGCTTGCTCATCGCGACACCAACCTCCTACCCAGCTCCAACAGGCCAAGCAACGCGGCTGCCAGCCGGCCACGGGCCCAAACCTTTTGAAATGATTAAGAAGTGCTCCAGGTGGGCGGGCCCAATGCGTCAGAGAATCGGACAGGTCAGTTCAGACGTCGTCAGCGGGAAAACAGCGGAGGGGTCAGAGGGAGGGGCCCCGCGTCAGTCGAAACGGAGGAGCTTGAGGAGGTCGGCGGTCAGGTCGTAGAGCTGAGCGCACCCCGAGGAGCCGCCGATGAGCGCCCGGATGCGCCTCGGCAGCTCCCGATCGGCCGGCTGGCCGACCAACGAGGCGATCTGCCGCTGTGGCTCGTCGCAGATGCCCATGTAGGGAAGGCGCGGGGTTAGGGACTCCGCCCGGACGATGGTCCCCGTGTCGAGGTCAATCTCGTACCGGATCTCGAAGCCGTGGGACTGGTCGAACATGGAGTGATAGAGACGCAGCCGATTGTCGAGGAGCTCGAGACGCGCGGTCTTCTCCCGGCTGAAGACCCGCGCCTTGCCGGGCGGCGGGCAGTAGACCTCCAGCCCCATCGAGGTCGTGACGGGCCGGGTCCCGAAGAGCGCCCGACCCGCGTCGCTGTACGTGAAGCAGGAATCCGGCAGATCCACCCAGGAAGCGGCGTCGAGCTGCCAGCAAGCCCACGCATCCCCGCCCTCGGCGGCCCTGGCGCGCTCGGGGGGAAGCTTGGTGACCTGGCGGGCGAGGCGCGCGACCTCGATCGCCGCGGCGATCACGTGCCCGGAGCCGACCCGATTGGCCGTCACCTCGGCGAGGCGGCGGGCGAAGCCTGGGACCATCCGCGCGCCGGCGAGAGCGCCGAGCGCGGCCTCGAGCGCCGGATCGGCCGGTCCCCGGAGGATGAGCGCGCGCGCCTCCCGGATCTCGTAGCCCGGCGACGGCGTCACCACCGCTCGAACCTCGACGCCGAGGTCGTCGTCCTGAACCCGCGCGGTGAGGGTGAAGGTGTCGGCGTGGGTGTTGTCCACCCACGCTTCCACGACCCGCTCGTAGCGGGCCCGTCCCCGGAGGTACGGGGAGCCGACCCGGCTCATCGGGTCGCGTACGGTCCGGGATTCCTGTCGAACGCCTCCTTGTCGGAGAGCGCGCGGGGACGGAACCGCTTGAGTCTCAAGCTGTTCGTCACCACTGAGACGGATGACAACGCCATCGCCGCACCGGCCAGGATCGGGGAGAGCAGGATACCCCAGACGGGGTAGAGGACGCCGGCGGCCACCGGAATCAGGATCACGTTGTAGCCAAACGCCCAGACGAGGTTCTCGCGGATGATCCGGATCGTCCTCCGGGAGAGCTGGATGGCCGTGACGATGCCGCGGAGGTCGCCTCGCATGAGGGTGACGTCCGCCGCCTCGATAGCCACATCGGTCCCCGAGCCCATGGCGATGCCGACGTCGGCCTGGGCGAGCGCCGGGGCATCGTTGATGCCGTCCCCCACCATCGCAACGAGCCGCCCCTCCTCCTGGAGCCGCTTGATCTCGCGCGCCTTGTCCTCCGGGAGGACCTCGGCGAGCACCCGATCCACGCCCGCCTGCCGGGCGATCGCCTCGCCCGTCCGGCGGTTGTCCCCCGTGAGCACGACCACCTCGATCCCCATCGCGTGGAGCAGGGACACGGTCTGACGCGCCTCGGGCTTCAGGACGTCGGCCACGGCGATGAGCCCGGCGACGCGGCCGTCGAGCCCCGCGTACATCACGGTCTTCCCTTCCTCCTCGAGCCGCCGCGCCGTCGCCTCGAGCTCTCCCACGGAAACGCCCTGCCCCGACAAGAGCCGGGCGTTGCCAAGGAGGAGCCGCTGGCCTCCCGCCCGCGCCTCGATCCCATGGCCGGGGACCGCCCGGAAATCCGTGACGGGCGGGAGCCCGAGTCCCCGCTCCTTGGCTCGCGCGACGGTCGCCTCGCCCAGCGGGTGCTCGGAGCCCTGCTCGGCGGCGGCGGCCAGGGCGAGGAGGTCGTCGGCGCTCATGCCGCCCGAAGGGATGATGTCCGTCACCACGGGGCGCCCGACGGTCAGCGTGCCGGTCTTGTCCAGGACGACCATCCGCGCTTTGTGCAGGAGCTCCAGCGCCACGGCGCTCTTGATGAGCACGCCGTGCTCGGCGCCCTTGCCCGTCCCCACCATGATGGCCGTGGGCGTGGCCAGGCCCATCGCGCACGGGCAGGCGATGACCAGCACCGCCACGAAGTTGGTCAGCCCGAAGAGAAACGCGGGCTGGGGGCCCCAGAGCCACCAGACCGCGAAGGTCAGCGCCGCCACGGCGATGACGATCGGCACGAAGACCGCAGACACCCGATCCGCCAGTCGCTGGATCGGCGCCTTCGACCCCTGCGCCTCCTCCACCAGGCGGATGATCTGGGCGAGCACCGTGTCCTTCCCGACGCGCGTGGCGCGGAACGTGAAGCTCCCCATCCGGTTGACCGTGCCGCCGATCACGCGACTGTCTGGCCGCTTCTCGACCGGGAGGCTCTCTCCCGTCAGCATGGATTCGTCCACGGCGGAGGCGCCCTCGACGACCTCCCCGTCCACGGCGATCCTCTCGCCGGGTCTGACGCGCAGGAGGTCGCCCGCCACGATGAGGGCGACGGGGATGTCCGTCTCCCTCCCGTCACGGAGCACCCGCGCCGTCTTGGGCGCCAGCGCCACGAGCCGCCGGATCGCGTCCGACGTGTGGCCCCGCGCGCGCGCTTCCAGCCAGCGCCCGAGGACGATCAGCGTCATGAGGACCGCCGCCGTGTCGTAGTAGGTCATTCCCCCGAGAGGCATGAACGTGTGGGGCCGGAGGGTCACCGCCACGCTGAAGATGTAGGCCGCGTTGGTGCCGATGGAGACCAGGCTGTTCATGCTGGCGGAGCGGTGGATGGTGTCGTTCCAGAAGCCGCGGTGGAACTGCCAGCCGACCCAGAACTGGACCGGCGCGGCGAGGACGAGCTGGACCCAGGGATTCCGGAAGGCCTCGGGGGCCCAGGGAAAGATCTGCGGGAAGCTCCCGAGCAGCACCGGAAGCGAGAGCGCGGCGCCGACGAGGAACTTCGCGCGGAGGAGCCGGTTCTCCCGCTCGCGCTCCTCGCGCTCTCGGTCGGGCGCTTCAACCTCCGTCGGGATCTCCTGCGGGATCTCGTACCCGGCGGCCCGGACGGCCCGACGGAGATCGTCCACTGTCACGTTCCCCGCCTGAAGCCGCACCGTGGCCTTCTCCGCCGCGAGGTTCACGCTGGCTTCGACGACGCCAGGAATCCCGGCGAGGGCCGCCTCCACCTTGCTGACGCAGGAGGCGCAGTGCATCCCTTTGACGGGGAGCGTGAGCCGTTGTTCCTGACTGTCCGCGGTCATCGGAGGCCTTCTCCGTCCCTCAGTATGTCCCTGCCTTGAGAGGCTGTCCAGGGCGGGCGGGATTCAGCCGATGAAGCTTCGTGGGAAGGGGGGCGGGCCCCCCTCCGAGGTTAGCCGAGGTCAGGAAAGAGCGAAGGCTGCACCTGGGCGGTCGTGGCCTGCCGCCGGCCCGACGGCTTCTTGCCGCGACCCCCGGCCGGCTTGGCGCGGCGCCCGGGAGCAGGCTGGCGCTTGGGTCGGGCCCATCCCTTCTGTCGGGCGATCTTCTCCCCCTGCTTGATCACCAGCAGATCCACCAGCCGCGCCAGGGGATGGGTGAGGAGGAGCAGATACTTCTCCCAGTGGCGCGGGGAGTAGGCCAGCGTGCGCATCCGGTCAACGGCCAAGGCCAGCGCGGTGCGGTCTCCCTTGCGGGCGGCCGCTTGGAGCTGGGCGAGCACCTCTGTGGGCCTCACCCGCGAGGGAGCAGTCCTCTTCATGCGGGTGGGTCCCGTTACCGCGAGATGATCTCGTACTCCTCGCGATCGAGCGAGGTCACCGGCTGAAGCGAGAGCTTCCGCTGCAAGGTCTCCTGCAGGAGTTCCAACCCCTCGCGCTCCTCCGCCTCCAGGTACTGGGCCATCTCCGGGCGCACGCGGATCAGGATCTCCTGCCCGCCCAGGTCCGCGGCCGCCGCCTGGACCTTCCGGAAGATCTCGGCGGCCAGCGTGAGGTCCGACTTGACGACGCCGCTCCCCTTGCAGGCCGGGCACGGGGTGCAGAAGAGGGATTGCAGGTCCTGCCGCACCCGCTTGCGGGTCATCTCCACGAGCCCGAGCTCGGAGATCTCGAGGACGTTGGTGCGCGCCTTGTCCGCGGACAGCGCCTTCGTGAGCGCGCGGAAGACCTGCTGGCGATGCTCCTCCCGCTCCATATCGATGAAGTCAATGATGATGATCCCGCCCAGGTCGCGGAGGCGGATCTGCCGCACGACCTCCCCCACCGCCTCCAGGTTGATCTTGAGCACGGTCTGCTCGAAGTCGCGCTTGCCCACGTACTTGCCCGTGTTGACGTCGATCGCGACCAGGGCCTCGGTCTGGTCAATGACGATGTAGCCGCCGGACTTGAGCCACACGCGGCGGCGCAGGGCCTTCTCGATCTCCTTTTCGACCCCGGTGGCCTCGAACACCGGGGTGCGGCCTTCGTAGAGCTTGACGCGCGAGGCCAGGGCCGGGACCAGGGAGGAGGTATACTCCATGCACCTGGCGTAGGCGGCCGGCGTGTCCACGAGGAACTCCTCCACGTCCAACGAGAAGAGGTCGCGGACGACGCGGAAGATCAGGTCGCGCTCCTCGTGCAGCAGCGAGGGTGCGCTGGCCTGGTTGTGGCGCGCCTGGACCTGCTCCCAGAGGCGGATCAGGAACTGGACGTCGGAGGCGAACTCCTCCTCGCCCTTTCCCTCGGCCACCGTCCGGACGATGAAGCCGCCCGCCGGGGGCCGAAGGCCCCGGACGATCTGACGCAGCCGGTCGCGTTCCCGATCGTCCCTGATCCGCCGGGAGACGCCGATGTGGTGAGCGTGCGGCATGAAGACCAGAGAACGGCCCGGCAGCGAGATGAACGAGGTGATCCGCGCCCCCTTCGTCCCGAGGGACTCCTTGGACACCTGAACGAGCACCTCCTGCCCCTTCCGGAGGAGATCCTCGATGGGGACCGTCGCCTCGCGCCGCTCGACTTCCTCGACTTCGATCTCCTCCTCCTCGCTCTCCCCCAGCATGAGCCGCTCGTACTCACCCACGTTGGCCGTGTAGTCGCCGCCGTAGAGGAACCCGTCCTTCGCGAGCCCCACGTCCACGAACGCCGCCTGCATGCCCGGCAGCACGTTGGTCACAACGCCTTTGTAGATGTTGCCCACGATGGAGCGATGGCGCCGCCGCTCGACGTAGAGCTCGGTCAGGAGGGTCCCGTCCTGGACGGCGACGCGGGTCTCGGTCACGCCCACGTTGACGACGATGCGCTTGCCCACGCCCTCACCTCACAGGAACTGGCGCATTCTGACCGAGAGGAGGAGGCCCACAGCCATGAGCGTGACCACCAGGGAGGAGCCGCCGTAGCTCATCAGGGGGAGCGGAATCCCCACGATGGGCAGGAGCCCCATGACCATGCCCAGGTTGATGAGGGTCTGGGCCGCCAGGAGCGCAGTGACCCCCAGCGCCAACAGCCGGCCGACCGGCTCGCGCGCGCCGGCCGCGATGTCGAAGCCCCGGAGAAGCACGAACGTGTAGCAGACCAAGAGCACCAGCGCCCCCATGAATCCCCACATCTCGGCGAACACGGCAAAGATGAAATCCGTATGACGCTCGGGCAAGAACGCCAGGCGACTCTGGGTGGCCCCCGCCACCCCCTTGCCCAGAAGCTGTCCCGATCCGATGGCGATCTTGGACTGGATCACGTTATAGGCGCTGCCGAGCGGATCCCTGAAGGGATCCAGATAGACGAGTAGTCGCTCGCGCTGATAATCCTTCAGCACGAGCCAGGCCAGCGGCGTCCCCGCCAGCCCGACCAGGCCGAGCCACCCCAGTTCCCTGAGCCGCACGCCGGCCCCGAACAGGAGCGCGAAGAACACCGGCAGCAGCACGAGCGCCGTGCCGAGGTCCGGCTGCCGCACCACCAGGAGGAACGGCACGACAAGGAGGCCGAGCGTCAGGCCCAGGGTCGAGCGGGCGCGCGGGTTGGCCCACCGGGCGGTCAGCACCCAGGTCAGCGTGATGAGAAAGATGAACTTGAAGAGCTCCGCGGGCTGGAGCGTCAAGGGCCCGAGGGGGAGCCACCGACGCGCCCCGGACACCGAGCGCCCGACGGCGAACACCAGCAGCAAGAGGGCGATGCCGACCACATAGAGGATGGGGGCACCCCGCACCAGGTTCCGGTAGTCCACGCTGGCGATCAGAACCAGGGCGAGGAGCCCCACGGCGAGCCACAAGAGCTGGCGCCAGACCGCCCCGCTCCCGTGCCGGCCCGGGGAGAGGCTCCAGAGCGTCAGAAGCCCGAGGCCCACCGGCACCAGGGCCGAGGCCAGCAGAAGCCAGTCCACGTTCTGCAGGAGCCGCCGATCGATCCTGAGCATCATCCCGGAAAGCCCCCCGCAGCGACCTTTTCGAGGAAAATGCCGTGCAGGATCTGGCGCGCGATGGGGGCTGCCGCCTGGCCGCCCCGGCCTCCCCGCTCGACGAGCACGACCACCACGACCTGCGGATCCTCCGCAGGCGCATAGGCGGCGAACCAGGCGTGATCCTGCCCCCGCGCGGCGTCGCTGTTCGCGATGATCTGGGCGGTGCCCGTCTTGCCGGCGACGTCGATCCCCGGGAGCCGTGCCGCGGCTCCGGTGCCGCCGTCGTTGACCACGCCCCACAGGCTCTTCCGCAGAAACGCCCACACCGCCGGCGACAGATCCACATAGCCGGTCATCTGGCTCGGCTCCGCATAGAGGAGGTGGCCGTCGGCGCTCTCCACCCGCTGGAGGAGGCGCGGCTTCCAGAGGATGCCCTCGGTTGCCACCGCGGCCATCAGGCGCGCCACTTGCAGCGGCGTGACGAGGAGCTGACCCTGGCCGATGGAGATATTGACCGTGTCGCCGGCCCGCCGTCCGAACCGTCCCCGCTCCCCCGGATCGGGCACCCGGCCCGGCTTCTCCCCGGCCAGGGCGATCCCGGTGGGCTCCCCGAGGCCGAAGGCCCGGGCGTAGCGCTCCATGGTCGCGAGCCCCACCTTGAGGCCGACTTGGTAGAAGAACGTGTTGCACGACCGGACGAGGGCGCGATAGAGGTCAATGTCGCCCCAGTCCGCGTCATCCCAGTTCTTGAAGATCCGCGGCCCCAGCTGGAAGGTAGGGCCGCAATGCAGTCGATCGAAGGGGGTGATCACCCCCTCCTGGAGCGCCGCGGCGGTGACCACGATCTTGAAGATGGATCCGGGCGCGTACTGGCTCTGAATCGCCCGGTTCAGGAGCGGGAACTGCGGGTCGCGCACCAGGCGCAGCCAGGCCTCGCGTCCGAGGGCGCCGGTGAAGCGGTCCAGGTCGAAGGCGGGGCTCGAGGTCAGCGCGAGGACATCGCCGCTCCTGGGATCCAGCACCACGACCGCCCCGGCGCGGTCTCCCATGGCGCGCTCGACCACCTCCTGGATGCGCCGATCCACCGTCGTCACCACGTGCGCGCCGGGGCGCGGCTCCTGGCGCCGCACCACTCGCACCGGCCGACCGAGGGCGTCCACCTCGATCTCTTCGCCCCCGTCCCGGCCCTTGAGATACTCGTCGAGCAGCCGCTCGAGCCCGCTCTGCCCGGCCATGTCCCCGCGCCGGTAGCGCCCCTGCCGCATCTGATCCTCGCTGACCTCCCGGACGTAGCCGAGCAGATGCGCCCCCAGGCGCGGACCCGGATACACCCGCTGGGGCTCCACCTCCACCACGACGCCGGGGAGCTCCAGCTTCCACTCTTCGACCTTGGCGACCTCCTCCATCGTGAGGCCACGCCTTACGCGCACGGGCATGAACGAGTCGGGCGGGACCCGCGCCAGCAGCTCCTGGAGCTCGCCCAGCGGGATTTTGAGGAGCAAGTGAAGGCGCGCCAGCACGGTTGGGCGGTTCTCCATCTCGCGCGGGATCAGAGAAAGCGTGAAGGCAGGGCGGTTATCCACCAGCGCCAGGCCGTTGCGATCGAAGAGAATGCCGCGGGGCGCCGCCGCCGGCCGGACCCGGATCCGGTTCCTCTCGGAAAGGTCGCGCAACCGCCCGCCCTCGAGCACCTGGAGGTACCAGAGCTGTCCCAGGAGCACCAGGAAACCGACCAGCGTGCAGGCGGTGAGAACGAGGAGCCGCCGGGCGAACGGATCGCGCCAGGCGCCGCCCCAGGGGCGGACTTCCCTCAGCGCCATAAGGACCCGCTCCGCCAGGATTCGGCGACGCTCAGGGCCAGGACGCTGGCCGCGCCGAGGGCGCCGTTGTAGAGGGCCTGGGGCAGGACCACGTAGAGCATCAGGTCCCCGAAGGAGGCGGGGAAGTGGAAGAACTGGAGGAGGCAGTAGCGCGTCAGGCCCTCCGCGAACGTGAGGAGCACCAGGCCCGGCACCTGGACCAGCGGATCGGAGACCCACAAGCGCCCGGCGATCTGCCCGGCGGCGAAGCCGGCCAGCGCCTTGGTGAGAGCCTGGGCGCCGACAAAGCCTCCCGCCGCCGCGTCCTGAATGAGTCCCATCACGAATCCGGACAGGCACCCGACCTCCGCGCCCCTGGAGAGACCGAGGAACACGGCGAGGATGAGCGGGATATCCGGAGACACGCCGCCGATCCGGAGCGCCGGGGCTACACTGGTCTGGGCCAGGCCGCCGCCGAGAAGCGCCAAAGCCAACGTGAGACGCATGGGGCTCAGGTCTCGGGGCGAGCGGCGAACTGGGGGAAGAGATCCGCCCCGGTCTGTCCGGTCAGGAGCAGGACCTCCTCCACCCGGGCAAAGTCCGCCACGGGGGCGAGCTTGGCGTAGTGAAAGAGCGCCGAGCCCCTGTCCTCCACTGCCGTCACCCAGCCGACGGGCAAGCCCTTGGGAAACACCCCACCCAGGCCCGAGGTCACGACGAGGTCGCCGACCTGGATGCCGCCGTCGCGGGCCATGAACTTCAGGCGCACCGTTCCCATCGGGTCGCCCTCGGCCACGCCCGCGGTCCGCGTGCGCTGCACCATGACCGCCACGGCCGAGGAGGGATCGTTCAGCAGCTGGACGACGGCCGCGCGCGCGCGCACCTCCACCACCCGCCCGAACAGGCCCTCCGGTACGATCGCCGGCGTGAGCCTCGCGATCCCGTCGCTCCGGCCGCGGTTCACCGTGACCGATCGAACCCAGCCGCCCCACTCCTTGGCGATGACTTCTCCCGCCACCGTGGAGAGGGGGAGACGATCCCGGAGGGCGAGGAGGCGGCGCAGGCGCAGATTTTCTTTCTGGGTCTCGTCCACCTGGAGCGACCGGACGTGCAGGCGCTCCACCTCCGAGCGGAGAGCCTGGTTCTCTCTCCGGACACTCTTCCAGACGAGGTAGGCAGACCACACGCCCACGGCCGACCGGTGGATGGTGGTGAGCGCGGTCTCGAGCGGGGTGATGACGACCGCGATGAGGTCGCCGGGGCGCCGCGCTCCCCCTCCCCGGTTGCCGAGGCTCAGCAGCAGGAGGGAGACCACGAGCACCGATACCAGGAGTGCGTACGTCCTATATCTCACCAGCGGCCCCCAGACGCGACCCGACCCTCCACCGCATCCGCGCCGTCCGCGCGGAGACCCGCCGCGGGCGCCCGGAGCCCGGGCCCGGGGGCGCCTTCTTCCGCGACTAGGCCGGGATCGCGACCTTCTTCAAGAGTTCAAGCTCGTCCAACACCTTGCCGGTCCCGTAGGCCACGCAGGAGAGCGGATCGTCGGCGACGGTGATCGGGAGGTTCGTTTCCTGTCGCAGCAGGAGGTCCAGCCCTCGGAGCAGAGCCCCGCCGCCCGTGAGGACAATCCCCTTGTCCACGATGTCGGCCGCCAGTTCGGGCGGCGTGCGCTCGAGACAGGTGCGGACCGTTTCCACGATGGTCATGACGGGTTCGCGCAGCGCCTCGCGCACCTCTTCGTCGGTGATCACGATGGTCTTCGGGATCCCGTCGATAAGGTCACGCCCCTTCACTTCCATGGTCTGGCGCTCCGGTCCGATCGGGTAGGCCGAGCCCAGCGCGATCTTCAGCTCCTCCGATCGCCGCTCGCCCACCAGGAGGTTGTAGTGCTTCTTGATGTACTGAACGACGGCCTCGTCCATCTCGTCCCCCGCGATCCTGACGGACTTACAGAAGACGACCCCCGAAAGGGAGATCACGGCGACTTCGGTGGTCCCGCCCCCGATGTCCACGATCATGTTGCCGCCCGGCTCCTGGATGGGCAACCCCGCGCCGATGGCCGCGGCCATCGGCTCCTCGATCAGATAGACCTCGCGTGCGCCGGCCTGCATGGCCGAGTCCCTCACGGCCCTTTTCTCGACCTGCGTGATTCCGGAAGGAACCCCGATGACGATGCGCGGGTGGACCAGCGTCCGGCGGCGGTGCACCTTCGAGATGAAGTAGTGGAGCATCTTCTCGGTGACGTCGAAGTCGGCGATCACGCCGTCCTTCAAGGGGCGGATGGCGACGATGTTGCCGGGGGTCCGGCCCAGCATGGCCTTGGCCTCGTGCCCCACCGCCAGGACCGCGCCGGTCGACTGATGGATGGCGACGATGGAGGGTTCGTTGAGGACGATCCCCTCGCCTCGGACGTACACCAGCGTGTTGGCAGTGCCCAGATCAATGGCGAGGTCGTTGGAAAACATCCCGGCGAGCACGCTGAAAAGCATCGGCCAACCCCCTGCCCAGTAAGTTTCATCACTCTAGCACGAGGCCGGGGGGCCGAACAAGAAAAGGGAAAATGACCCCCCTCTCCTCTTCTCCTCCCTACACGCAAAGCGCGAGCGAAGCGAGCCTATATGGGGCGAAGCCCATCCTTTGCGGGCACCCGCGTAGCGGGTCGCGGTACCCGACCCTTGCGGTCGGGTCGGGGTGAGGGGCCCCGCTACTTGAGGCCGAACAACGCGGGGAGGGCCGTGGACAAGCCCGGCCACTCGGTCACGATCACCAGGGCCCCGAGCATCGCGAGGACGAACGGCCACACCGCCCGCGCGATCTCGTCGAACGACACGCGGGCGATGTTCGCGGCCACGTAGAGGTTCACCGCCACGGGCGGCGTCACCTGCCCGATGGCGATGTTCACCGTCAGCACCACGCCGATCCAGACGGGATTCCAGCCGAACGCGGCCATGATCGGCATGATGATCGGCACGAAGATGCAATAAATCGAGATGGCGTCGAGAAGATAGCCCGCCAGAAAGACGAGCAGGTTGATTGCCCAGAGCACCACCCAGGAGTTCTTCGACAGCCCCAGCAGCGCCTTGGCGATCTGGTCAATGACCCCCATCGTCGCCCCGGCCCACGCGTAGAGGCCGGCGAAGCCGACGATGATCAGCGGCGCCAGGAGCGCCCAGAAGGCGCCGCGTGCCGAAGCGCTCGCCCCGCCAGCCATGCCGGCGCGCGATGAGGGAGGCCGGGACCGCCAGGCACGCCCCCACGATCAGGCCCGGCAGGACGCCGGCGGCGAAGAGCGCCGGAATCGAGGTGTTGGTGATGACCCCGTAGATGATGAACGCGATCGACGGAGGTATGATGATCGCGATGGAGCCCCCCGAGGCGATGAGCGCCGAGGCGAAGGACTTCGCGTAGCCGCGCGCCGCCATGGTGGGGATCGGGATGGTCCCGAGCGCGGCCGTGTCCGCTTGACAGTCCGGAGCCGCCCCATGAAAATGGCCTCGCGATGAGCCAGGACGAGATCGAGCAGTGGTTCGACCGGGGCGTGAGCGACGGCCTGCCCGTCGTCCCGCCGACGGTCGAACGGGTGGCGCGCATGCTCGCCGGGATGGGCCGCGGGCGCGACGAACTGGTGGGCGAGATCCCGCCCAACTACGGCCGCGCCACGATCGAGAAGATCGCCGTCAACGCGGTGATGGCCGGCTGCCGCCCCGATTACCTCCCGGTGCTCCTGGCCGCGGTGGAGGCCACCTGCGATCCCGCGTTCAACCTGCACGGCCTCCAGGCGACCACCCACTTCGCGGCGCCGCTCCTCATCGTCAACGGCCCGATCCGCTCCCGCATCGCCCTCAACGCGGGCTTCGGCGTCTTCGGCCCAGGGGCGCGCGCCAACGCGACGATCGGCCGCGCCCTCCGGCTCATCCTGATGAATCTGGGCGGCGCCCGACCGGGCGAGATCTCCATGTCCACCTTCGGCCACCCCGGGCGCTACACGTACTGCATCGCCGAGCACGAAGAGGCGAGCCCCTGGGAACCGCTCCACGTCGAGCGCGGGCTCCAGCGCGAGGACAGCGCGGTGACGCTCTTCGCGGCGGAGGCGCCGCACGGCATCTCCGACCACGCGAGCCGCACGGCGAAAAGCCTGGCCGGCTCGCTCGGCTGGTCCATGGCGTGCCTCTGGAACGCCAAGCACTTCCCCCTCTACTCCCAGACGATGCTCGTGGTCGGCCCGGAGCACGCCCGGACGTTCAAGGACGACGGCTGGTCGAAGGCCGACCTCAAGCGCTTCCTGGTCGAGACCATCCGGCGCCCGTACGGGGAGCTCCTCCCCGACGAGGGGAACGGCGAAGGGACGACCCTCCGCTTCGCTGCCGAGCCCCCCGCGCCTCATGCGCTGATCCCCAAGTTCGCCTCCGTGGAAGATCTCCATGTAGTCGTGGCCGGAGGCACGGCCGGGCGCTTTTCGGTGGCGATCCCAGGGTGGCTCGGGACCAAGCACGGCTCCCGGGCCGTCACCAAGCGGATTCAGGATATTCCTTGACACCGGAGGAATGATCCTGTAGTGTAAGGATCGGTTCTAGGTTCCAAACGCGTTCGAGAGTCGATCAGATTCAAAGGTAACGCCGTGAGGACTAGGTCCTGCGGCGTTTTTGTTTGTCCCCAAATTAATGGGGGCACCCCGGCCATGGTGGCCGGGTATCACCGGGGCATGCGCCCCAAGAAAGAGGTAAAGCAGCATGGCGACAGGCAGCGTGAAATGGTTCAACGACGCGAAGGGGTACGGCTTCATCACCCAGGAGGGCGGCGAGGACGTCTTCGTCCATTACAGCGCCATTCAGGCCGGGGGCTTCAAGAGCTTGGCCGAGGGTGACAAGGTGGAGTTCGAGGTCACCAAGGGACCCAAGGGGCTCCAGGCCGCCAACGTTCGGAAGATCTAACGATCACCGCTTCGCTCAGGGGTCCGGGCCTTCGGGCCCGGGCCCCTGCCACCCAACCCGAAATCCTGATTCCGGAAACCGGAGAAAGATCCGTTCACTCATGGACTGTTCACTCACGTTCGAATCACTGAAACTTTCCAACGAGATCATGGCCGACGTCCGACGGGCGGGCTTTGAGGCCCCCACGCCCATCCAGGCCCAGGCGATTCCACTGGCGCTAGCCGGCAGCGACCTGATTGGCTGCGCCCAGACAGGTACCGGCAAGACGGCCGCCTTCGCGATCCCGATCATCGAGCGCTTGGCCGGCGGCGCAGGGCTGCGGGCGCTGATCCTGGCTCCCACCCGGGAGCTGGCGCTTCAGATCCGGGAATGCTTTGATACGCTTGGAGCCGGGCGTCACGTGCGCGCGGCCGCGGTGATCGGGGGCGAGGCCATAGGGCCGCAGTTCGAGGCACTCCGCCGCCGACCCGACGTCCTGGTCGCGACCCCCGGGCGCCTCCTCGACCACCTGGATCGCCGGAGTCTCTCCCTCGGATTCCTCCGCATCCTCGTCCTGGACGAAGCCGACCGAATGCTCGACATGGGGTTCGCCCCCCAGCTCGAACGCATCCTGAAGCATGTGCCTCTGGACCGCCAGACGCTGTGCTTCTCGGCCACGATGCCGCCCCCGATGGAGCAGCTGGTGCGCCGTCACCTGGTCCGCCCCGTCCGCGTCCAGATCGGGCCGGCAGCGCGCCCGGTTGGAAAAGTCAGCCAAGTTCTCTATCCGCTGCATCGCGACGAGAAGACTCCCCTGCTCCTGTCCCTGCTGAGAGGCGAGCAGGGGAAAGTCCTGATCTTCACGCGCACGAAGCACCGGGCCGACCGCCTAGCGCGTGCCGTCGGGGCGGCGGGACACCGGGTTGCGCGCATTCACGCGGATCGGAGCCAGTCAGAGCGGCGAAGGGCGCTGGACGGCTTTCGCGCGGGGTCCTACCAGGTGCTTGTGGCCACAGACATCGCCGCCCGGGGGATCGACGTGGCCAACATCGCCCACGTCATCAACTACGACCTGCCGGCGACACCGGAGGACTATATCCACCGGATCGGGCGCACCGCCCGGGCCGAGGCGAGCGGCGTGGCTTCCAGCTTCGCCGCCCCCGAGGAGGGCGACCAGCTCCGGGCCATCGAGCGCCACCTGGGCGGGCCCCTCCGCCGGGAGCGCGGACGACCCCACTCAAATCGGAGTTGACAGGCCTCCACAAAGCAGGGTATGTTTTTTTCCGGTTGAGAATTCCTTCCGTGTCTGGCAAGGAGTTCGTGAAGAGAGATCCCTCGGTTTAAGGGTTTAACGCCGCGAGGGCTGCGGTCCTCCGGCGTTTTTGTTTGCCCCCCAGAGGGGGTCAGCCCGGCCATGGGGGTCGGGTATCACCGGGGCGTGAGAACGCCCCAGAAGAAAGAGGAAAGGGAGCATGGCACAGGGTACGGTCAAGTGGTTTAACGACGCAAAGGGGTATGGCTTCATCCAGGTGGAGGGCGGAGAGGACGTCTTCGTCCACTACAGCACCATCCAAGCCAACGGCTTCAAGAGCCTGAGCGAGGGTGACCGCGTCGAGTTCGAGATCACGAAGGGGCCGAAGGGGCTCCAGGCGTCCAACGTCCGCAAGGTGTAACGCGCTCGCTGGACCACTTGACGGCCCGCCGGGGGATAGCCTCGGCGGGCCGTTTCTTTTTGGGGGACGAAATGAAAACCCCGACGGTGTCTGCGGCGTCGGAGAGTCGAGCCGCCCCGCTGGTGTGGGCGGGACCGTCGGGGCCGGTGGTGCCTGGAACCTCCTCCAGGCGTCCACCCAAGACTAGCGTGGACCTGCCTTAGGAGGCGACCACCTCACAGATCACCGCAGGGGTACACATACACACGGCTGGACCACCTCCTTTCTCGGCGAAGCCCACCACGCGGGCCCAAGTCCCACCACCCCCGACCGGGCGCCGACTCCCGGCCCGGGGCTCGGTCAGGTCGCCGCCGGCGGGATTGCCGGCAGGGACACCAGAAGGAGCCTGTGTGCGCTCCGACCGATTTCCCCCAATCCTACGTCAGGCCAAAGAGGCATCCAAGGAAATTTCTCACTTCACGACAATCGCCTCTCGGTTCGCCTCCCAGATCCCTTTGCCGACTCCCTTGACCTTCCGAATCGCTTCTGGCGTCTTGAAGGGCCCGCTCTGCTCCCGGTACTCGATGATCTTCTCCGCGACCTCGCGGCCCACCCCCTTGAGCTTCATCAGCTCGGACTTCGAAGCCGTATTGATGTTGACCTTCCCCTCGGGAGCCGTCGCGGCCGCCTGTTGGGCCTCGGCAGTGGTCCACGGCGGTGCTGCTCCCAGGAAGAACACGAACGACGCGAGGAGCCCGAGCAACGTCTTGACAGCCATAGTCCCCTCCTTGGCGAAAGATGGTTGCTGTGCTCGATGGATTCTCACCAAGGCGCGCGCGCTGTCAATGTCCAAAGACCAATACAGGCAAGGGCGGGGGGGTGCTTGACCCGCTCGACACCACGGGCTAGGCTAGCACCGCCTTTCGCGGCCGAGACGACGACCGAGACGGCCAGGCCTCTCATGGCGACGGACCGGACTGCCGAGGGAGAGTGTGATGGGCCGTTCCTTCGACATCGTCACCTTCGACTGCTACGGGACGCTGATCGACTGGGAGACGGGGGTCGGCGAGGCCTTCACCCGCGCGGCCGCGGCCGACGGGGTGAGGCTCGACCGGGCCGCCGTGTTCGCCGTCTACCACGAGGTCGAGCCGACCGTCGAGGCGGAGACCTACCGGAGCTACCGCGCGGTGCTCACGGAAACCGCACGCCGCGTGGCCGCCCGGCTCGAGTGGCGCCTCTCCCCGGAACGGGCCGGCTTCCTGGCGGACAGCCTGCCGGCGTGGCGGCCGTTCCCGGATACGAACCCGGCGCTCGGGCGGCTCGCCGCCGCGGGCTACCGCCTCGGGATCCTCTCCAACGTGGACGACGACCTGCTCGGGGGCACGCTCCGCCACCTCCGCGTCCCCTTCGACCTGCTGGTCACGGCGCAGCAGGTGGGCTCCTACAAGCCTGCCCACGGCCACTTCCTGACGGCGCGCGAGCGCATCGGAGGCCGCCCCTGGCTGCACGCCGCGCAGAGCTACTTCCACGACGTGGTGCCGGCGCGCGCTCTCGGCATTCCGGTGGCGTGGATCAACCGCAAGGGTGGGGTCGCGTCGGACGGAGGGCGGGCCGACCACGAGTTCCGCACGCTCGCGGACCTCGCCGACCGGATGGCCTAGCGGCGCGGGAGTTGTTGACGAGATCAGAGGGACTGACGTTCGGCCAAGCGCTGCAGGTACTCCTCCCATTCCACCGGGAGGAGCGATTTCTTCCTGCTGTTGCAATCCTTGCACGCCGCCACGACGTTGCCGCGGCTCGATCGGCCACCCCGGATTAGCGGGACGACGTGATCCATGCTGAGGCTCTGACGGCCCACCTGGCGCCTGCAGTAGTGGCACTGGCCCGACGAGATGCGCCGCTTCCACCACTGGCTCTGCCTGAGCGCCCGCGCCTTGGCCCGCTCCCGCCGGAGCTCCGCCTCGCTGACGGCGCTGACATAGGGGTCCGGCCGCATCTTCCGACTCAGCCCAGCGTCTGGACCTTCTCGGGAAGGATCTTGTACAGGACGCGCACCTCCCCCGGCCGGCGCCACGGGTACGTATCCTGGCCGATGTACTTCTTCGCGAGCGTGTCAATGTGGGCGTCCGCGCCGTGCTCGGTGACCTCCACGACCCTGCCCTGCACCTGCATGTATCGGTACGGATTGTCGGGGTCCTGGATGGCCAGCGCCACCCTGGGATTCCGGCGCAGGTTCTTGTCCTTCACGCGCCCCTTGGCGGTGTTAAACCGGAGGTAGGTTCCGTCGAAGTCCACCCAAACGGGAGTCACCTGGGGACTGCCGTCGGCCCCGATCGTCGCCAGGTGCGCGAACGCCTTCTTCTCAAACAGGTCGCGATACTTCCCGGGAATATCGGTCATGCGCGAGCCCTCCAGCGCGATGTGTTACCGCTAGTTCCTGAGCTGGTCC
Organism: Candidatus Rokuibacteriota bacterium; assembly: GCA_023248995.1. Taxonomy (GTDB): domain Bacteria; phylum Methylomirabilota; class Methylomirabilia; order Rokubacteriales; family CSP1-6; genus JAHFDN01. The sequence continues at coordinate 26,154 of JAHFDN010000011.1, forward strand.
ATCACCCAGACGGCGTGGCGGACCGACTTGGCGGCGAGCGTCCCGCCCATCAGGAGTCCGACGTCCATCGTTTCGGCGATCTCCTGCTCCGTCGCACCCAAGCCGAGGACCTCCTCGACCCGATGCTCGATTCAGTCGAAGCAGTTCTGCGAGATCGCCACCGCCAGCGCCGTGAGCTCCTTGTGCTTCTTGGAAAGCGCGCCGTCGGCGAAGACCTGCCTCCCCACCTCGCGGAAGGCCCCGAGGACCTTCATGGGGGATTTGAGCAGGAGGCCGTCCAGTCGCTTCCGCTCCGCCTTCTTCGCGTGCAGGTGTTCCATTCCCTCCTCCATACGTCTTGCGGCTAGGAGCCAGCTGTGGGCGCGGCCTCCTCGGCGCGCGCGAGATCGCGGGCGCGGCCGCCGGGCACCAGGAAGGCCGAGGCCAGCGCCAGCAGGCAGACGATCAGCCCCACCACGAAGACCGCGTGCAGCGCGTTGGCCAGCGCCAGCCGCACGCCCGCGAGCACGGCAGGCGCCAGCGTCTCACGGGTCGCCGGGTTGACGATGAGATCCGGACGGATGACGAGCTGCTCGATCTGGGCAGCGAGGGAGGCGCCCGCCGCCGGGAGCCTTCGGAGCTCCTCCTGCAGGCGCTGGGCCATGGCGGCGCCCATCACGGCCACGCCGACGGCCCCGCCGATCGTCCGGAAGAATTGAATCGTGGACGTGGCGATCCCGAGATCCCGCTTCGGCACCGCGCTCTGCACCGCGATGAGCATCGGCACCATCACCATGCCCATCCCGCAACCGGCGACGATCACGTCCCGCACGGCGGTGAGGCGGGTGAGGCCCTGGTCCCACTCCATCAGGAGCAAGAACGCGAACGTGAGGCTGGCCATCCCGGTCACCACGACGCCGCGGTACCCGACGCGGAGCACCAGGCGGGCGCTCAGGATCGAGAACGAGACCCACCCCAGCACGAAGGGGGTCAGGACGAAGCCGGCCTGCGTGGCGGTCGCCCCCACCACCGCCTGGATGTAGAGCGGGATGAAGGAGATGGCGCCGAACATCGCCATGCCCGAGAGGAAGCCCGTCGCCGCGCCCGCCCGCACCATCGCGTTCCTGAACAGCTCCAGCGGGATCAGCGGGTCCGCGACCCGGCGCTCCACCAGCAGGAACAGGAGGAGAAAGGCAAGCGCCGCTGCCAGCGGGGCGAGCACGCCCGGGGTCAGCCACGACGCGGCGCGGCCGCCCTCCACCAGCCCGACGAGGAGCGAGGAGATCGCCGCGGTGAAGAGCCCCGTGCCGACGAAGTCGATGGACACCGAGCGGCGACGGGACACCGGCTCGGCGAGCCCCCAGGCGATGGCGAGCGCGGACAGCGCCCCGAAGGGAAGATTGATGTAGAACACCCAGCGCCAGGAGACGTGGTCGGCGAGGAAGCCGCCGACCGCGGGGCCCACCAGCGAGGCGATCCCCCACACGCCGGAGAAGTACCCCTGCATCTTCGCGCGCCGTTCGAGGCCGAAGAGGTCGCCCACCAGCGTATAGCCGATGGTGATGAGCGAGCCCGCGCCCAGGCCCTGGAGCGCCCGGAAGGCGATCAGCTGGGCCATGCTCTGGGAGAGGCCCGAGAGACCCGAGCCCAGCAGGAAGATCCCGATCCCCGTCAGGTAGGTCGGGCGCCGCCCGACGAGGTCCGACAGCCGCCCCCAGAGCGGCATGGCAATGGTGGAGGTCAGGAGGAAGGCCGAGAACACCCACGAGTAGATCCGGATCCCGCCGAGGCTGGCGATCACCGTCGGCATCGCGGTGGCGACGACCGTCGATTCCATGGCCGCCAGGAAGATCGCCAGCATCACGCCGGCGACGACGATCGGCTGGCGGGAGCGCGCGCCCGCCGGACTCGGCCCACCGAAGAGGCGCAGCCCGAGCCGGCTCACGTGCCGCCTCCTGGGCCCGCCCGGAGGCGCCGGAGCCCGGCCAGGAGATAGTGCACCGCCAGATGCTGGTGCTGGCCCCAGGCTGCCGCCCGCCGGCGAATGGCGCGGTCCGAGAGTGCCTGTCCCCGACCGTAGAAATGCGCGAAGCACTTCCGGATGGCCAGATCCCCGGCGGGACACACGTCGCCCCGCCCGAGAGCCCGTGCCAGAAACCACTCGGCGGTCCAGCAGCCGACGCCGCGGATCCGCGTCAGCTCGGCGATCACCTGCGCGTTCGAAAGGGACCCGAGCCGCCCGAATGCGAGCTCGCCCTCCGCCACGAGGCGGGCCAGGCCGATGATGTACTGGGCCTTGCGGGTCGAGAACTTGAGCCGGCGAAGGTCGCGGACCGTCGCCCGCGCGAGCGCCTCCGGAGTGGGGAAGGCGTGGACCGTCTCCCCCTCGACCGACACCGGACGGCCGAAACGGCGCACCAGCCGGCCACGGGTGGTCAGGGCGAAGGTGAGGTTGACCTGCTGAGCGGTGATGGCGCCCACCAGCATCTCGAACGGCGTCGGCGCCAGGGTGGGGCGCATGCCGTAAAAGGGCGCCGTCAGCCCCTGGAGCACGCCGTCGGACTTCGCCATGCGGTAGAAGCCGAGGAGGTCGGCGTCCAGGAAGAGAAGCCGCCGCACCTCCGCGCACACCGCCTCGGCGACGCGCGTGGACCGCGAACCCGCGATCGTGATGGTGAGCCGCACGTCGTCGGGAGGCCCGGACCACCGGAGCGCGTAGCCGTGGAGCGCCCCGTTCAGGGCCAGCGCGCGTCGGAAGACGCCCTCGCCCAGCCGGTTGGCGGGATCTTCCCCCCAGATGCGGTAGCGGGAGAGGGTGTGGCAGACGTCGAGGGGACCTTCGGGCAGCAGGCGAATGTCCATGGGATCCGCGCGGCGGTCCTCGCGCGAGCACTCAGTGTAGCAGAGGCGGTAAGGGATGGAAACGGGGAGCGGGCGGCGCGGGGGTCCCGGGCCCCGTCAGCGCTTCAGGTGGTGCGGAACGTCGGTGACGACGACGTTGTTCTTGAAGAGCAGCGCTCCCTTGATGAGGGCGAGGTCAGCACAACCAGGGGCACCCCGCACCCCCACTTGGTCCACTTCTCTTCCCGCTTCCGCGTCTTTTCCGGATCCAGCTCGACGTAGACTGCCTTCGCGGTGGGCGCGAGGGACTGGGCGTACCGGAGGGCCCGGACCACCCCCGCGTGGAGGTCTCCCACAAGGACCAGCACCGTGTGGGTGAAGGCGGGCTCCACCTCACATCGCTCGAACGAGAGCTGCCCTGCCACTTCCCGGTAGTGACGGTTCACCGCCAGGCAAGCACCCATCAAGAGGGGGATCAGTGCGACCACCAGCCATGCGCCGTGGACGAATTTGGTGCCGGCGATGACCAGCATGACGATCCCCGTGGTGGCGGCGCCCACGCCGTTCACCGCCGCCCTCCACGACCAGCGGGGTTCCCGGGTCCGGATCCAGCGCCGGACCATGCTGGCCTGGGAGAGCGTGAAGGAAACGAACACGCCCACCGCGTAGAGCGGAATCAGGCTGTAGGTGTCCCCCTGGAAACCCATGATCAAGAGCGCGGCAAGCCCCCCCAGGATCAGGATGCCGTTGGAAAAGACGAGCCGACCGCCCCGGTTCCCGAACTGACGGGGAAAATCGGCGAAGCTCGGGTTGGCCGCGAGAATGAGGATCGGGGTGGTGACCACCTCAACGCAGCGTGATGCCCAGGAACAGGGTGCCCAGGATCAGGGCCATCCAGGCGAGCACGGCGCGGGCATTGCGCGCTTCCGGGGGCTTGAACGCCGGTACCCCGTCGGACACCGCTTCGATGCCGGTCAGGGCGGTGCAGCCGGAGGAGAACGCGACCCCCGCCACCGCGGCCCCTCCGAGCGCCACCCTGTAGGGGAGGAGCCACGGCAGCGCGGAGGTCATCGCCGCAATCCCGGCCGCGACGCTCACCGCCACGGTCAGGACGTAATCGATGAGGAGGGCTGCCGCCGCCACGATGGCTACCAGGACCACGATGGCCAGGCTGATCGGGATGGACAGGCTCAGCACGGCGGCCCCGGCCAAGACGAGAACGCGGAGGATTTCCTCGGTCGCGTAGGCCACGGAAGAAAGGGCGTCCGAGGAGAAAATGGCCAGGCCTCCCACCTTGCCGAGTCGTTGGTGCTTGGCCTGAGCCAGCGGCAGCCGGGTGCCGACGATCAGGCGCTTGAACCAATTATGGTTCAGGAGGTTCTCTTCTGGTGAGACTCTAAGAACTCACAAGCAAACAATAATGATTACAGTAGCTTATAGCTGTATGGGCCCGGCTGAATAGTTTCTTTAGAGATCAGTTGGGTTACTTATGTCTCACTAATGGGCTGCTCGCTTCTCTTTTCTATAATTTCCCGCATTTATCGAGTACTTGACGATCAGTCGGTGGAAATTCCGCCGTGTGATGCGCGCCCGTTGGGCGGCCAGAGAGACATTCCCCCCCGCTTCTCTGAGAAATCGAACCACCGCCTCTCTCTCGAACTCGGCCACCACCCGGGTCTTGGCTTCAAGCAGGCTCCCCCCGGAGAGCAGCGGGGGGCCCGCCTCCTCCTGGACGTGGAGTGCCAGGTGGCGGGGTTCAATCTGGCGGGAGGAGGTGAGGACGACGGCGCGCTCGATGACGTTCTCGAGTTCGCGGAGATTGCCCGGCCAAGGGTAGCGCGCCAGGACGTCCAGGGCTTCGGGCACGAGGCGGTCTACTTTCTTATTGACCCTGGCCTCGGCCCTTTTCAGAAAGTGGTACGCCAGGACAGGAATGTCCTCCACGCGCTCTCTCAAGGGCGGGAGCGTGATGGAAAAGGAGTTGAAGCGATAGAAGAGGTCCTCCCGGAACTCGCCCTTCTCCACCGCCGCTTCGAGGTCCCGACTGCTGGCCGCGATCAGGCGCAGCCGGACCTTGCGCGGGATGACGTCCCCCATCGGGGTGAGGTCGCCCCCCTGGAGGACGCCGAGGAGTTTCCCCTGGATGGCCAGGGAGAGGTCCCCGACCTCGTCGAGGAAGATCGTCCCCCCGTCGGCCTTCTCGAAGAGCCCGGCTTTGTCGGCGACGGCGGTGGGGCCGCGTCTGACGCCAAAAAGCTCCGAGTCCATCAAGGCCGGAGTCAGCGCGGTGCAATTCACGGTGATCAGCGGTTTGTCGCGCAGGTGGGAGTACCTGTGCAGAGCCCGCGCGACCAGCTCCTTCCCCGTCCCCACCTCGCCGCGGATCAGCACCGTCGCGGGCGTTGGGGCCACCCGGGCCAGCAGGTCAGCGATCTCCCGCATCTTGGGGTTCTGGCCGACGATGAATTCGCCCTCGGACTGGGCCTGGAGCTCCCGGCGGATGAGCGAGTAGCGATCCTCCATCTCCTCGGCGCGCTTTCGCTCCTCGACCAGGTCCCACATGAACTTGGCGCTGAGCCCGCCCATCACCTCCGCCCTGGGCGGCTTGAGCCGCCAGATCGTCCGGTGGACGTCGGCACTGCCCGTGACGTCAATGATCAGGTCCACGGCGGGGTCGGTGATGAGCTCCCTGAAATCGGTGGAGACCGGGATGTTGAGGCGCCGCGCGAGCTCCAGCCCGGGCGCCCAGGGGTGGATGTCAGCGACGCCGAGAATCGACACCGTGTGGTCCCCCATGAACATTTCCAGGAGGGCGCGCCCGCCTCTCCCGGCGCCCACGATGACGACCTTGGTCACGGAACGGGCCGCAAACGGGGAGCGCGCCGCAGAGACATCGGCGCCTCAGTACGGCTGGCGATCCGCCTCGACGCGATTTTCGAAGCTCGCGTACTCGGGGATGAACGTCAGGCGGACGGTATCCGTAGGGCCGTTGCGCTGCTTGCCCACGATGACTTCCGCCAGCTTCTGCTGGTCGGGCGTGATCTCGGCCTGATCCTTGTATCGCTCGGGGCGATAGAGAAAGATGATGAGGTCGGCGTCCTGCTCGAGAGCCCCGGACTCGCGCAGATCGGAGAGCTGCGGTCGGTGCTCGCGCGCGAGCCGCGTCTCCACGGCGCGCGAGAGCTGGGAGAGGCCCACCACCGGCACGCGGAGCTCCTTGGCCATCGCCTTGAGCGCGCGAGAGATTTCGGAAATCTCCTGCTGGCGATTCTCGAGACTCCCGCGCCCGCGCATGAGCTGAATGTAGTCGATCAGGACTAGGTCTAGGCCGTGCTCGGCCTTCACCCGACGCGCCTTCGCTCGCGCCTCGAGCACCGTGAGGCCCGCCGTGTCGTCGATGAAGATCGGCGCCTCCGCCAGACGTCCCGCCGCGTTCGTCAGCCGCGGCCAGTCCTTGGGTTCCAGGTACCCCGTGCGGACCCGATGCGAATCCACCCGGGCCTCGGCGCAGAGCAGGCGCTGCACCACCTGCTCCCGGGACATCTCGAGGCTCAGGATCAGCACGCGCTTTTTGAGCTCGATCCCAGCGTACTTGGCAATGTTCAGCGACAACGCCGTCTTCCCCATGGACGGTCGTCCCGCGACGAGGATGAAATCCGACGGCTGGAGCCCCGAGGTCAGCTCGTCCAGCTTCTTGAATCCCGTCGGAAGGCCCGTCACGTGCTCCTTGCGCTCGTAGAGCCGCTCGATGTACTCGAAGGTCTCCTTGAGGATGGTACGGACCTGGACCGCCGTGCCCTGCATGCGACGCTCGGAGAGCTGAAAGATCTGCTGCTCGGCCTGGTCCAGGAGGTTCTCCACGTCCTCCTTGGCCTCGTAGCTCTGCCCGATGATCTCGGACGAAATCCGGATCAGCTCCCGCAGGAGCGCCTTCTCCCGGACAATGCCGGCATAGGAGAGCAGGTGGGCCGCGACGGCCGCTTCCTCGACGAGCGCCGCGAGGGCCGCCGGCCCCCCCACCTCGTCCAGCTCCCCCCCACGGCGGAGCTCCTCGGTCAACGTCAGCAGGTCCACCGGCTCGGACCGCTCGAAGAGACCGATCATCGTGCCGAAGATCTTCCGGTGGCCTTCCTTGTAGAAGTCGGAGGGTTTGAGAATCTCGATCGCCCTAGGGAGACCTTCCCGGTCGAGGAGGGCGGCCCCGAGGACGGCCCGCTCCGCCTCCAGGCTGTGAGGAGGGATCTTGGAGGTCAGGAGCTCCGTGAGCGTGGCCACAGCCTACCCGCGCGAGACGCCGACCTTGAGCTGCGCTGTGACCTCGGGGTGAAGGCGGATCGCAATCGTATAGTCGCCCAACGCCTTGATCGGCTCGTCGAGCCCGATCCGGCGCTTTTCCACCCGGACGCCGTGCTGCGCCAGGAACGCCGCCACGTCCGAGACCCCCACCGAGCCGAAGAGGCGCCCCTCCTCGGAGGCCTGGCGCGCCAGCGAGAAGGTGAGCGGTTCGATCTGCCTGGCCTGCGATTCGGCGGCGGCCTTGGCGCGCTGAGAGTGGACCTCCTGCTGCTGCTTGATCGCGCCCAGCTGCTTGAGGTTGGCGGCGCTGGCCGGCAGCACCAGCCGCTGGGGAAGCAGGTAATTCCGGGCGTATCCGTCGGCCACCTCCCGCACTTCCCCCCGCCGCCCGAGCTTGGGGACGTCGTCCAGGAGGATGACCTTCATGAGCCCACCGATCCCTTACTCGGCTGCGTAGGGCAGGAGAGCCATCGTACGGGCCCGCCTGATGGCGCGCGTGAGCTGACGCTGATGCCGGGCGCAGCTCCCCGAGATGCGCCGGGGAATGATCTTCCCGCGCTCACTCACGAAATTTCTGATACGACGACTGTCCTTATAATCGACCAGATCCACCTTGTCCACGCAGAACTTGCAAACCTTGCGTCGCCCGAAGCGGCGCCGCTTGACTGGTTTTGCCCCTGCCGTTGGAATGGCTTCCTCCTCCCACGCGTCCTAGAAAGGAACTTCCCCGTCGCCCGGCGGCGCTTCCTCGAGAGGTTCGCCCTCGACAGGGACCGCGGCCTTCCCCCGCCCCATGAACTGGACCCGGTCGGCCACCACCTCCACCACGTTCCGCCGCTGGCCGTCCTTGGTCTCCCAATCCCGCGTCTGAAGCCGCCCCTCCACGAGGATCGGGCTTCCCTTGTCGAGGTACTCCCCACAACTCTCCGCCTGCCTGCCCCAGACGACCACCGTGAGAAAGCAGGTATCCTGTCGCTTCTCCCCGCTCTGCGTGGTGTAAGCCCGGTTCACCGCCAAGCGCAGGTCGGCCACCGGCGTCCCCCCAGGTGTGTAGCGAAGCTCCGGCGGGCGCGTGAGATTTCCCATGAGAAAGACCTTGTTCAGGCTCGCCATCAGCCGACCTCCTCGAGAGCTTCCGGGGGTTTGGCGGGACGCGCCCTCTTCCGGACCGGCACGCGCGTCGAAAGGAAGCGGAGGACGTTCTCGTTCAATCGGAGCTGGCGCTCGAACTCTTTGACCACGGACGGCTCAGCCGACACCTCGAGGACCGCGTAGGTCCCCTCGCGTTGCTTCTTGATGTCGTGGGCCAGGCGACGCTTCCCCCAATTCTCCACCCGGACGACCTCGCCCCCCAACTCCTTGAGATTGTCCTGGAGCCGAGCCAGCAGCTGAGCCACCTCCTCATCGGTAGGACGGGGGTCAATGATCACGAGAATTTCAAACAGCCGCAGACTCCTCACCTCCTCCCTCCACCAGATACCCTTTCTGACGCAGCGCCCCGGTGATTTTCTGAAGGGCCTCCTCGTCGGTCACCCCGAGGTTGAGACGGTGAACCCCTTTCGTCAGGCGAGAGAGGGGCTCGGCGCCGCTGGCGCGCAGGCGCGCGAGGAAGCTCAGCACGTCCTCTTGGGTCCTCAGCATCAAGGGCCCCCGGAGTTCCCCGTAGAGCGGGTGCTCTACCACCACGTCGACGACCGTCCCGCCCAGCCCCACGATCGTGGCCAGCTCGTCCTCCATCTCCTCGTTGCTGGTGTGTCGGCAGACCACTGAAGCGCTGACAGGAGGACCATCCTCGAGCATGATGTACCCGCGCGGGGTAGCGAGGATTTTGTGGCCGCGCGCCCGAAGGAGAGCGATGTCCTGCACGATCACCTGCCGCGAGACATCCAGCCGCTTGGCGAGATCAGACCCCACCACCGGCGAGCGGGCCCTTCCGAGGAGACCCACGATCCCGCGCCGTCGCTCTTCGCCGGAGTGTACCCGTTCGACCCCCCGCATGTGCCTCTCACCAACTCACAAATTTTCGGCCATTAGTACACCAGAGTGGAAGGGTCCGTCAAGGCCCTCGCTAAAAAACCGGCCCTCGCCCGAGTCGGGCGAGGGCCGCTTACCGCAGGTGTCCAGAAACTAGTACATGTCCCCGTGGGGCATGGGCGGCGCCTTCTTCTCTTCCTCCGGAAGGTCGGTGATCAGCGCTTCCGTCGTCAGGAGGAGCGAGGCGATGGAAGCCGCGTTCTCCAGCGCGATGCGCTCCACCTTGGTGGGGTCGATGATCCCCGCCTGCAGCATGTCCACGTAATCCATGCTCTCGGCGTCGAACCCCTGGGTCGGCACCTGGGACGCCTTGACCTTCTCGACCACCACGGACGCCTCGAGCCCCGCGTTCTCCACGATCTGGCGGATGGGCTCCTCAAGGGCCCGCTTGACGATGTCCGCCCCGACGGCCTCGTCGCCCTCCAGCTTCAGGCGCTCGATGGCCTTCGCAGAACGGAGCAACGAGACTCCGCCGCCCGGGACAATGCCTTCCTCCACCGCCGCGCGCGTCGCGTTGAGAGCGTCCTCGACCCGCGCCTTCTTTTCCTTCATCGCCGTCTCGGTCACTGCGCCCACCTTGATCACGGCCACACCGCCGGCCAGCTTGGCAAGGCGCTCCTGCAGCTTCTCCTTGTCGTAGTCCGAGGTGGTGTCCTCGATCTGCGTCCGGATCTGCTTGATGCGGCCCTCGATGGCCGAGGCCTTACCCGCGCCCTCGACGATCGTGGTGTTGTCCTTGTCTACCACCAGTTTCTTGGTCCGGCCCAGGTCTTCCAGCTTGATGTTCTCGAGCTTGATCCCCAGGTCCTCGGTGACGGCCTTGCCCCCTGTGAGCACGGCAATGTCTTCCAGCATCGCCTTACGCCGGTCGCCGAAGCCCGGGGCCTTGACGGCCGCGCACGAGAGCGTGCCGCGGAGCTTGTTGACCACCAGGGTCGCCAGGGCCTCTCCCTCGACGTCCTCGGCGATCACCAGGAGCGGCTTCCCCGACCGGGCCACCTGCTCCAGGAGCGGCAGCATGTCCTTCATGATGCTGATCTTCTTCTCGTGGATCAGGATCATCACGTCTTCCAGCACGCACTCCATCCGCTCCGCGTCCGTGACGAAGTAGGGGGACAGGTACCCCCGGTCGAACTGCATCCCTTCCACCACGTCCAGGATGGTCTCGGCGGACTTCGACTCCTCCACCGTGATGACCCCGTCCTTGCCGACCTTCTCCATGGCCTCGGCGATGAGGTTGCCGATGGTCTTGTCGTTGTTCGAGGCGATGGTCGCGACCTGCGAGATCTCCTTCTTGTCCTTGGTGGACTTGGAGAGCTTCTTCAGCTCCTCCACGACAGCCGCCACCGCCTTCTCGATGCCCCGCTTGAGCCCCATGGGGTTGGCCCCGGCCGTGACGTTCTTGAGCCCTCCCCGGAAGATGGCCTGGGCCAGGATCGTGGCGGTGGTCGTGCCGTCGCCGGCCACGTCGGAGGTCTTGGAGGCGACCTCCTTGATCATCTGGGCCCCCATGTCCTCGCAGTTGTCCTTCAGCTCGATCTCCTTGGCCACGGTGACGCCGTCCTTGGTAATGGTCGGGCTGCCGAACTTCTTGTCGATGACGACGTTGCGACCTTTCGGGCCGAGCGTCGCCTTAACAGCCTCGGCCATGATGTTGACCCCGCGGAGCAGAGCCGCCCGGGCCTCATCGCTGAACATGAGCTGCTTCGGCATATGCTTCCTCCTTACTTAGGACGTGAGTAGTATGTCGCCGACGGACCTGGGTCGAGTGTCTACTCGAGAATCCCCAGGATGTCTTCCTCGCGAAGGATCAGGTACTCCCCGTCTTCGATCTTCCACGGCACCTCCGAGCCCGAGTACTTCCCGAAGAGCACCTGGTCACCGGCCTTGACGTCCAGCGGAATCCGCTTGCCCTCGTCGCTGACTTTCCCGTTGCCCACCGCGATCACTTTGCCCCTTTGGGGCTTCTCCTTGGCGGAGTCCGGGATGATAATGCCTCCCTTGCGGACCTCATCCTCTTCAAGGCGCTTGACGAGGATACGGTCATGCAGCGGACGAATTTTCATCATATGCTGCCCTCCCTGAGGGTTTATGTTGGCCCTATCGCCCAGTAGTATTAGCACTCACTCGCGGCGAGTGCTAATATACGCGGGCTCCGTGGGGCTGTCAAGAGGGAAATGGCACTATTTTCAATAGCTTATGAGACGGCTGCCACCACGGGAAAATGCCGAAATCTTGCTAGGTTAGGAGACAACCATGCCAGCGAAGATCCTCATCAGCCGCACTATTCCCCCCGAAGCCATCGCCCTCGCCCGGGCGGGGGCGACCGTGGACCTCCACCCCGGCCCCCAGCCGCTGCCGAAACCCGAGCTCGTCGCCCGGCTCCGGGACAAGGAGGGTCTGATCTGCCTCATCACCGACACCATCGACGCCGAGGTCCTCCAGGGAGCGCCCCGGCTCAAGGTGGTCTCCAACGTGGCCGTGGGCTACAACAACATTGACGTGGCCGCGGCGACCGCCCGCGGCATCGTGGTGACCAACACCCCCGACGTCCTGACCGAGACCACAGCGGATTTCGCGTGGGCCCTGCTCATGGCCGCGGCCCGCCGCCTGGTCGAGGCGGACCAGTACGTGCGGGCGGGGAAGTTCACCCAGTGGGAGATGATGCTCCTCATCGGAGCCGACGCCCACGGCAAGACACTGGGAATCCTGGGGTTCGGGCGAATCGGCCGGGCGATGGCCCGGCGAGCCCGCGGTTTCGGGATGCGGATCCTTTACAACGATGCGCTCCGAGCCGACCCTGCCACCGAGCGGGAGCTCGGGGCGATGTTCGTGGACAAGGCGACCCTCCTCAAAGAATCAGATTTCGTCACGCTGCACACGCCCCTCTTGCCCGACACGCGTCACCTCATCGGCGCCGCCGAGCTCAAGATGATGAAGCGGACCGCCTTTTTGATCAACGCGGCCCGTGGACCCATCGTCAACGAGGCCCAGCTCGTCGAAGCGCTGCGGGAAGGCAGGATCGCCGGCGCCGGGCTGGACGTCTACGAGGACGAGCCGAAGGTCCATCCGGGGCTCCTGTCGCTGCCCAACGTCGTGCTGGCTCCCCACATTGCGAGCGCGTCCCACGACACGCGGATCAAAATGGGGACCCTCGCGGTGGAAAACTGCCTGGCCGTCCTGGCCGGGAAGAGACCCCCGACCCCCGTCAACCTCGAGGTCCCGCAGAAGAAGCAGGGGCCGGCGCGACCGTCAGCCGCTCGGCCAGCTGCCCGAGGCGGGCGAGCTGCTCCCCGCCGAGGGCGACCCCCCCGAAGCGGACCTCCTCGTAAGCACAGGTGATCTCTAGAACGGCATCGCGACTCTGCGGCAGACGCGCGGCGACGCGCCCACAGAACTCCCGCGCCGTCTCCCCGCGCCCGGGGGAGAGCCCGAGCCGCGCCAGGCGTCGGAGCATCATCTCGTAAAGCGGGAACGACAACCCGCGCCGGGACCGGGACGGCGTCGAGGTCGAGCTCCGGCGCCAGACCAGGATCGCCACCACGAGGACCCCCGCGAGGACGGCGCCCACCACCGCCCCGCGCTTGCCCCCCGGAACCGGGAGGGCCTTGTCGAAGACGGCCCGCCGCCAGTAAACCGCGGCCTGCCGCATGGACCCGGATGCCTTGATCTGATCCCCGAAACTCCAGTTGACGACGTAGCGGTGCCAGCGCATGCGCACGGCGTCGAGGTACTGGAACGCGGCGCTGGACGCCCAGGACGCGTCGAATTCTCCGCGGGGGGACGGGTCGAGGCTCACCCACCCCCGCTCCGGGAAGTACGCCTCCACCCACGAATGCGCGTCCCGCTGGCGAACCAGGAAGTAACCCCCGTAGGGATTCCACTCGCCCTGCTGGAACCCGTTGACCACCCGAGCGGGGATCCCGAGGCTCCTGAGCATCACGGCCAGGCCGGCGGCGAAGTACTCGCAGTTGCCCGACCGACTGGCGAAGAAGAAGTCTTCCAGCGGTTCCAGCCCGGAGGCCCGCTTCAGGTCGAGGCTGTACCGAAAGGTCGTGTGGAGATAATCGCGGAGGCGGAGAGCGGCGGTCCACTGATCGGGGCTTTTCCGCGTCAGCTCCCGCGCGAGCTCGTGGATGCGCGGCGAGAGCGGCGGGAGCTGCAGGTGGCGCTCGCGCTCCTCCTCCGGCAGGGCGCGCGCCGGCCCCGGCCAGGGCACCTCGAGCTCGGACAGAACCCGGTAGTGGAGCCGCGCCTGCGGGACCGGCGAGCTGACGGCCCCCAGAGAGTCCACGAACACGGGGCCGGCCGAGAGGGTGATCGCGAGCACCCGGGGAGCCGCAAAGAGCACCTCGGTCCCGATGGGTTCCAGGTCGATTTCCTGGATGATCACGGGCCCGACCCCACGCCCCCGCGCCACGGTCGTGGACCTGTCGAACATCCGCGGAATCACCCGGCGCTCCGGCCGGCTCATGCTCCACTCCCGGCCGTTGAAGCGATCGAAGGCGACCCCGCGCCAGCGGAGGGTGCCGAACCCCTGGGGCACCGCCGGCCCCTCGGGAAACTCCACCCGCATCACGATGGTGGCGTCGGTCTGAATGGTCCCGAAGGAGCCGAGCTCCACCCGGTCGGAGAAGCCGGAGACCATTGCCCCCAGCTGGCCCTTGGACGGCAGGACCGCCTGGCCCAGGCGGGGCATGACGAAAAAGAAGAGCGCCGTGAACAGAAACGAGGCGAACGAGGCGGCGACGGACAGTCCCAGGAGCGAGAGCGTCACCACCTGCCGGCACTCGAGGAGCGCTTGAGCCGGATCCGGAGCGTTGCGCTCCGACTCGGAGAGCACGTGGTGGAGCAGGAACGCCCACGTCCCGAGCACGAGGAAGAGCACGAGGATCAGGAGGAAACCGAGGCTCACGGTGAGCGTGGAGGCGCCGACCAGCATGAAAAAGGAGAGCAGGAGGAGGTCCCGGGAGTCGCGGAGTGTGCGCCAGGTGTAGAGCTTGTAGAAGAACAAAAAGAGCAGGAGGTGCATAAACCCGTCCAGGAGCGAATCCGCCAGGTAGAGGAGGTCCAGAGCGAAGAAACCCAGGGCGGCGAGCGCGAGCAACTGCTGGTGCCGGACGACCGCCGCGACCCGCGCGCGCACGGCCTCCTGCCACCAGCTCCCCGCCACAACGACAACGACCACGGCCCACCACGCCGGCTCGATCAGCCTCGCCAGCGCCAGCGCGGCGAGACCATCCACCACCATGAGGTACGTGCAGATTTGAAGCGCCAGCCGAGCCGACACGGCTACAGCTCCCGCCGGGCCCCCGGCGGCCGGGGGGCGGAGGCCCGCGCACCGAGAGGAATGCGGATCTCCGAGAGCGAAGCATCTCGGCCGAAGCCGCGGCGGGCGCCCGCCGGAGCGAGAGGGTCCCAGAGCGCCAGCGCCTCCAACATGCGGCGACGGTGGGCCGGGCCCTCGCCGAGGGGCACGAAGAGCCCGGGTCCGACGAGCTCGACACGCGATCCCTGACCGAGCAGGTGCGAGGTCAGGGAGGCTGCCAGCGAGATGTCCGCCTCCAGTCGCTCGAGATCGGCGGCGGGCGGTGGGCCCTCGAGGACGACACGCATCTTGAGGGCCGCCTCGGCCTCCGGCTCGCGCACCATGACCGCCCCCGATTTGGCGGTGCTCTTCCAATGAATCAGCCGCGGATCGTCCCCCCACCGGTACTCCCTCAGGTTGTAGAGGTCCGTTCCCGGGCCGGGCCGCGCCACGCGCTCGGCCCCCGAGCCCCCGAGATTCCGGAGATCCGCGAGGGAGAACGGACGGACCGCCGGGAAGACCAAGAGTTCATCCACGAGGATCGGCGCGGTGGCCTTCACGAACAGCCCGAAGGGGAACCCCGTCATCAGGCGCAGGGGGCGGCGCCGGTGGCGACCGCGGCGGGGGAACGTTTCTTCCCAGGAGTGAAGACGCTCTTGGCCGGGCTCGAGCTTGGACACGTAGAAAGCGCGGGGGGCAGCGACATTGTCACTCGGCACCTCGAGCGTCAGGGAATAGGACGGCAGAAGGCGCTTGGCGTTGAGCAGCACGCACCCGACGGCCGCCGGCGACCCGGCGAAGATCTCCAGGGGGGTGGCGGGGAAGAGCTTGACCCGGCGGATGGTCTGCTCGGACAGGATGCCCGAGACCACGATCGTGCCGAGGAGCATGGACAGGAGGAGATAGAGCAGGTTATTGCCGGTATTGACCGCGGCGAACCCCATCCCGAGGGTGGTCAGGAGGAACCACCACCCTTCGCGCGTGGGGCGGATCGTGCGAGACGGCCAGAGCGCCCGCCACCACCGAGCCAACCGGCGCATGCGCGTCCTGGAGCCGCCCTAGCGGGGGACCGGGACTTCCTGAAGCAGGGCGCCGATGATCCCCTCCGCCTCGAGCTCGTCCCCGGCGGGGCGCTCCAGTCGCGCCCTGACGATCACGCGGTGGGCCCACGTCGGCACCGCCACCCGCTTGATGTCGTCCGGGACCACGTACGCCCGCCCATCGGCCATCGCGCGCGCCTGGGCGACCCGGAGCAGGGCGAGCGAGCCGCGCGGACTCACCCCGAGCCCCAGGAGCGGCGAGCGGCGCGTGGCCTCCACGAGCGCCATGACGTAATCCAAGAGGGATTCATCCACGCGCACCTTGTCGTTCGCCGCCTGGAGCTCCAGCACCTCCTCGGCCGAGAGCACGGGCTCGATCTGCTCGAGCGAGGTCACGGCCGCCCCCTTCAGGATCTCCTTCTCGTCGTCCCTTCCCGGATAGCCGATCCGGATCCTGAGCAGGAACCGGTCGAGCTGCGACTCGGGGAGCGGATACGTCCCCTGGTACTCCAGCGGATTCTGCGTGGCCAGGACCATGAAGGGGCGCGGCAGGGGGTAGGTGTGATGGTCCAGCGAGACCTGCCCCTCGTTCATCGCTTCGAGCAGACTCGACTGGGTCTTCGGCGTCGAGCGGTTGATCTCGTCGGCGAGCACGATGTTGCTGAAGAGGGGGCCCGGCTTGAAGGCGAACTCTCCGGTCTTGCCGTCGTAGATGGACACGCCGAGGATGTCCGAGGGAAGCAGGTCGGAGGTGAATTGGATCCGCTGGAAGGTCGCGCCCAGGGACCTGGCCAGCGCATGGGCCAGCGTGGTCTTCCCGACGCCGGGAACGTCCTCGATCAGGAGGTGCCCCCGAGCCAGGAGGCCGATCACCGCCAACCGCACGACTTCCGGCTTGCCCACGAGGGCGCGGGCGATGTTGAGTTCCAGCCGGTGGATCAGACCGAGCGCTGTCGAGAGCATCAGGTGGCACCTCGTCGCATTCTACGTCCCCTCCACGGGACCGGCAAGGCCGGGTCGGCCAGCACGCGCACTCCTTGGGTGCCTCAGGCAAAGGTCTCCCTCCGGCAACCCTCCTGGCATGCAAACGCGAAACCAACGCCAGCCCCGGCAGGGTCCCCCCGCCTATTTGCACGGAAAATAAGATGAAGCCCGCGGCCAGGGGCGAGGACGGAGGAGTGCCCGGCGTAGCGCCCGTGACGCTTTGCTACAACGCTGTGCCGGGATGTATTAGCTGGACTCCCGGGGGGAGTGACCGGGGGACAGGCCCGCGCGGCGGGCGAGCCGGGCCAGACGGTGAGCGAGCGCTGCCCGGGCCATCCCAGAGGCACCTTCGGCCTGAGCCCGCGCCAGCGCCCGGGCCGCCACCCGGTGCGCTGCCGCAAAGTCCCGGCCCCGGTGCTCGTAGTACTTGGCCAACTCCTCCCACGGGCGGACATCGAAGCCGGCTCCGTCGCCGATCGCCGCCTCCCAGAGCGCACAGGCTTCCGGCCACTCGGCCTGGCGCTTGGCGCGGCGGGCGAGCCGCAGCAGGAGCCGCTCCCGGTGAGGAGGGCGGAGCCCTCTCGCCAGAGCCTCCCGGTAGTACGTCGCACCGCGCGCCTCGTCCGCCCCCTCCCAGAGCCGGCCGAGCCCGACGTACTCCTCGGGAGCCAGCCGGAGTCGGTCGGGATCGGCGAGGGCGCGCGCCACCCAGCCCGTCAGCGTCACGAGCGAGAGCACGTCGAGCCGGTTGTGCTCAAAGACCGGCCCGAGCGCCTCGGGACGGCGACTCCTGAGGTACTGGAAATAGAGGGTGGGAATCAACGCACCCGGCACATCGTCAACGCGGTCGAGCCCCAGCACGCGGGCCTCGACGGTCGGGAGGCGACAGTCGGGGAGCCACCCCGCCCAGAGGCGACGGGCGGAGATGAGCAGATCCAGTTGGCAGAGGTGGTCGGGCCAGGGGCGGCGGGCGAGCACGAAACGGGTTTCCAGGAGCGGAAGATCGAATCCCCTGCCGTTGTACGTCACCACGCCGTCGAAGTCGGCCAGGAGCGCGTGGAGCGCGCAGAGGAGTGCCGGCTCCTCATCCAGGTCCCGCATGAAGTGCTGCACCAGCACGAACCGGTCCGCTTCGAAGAACCCGACGCCGACCAAGAACGCGTAGGTGCCGGTGCCGCCCGCCAGGCCCGTCGTCTCGGTGTCGAGGTAGAGGAGGCGACGCGGCGCCTCCCCCGACCCGCGGCTCAGGAGACGCAGAACCTCGGGCGATGCCTCCAGCGCCGCCTCCAGAGCGAGCTCGCCGTGGCGGTGGTGGAGGCGATACGCTCGGCGCGCCACCAGGAGGGGACCGTGCGCCGTCTCCTCCTCCCGGCCGCCGACCAGGTCCTCCAGGAGCGAGCGCCGTGGGCGAACCGCGACGGAGGAGGCCATCTAGCGGGTGAGGTGACGGAGGAGCGCCGTCGCGATGGCCTTGGCGCGGCGCCCGATCTCGTTAACGGGGCCGACGCAGGAGGGGCAGCCCCAGCGGCACGGACACGCCTCCAGCGTCCCGAGACCTCTCAGGAGCAGCTCGGGCAGCACCCGGAAGAGCCCCTCCGCCAGCCCGAGGCCGCCCGGGGCGCTGTCGTAGAGGTAGATCGTCGGGGTGAAGTGGTCGGCCTCCACGAGGCGGGCGCGCGCCGACCGGCCGGTCAGGGCGGTGCCCTGACCGGCCGGCGTCTGGTCGCCGAGCCAGGAGCCCAGGTCCCGGACGTCGCAGAGGAGGAAGATCGGCGCGAGGCGGTGGAGGAGGTACGTGAGGGCGCGCAGCCCGTCCACGAGCTCGTCGCGATTCGCCGACACGCGGGCCAGAAGCCCGGGATCAACGGCGAGCCACGCGCTCTCCGTCTGCATCTCCTGCTGGGGGAGCTCGACCTCCCCCGACCCCACGTTCTCCAGGGTGCCGAACTTGATCTTCTTGAAGCCGACCACCTTCTCGGCCACGAGCACCAGGCCGTGCTCCGCCACGAGACCCGGGGAGGCCTGGTCGGCCAGGCGCCGGAGGATCCAGACGCCCTTGGCGCTGATCGCGTCCGTGAAGTAATCCACCTGGACGCGCCTGACGTAGGCCACCTTCTCCTCGTCCTCGCGGTAGCGAAGCTCCTGGACCTCGAAGGCCTCCCCTTCCACCAGGTAGATCGCCTTCGGGTAGATCATGGCAAAGGCGCTCTTCCAGTCCACCTCCGCGATGATCTGCCGCCGCCGGACCTGGCTCGAGTCCCGCGCGGTTGTGTCCAGCACGACGAAGTTGTCGGACGTCACCGTGCGGAGCGAGATGTGGTCGGCGGGGTATGTCTCGGAGGTCCAGTGCCAACGGCCCCCGGCGTGGTGGAGGAGGCCCGCCGCCTCGAGCGCCGCCAACTGCGGCTCCACGTCGAGGCCCCCGAACGCCTCGCCGTCGGCAAAGGGCAGCTCGAAGGCCGCGCACTTCAGGTGGTTCACCAGGATGAAGGGATTTTCGGGGTTGATCAACGCGCGCTCCGGCGGCGTGCCGAAGAGGTAGTCGGGATGCGTGGCCATGAACTGGTCCAGCGGGGCGCTGGTGGCCACGAAGATCGCCGCCGACTGGCCGCTCCGGCGGCCGGCGCGCCCCGCCTGCTGCCAGAGCGAGGCGATCGTCCCGGGGTAGCCGGCCAACACGGCCGCGTCGAGGTGGCCGATGTCGATCCCCAGCTCGAGCGCGTTGGTGGAGACCACCCCGAGGACGTCGCCCGAGCGGAGGCCCCGTTCGACCTCGCGACGCCGGTTGGGGAGGTAGCCGCCCCGGTATCCCCGCACGATGCCCGCGTCGCCCACGCGGTCCTCCACGGCCTTCTTGATCGTCGAGAGGAGCACCTCAGTGGCCAGCCGGCTCTGCGCGAAGACGATCGTGGCGATCTTTTCCTTCAAGAAGCGCGTGGCGAAACGCGCTGCCTCCCCGAGGTACGGGGCGCGGATCCCGAGCTCGGGGTTGACCACCGGCGGGTTGTAGCAGAGGAAGAGCTTGTCACCCGTGGGCGCCCCGCTCTGGGCGATCTCCTCCACGCTGTCCCCCGTGAGGCGCTCGGCCAGCTCCTTGGGGTTGGCGATCGTGGCGGAAGCCATGATGAACTGTGGCGAGGAGCCGTAATGCCGGCAGATCCGCCGAAGCCGTCGGAGGACGTTGGCCAGGTGGCTTCCGAACACCCCGCGGTAGGCGTGCAGCTCGTCAATGACGACGTAGCGGAGATTCTGGAAGAGGTTGGCCCACTTGGTGTGGTGCGGGAGGATCCCGGAGTGGAGCATGTCCGGGTTGGTGAGGACCAGGTTGGCCCGGGCCCGGACCGCGCGTCGCGCGTCCTGGGGCGTGTCGCCGTCGTAGGTGAACATGCGCAGGTCTGGCAGCGCCCGCGCGAGCTCTGTGAGCTCGGCGAGCTGGTCCTGGGCCAGCGCCTTCGTCGGAAAGAGGTAAAGAACGCGGGCGTCAGAATGCTGCAGAAGACTCTGGAGCGTGGGGAGATTGAAGCAGAGTGTCTTCCCCGACGCCGCCGGGGTGACCACGACCAGGTGATGCCCCTTCTCCGCCAGCTCGAAGGCCCGCTGCTGGTGGAAGTAGAGCTGCTCGATCCCGCGCCCCTTGAGCGCGTCAATGAGCCGCGGGTCGAGCGACGAAGGAAATGGCGCCCAGCGGGGTGGCTTCGCGGGGAAGTGGCGGCTGGCGGTGATGCAAGATCCTGTCTCGAGGGACGTCAGGAACTCGTCGAGGAGTTCCGGCAGGGATTTGGGTGCCACCCAACCCTCCGAAGGTTTTTCCCATCTTAGGTGCGCCCCGCGCCGATTGTCAACCTTCCCCATTCGGTGTATCTGTAGAAAATGCGCATCGGGCCCTGGATCCCGCCCGTGGCCTGGATGGGGGTCATCTTCTGGCTCTCCACCGGCACGTTCAGCGCCGAGCACACCCTCGGCTGGACGTTCCCGATCCTGAGGGCGCTCTTCCCGTGGGCGACCCAGAGCCAGCTCGCGTTCCTCCACTGGCTGGGGCGCAAGACCGCCCACGTCACCGAGTACGCGATCCTGGCGTGGCTCTGGCACCGCGCCTTGTCGAAGTCGGCGCCGCGCGACCTGGCGCCGGGGGCCCGCGCGTGGGCCGCTTTGGGGCTCACCGTGGCGTACGCGATCCTGGACGAGCTCCATCAGGGGTGGACAGGCGAGCGCGGGGCGAGCCCCGCCGACGTGGCGCTCGACGCCGTCGGAGGCGGCGTGGCGCTGACGCTCCGGGTGTGGGGGCTCGACCGGGGC
The DNA here is from genome assembly GCA_023248995.1 of Candidatus Rokuibacteriota bacterium. Classification (GTDB taxonomy): domain Bacteria; phylum Methylomirabilota; class Methylomirabilia; order Rokubacteriales; family CSP1-6; genus JAHFDN01. The sequence continues at coordinate 46,932 of JAHFDN010000011.1, forward strand.
GTGGAGCGCCTCACCGCCGCGCTTCTCTGGTTTGCCGCCGTCGGCGGATCGCTGCTGCTGCTCCTGAATCTCGTGGCCGGAGCGGCCGCCGCGTGGCTCTGGGCGAGCGTGCCCCTGGCGTGGCTCGCCCTCTGGCGATGGCGACACCGGCGCTGCGTTGACGGGGCAGGCGACCGGCAGTAACATCACCGGACGCCCCCGGCATGGTTATCTTCGCCGCCGTCGTCCTGGCCCTCGTCGTGGCGCTCGTGGCATACTATTTCTACCGGGCGTTCACCCGCTGAGCACCCCACGCGGCGCATTGGCCACCTCATCGTCCTCTCTTCCAGCCGGACGGCTCCCCCCGTGGTCGACGGGGAACCTCCCCGAACCGCCTCCGGTCACGCCGGCCAACGTTGTGCGCGTCATCGGGCCCGGCGCGATCTTGCTGGCCTTCTCCGTGGGCGCCGGGGAATGGCTCCTCGGCCCCGCCGCCATCGCCCGGTACGGCCCGACGATTCTCTGGATCGCCGCCGTTTCCGTCGTGCTCCAGGCGCTTCTCAACACCGAGATGGCGCGCTACACGCTCTACACGGGCGAGCCGATTTTCACCGGCTTCATGCGGACGGCTCCGGGTCCCAGGTTCTGGGGATGGACGTACGCGGGCCTCCACTTCCTCCAGACCGGCTGGCCCGGCTGGGCCCTCGGCGCCGCCACCGCGGTGACCGCCCTCTTCCTGGGCCGTCTTCCGGACGCGGGAGATCGCGCGGTCGTGCTCTACTTCGGCTACCTGACCTTCCTCGTCTCGGTGCTCTTGGTGCTTTCCGGCGAGACGGTAGACAAGACCCTCGAGTACGCCCAGTCGTTCATGATCTGCTGGATCCTCGCCTTCCTCCTCCTCACGGGTCTCTTCCTCGTGCCGCCGGGCGTCTGGGGCATGGTGGGAGCAGGGTTCGTCGCGCCGCTCCTCGGATCGCCAGCGTTTCCCCCTGGGGCGGATTGGTTTCTCCTCGCCGGCTTGGCCGCCTACACCGGGGCCGGCGGCACGATCAACGCCACGCTCACCTACTGGCTCCGCGACAAAGGGATCGGGATGGGCGGGACCGTCGGCAGCAACCAGGGAGTCGTCGGGGGGCAGCGCGTCAATCTCTCCCTCGCCGGCGCAGTGTTCCCTCCGTCGGGCGAAAACCTGAGGCGGTGGAAGGGATGGTGGAGGTATCTCAGAGCCGATCAGTGGTACATCTGGACCGTCGGGTCCCTGGTCGCGACGGCGCTCCCGGGGCTGACGACCGTCGCCTTCCTCCAGCCCGGGACGACGATGGGTGGCCACGGGGTCGGCGCGTACCTGGCCCAGGCGCTGGCCGAGCGGTACGGCCCCGCGCTCTGGGCCCTGACGCTCCTCGGCAGTTTCTGGATCCTCTTCTCCACCCAGCTGGGGAATGCGGAGGGGTGCGCCCGCGTCACCACCGACCTCCTCTGGACCGCCACCGGCCGCCTGCGAGAGTCGCGAGGGGGCAACGTGCGGGCCGTCTACTACGGGGCGCTCCTGGCCTTCGCGCTCTGGGGGTGTGCCGCCATCCCCCTGGCCGACCCCCTGACGCAGATCCTGATCGGCGCGAACATCGCCGGCGCAAACCTGGCGCTGCTTTCGATCCACACCCTCCTCGTGAACCGGAAGTTTCTTCCCCGGGAACTACGCCCACCCCTCTGGCGGGAGGCGGGCCTCGTGCTCTCGGCGCTCTTCTTCGTCGGCCTGGCGACGGCAGCCCTGGCCCAGCAGCTCTTCACGACGCGGTAGCCCACCCTCTGGCGGGCCGGTGGCCCCGCCTGTATACTGAGCGCGATCCGAACCCGGTGGGCCCTCACCGGCGGGGCAAGAGGCCCCTCGCCTGAAGCGAGGGAGGAGCCCGGGGGCCCGCCCCAGGTGGAGGAGAAGCCATGGCAACCGAGGAAAAGGTCGGGAGTGTCGTGGGCTATTACGCGAAGATCGGGGTGGCGGCCGTCCACCTCACCGACGGGCCGCTCCAGGTCGGCGACAAGATCCGGATCCACGGCCACACCACCGACGTCACGCAGACCGTGGAGTCCCTCGAGGCGGAGCACCAGCCGATCCAGCGCGCGGAGCGGGGCAGCGAGGTGGCCATGAAGGTCCACGAGCGGGTGCGCCAGCACGACCAGATCCTGAAAATCCGCGAGCCCTGAGGCCCGCCTAACCGCGACCTAGCCGGGCCACCGCCTCGATGTGCGGCGTGTGCGGAAACATGTCGAGCGGCTGGACCCACTCGATCCGGTAGCCCCCCCGCGTCAGCTCCCCGAGATCCCGCGCCAACGTGGCCGGGTTGCACGAGACGTAGATGATGCGCTGGGGCCCGAGCGTCACGAGCGCCCGGAGAGCCTTGGGATGGAAGCCGGCGCGCGGCGGGTCGGCGACGACCACCTCGGCGCGGATCCCGCGGGCGATGAGCTCAGGCAGCACCGCCCGTACCTCGCCCGCCAGGAACGTGCAGTTCTCGATGCCATTGGCCTTGGCGTTCCGCTGCGCGTCGTCCACGGCGGTCTGCGCCACCTCGATCCCGTAGACCCAACGACAGCGGCGCGCCAGGAGCAGGGTGATGGCGCCGGTGCCCGAGTACAGATCCACGACCGTCTCGGTCCCCATGAGCTCCGTGGATTCCAGGACCAGCGCGAACAGCCGCTCCGCCTGCAGCGTATTCGTCTGAAAGAAGGAGTTGGCCGAGATCTGAAAGACAAGCCCGCCCAGCGTCTCGCGGATGTGATCGCGCCCCGCCAAAAGGTGTTCCTCGACCCCCACCGCCACGCTCGCCTTCCGGGGATTGACGTTCAGGATGACGCTCGCGGTCTGAGGCGCGCGCCGGCGCAGGCGATCGGCCAGCGGGGCGAGCTCGCTCACCTGCGGCGCCGACGTGACCACGTTGACCATCGCCTCGCCGGTGCGCTTGGCCTCCCGTAGCACGAGGAAGCGCAGCAGTCCCTCGCCGCTCTCCTGCTCGTACGCCGGAAGCTTCCTCTCGGCGAGGAAAGCACGGGCTTCCGCAAGCAACTCATTCATCCCCTCCGACTGGAGGAGGCACCGGTCGATGTCGAGCACCACGTCGTAGCGATCCGCCGCGTGGAGGCCGATGGCCGTCCCCGGAGGAGCGAGCGCGGGCGCCACCGTAAACTCCATCTTATTCCGGTAGCCGTAGAGCTCGGGCGCGCCGATGATCGGCCGGATCGGGACCGCCTCCACGCCGCCGATGCGCGCCAGGCAGTCGCCCACTTGCTTGGCCTTCCAGCGCAGCTGGGCCGGGTACGCCAAGTGCTGGAGACGGCAGCCGCCGCAGCGGCCGAAGTAAGGGCACGGCGCCTCGACGCGATCGGGGGAGGGTTCCTCGACGGCCTCGATCACGCCCCGCGCGAAGCGGGCGCGCGCCTCCGTGAGGCGGACCCGCAGGCGATCGCCGGGGAGACCGCCGCGGACGAACACGACATAGCCGTCAACGCGCCCGACGCCCTCGCCGCCGAAGGCCAGGTCGTCCACGGTGAGAGACAGGGTCTCGCCGCGTCGCGGGCGCGCCATGCCTAGGAGGATACGGGGTCAGGTCTTGCAATGCAACATCCGACCGGCGTGGTCTCCCTACTAGCATGTGTTATTGCAAGACCTGACCCCGATACCATTGTCGGGCGCGTCGGAGTGAAGTCAATTTGGCCCGCCGGACCACGACGGCCGTCGGCCATTAATCTGGCGCGATCGGTCCAGGCGCGCTATGATAGAAGATAGCGATGACTCGCCGCGGGGTCTCCACACCAACACCAGTCGGCGCGCTCCTCACGACCGTGCTTCCACCCCTGGCGGAGCGGCTCCTCGCGCGCGCCATCGAGCGCGACTGGCCGGCTTTGGTGGGCCCGCAGGTCTCCCAACGGTCTCGCCCCAGAGACCTCCGCGATCGCACTCTGACCGTGCTGGTGGACAACTCCCCCTGGCTCCAAGAAATGACGCTCCGCGAGCGCGAGATCCTCGCGCGCGTCCAGGCACGCTACGGATCCGACGCCGTCAAGGCGCTCCGCTTCGCCCTCGGCACGCCCCCATCCGCCGCAGCCGAGCCATGATCCGCCTCGTCCTGCTGGCGCTCGGCGTGCTGGTGAGCCTGGCCGGCTGTGCCAGCCTCGCGCCGGCCGGGAACCCGGTGGTGTCAAAACCACCTGTCGTGCGCGCGGCCGCTCCCGACCTGAAGGCCGACGCCTACCTGCACTACGCCATCGCCCAGCTGCACGCCCGGGAGGGACGCCTGAAGGAGGCGATCTCCGAGCTGCGGGAAACGATCAAGCGCGATCCGACCACGCCCGCCCTCTGGACCCAGCTGGCCGTCTGGCTCTCACGGACGGAGGCGTCTCAGGAAGCGGTCGACGCGGCGCTCGAGGCTGCCGCCCTCGCGCCCGACGACGTGAGCGTCCGCCTGACGCTGGCCGAGCTCTATAGGAGCCAGAAGCGGTACGCGGAGGCGGAGGCGGAGCTGGAAAAGACCATCATGCTCGCTCCCGAGTCCTCCCAGGCCTACCTCGCCCTGGCGCGCCAGTATGTCGAGCTACGGGCCCACGACCAGGCCCGGGCGGTGCTCCTCCGGCTGATCCGCGTCAACCCGAACCTGGCGCAGGCCCACTTCCTCCTGGGCCGGCTGGCGATCGAAACCGAAGCCTGGGCCGAGGCCATCAGCGAGCTCCAGCGGGCCCTCGAGCTCGATCCGGACCACGACGGCGCGTGGACGGCCCTCGGCTACGTCTACGAAACCCGCAACCAGCCGGACGAGGCCATCAAGGTCTACAAGCGGGCGATCCAGGCCAACCCCGACAACCCGGCCTTCCTGGAGCGGCTGGGCGACCTCCTGATACGCCTCGGCAAGTACCAGGAGGCCCAGCGCGAGATCGAGTCCCTGGCGGGCGTGGCCCCCCGCGACCCGCGCATCTGGATGAAGCTCGGCGCGATCTACTACGAACAGAAGGCGTGGGACAAAGCCATCGAAGCCTTCCAGCAGGTGCTGGCGCTGGAGCCGGGCAACCTCCGAGCCAGGTACTTCCTGGCCACCACCCTGATGGACGCCGGCAAGGACGCGGAGGCGCAGGCCGAGCTAGAAGGCATCTTGAAAGCCGACCCCCGCTCGATCGACGCCCGGGTTCAACTGGGCTTTCTCCACGGACGCGCCAAGCGTTACCCGGAGGCGATCCGGATCTTCCAGGAGGCGGTGAATCTGCAGCCGCGGCGGCCGGAGCTGTTCCTGTACCTCGGCACCGCGTTCTTCCGGAACCAAGAGTACGACCGCGCCGTCAGGACGCTCCAGGAGGGGCTCTCCCTCGACGAGAAGAACAAGGACCTCCAGTTCCAGCTCGGCGTGGTGTTCGAGAAGCAGCAGCGCTTCGAGGACGCCGTCCGGGCGTTCCGCCAGGTGATCGCGCTCGACCCCAAGCACGCCGAGGCCTACAACTACGTGGGCTACATGTACGCCGAGAAGGGGATCAACCTGGACGAGGCCGTGACCCTCATCGGCAAGGCGCTCGAGGTGGAGCCGGACAACGGCTACTTCATCGACAGCCTCGGCTGGGCCTTCTACCAGCAGGGACGCTACCCGGAAGCGCTCCGCGAGCTCAAGCGTGCAGTGGAGCGGGCCAAGGAGGATCCGGTGATCCTCGACCACCTGGGCGACGCGTACTTGAAGAACGGCCTGGGAGAGGACGCCGTCGGCGCCTGGGAGAAATCGCTCAAGCTGGACCCCGCCAACGAGACGGTGAAACGGAAAATCCAGGAGACCCGGGAAAAACTCCTCAGGGTCAAGGGTGAGCGGTCGAAGGTCCAGCCGTAGCCACCCTGCCCTCCTCCTGGCGGCGGTGGCTGTCCTCCTCGCGGGGTGCGCCACCGTGCCCCCGCCCCGTGCCCCGATTCTCCCGGAGGCCCAGCGCCTGCTCGACCTCCTCACCCGCCGCTGGCGAGCGTTCGACGACCTCCGAACCCGCGCCGCCATCACGATCCGCCGCGAGGGGCGTGTCGAGCGGCTGAACGGCGTCCTGCTTCTCCAGGCCCCGGCGTCCCTCCGCTTCGAGGCGCTCGCGCCGTGGGGACAGCCGTTCCTCCTCCTGGCCGGAAACGCCGAGACCGTTACCCTCTACAACGTGGCGGAGAACCGCGCCCTCGTCGGCCCGGCCGGAGCCCAGGCTACCGAGCGCTGGCTCGGCTTCGCCCTCGAGCCCGACGAGCTCGTGGGCCTCCTGGTGGGGCACGTGGTGCCGATCAAGGACCCCTACTCGGCCGAGCTCGTCGCGTCCGACGCGGTCGGGCCGTCCATCAGGCTGACGGGGGCGGCAGGCGTCCAGAGAATCTGGGCGGACCCGGAGACCGGGGTGGTGCGCCAGGTCGAGATGAGAGGCGGCAAGCACCCGGCCCGCATCGCCTACTCAGGCGGCGGGCTCGGGGATCCGCCGTCGGCCCTGACGCTGACAGCGCTCGACGCGCCCCTCACGGTGGCAATCCGCTACCACGAGCCCAAGTTCGGCACGGGGCTCTCCGCCGACCTCTTCACCCTCACCGTCCCCGAGCACGCGAAAATCCAACGGTTCCGTTGACAGCCGCCGACGGGGCGTGATAGGGTTTTGTGCCTTGTCGAGACGGTCGAGGCGGGCCCGGTCGCTGACGCTTCGGACCTCGGCCAAAGTCAATCTCGTGCTCGAGGTCCTCGGGAAGCGGCCGGATGGCTACCACGAACTCTCGACGGTGCTCCAGGCGGTGGATCTGTTCGACCGCTTGGTCCTGGAAGAGGACGAGACGCTTACCCTCACGACCAGCGATCCCGCGCTTCCCCGAGACGACACCAACCTGGTCCTGAGGGCCGCGCGGCTCCTTCAAGAGGCTGCAGAGGTGCGCCGCGGAGCCCGAATCAGGCTGGAGAAGCACATCCCGGTGGCGGCCGGAATGGGCGGAGGTTCGAGTGATGCGGCCGCGACTCTCTGGGCGCTCAATCGCCTCTGGGGCATCCGCTGGGGCCGCGAGCGCCTGAGCGATCTGGCGGCCCGGCTCGGGATGGACGTCCCGTTCTTTCTCCGGGGTGGCCGGGCGCTGGCCACCGGCCGGGGCGAGCGACTTCAGCCCCTGAGCGCGGCGCCGGCCCTGTCGCTCGTGCTCGTGAAGCCCCACTTCCCGCTTTCGACCCGGGAGGTCTACGGCGGGGTCCCGGCCGGGTGGCGGGACGACGGCCGACGGACGGTGGAGCTGCTAGGCGCCCTGGCGTCGCGGGATTCGTCGCGGGTGGCCGGGAGCTTGTACAATGCCCTTGAAACCGTGGTGGACCCGGCGCATCCAGAAATCGCCCGGATCAGGCGGGCGCTCCTCGGCGCCGGGGCGCTCGGAAGCGTGATGTCGGGGAGCGGGCCCACGGTGCTGGGGATCGCGCGGTCGCCGGATCACGCGCGCCAGCTCCGAAAACGCGTCACCACCGCGTCCTGGTCGTGCTGGGCCGTGCGCACGCTGGCAGGGCCCGCCATCCGGCCGGCAAGATAAGGCGGGATGAGCCTGGGGGACAACGAGAAGAACGACATGCAGTCGCCGAAGGCGACTCACCATATCGGGCACCATCGCCACGGCAGGTGGCGATGGTCGTTGGGGCGTGGCCAAGCGGTAAGGCGCGGGACTTTGGATCCCGTATTCGGGGGTTCGAATCCTCCCGCCCCAACCAACCTTTAGGATGGACCTGGCGGGCAAGAAGAACCAGAGGACGCAGCCGCGACCGCGGCTATCCTCTACGGGCACCCACGCCACCTTGTGTGGCGTGGGTCGCGGGCAACTTTCGGAGCCACTTCACGTGGCGAGGGTCGTATGGCGTACGAGCTGAAGCTCCTCACCGGCAACGCCAACCGGCCGCTGGCCGAAGAGATCGCCCGGGATCTCCGCCTCCCGCTCGCCGAGGCGGAAGTCTCGCGCTTCTCGGACGGCGAGGTGTTCGTGCAGATCAACGAGAACGTGCGGGGTGCCGACACCTTCGTGATCCAACCGACCTGCCCGCCCGTGAACGACAACCTGATGGAGCTCCTGGTGATGATCGACGCGCTCAAGCGGGCCTCGGCCCGCCGCATCACCGCGGTGCTCCCTTACTACGGCTACGCCCGGCAGGACCGGAAGGTCCAGCCGCGCGTGCCCATCAGCGCCAAGCTGGTGGCCGACCTCATCACCGCGGCCGGCTGCCACCGGGTGCTCGCGCTGGACCTCCACGCGGGCCAGATCCAGGGCTTCTTCAACATCCCGGTGGATCACCTCTTCGCGGCGCCGGTGATGATCGACTACCTCGGCAAGAAGGACCTCTCCGACCCGGTGGTGGTGGCCCCCGACGCGGGCGGCGTCGAGCGTGCCCGGGCCATGGCCAAGCGCATCCGGGCGGGGCTGGCCATCATTGACAAGCGGCGGGAAGGGGCCAACGTGTCGGTCTTCATGCACCTGATCGGCGAGGTCAAGGGCAAGGACGTCGTCATCATCGACGACATGATTGACACCGGCGGCACGCTGCTACAGGCCGTGGAAGCCCTCCAGCGCGAGGGCGCCCGGCGGATCCTGGCCTGCGGTGTTCACCCGGTCCTCTCGGGCCCGGCGATCGCCCGGATCGACGGCTCGCCGCTCGAAGAGGTCATGGTGACCAACTCGATCCCGATCGGCCCCGAGAAGCGGAGCAAGAAGATCTCCGTCCTCACGGTGGCCCCGCTCCTCGCCGAGGCGATCCGCCGCATCCACGACGAAGAATCGGTGTCGACGCTCTTCGTTTGATCCTCGAAGGGAGGCTGTCACGTTATGGAGGTTCAAGAGCTGACGATCACGCGGCGCGAGGGCACCGGCAAAGAGGTCGCCAAGCGCCTCCGCCGGGAGGGGCTCGTGCCCGCGGTGCTGTACGGTGTGGGCGCCCCCCAGGCGCTCACGCTCCGGACCCTCGACGTCCTGAAGGTGATCCACGGCCGCGGGGGGAGCACAACCCTGTTGAACCTGAAATTCGACGACGGCGGGGGCGGTACCCGCACCGCCATCATCCGTGACATGCAGTTCGACCCGGTGACCGAGAAGGTCATCCACGTGGACCTCCAGGAGGTCTCCATGGATCGGGCCATCACGGTGGGCGTGCCCGTCTTCCCCCAGGGGGAGGCCGAGGGCGTGAAGGAACAGGCCGGCATCCTGGAAATGATCCTCCGGGAGGTGCAGGTCTCCTGCCTCCCCGGCCAGATCCCGGAACGGATCACCGTGGATGTCTCCGCCCTCAAGATCGGCGACGTGATCACCGTCTCCATGCTGGCGCCGCTCGAGGGCGTGCGAATCCTGAACGACCCCGGCCAGGCCGTGGTCACCGTGTCGCCGCCCATGGCTGAAGAGGTGGCCGCGCCCGCGGCGGCGGCTCCCGAGGCCCAGCCGGCGGAGCCCGAGGTGCTCACCGAGCGCAAGCCCAAGCCCGAAGAAGTCGAAGAGAAGGCCGAGGAGAAGGAACGGAAGAAGTAGCCGAGGTCACGCCGCGTGCTCCAAGCGGTGGTGGGACTCGGGAATCCGGGCCCGGAGTATCGCGGGACCCGCCACAACGTGGGCCAGCGCGTCGTGGACCATCTGGCCAAGACCCTCCGGAAGCGCTGGCGCCGGGAGGGGGCGCACCAGGTGGCGAAGGCCGTGTGGCGGGGCGAGGCCTTCTATCTCGTCAAGCCCGGCGCCTTCATGAACGCGATGGGCCCCGCCGTTGCACGCCTGCTCCGCCGCCTCCACCTCGGCCCCTCCGACCTCATCCTCGTGTACGACGACATTGACCTGCCGCTCGGCAAAGTCCGCGTTCGAATGAAGGGCAGCCACGGCGGCCACAAGGGCGTGGGCTCCCTCATCGAGACGCTGGGAACCGACGAGCTACGCCGCGTCAAGGTCGGGGTCGGGCGTCCCGGCACGAGGGACGAGGTGGTGGACCACGTCCTCTCCCCGTTTCTCCTGGACGAGCTGCCGCTGGTGGAGGCGGCCTCGGCCGAGGCCGCCGACCACGTGCTGAAGCTGATCGCAAGTCGAACCCCGTAGGACCCGAAGGGCTCTCTGCCGTTGGGCTTTACCTGCGGTCTCGTCGGCCTCCCCAACGCGGGGAAATCCACGCTCTTCACCGCGCTCACGGGCGCCGCCACGCTGATCGCGCCATACCCCTTCTCGACCCTCGATCCCCGCAAGGGGATCGTGCCGGTCCCGGACGACCGCCTCGACCGGCTCGCGGCCGCGCTCCGGCCGGCCAAGGTCACGCCCGCCCACCTCGAGATCATGGACATCGCCGGTCTCGTCGAGGGCGCGAGCCGCGGGGAAGGGCTCGGCAACCAGTTCCTCTCCCACATCCGGGCCGTTCTGGCCCTGGCGCACGTCGTGGCCTGCTTCCGCTCGGCCGACGTTCCCCACGCGGGCGACGAGCCGGACCCCGCGCGCGACGTCGCGATCGTCAACACGGAGCTCCTCCTGGCCGATCTCGAAGTCGTCGAGCGCCGCCTCGACAAGGTCAGGCGCGCCGGGCGGGCTGAGCCCAGGGCCGCCCGGGCCGAACTGGCCTTCCTCGAGCGCTGCCGGGACGCCCTCGGGGGCGGCACGCCGCTCCGCTCCCTCGCCTTCGACGCCGGGGAAAGCGCCCTGATCCGGGAGCTCGGGCTCCTGACGGCGAAGCCCGCCTGCTACGTCGCCAACGTGGACCGCGCGGATCCCCAGAGCCTCGCCCTCGCCGCCCGCCTCGAGGCCGCCGTCGAAGGCGCCCCTGTGGTGCCGGTGGACGGAAAGCTCGAAGGCGAGCTCACCCAGCTCCCCCCCGAGGAGCAGCGCCAGTTCCTGGCCGAGTGGGGCCTCGCCGAATCGGCGCTTGTCCGGCTGATCCGGGTGGGCTACCGGCTCCTCGGCCTCATCACGTTCTACACCGTGGTCGGCGAAGAGCTCCGGGCCTGGAGCCTCAGGGACGGGGCGACGGCCCTCGAGGCCGCGGGCCAGATCCATAGCGACATGGCCCGCGGGTTCGTCCGCGCCGAGGTCGTCGGCGTGGAGGCGTTCCTGGCGACCCCCGTCTGGACGACGCTCCGCGAGCGGGGGGGCGTGAGGCTCGAGGGGCGCGAGTACCGGGTGCGCGACGGCGACATCCTGACCATCCGTTTCGCGCTCTAGCGCGGGGGACCTTTTGACAGGGTGGGGGGGGCGTGGTATATAGTTTCCGTTTATGCACCGGTGGCGGGCCGCGAGCCGGAAGGGGGGAATCGGTGCGTGACCACGGTCATCCTAGAGGCCGAGGAGTCCTTCGAGAGCGCGCTCAAGCGCTTCAAGAAGCTCTCCGAGAAGCGGAAAGCTCTGGCAGCCCGGAAAAAGGCGCAGCGGCGCGAGCGATTTTTTGATTAGGGCATGGACCTAGGCCGTCTCTGGGGCCGGGGCGTCGAGTGGGACCTGGTGCGGGCGCTCCTGGCCCGCGAGGCCGAGACGCCGATGGGACAGGAACGGGCCCTCACCCTCGAGCCCCGGACCGATCCGGACGCCGTGAGGCTCGAGCTCGCCCTAACCCGCGAGGGACGTCAGTCCCTGGCCCAGACCGGGGCCCCCCCGTGGGGGTCGATCCCCGACGTCAGGCTGAGCCTGGACCGGGCCCGCACCGACGGGGTGCTCCTAGAAGGCGCCGAACTCGTCGCCCTGGTTCCCTTGATCGAGGCCGGCAGCCGCCTCCGGGCCTACGGCCTGAGCGTGCCGACCGTCGCCCCTACCCTCGCGGCCCGGTTCGCCCGCCTCCCGAGCCTCACCCCGCTCCACGCCCTCCTGACCCGCTCCCTCACCCCCGACGGGACGCTCACCGACGAGGCGAGCCCCCGCCTCCGCCAGATCCGGCGAGCGCTCCGGGAGCAGCGCGAGCAGATCGTCAAGGCGCTCGAGGCGCTCTTCTCGGCCCCGGGCGCCGAGGCCACGTTTCAGGAGCGCTACGTCACGATCCGCCACGGCCGCTACGTCGTTCCCGTCCGGGCCGAGGCGCGGCCGCGCCTGCGCGGCATCGTCCACGACCGCTCTCAGAGCGGCGCCACGCTCTTCGTCGAGCCGGAGAGGGTCGTCGAGCTCAACAACGACCTCGTCCAGACCGCCCGGGAGGAGGAGGCCGAGTGCGCCCGGATCCTCCTGGCCCTGACCGACGAGGTCCGCCGCTCCCTCCCCGAGCTCGAGGCGCTGGTGGAAGGGATCGGCGAACTCGACCTGGTCTTCGCGCGGGCCCTACTGGCCGAGCGGATGACGGCCACCGAGCCCCAGATAGATGAAGGCCGCACCGTCCTACTGCGCGGGGCGCGGCACCCGCTCCTCCTGGCCCAGAGCTGGCAGGAGCCCGCGCGTCCGGTCGTGCCCATGGACCTCTCCCTCGACGGCGAGCGCCCGCTCTTGGTCGTCACCGGCCCCAACGCGGGAGGCAAGACCGTCGCGCTCAAGAGCTTGGGCCTCCTGGCCTCAATGGCCCAGGCGGGCTGCCATCTGCCCGTCACGGACGGGAGCCGGCTCCCCGTGTTCTCCCGCCTCTTCGCCGTGATCGGGGACGACCAGAGCGTGGCGGAGAACCTCTCGACGTTCTCGGCCTTCGTCAAGCAGATGAAGGAGATCCTGGAAGAGGTGGACGACCGCTCGCTCGTGCTCCTGGACGAGCTCGGGGCCGGCACCGATCCCGACGAGGGGGCAGCTCTGGCCCGGGCGATTCTCGAAGACCTCGACGCTCAGGGCGCCCTCGTCATGGCCACGACCCACCTCGAGCCGCTCAAAGCCTTCGCCAGCACCCACCCCCGCGCCCGCAACGCCTCGGTCGAGTTCGACCAGGACCGCCTCAGGCCGACCTTCCGCCTCCTCTACGATCGCCCCGGGCAGAGCTACGCCCTCACGATCGCGGCGCGCCTGGGCCTCCCCGAGCGCCTGATCGAGACGGCGCACACCCACCGCTCGACCCAGGGCCGTCATCTCCAGGAACTGCTCGCCCGCCTGGACGCCGACGCTCGCCAGAGCAAAGAGCGCGCCGCGGAGGCGGAGAAGCAGGAGCTCCACGCCGCGACGCTCCTGACCCGGGCCCAGAAGGAGCTCGAGGCCGCCCAGGCCAAGGCCAAGGACATGCTCGCCCGGGCCAAGGCGGAGGCCCAGGCTCTCCTCGCCGACATCCGCCGGAAGGTGGCCGAGGAGTGGGAGCGCCTCAAGACGGAAGAGCGCTCGAAGCGGGCCCTCGAGGAGACGCAGAGGCGCCTCGCCCGGGTGACGCCGCCCGTCACGGCGCCCCAGCAGACGATGACCGTGGCCCCGTCGTGGCGGCAGCACGTCAAGGCTCCCGAGAAGGTCGGCGTCCCCGCGGAGCTGCTCCTCCTCGGCAAGACCACCGACGAGGGGCGCGACCTGGTCGAGAAGTATCTCGACGACGCCTTCCTGGCCGGCCGCCGCATCGTCCGCCTGGTGCATGGGAAAGGAACGGGCGCCCTCAGAAAGGCGATCCACGAGCTCCTCGCCGTCCACCCGCTGGTGGAAAGCTTCAGGCCGGGCGCGCCCCACGAGGGCGGCGGCGGGGCCACCGTGGCCGAGCTCAAGGTGGACTGATGGCCGGCAGCTTCACGCCCCCGCTCCTCGATGAGATCCGCTCCCGGGTGGACCTCGTGGACCTGGTCGGCCAGTTCGTGAACGTGAAGCGGGCCGGCGAGAACTGGAAGGCCCTCTGCCCCTTCCACGCCGAGAAGACGCCGTCCTTCATGGTGAACCCGAAGAAAGGCATCTTTCACTGCTTCGGGTGCGGCGTCGGCGGCGATGCCTTCGGCTTCCTGATGCGCCAGGACCGCCTGTCGTTCCCCGAGGCGGTGCGCGTCCTCGCCGCGCGCGCCGGGGTCGCGCTCCCCGCCGAGCGGAAGAGCGAGGGCGACGGCCAGCGGGAGGCGCTCTTCAAGGCGATGGCGCTGGCCGCCGAGTTCTACCAGGACGCGCTCTGGCATCGCCCCGAGGGCGAAGGGGCGCGCCGCTACCTCGAGTCGCGCGGAATCGCCCCCGAGGTCGCCCGGCGCTTCGGCCTCGGCTACGCCCCGGAGGGGTGGGACCACCTCCTCGCCTTCATGAAGGGGCACGCCATCTCGGAGGAGCAGCTGGTCCAGGTGGGCCTGATCCTCCCGCGCCAGACGGGCTCGGGCTTCTACGACCGCTTCCGCGGCCGCCTCCTCTTCCCGATCCGGGACGTCCAGGGGCGCGTCGTCGCCTTCGGCGGGCGCGCCATGGGAACGGAGGAGCCCAAGTACCTGAACTCCCCCGAGACCCCGCTCTACAGCAAGGGGCAGACGCTCTACGCCCTCGACCTGGCGAAGCCCCGGATTCGCGAGACGAACCGGGCACTCCTCGTCGAGGGCTACGTGGACTGCCTCATGGCCCACCAGCACGGCTTCACCGAGACCGTCGCCGCGCTCGGCACCGCGTTCACCGCCTCCCAGCTCGCGCTCGTCCGCCGCCACGCGGACGAGGTCACCACGTTCTTCGACGCCGACGCGGCGGGGCAGAGGGCGGCGCAGCGGGCCGAGGAACTCCTCGAGCCCGCCGCCGAGGGGCTCGCCTGGGCCGTGAACCGGAGCGGGAGCTTCCGGGACGCCGACAGCCTCCGCTTGAAGGTCGCGCTCCTGCCGGCGGGCCACGATCCCGACAGCTTCCTCCGCGCCGAGGGTGCCCAGGCCTTCGCCGAGCGGATCGCCGGCGCCAGGAGCCTCCTCGCCTACGCCGTGGACACGGCGCTGGCCGAGCCGAACGCGGCCTCCGCGCGCGGCAAGGCGACGGTCTTCGCGCGCGTGGCGCTCATCCTCGCCAAGACCACGGACGCCCAGGAGGCCACCGACCTGGCGCGCGAGGCCGCGCGGCGCCTGGGCGTGGACCCGACCCAGCTCTGGATCGAGGCCCAGCGCCTCCAGGGCTCGCTCCGCAAGGCGGGCGCCGCGGCGGCCTCCGCCCCGGTCTCCCCGGGCCTCCCCGCCGCCGAGCGGGATCTCCTGGCATTCCTCGTCCACCAGGCGGAGGCCCGCGCCGCGCTCCTGCCCGTCCTCGAGGAAGAGGATGTGTCCCACCCCGGACTCCGGAGCATCCTGACGGCGCTCAAGGCGGCGCGAGCCGAGTCGCCCGAGACGCTGATGTCAGAGCTCCCCGGCGAAGGCGAACGGGGGCTCCTGGCCGCACTCCTCGTGGAGGAGCACTCCTGGCCGGAGCCCGCCGCGCTGATCGCCGAGTACAGCAAGCGCTCCGAGATGCGGCGGCGCACCCGGCAGATCAGGCAGGTCACGCAGGACATCACCCAGGCCCAGGCAACCGGCGATCCGGCGCTGCCGCGCCTCCAGGGGCAGCTCGAGGATCTCCAGCGCCAGGCCCAGGAGCTCCGAGAGCTCGCCACGACCCATTTGAGGAGGGGCATGCGGGATGGCTGACGAGCCGAAGATGGACGAGCTGGACAAACTCATCTCCATGGGGAAGCAGAAGGGCTTCCTCACCTACGACGAGGTGAACGACGCCCTGCCGTCGGACATCGTCTCGCTCGACCAGCTGGACGACATCATGATGATGTTCGGCGCCATGGATATCGAGGTCGTGGACTCGGCCAAGAGCGGGCGCCTGCCCTCCGAGGTCGCCGAGGAGCGCGCGGAGGAGGCCGAGGAACAAGGGGACCACGCGGAGATCGACCTCACGCCCGGGCCCGTCGGGCGCACCGAAGATCCCGTGCGCCTCTACCTCCGGGAGATGGGGCGCGTCTCCCTCCTGACGCGGGAGGGCGAGATCGCGCTCGCCAAGCGGATCGAGGACGGCAAGGAGGAAGTCGTCCGCGCCATCCTCGGGACCAACCTCGCCATCGAGAAGATCCGGCTCTTGCGCGAGGAGCTCAGGAAGGGTCTGGTCACGGTGAAAGAGGTCGTGGACATCCCGGACGAGGAGTTCCCCGAGGAGCGGGAAAAGGACCTCCTGAAGGACGTGATCAACGCCCTCGGCAGCATGGACCGGCTGCTGCGCGAACGGGAGAAGCTCCTCCAGCAGGGGAAAAGGCTCCGCGCCCGGCATGCCGGCCGGAAGAAGAAGGGCGAGCCGCCCTGGAAGAAGCTCGAGGCCCAGGCGCAGGCCAGGCAGGACAAGGTGCTGGCCACGCTCAAGGGCTTGGCGCTCCACCCGGCGCGGATCGACCTCTGGGTGCTGGATCTCAAGCGTCTCGTCGAGAAGGTCGTGCGCGCCGAGCGCGAGATCGCCCTCTGGAGCGACGGCAGGCGCCCCGAGCCCACCGCCGTGGACGCCTTCCTTGACTCGCTTTCCGAGGACGACGGGGACGAGGGCGACCGCGATCTCTACCAGAGGGCCGCGACGCGATTCGGAAGCATCAAGGAGCGGCTCGTGTGGGTGGCGCGCCAGAAAATCCGCCGGGCCGAGGAGGGGGCGCAGGCGGGAGCGGACGAGCTGAAGCGTATCGTCGCCCTCATCAAGGCCGGCGAGCAGAAAGCGGCCCGGGCGAAGAAGGAGATGGTGGAGGCCAACCTCCGCCTCGTCATCTCCATCGCCAAGAAATACACCAACCGCGGGCTCCAGTTCCTCGACCTGATCCAGGAGGGGAACATCGGCCTCATGAAGGCCGTGGACAAGTTCGAGTACCGGCGCGGCTACAAGTTCTCCACCTACGCCACCTGGTGGATCCGCCAGGCTATCACCCGCGCCATCGCCGACCAGGCCCGCACCATCCGCATCCCGGTGCACATGATCGAGACCATCAACAAGCTGATCCGCACCTCGCGCCAGCTGGTCCAGGAGCTGGGGCGCGAGCCCACGCCGGAGGAGATCGCCCAGAAGATGGACGTTCCCGTCGAAAAGGTCCGCAAGGTCCTCAAGATCGCCCAGGAGCCGATCTCGCTGGAGACGCCCATCGGCGAGGAGGAGGACAGCCATCTCGGCGACTTCATCGAGGACAAGCAGGTCGTCTCCCCCGTGGAGTCCATCATCGGGCTCTCGCTCCGGGAGCAGACGAACAAGGTGCTGAACACGCTCACGCCGCGCGAGGAGAAGGTCCTCCGCCTCCGCTTCGGGCTCTCCGACGGCTGCGAGCACACCCTCGAGGAGGTCGGCCAGGACTTCGCGGTGACGAGAGAACGAATCAGGCAGATAGAAGCCAAGGCGCTCAGGAAGCTCCGCCATCCGTCCCGGTCCAAGAAGCTCCGGAGCTTCCTCGAGACCTGATGGTATGATGGCGCCTGGGCCCATAGCTCAATTGGTAGAGCCGCCGGCTCATAACCGGTAAGGTCCTGGTTCGAGTCCGGGTGGGCCCACCATGTTGACGGAGGAGGCGTGGACCAGCAGCTCGAGACGTTGATCGACCTCCAGACGCTGGACAGCAGGATCGCCGGCCTAGAGGGGGAGCTCGCCCGGCTCCCGGGCCAGATCGAGGCGATCCGGGCGGCGGTGGCCGAGGCGCAGAAGAGCGTCGAGACGCTCAAGGGGAAGAGCGACGCGGCCAGGAAGGACATCCGCGCCAAGGAGAAGGACTTGGAGGTCTCGGCCGTCAAGCGGCAGAAGTCCGAGGGGCGCCTCTACGAGGTCAAGACCAACAAGGAGTACTCTCTGGTCCTGGGGGAGATCGAGGAGATCAAGCAGGAGAAGTCGAGGATCGAGGAAGAGATCCTCGCCCTCATGGAAACCCAGGAGCGGCTCGCCGGGGAGATCCGCCAGGCCGAGGCCGAGCTCAAGAGCCGCGAGGCCCAGGGCCAGCAGGAAGAGAGCGCGATCCGCCAGCGCCTGGCCGCCGTCGAGGCCGAGGTGGAAGGCCTCCGGGGCGAGCGCGGCTCGCTCGCCCGCGAGCTCCCGAGGGACCTGCTCGCCGAGTACGAAAAGTTCCTCCGCCACCGGGGCGGCCTCGCCGTGGCCCAGGTGCTGTCGGTGGAAGGCGCCGCGATCTGCTCCGGTTGCCGGATGACGCTCACCCCCCAGCGTCTTCAGGAGGTCAAGCAGCAGTCCGCCCTCCTGACGTGCGAGAGCTGTGGCCGGTTCCTCTACTGGCTCCCCGACCCTCACCAGTGAAAGTGGTTCGGGTGCCCGGTAAGGTCGCTCGCTTTCGCGAGCGCGGCACCTGAAGCCAACCGGTGACTCGCTACTCCACCCTCATCCTTCATATTGACGGCTCCGTCGAGGGCAACCCCGGCCCCGGGGCTATCGGCGTCGTCGTGGAAGACACCCACGGCACGCCCGTGGAGGCGTGGGGCGAGGCGATCGGCCACGTGACGAACAACCAGGCCGAGTACCAGGCCCTCCTCGCCGGCCTCAGGAAGGCGCGGCGGCTCGGCGCCAAACACGTGAGCGTGCGCTCCGACTCCCAGCTCCTCGTCCGCCAGTTCCTCGGCGAGTACAAGGTCAGGGACGCGAAGCTCAAACCTCTCCACGAGGAGGCCCGGCGCCTGGCGCGCGCCTTCCAGACGTTCGCCATCGAGCACATCCCCCGCGAGCTGAACCGCGCCGCCGACCGCCTCGCCAACCGCGCCCGCCTCGCCCACTCATAATCCCCTCACCTCTTCTCCTCGCCCCGCTGGGGAGAGGCGGGGTGAGGGGGCATGGTATACTCCCTCTGCTAGTACGCTCTTTAAAGATGGCGCCAGAGAAGGCCGGATGGTCGCCGGCCGCGGCAACGCGGCGGGAGGAAAGTCCGGGCTCCGCAGGGCAGGGTGCTGGGTAACGCCCAGGGGGGGAAACCCCACGGACCAGTGCCACAGAAAGCAGACCGCCGTCGCGAGACGGTAAGGGTGAAACGGTGAGGTAAGAGCTCACCAGCAGTCCGGGTGACCGGGCTGGCTCGGTAAACCCCACCCGGAGCAAGGCCGAATAGGAGAGCGGGTCGCCCGCCCAATGCTCTCGGGTCAGGCCGCTTGAGGTGCCGGGCAACCGGCATCCTAGAGAAATGACCGTCGCCCTGGGACGGGAAACCGCTCAGGGTACAGGACCCGGCTTACAGGCCCTCTCTGGCGCTTTTCTTTTTTTCCAGTACTTCCATCACGCCTATAAGCTGGGTCCCAGACGAACGGGGAAAAATTCTGTGCTGGCACCGGGTTGGAATCGCCAGGTTCTGTTCCGACAGGGAGTAGCTATAATCCGGCACTAAGCGACGTTCGCTGGTTCAAATCGCGATCTTCAATTCCAGCCCCGCCAAAAATGCGAACTGGCGGAACTTGTCGGAAGGAACCATCCGTACGGTAGAATGGGTCGCTTCGAGGGCATCACGAATGCAATCCGCCGCTTTGCTCTCAAGCGAGCGGGAGAATTTCTCCGGCGATTCAGGGGCCAAAATGACTGTGAGCACGTCTTCGGGTCCGAGGCCTGCAGGAGCGTACCGTATGTGTGAGCCCGAACCCGCGGCTAGAAGCCCGCTTCACTTCGAAGGGGTCCTGAGCCCGTAGTAGAAACGGCTCGGGACGAGAAGATCGCTGGACCCGTACAGGGCAATTCGTCCCCATGGCGTCAGGCGGGTCCGCCCATCTAGCGCGAATCGAGCCCTGACCGTCCAAAAGTACTCCGTGGAGGGCTCCAGCGGCGTTTCAAGCGTATGCGATGGCGCCGGCAGTCCGCGCCGGGTGTAGATTGGCCCTGTGGGGAAGCCACGCTCGGCGCGGAAGACCCGCAGGTCGTACGTGACATTGCGGATTCGGCCCAGCAGCCCCTGTGTGTCCGCTTCCCGGTCACCCTGCGTCGGGAACCCTTCCCACCGCAAGGTCGGCTGGCGCGAGTTAACCTCGGCAAATACAACTCCCGGCCTATGCGCGTCGAACCGGGCCTTGGGGTACTCGGGCCGGAGCCCATAGATGGGCGCCGACACCGTGCAGCCGGCGAGTACCATGGCCACGGACAGCACGGCGAGCCGGAAGCAGCGGGACAGCCGACGCTTCATGAAGCGACCCTCTCCACGGTCGTTGGGCATCGGGCGGGCTGTCCGCCGACGGCAGGCGCCCTCCACCGGCGCCCGGGCCCAGGATGGAAGAGGAACAGTTCCTCGACGATCTTCTCGGCGAGGGTCTGGTAGGCTCGGTCCAGCTCCTCGCGGAACAGGCGGGCGTCCTCGGCCCCCCACTCGACGAACTTTCGCCCCGGGCTCGCGTAGGCCAGAGGGTGAGTCGCTACCGGCGGAAGAGTGTAGAGCGTAGTGCCGTCCGCAGTCCGAATCAGCCTAGCGCACGCCTGCACGACGAGCTGGAGCGGGGGGTTGACACCGACAGGACCCACCAGGCCGAGCACCGGCACACTGACTTCGAGGATCGTGTCGACGCCTTCGCTCGCCGGCGAACGATAGTCCACCGGCTCTGGACTGGCGGCTGGATGCTCCGCAAGCGAGACGAATCGGTGGCCGGTCTCGGCCGTAGCGACCTGCGGGACCAAGTCCTGGATCGCCTCCGAGACGTTCAGCTCAGCGAAGGCGTTCTTGAGGGCTCGCTCCGCCTCCTGCACCTTCGACGCAGGCTCAGCGGTGACCGCGCCGTAGATGCCTCCTACCAAGGCGGCGACCGGGGCGAGCCCGACCCCCAGGGCGACACCAATGGCGAAGCCGAGCGGGTTGCCCGAGTATGCGCCTCCCCCTACGCCGTACAAGAGCGAGTAACCTGCGCCCAGCCCCGCCCCTTTTGCGGCACCCGCTCCCTTCCCGCCCGTCGGCCCCTCAAGCGCCGCCTCCGGGACGAGGCGCCGGGAGATCACGCCGACGGTGCCGAACTGCGCCCTGATCTCCTCTGACGGTGCCCGGTAGGGCTTTAGCGCGCAGCCCCACTGCCCGACGAGCAACGCGACGGTCAGTCCGAGAATCAGCAGGCGGTGTCTTCCGACTCTCATCCACCCTCCCCGGTACTTCATTCTCCAGCTTGCCGAGAGCCACTTGACGCGGAACCTCTTTCGGCAGATCCTCGGCCGCATCGAGCGACTCGCGTGGCACCCCACCTGATCGCGGGTCCCACACCCGGAGCGATGGCGATGAGGCGCGGGCTTCCAACCGGCGGGGGTGTCTCCGGAAGGAGCGGCCGGAGCCGACATGCTCAGACGAATCGGGGCGAACACGGGCCGTACGTCGCGAGAAGGACTTCCGTCAACGGCCTTGGGAAGGGCGACCGAGCTGACCGCGGGATGGTCCGCTCGTTCAACGCCACGACGGAGGGGTGGGATTGGGTCCATATCGGAAATCCCGCCTAAAAGCGAAAGGAGACGCCGACGAGGAAATGGTGGGTGTCCAGCGTAGCGTCCGCCTTTCTCCGAGTTGCCTCCCCCCCGAGCGGAAAGATTGCGCATGCAAACGTGAGGCAGCCTCTTTCCTCGAACCCGACGCTGAAGTGAGTGAATCGATACTCGGTGAAGAGCGCGAAATGCCGGCTGAGTTGCCAGGCAAGTCCGCCTCGAACGTCGAGCCCGCCTTTCACCGAGAACGAGGAGATCTTCTCGGCGACCGCTGGTCGGAAGTCAATTTTGAACTCGGGGACGATGAAGGGGCCGCCGCCGATGGCCGCGTACGGTTGCAGACGGCCTTTCGGAAGCTCCTCGCTCGTCAGCAGGGGCCAGCGGAGCATCAACAGGGTGGAGATGGGATAGACTGCGATCTCGACGCCGTCTCCCTCCGCGCGAAAGGAAGAAACGTCCAAGGCAAGTCCGAGCCAGGGCACAGACTCAAACCAGAGGCCGGCACGGCCGCCGAACGTGGCCGACGGGTCGAAGGTCACATTCCGTCGAAGACTGACAGGTGGCAGGAATGGTGAGAACTCCTTGGCCGTCACGTCGGCCCGGGTCAGAGCGGCGCCGCCGTAGAGGTCTAAGAAGCCTTCGCCCCCGGCCACGGCCGGGGCTGTGGTCAGCAGAAAGAACAGCAGCGACGCGAATCGCCTTGCGCTGGCGACCTGCGTGCCCCCATCGGCGTAGGTCCTGAAGCACCGGTCCCAGAAGTGGTCCGCCACCATGAAGTTCTTGTCGAGATCGTGATGAAGGGCGTGCACTCGCCTCGCGCTGAGAAACCATTTGAACTGCTCCAGCTTCGAGTCTCGAAGGTGAAACTGCATGTGGATGTAGCTCGTCACGATCGTGATGCCGACGATCTCGAACAGACAGACCAGAAACAGCCGGGCCGGCAGGGCCGCGAGGGCAACGATCGCCTGCAAGAGGAGCCACGGGACCAGAGCCCAAATGCTGTCGTGCCTCCCCGACCCGTAGCGGAAGCGGTCCGAGAGAAGGTGGCGCGAGGTCGGATAGAGCCTGTGGTGGCCCAGCACATGAAACCCCCGAAACGGGCTCCAGTTGAGGTGCGAAAACCAGTGGCCGAACCAGATGCTGAACGTCGTCGCGTAGTAGTTCACGGACAAGAGCGCAAGGGCGATGATCAGTGGTTCCATGCGCGCCACCTCCGGTCAGGCTCGCAGGGCCTCGTACGTGCCGAACACGCGGTCCCAGAAGAACTCCACCACGGCGAAATTCTTGGACATATCAGCGTGGTGGACGAAATGGAGCCGCCGCTTCCGCCTGAACCACTCGAAGCGCTTCAACCAGCTGTTCGTCAGGTGATAGTGGACGTGCAGGTAGACGTGAGCGTAGAAGGTGAGGGCGAGCGACCCCAGATGGACCAGGAGGATATCCAGCGGCAACAGGAAGTACGCCAGGGCCACAAGGATGATGGTCGGAATGACGTAGTAGAAGGTGAGGCTCTCCTCCTCGTCGGTGTACTGGTCGGAGACGAGAAGGTCGTTCGCGTAGAGGCCGTGATGGGAGCGAACGTGGGTCTGCTGGAGAGACCGGCCGAAGACGGAATGGCCGACCAGACAATGAAGGAACGCTTGAACGAACGACGCAAGGTAGTAGGTGAGAAGGATCGTCAGGGGGTACGCGAGAATTCGCCAAATCATCTTGGGCTCCTCCCTCGCCCGAGGCGCTCTCCCCTCGGGATTCAGTCGATCCGTTGAGAGAGGCAACGCCGGTGCCAGGTCTGAATGTCTAAGGAAACAGGTAGTTGCGATGAATCGGCGTGACTGGATACCGCGGCGGTGGTGAAAAATCACCAGCAGCGAGCGGTCAAAATCAGTACCATACCCCCCAACGATGGTCCCGCTGGCCGAGTTGCTGGGAGAGAGCCCAGGGATTGTTGCCGTCCGAGAGCAGATCGAGC
>JAHFDN010000043.1 GCA_023248995.1 Candidatus Rokuibacteriota bacterium
GGTGCAGAAGTTGCCCCGCGCAGCGACGTCGCCCGCGCGGAGCTCGAAGTCGATGCCCAGGGCCTCCAGGACTCCCCGGACGACCTGGAACCGGAGCGGATCGTAGCCGAAGAGCCCGAGATGGCCCGGCCCGCTCCCAGGCGTGATCCCAGGCCCCACGTGACGGACAAGCCCGCAGGCCGAGCGTGTCGCGAGGGCGTGGAGGTTGGAGATGCGCGCCGTTTCCAGCTCCGACTTCCCGGTTTCGGGGTGGGGGAGTCCGCCGAGCCCGTCGAGCGAGAGGAGGAGCAGCTTCGTCGTGTTCGGGACGACGAGATTCCGGATGAGATCGAGATCCATGCCGGCAGCATACCACCCGTCTTCCAACGAGGGCAACTCTCGCGGCTAGAAGAAGAGGAACGTCACTGCGACGAACAGCGGGATCAGAATACCGCCGCTGTAGGCCATGTAGCCGAAGAAGCTGGGCATCTTCACGCCTGCCTGCTCGGCGATGGATCTCACCATGAAGTTGGGTGCGTTCCCGATGTACGTGTTGGCTCCCATGGCGACGGCTCCGACGCTGATCCCGGCCAGGAGCGCGTGGGTGACCCCGACGACCTCGTCCGCCACGCCGAGCCCCTGAGCGAGCGCGAGGAAGGTGAGGTACGTGGGCGCGTTGTCGAGGAACGACGAAAGGACGCCGGTGGCCCAGAAGAACTGCCAGGGCTCCCTCACCCCCAGCTCCGCGCCGCGCGTTCTGAGCAGCTCCAGCGCCGGGATCATGGTGAGGAAGATCCCGAAGAAGAGGACGGCCACCTCCACCATCGGGTAGGCGGAAAAGCCGCTGGCGCGTCGGATTTCCCGCGGGGTGCGCCAGAGCGAGACGGCGGCCAGCGCCGCGATGAGGATCTCCCGAATGGGTTCCCGGAGGAAGGCGACCGCCAGCACCACGCCGGCCAGCCAGAGGAGGTTGACCCCCCCGAGGAGCCGGAGGGGCTCGATCTGAACCCTGTCCCGCCTGAGGGCGGCGAGCGGCTCGCGCGCGTGGTGGACCGAATCCCAGACGAAATAGACGAGCAGGAGCGTCGCGACCATGAGGAGCCAGGGGCGCCACAACCGAAAGGTCCACGCGAAGGGAACGCCCTGGAGATATCCCAGGAACAGCGGGGGATCTCCGAGCGGCGTGAGCATTCCCCCGATGTTGGACACCAGGAAGATGAAGAAGATCACGGTGTGCGTGACGCGGGCGCGTTCCCGGTTGGTCTGGAGGAGTGGGCGGATCAAGAGCATGGAGGCGCCGGTGGTCCCGATGAAGGACGCCAGGAGAGACCCCAGGGCCAGGAAGGTCGTGTTGACGAGCGGGGTGGCTTCCAGGTCGCCCCGGAGCAGGACTCCCCCCGAGATCGCGTAGAGACCGGCCAGGAGGACGATGAAGGAGACGTACTCTTCGCCCATCCCGAGGAGCGCCGACGGCTGCCGGCCCAGATACAGGATGAGGACGGGGAGCCCCCACGCGGCCGAGACCAGGAACTTGTTCAGGTTGCGCTCCCACCAGTGCGGCATCCAGAGCGGGCAGACGGCGACGGATAAGAGCATGGCGACGAACGGGAGCACCGTGTAAACGGGCAGCGCGGTGTCAGCGGCCACTGGGGGCGGGGCTACCCGCGCAGGCGGTAGCGCGCCTGGGCCAGCTCGACGATCTCCAGGATCGTCTCCGGGTGGGTGCGGCCCGAGGCGCGGGCGCCCTTGATGAACTCGGCCCCGGAATAGAGGTACGGGTTCGGGTTGGCCTCGATCAGGTAGACCTTGTTGTCGGGAGTGATCCGAAAATCGAAGCGGGCGTAGTCGCGAAGCTGGAGTGCCTGGAACGCCGTGAGGGCGGCCTGCTGGATGGTTTTCGCGACGTCCTGGGGGAGGTCGTGGGGGATGCGGACCTTGCTGCCCCGGTAGGCGCGCGTCCCCTCCTGCCACTTCACCTCGTTGCTGGCGATCCGGGGCGTCCCCTTGGGCAGGTGGGAGAGGTCGAGCTCGACCGGCGGGAACGCTTCGGCCCGCGCGTTGCCGATCACCCCGACGTAGATCTCGCGCCCGTCGATGTACTGCTCGATCAGCACGGGATGGTTGAAGTCGGCGTGGAGCTGGTCGATCCGCTCCATGAGCTCCTTGATGCTGCCGGCCAGCGCGCTGAAGCCGATCCCGATGGAGCCGTCCTCGCGCACCGGCTTGACGATGACCGGGAAGTCGATGTCGTGGGCCCAGTCCAGGCGGCCGCGGAAGACCGTCGCGAACTTCGGCGTCTTCACGCGGTGGAACGCCAGGACCTTTTTCGTCAACGCCTTGTCCATGGCGAGGGAGAGGCCGCGCAGTCCCGAGCCGGTGTAGCGCAGGCCGAGGAGGTCGTAGTACGCGGCCACGTGGGGTTCTTTGGTGTTGTCGTCGCCGAAGCCCTCCACGAGGTTGAAGATCAAATCGGCATCCACGCTGGCCAGCCGCTTGAGGCACGTGGGCGCCCCGTCCACGACGACGGACAGCGTCCTGTGGCCGGCTCGCCGCAGCACCAGGGTGATCTCCTCGACGTCGGTCTTTCGCCGAGGCGCCCTGGCGGGCCGCGGGGGGGCGTCGTCAGGCCCGTGCGCGATCGCGACTCTGAGTCTCGCCATCGGTTTCCCTGGCTTTTGGGGCCGGAGCGGTGGGTTGCGCCCCGGCGAGCCGGTGCCGGACCCTGGGGATGAAGCTGCCCCGGGTCAGGTAGTTCATGCTGAGGGTGGTCGCGTAGGTCGTCAGCTCCACGAGCGCGGTGCGCTCGGCCTTCGTCTCGACGTAGAGCCGGAGTCGCTCGGCGGCGTTCTGGATGCTGTCCACCAGCGCGCGCACCACGCTGCGGCGGACGCCCGTCCAGTACTCGATCTTGTTGATCAACGGGGCTCGGTGTTCCCGCACGAGCTCCCACGCCGGCCGGATGCCCTTGGTCCGCCGCCCCTTGCGGACGAAGAAGTCCGGGAGGTCGTTCTCGAGCCCGACGTCCACGGCGCCCATCTCCGGCTGGTTCGCCAGGAAGAACTCCTCGACCGTCATGTCCATCTCCTCCACGGTGATGTCGGTGGAGGCCAGGCGGACGGGGGGCTCCGCATCGCCGAGCGTGCGGGCCATCCGGTCCACGTAGCGGAGCTTCCGCATGACGGGCCACCCGCGGTAGCGGTCCCGCCAACGGGAGCGCGGCGTCAGCCACACGGCGAAGGTCTCGGCGAAATCCTCGTCGGGGTGCTTCTGGGCGTACCAGCCCTCGATGTGCCGCACGAAATGGCGGTCGAAGGGGACCGGTCGGTACCGCTCGCGGTAGGGCCGGTTGAACGGTCCGAAGAGCTCCCGCCACTCCGGGGTCTCGTAGAGCTTGTAGGCGTAGCCGAACGCATGTCCGGCCTCGTGGCGGAGATACATGCGGATCTCTCGGGCGTCCTCCAGGTCGTCCATCTCCTGCTCGAGTCGCGCCAGCTTGGGATCGGCGAGGTAGAAGGGAATGCCGATGATCGGCTCCCCGGAGGGGCAGCCCCACTCGTCGGTGAGGTAGCAGGGAGGCCGGAAGTGTTTCAGCCCCTTCCGCTCGAGGTCGGCGTAGAGGATCTTCACGTAGCGCTCGACGGGCGAGCCCTCGAGCTTCAGGCCGAGCTGGCTGATGCGCTGGGGGAGAAGCGCCTGGAGGTCCGGGGGCGTCGTCTCAAAGGTTCCCATGGTTGGCCGAGGCGCCCGTCTTCTTCAAGCGCCGAACTTGGTCAGTCGCAGGGCGTTGGCCAGGGCGAGCGGCATCAGGTCCTGGGCGGGGAAGGTGCCGAGCGTCCCCGCCGCGCACGCGCGCTCGGTGAACAGGGTGACCGGATCGGCCCCGCAGAAGGTGCTCCAGAGCAACACCGGGACCGGCTGCCAGCCGTGACCCTTGAGGAGGGCCGGGCTCGCGTGGTCGCCCGTGACCGCGAGCACATCGGGCTTGAGGCTCAGGATCTCGGGCAGGAGCGTGTCGAAGCGCTCCAGGGCCGCCACCTTGCCCGGGAAGTCCCCGTCCTCGCCCGCCTTGTCGGTGTCCTTGTAGTGGACGAAGAAGAAGTCGTAACCCTCCCAGTGCTGGCGGAGCGTGCCGACCTCGTCGGCGAACGTCGCGCCGGTCTTCAGCACCTCCATTCCCACGAGGCGCGCCAGCCCTCGGTACATCGGGTATGCGGCGATGGCCGCGGCCTTGAGGCCGAAGGTCCTGGGGAACGCGGGGAGCCGCGGGAGCCGGTCGAAGCCCCGGAGGAGGACCATGTTGGCCGGCGCCTGCCGGGCCAGGGCCTTCTTGGCGGCCGCGACGAAGCCGTTCGTGAGAGCGGCGGTCCGCCGAGCCGCCGGGGCGAGGGCCTTGACCGGGCGCGGCGGCACGCCGAGGGCCTGCGGGTCGCTCTCCGACAGCTCGCCCGAGAGGCCCGTGCCGCGCAGCACGAGCACGAAGCGGTGTTCCTTGACCGGCTCCACGAAGAGCTTCACTCCCGGGAGGCGGATCTGTCGGAGACGCTGGCAGAGGCTCGCGCAGAGTTCCGTGGGGATCCTGCCCGCCCGGCGGTCGGTGATCCTGCCGGCGCGGTCCACGGTGCAGAAGTTCCCGCGCGCGGCCACATCGCCCGCCCGGAGGTCGAAGTCAATGCCCAGGGCCTCCAGCACCCCCCGGCCGACCTGGTAGCGCAGCGGGTCGTACCCGAAGAGCCCGAGGTGCCCTGGCCCGCTTCCAGGCGTGATCCCGGGGGCCACGTGGCGGATAAGGCCGCAGGCTGAGCGCCCCGCGAGGGCGTGGAGGTGGGGGATGCGGGCCGTCTCGAGCTCCGACCTGCCGGTGTCGGGGTGGGGGAGCCCGCCGAGCCCGTCGAGCGAGAGCAGCACGAGCTTCGTGGTGTTCGTCACCACGAGGCCTCGGATCATCTCGAGATCCATGGCGGCAGGATACCACCGGCGCGAAGACGCGGGCAAGCACGAGGCCCCGGCGCGTCCCCGCGGCGGGGGCGCACACGGGGCCAAACCGCCGGTCGGCTTGTGATATACTGCCGCCGCGACGGGCGATGGTGGGGGGTCCCAACAGATCGGGTGGCGGGAGGAACGGGTGATGGAGAAGGAACGGATCGCCAAGGTGTTGGCCGGGATCGTCGGTGCCGAGGCGGTGGTCGTCGATGCCGGCGAGCTCAGGGTCTACGAGACGGACGGGTTGACTGTCTTCAAGGCCATGCCGGACATCGTCGTCCTCCCCCAATCCACAGAACAGGTGGCCGGAGTCGTCAAGGTCTGCCACCGGGAAAAGATCCCCTTCGTGGCTCGGGGAGCGGGCACGGGTCTTTCGGGCGGGGCGCTCGCCGTCGAGGGAGGGGTGCTGATCGGGCTCAACCGGATGAACCGGATCCTGGAGGTGGACTACGAGAACCAGCGGGCCGTGGTGGAGCCCGGCATGGTGAACGTGTGGCTCACGAACGCGCTCGCCCCGCGGGGCTACTACTATTCGCCGGACCCGGCCAGCCAGACCGCGTGCAGCATCGGCGGGAACGTGGCCGAGAACTCCGGCGGCCCGCGCACGCCGAAGTACGGGGTCACGACGAACCACGTCCTCGGATTGGAGGTGGTCCTCCCCAACGGTGAGGTCGTCAGGCTCGGGGGAAGGACGCTCGATCCGCTCGGCTACGACCTCACCGGGGTCTTCGTGGGCTCGGAGGGGACATTCGGAATCGCCACCAAGGTCTTCGTCAGAATCATGCGCAAGCCCGAAGCGGTCAAGACCTTGATGGGGGTCTTCAACACCATCGAGGATGCGTCGAACAGCGTCTCCGGGATCGTGGGTCGAGGGATCATCCCGGTCGCCATCGAGATGATGGATAACAACGCTATCCAGGCAGTGGAGAAGGGGGTGGCGGCGGGATATCCCCTGGACGCCGTGGCAGTCCTCCTCGTCGAGGTGGACGGGCCGAAAGACGAGGTGGAGGCCCTGGTCGAGCCCATCAAGGAGGTTCTCAAAGAGAACCAGGTCCGGGAGATCCGGGTGGCGAAGGACGACAACGAGCGGCTCCTGCTCTGGAAGGGACGGAAGGCTGCCTTTGCCGCCATGGGGCAGATCAGCCCGGAATACTACGTGCAGGATTCCGTGATCCCGAGAACGAAGCTCCCCTCGATCATGAGACTCATCGGCGACCTTTCCCAGAAGTACGGCCTCCGGGTGGCCAATGTCTTTCACGCCGGCGACGGCAACCTCCACCCCCTCATCCTCTACAGCTCGGCCAACGAAGGGGAGCTACACAAGGCGGAGGCGATGGGGGCGGAGATCATCAAAGCCTGTGTCGACATGGGTGGCAGCCTCACGGGGGAACATGGCATCGGCCTGGAGAAGCGGGACTTCATGCCCCTCATGTTCACCGGTGACGACCTCGCGGCGATGCGAAAGGCGAAGAAGGCCTTTGACCCCGACGGTCTCATGAACCCCGGCAAGATCTTCCCCACCGCCAAGGCGGGCGTCGAGGTTGGGGCGGCGGGCCAGCGCCAAATCTTGGACAAGGTCCTCGGGCCCGCATAGGAGGAGACCGTGCTGTCTGACGAGACCCTCGTTCATCGCCTGGGCGGCCTGGTCGGCGGTGAGCACGTGGTGGCCGGCTCTGAGGCCTCACGGTACGCCGTCGACGGGAGGGCTCCCAGGGCCGTGGCCTTTCCCGGGTCGGCGGAGGAGGTCTCGGCCGTCATGGCTTTCGCGTCGGCCGAGTGGCTGAAGGTGGTTCCCCGGGGGAGCGGGACGAAGATGGCGTTGGGCGGCATCCCCGCCCGGGTTGACCTCGTCCTGGCTCTCTCCCGCCTCGGGGGGATCGTGGACTATGAGCCAGCCGACATGACGGCCGCCTTCCGCGCGGGCACTCGGCTCCAGGAAGCTCAGGAGATCCTGGGGCGGAACGGACAGTTCATCGCCCTGGATCCGCCCGACGCCGACGCGGCCACGATCGGAGGGATCCTGGCAACCAACTCGAGCGGACCGAGGCGGCTCCGCTACGGTGCCTCGAGAGACCTCGTGATCGCGACCCGCCTCGTCCACGCTGACGGGAAGGTGACCAAGGCCGGGGCCAAGGTCGTCAAGAACGTCACCGGGTACGACCTGAACAAGCTCTATATCGGCTCCCTCGGGACGCTGGCGATCATCGTCGAGGCGACGTTTCGGCTCTACCCCGTGCCCGCCGTCGAAAAGACCTACCTTGCGCCCTTCGCCTCCCTCGACGGGCTCAAGCGGCTCGTCGCCAGCATCCTGGACTCCCCGCTGGTTCCGTTCGCCGCGGAGCTCATGAACGTCGAGGCGTCGCGTCGCGTTGCCGCGGCGGCAGGGCTCCCTTGGCCCGAGGGGAGTTATGGCCTGGCCCTCGCCGTCGGCAGCGTTCGCCGCGAAGCGGTCGATGCTCAGCTGGAGACGGTGAGACGCATGAGCCGCGAGGCGGGCGGCGCCGACGGGCACATGCTGGAGGGCGGTCCCCATGACGCCTTCTGGCGAGCGACCCGGGACTTCGCCCTCGGCGACGGCCTTCAGGCGGTCCTGAAGGCGAGCGTCCTCCTCACCAAGGTGGCCGAGGCCGTGAGGGTGGGGGAGGAGGTGGCCGGCCAGCACGGCTTGAGGCTCGGGGTCATTTCCGAGGCCGGGTCGGGGATCGTCCGGTACTACCTCACGGGCGATGCTGCTTCGCCCGAGCGGTTCCAGCAGGCGGTGGTCGAGAGCGTGAGCCGACTTCGGGCCTTTGCCCAGGAGGCCGAAGGGAACCTCGTCATCCTCAAGGCGTCGCCCGAGGTCAAGAGCCGCGTGGATGTCTGGGGACCGGTTGGGAAGGCTCTTCCCTTGATGCAGCGGTCCAAGGCGGAGTTTGATCCTCAGGGGATCCTGAACCCGGGCAGGTTCGTGGGAGGGATTTGAGATGGCGGTCCAATCAGCGGTGAAGAGCGGCCCGAGTGCGTTCGATCAGCTGGACCCCCCCGACAAAGAGATCGCCCTCGACTGCGTCCACTGCGGCTTTTGCCTTCCCACGTGCCCGACCTACCTCGTCCTCGGCAACGAGATGGACAGTCCGCGGGGACGGATCTACCTCATCCGGGAGGCTTCCGAAGGGAGGATCGGCCTCACCGACAACTTCGCCAAGCACATGAACCTCTGCCTCCTCTGCCGGGCCTGCGAGACGGCATGCCCCTCGGGCGTCAAATTTGGTTTCCTGATGGAGAGCGCCCGGGGGCAGATCGAACGGCACTATCAGTATTCCCCCTCCACTCGGCGGTTCCGCGAGCTGGTCCTCCATACTTTCACCGACCTCGGGCGCCTGCGCGCCATTGCGGGCCTCCTGCGGTTCTACCAGCGGGTCGGCCTCCAGACGCTGGTCAGGGCCTCAGGGATCTTGCGCCTCTTCGGCCGCCTGGGACAGATGGAAGCTTTCCTCCCGGCCATTCCCGACGGCCGCCTGCGCAAAGAGCTGTCGGACGTACTACCGGCCAAAGGCGAGCGGCGGGGACGGGTGGGGCTTCTCATCGGCTGCGTCCAGCGCTTCTTCTTCCCCCAGGTGAATAGCGCGACGGCCCGGGTCTTGAGCGAGAACGGCTACGAGGTGGTGATCCCGCCCGATCAAGGGTGCTGTGGCTCGCTCCTCGTCCACGAGGGGGACCGGGAACGGGGCAAGGAGCTGGCGAGAAAGACCATCGACGCCTTCGAGCGTGCCCGGGTGGATCTCGTGGTGGTCAACGCGGCCGGATGCGGCTCGATCATGAAGGAATACTGGGAGCTGCTCCACGGCGACCCGGCCTACGCCCAGCGGGCCGACGCCTTCAGCAAGAAGGTGCGTGACGTCTCCCAGCTCCTGGCCCAGGCTCCGTTGAACGGCCGACTCCACCCGGTGAAGCGCACTGTGACGTACCACGACGCCTGCCACCTCGCTCACGGTCAGAAGGTCCGGCAGGAACCCAGGACGATCCTGAAAGCGATCCCGGGAATCCGGTTCGTTGAGCTCGCCGAATCGGACTTTTGTTGCGGCAGCGCCGGGATCTACAATCTTCTTCATCCCGAGCCGGCCCAGCAGTTCCTGGATCGGAAGATCGAGCGGCTCAAGGAGACGGGCGCCGAGGTGGTGGTGAGCGGGAACCCGGGCTGCTCCCTTCAGATCGAGAAGGGGCTCAAGCAGCGGGGGCTCGACATCCGGGTTCTTCACCCCGTCGAGCTTCTGGACTGGTCCTATCGGGGGACGGAGGGGTAGGGTGTTCAAGGAGATCGACCTGTCCCAGGCGGTGCCTTCGAACACCGTCGCCGTGACCTTTCGGTATCAGATCACGAGTCGAGCCAGGGAGGTCCTGCCCCTCGCCAGGCTGGCGGGCAACGCCGAGGGTCAGGATCCGGTTCTTCTGGCCGGAGATTCGGGCAGGGTGACGGTCCGCTTGCGGACGGCTCAAAAGCTCTATTACAGCCTAGGGGACCCGCAGCTTCACCTGAACTTGTGGATCGTCGAGTTTCAGGCGCTCAACAAGTATTCGTGTTGACGG
>JAHFDN010000044.1 GCA_023248995.1 Candidatus Rokuibacteriota bacterium
CGCCGGGTTCCATCCGACGGGCCACCCGATGGGGGCGCTGGGCCTCATCGAGCCCCTCGACCCGCTGGCGCTCGACGCGGCCAAGGTGAGGGCCTTCTTCGTGACCCAGCAGCTGTGGAGTTTCTACAATGCGGTCGGCATGTGCGACTTCGTCGGCACGCCGCTGAACAGCCTGGAGCCGGCGCCGCTGGTCTCGTACGTCAACTCGGTGACGGGCTGGAACATGAGCCTCTACGAGGTGCTGAAGGTCGGGGAACGGGCCAACACGCTGGCGCGCCTCTTCAACTGCCGGGAGGGCTTCACCCCCGAGGACGACGTGCTTCCGCAACGGCTGCACGAGGGGATCGGCAACGGCCCGCTCAAGGGCCAGCGGATCGATCCCGCCGAGTTCCTGGCCGCGCGCCGGGTGTACTACGAGATGGCCGGCTGGAATCCCGAAACGGGCCGGCCCACGGCGGCCAAGCTCGCGGAGCTGGGAATCGAGGCGGCGGCGATCAGGAGCTGAGGGGTTAGACAGGGAGGAGTTAACCCATGACCGCGTCCACGGTGTTCTACCAGCGAGACGGGCGCATCGCCCGGATCACCCTGAACCGCCCCGAGAACTTGAATGCGATCAACGACCAGATGCCCCAGGAGTTGAGCGCGGCCGTCGGTGAGGCCAACCGCGACGACGCGGTCCACGTCATCGTTCTCACTGGGGCCGGGCGCGCTTTCTGCGCGGGCTACGATCTCCGGCTCTACGCCGAGCAGCCGCGGCCAGCGGCCTACAGCCAGGACCTCCCGTGGGATCCAATGCTGGACTACGCCCTGATGAGCGAGAACACTTCCTGCTTCATGAGCCTCTGGCGCAGCTTCAAACCGGTCATCTGCAAGATCAGGGGCTACGCGGTGGCGGGCGGGAGCGACATCGCGCTCTGCTGCGACCTCGTTGTGATGGCGGAGGACGCACGGATCGGCTATCCGCCGGCGCGGGTCTGGGGCTGCCCCACCACCGCGATGTGGGTCTATCGGGTGGGGGCGGAGCGGGCGAAGCGCCTGCTGCTGACCGGCGACCTCATCACAGGCCGCGAGGCCGCTCAGATGGGGCTGGTGGCACTGGCCGTGCCCGAAGCCGAGCTGGACGCGACGGTCGAGGGGCTCGCGGCCCGCATGGCGGGGGCGCCCAGGAATCAGCTCATGATGCAGAAGCTGATGATCAACCAAGCCTACGAGAACATGGGTCTGGCGACGACCCAGCTGATCGCGACGCTGTTCGACGGGATCGCGCGCCACACCCCCGAGGGGTTTGCCTGGAAGGCCCGCGCCGAGAAGGTCGGCTTCAAGCAGGCGGTGAAGGAGCGCGACGGCGGCGAGCCGATCTAGGTGCTATGATGGGTGACGTGCCCGCTGCGTCGCGGCAAGCGCGACGGGTGAAGCCGGGTCGGTGCGGCCAGCGCCACAATGCGGGGATGTTGGCCCCCGGCCATCGGCTCGGATAGCTGCCGGAGTAACACCCGGCCGGCGGGCGCGCTCCAGGAGACCACTGCCATGACGATCAGTATCACGCGCGTGTACACGCGCACCGGCGACAAGGGGACCACGGCGCTCGTCGGCGGCAAGCGCGTGCCGAAGGATTCGCCGCGGATCGCGGCCTACGGCACGATCGACGAGCTGAACTCGATCCTCGGCCTCGCGCGCACCTTCAACGAGGAGCGGCTGGCGGAGGGGGAGAAACACCGCTGGCTCGACGAGGTGTTCCGGCGCCTCCAGAACCAGCTCTTCGACCTCGGCAGCGAGCTGGCCACGCCACCGGAGGCGGTCTACGAGGGGATGTTCCGGGTCGGCGACGCCGAGGTGAAGGAGCTCGAGGCGCTCATGGATCGCTGCCAGAAGGACCTCGAGCCGCTCAAGTCGTTCGTGCTGCCCGGCGGTGGGCGCATCAGCGGCTTCCTCCATCAGTGCCGCACGGTCTGCCGCCGCGGCGAGCGCGAGATCCTCGCCCTCTCGCGTGTGGAGCCGATCGGTGAGGCGCCGCTCCGCTACGTGAACCGGCTGAGCGACGTCTTCTTCGTGCTCTCCCGCTGGGTCGGCAGGCACCTCGGCGAGCGGGAGTACCTCTGGGAGCGCGGGCTCCAGATCCACGCGCGCAAGAAGCGGAAGTAGGAGCACGCGCATGAGCGGTCTGACGGCGGAAAAGTGCGTGGCGTGCCGCGGCGACGCGCCCCCGGCAACCGAGGCGGAGATCGCCCAGTGGAAGCCCCAGGTTCCCGACTGGCAGCTGGTGGAGCGGGACGGCATCCGGCGGCTC
Organism: Candidatus Rokuibacteriota bacterium; assembly: GCA_023248995.1. Lineage (GTDB taxonomy): Bacteria > Methylomirabilota > Methylomirabilia > Rokubacteriales > CSP1-6 > JAHFDN01. The sequence continues at coordinate 2,288 of JAHFDN010000044.1, forward strand.
GAGCGGATGTTTCACTTCCCCAGCTTCGCCGAGGCCCTGGCCTTCACGAACCGCGTGGGCGCGCTCGCCGAGGCCGAGGGCCACCACCCGGCGCTCCTGACCGAATGGGGGCGGGTGACGGTGAGCTGGTGGACCCACAAGATCCGCGGCCTCCACCGGAACGACTTCATCATGGCGGCGAAGACCGACGCGCTCGCCCAATGAGGGGGAGGAAGCGATGGACATCGATCCGGCCATGCTCGCGGAAAGTCAGCGGGGAACCCTCGCGGAGCTCCTGGGCATTCGGTTCGTCGAGGCGGGCAAGGATCGGGTGGTGGCCGAGCTGACGATCCGGGAAGATCTGAGAACGGTCGGCGGGAGCCTTCACGGCGGGACCCTCATGGCCTTCGCCGACACCGTCGGTGCCACGGCGACCGTTTTGAACCTTCCGCGGGGGGCGGGGACCACCACCCTGGAGTCCAAGACGAATTTCTTCGCGGCCGGTCGGCAGGGCGTCGTGCGCGCCGAATCGGTTCCCCTCCATCGGGGCAAACGGACGATGGTCTGGCAGACGCGGATGACCGACGAGAGCGGCCGTCTTCTCGCGCAAACGATCCAGACCCAAATGGTCCTGCTCGATTGACACTCCGCGGTGGCTCTGACTAGAATAGGCGCACATACTCATGATATCGGAGGATCGTTGATGACGCGACGTCCCGCTCTGATCCTTCTTGCCGTCGTTTGCGTGCTGGCGGTCTGCGTCGGGCAGGGCGCCTGGGCCGGCCCCCCCACCGACCAGCTCCGCGTCCAGATCGACAAGGTGCTGAAGGTCCTCGGTGACCCCGAGCTCACGAAGGACGGCAAGATCCAGGAGCGGCGCGTGGCCGTCCGCAAGATCGCCAGCGACATCTTCGACTTCAACGAGATCACCAAGCGCAGCCTCGGCCGCCACTGGCAGGCGCGGACGCCCGCGGAGAAGGCCGAGTTCGTCGGGCTCCTCAGCGACCTCCTGGAGCGGACCTACGTCTCCAAGATCGAGAACTACACCGGCGAGAAGGTCGCGTTCGTGGGCGAAACGCTCGACAGCGGGGTGGCGACGGTCCGAAGCAAGATCGTCACCAAGCAGGGCACCGAGATTCCCGTCGAGTACCGCATGTACCAGGCGGGCAACCGCTGGCTCACCTACGACGTGTCGGTGGAGGGGATCAGCCTCGTCGGCAACTACCGGACCCAGTTCAACGCGATCATCCAGAAGAGCTCTTACCAGGAGCTCGTCAAGACGATGAAGGTCAAGCTGGCCGAGGCGCCGGAGCCCGTGGTCGCCAAGCGCCGGGAGCCCGAGCCGACGGCCGCTGCGTCGCTGGCCGGGGAGCTGGCCCCCGCCCGCCGGCAGACGCCGTAGTTCGAGGGCGTGGACACGACCCCCGTCGAGATCCGCCGCGTCGAGGATCGCGAGATCCACATCACCTGGGCCGACGGGCACCAGAGCGTTATCCCGAACGCGTATCTCCGGGAGAACTGCGCCTGCGCCGCCTGCGTCAATGAGCTCACCGGCGAGCGGATGCTGAAACCGCGGGCGATCCCGTCGGACATCCGCGCCATGGAGATCTCGCTCGTGGGGCGCTACGCGGTGCAGATCCGCTGGAGCGACGGGCACTCGACGGGGATCTACCCGTTCGACCGACTGCGCGCCCTCTGTCCCTGTGACGCCTGCCAGAGGAGATAGACGAGGGCCGCGATCACGACGGTCGGGAGCGTCGCCGTGATCCCCTCCCGGACGCGGGGGAGACCGAAGGCCACCACCCAGTACACGGCTGTCCCGAGGAGCAGGCTCCCCACCGCCGGCCAGTTCCAGCCGTTCCGGTACCAGTAGAGCCCGCCGCGCTCGCGGAAGAGGTCGTCGGTGTACCGCTGGCGCTTCACGAGGAAGTAGTCCACCAGCGTGATCGTCCAGAGGGGGATCACGATCGCCCCGAGGAAGTCCAGCCAGAAGATGTAGAGGCCCACGAACTGGGGGGCCAGTAGCGGCAGCAGGGCGAGGGGAACGATCCCGAGCGCCGAGAGGGCCAGGAGGAGCCGGAGCGACACCGGGCGCCCCTGCAGGAGGTTCGAGATTCCCAGCGCCGAGGCATAGATGTTCCCGGCGTTGGTGGCCACTGTGGCTGCCAGGATCACGACGTAGGCGACCCAGCCGAAGCCGAGGAGCGTGGTGGTCGTGCTCGGGTCCGATGTCTGCGGCGTGTACTGTCCGGTCGTGAGGGCCAGGTAGGCCACGCCGAGGGCGCCGACCGAGAACCACCAGTACTGGGCGATGTTGGCGCCGATGAATGGCCCCCAGGTGCCGGCCGCCGGCGTTCGCGCGAAGCGGGAGAAGTCGCCGATGAATTGCCACGTCCAGTTGTAGGCCACCAGAAGGTCCACCAGGAGCGCGAAGGTGAGGACATAGGTGAAGGGCCCGATGGAGGTGGTCAGCCCGCCGGCCGGCGGCGTCCAGGCGAAGAGCGAGCCGGCCTTCCAGGCCCGGAGCACCAGCGCGGTCTGGAAGACGCCGAGCGCGACGAGCGCGAGGGTGGCGAGCCACTCCATCCAGCGGATCCAGCGATGGCCCGCGACGGCGACGGCCCCCTGGAGGACGCAGACGAGCAGAAGGCTCGGCACCATCGCCGCGCGGTAGCCGGGCTCGAGGAAGGCCGGCCAGCCGAAGATCCCCTTCAGCACGTAGCTCATCGCGATCCCGCCGAGGAAGACGTTCACCGCGCCCCAGCCGAAGCCGAAGATCAGATAGAAGACCGAGGGGAGCGCCGACCCGCGGAGGCCGAAAGTAGGGCGGACCATCGCCATGGAGCAGGCCCCGGTGCGGGCCGCGATCTGCCCGAGGAGCGCCCACGGCACGAGGGTGAGCGTGTTGACGAGGAAGATGAGGAGGAAGGCGCCCGGCAGGCCCTTCCAGCCCGCCATGAGGGCGCCGTAGTACCAGGCCGCGGGAAGCGAGGCGGCGCCGAACCAGAGCGCGGCCTGGTCCCAGAAGCCGAAGACGCGCGCGGCGGGCGGCACCTTCTCGAGGGCCGGGTATTCGGCCCCCAGCATCGTGGCCGGGCGTTCCTGCACCATGGCTTATACGGGCGTCCGCTCCCGCAGCGCGGGGAGACCCCAAACTTCACAGGCTCTGCTGTTTGGCCTTCAGTCTCCGGACGAGATCCTCATAGGAGGAGGTCTGGATGATCTTGTTGAACTGGACGCGGTAGTTGCTCATGAGGCTGACGCCCTCGATCCGGACGTCGTACACGAACCAGCGATCCCCCCGCCGGAGGACCTGGTAGTCCACGGGCAGCTCCGCGCCGCTCTTGGTGATGATCGTGGTCTTGACGGTGGCGAGGTCCCCGTCCACGGACTCGCCGATGTACTGGATCCGCTCCCCGCCGTACTGCTCGAGCCTCGAGGCGAACGCGCGCTCCAGCAGATCGCCGAGGAGCCGCGCGAACTCCTGCCGCTCCTGCTCGGTCCGGCGCTCCCAGTGGGGGCCGAGGCAACGCTTCGCGCTCTCGCTGAAATCGAAGACGTCGTTGGCTACCCGGCGGATAGCGGCGCGGCGCTCCTTGATCTTGGCGTCTCCCTTCAGGGTCGGGTCTTCGAGAATCGGGATGATCTTGTCGATGGAGCCCTTCAGCTGCTCGGTCGGCGTAACCGCCCAGGCCGGGGCGACGATGAGGATGGTGAGCCCGGCAAGGACGAGCGCGACATGGGCAACGCGAATCATCAGTTTCCCTCCATTCCGGATTTTCCTGCCGGGAATCAGGCGTGATTCCCGAACGGCCAGCGCACGACTGGCGGGACCAGTTAGAGAGTATAGCACAGAACGGGCCGAGGCGGGGGCGTGTTGACAGTCCTTGTCCCGCCGCCTACACTCCACCCCGTGATCGGGGTCCGCGGGGGATCAGGCGCAGCCTGGGCGCGGGGCGCCGGGCGCGCGGGAGGGCACGAGCGTGCAGGCGAACGTGGCGGGCTGCTTCTTGTACTCTTCGAGCGTCGTCCGGAGGCGGGTGAGCGTGCGGTCGCGCGGAGCGAGGCCGATCCCGTAGACGGCGAGGTCGTTCACGAGCCGCAGGTAGAACTGGTGCGGGGCGTCGCCGCCACGGCCCACGCAGGGGGACGGCTTCTGGGCCAGGCGTAGCAGATGCCCGAAGGCGCTCACGTACTCGGCCAGAACCGGCTCGTCGCGGAGGTCGCGCGGCACCTCGGGGAAGCGGGCGAGGAATTCGTCCACGGTCATGGGCCCGCGCGCGGCCCGCGCCCGGTTCTCCACGTCCTTCGAGAGACGGATCGGGATCGCCATAGCAGCATGGTAACGCGCGGGCTCGGCGCCCGTCAAGCGCCGGGCGGCCGCTGATGCTCCGGGGCATCGACCACCTCGTCGTCGCGGTGCCGGACCTCGACGCGGCCATCCGGAACTACACGGCGCTCGGCTTCGCCGTGGTGCCGGGCGGCCGGCACCCGATCGCCACCCACAACGCGCTCATCTCGTTCGCGGACGAGTCGTACCTCGAGCTGATCGCGTTCTACGAGCCGAGCCCCGACCACCGCTGGTGGGCGCCGCTTCGAAAGGGCGGCGGCTTGGTGGACTTCTGCATGCAGACTGACAACCTGCAGGGCGACACGGCGGCATTCCGTCAGGCCGGCGTGGCCATCGAGGACCCGGAGCCGCTGTCGCGCGTCCGGCCGGACGGCTACAAGCTCAGCTGGGTGCTCTCGATCCCCCGCGACGCGCATCGCGGAGTGGCGCCGTTCCTGATCCAGGACGAGACGCCGCGGGAGGAGCGCGTGCCGCGGCAGATGGCTCACCGGAACCAGGTCAGGGGGATCGGGACGGTGACGGTGGCGGTGAGCGACGTCGCGTCCGTCCGCCGGTGGTACGCTCGCGTTCTCGGCGCTGCCGGGCAAGACGTGAGCCGGGACGACCTCGCCGCGACCGGCGCGCGCTTCACGATCGGGCCCCACGCGCTCGATTTCGTGGCGCCGCGGGGCGCGGGATCACCATTGACCGGCTGGCTCGAGGCCCGGGGCCCTTCCCCGTACTCCGCCACGCTGCTGACGGCGTCGGGGAAACCCGGTCCGCTCGACCAGACCAAGACCCTCGGCGCCCGATTCTCCCTCGCCGGCTAGGGCCGGGTCGGAGTGGGGCTGACCAGCTTCTTGAGCCGGACGAAATCGCCGCCACCGAGATTGATGAAGACGATCGCCTGCCCGTCGCGGTCATTCCGCCACACGAGCCCCTTGATGAGCATGGGCGGGTCTCCGTCGGGCGGGGCGAAGTGAAGCTGGAGGGTGGTCCCTTCCCGCGGCGCGGGATTTTTGGTCCTCGGGTGTAGCTTCGCCCCGAAGGGGTTGAGCCCCGAGAGTTTCGCCTTCTGCGAGCGGCGGCCGGGAGTCTCCACGGTGACGTCCCATTCCAGCGCGGCGCGCGGGAAGCGGCGGGTGTCGGGCTTCTTGAGGATCCGCCTCGGGCGGGCCTTCCTCCCCCGGGGCTTGGTCGGGCGTTTCATAGGATGGCTCTTATTCTAACCAAAACCGCGGCGGCAATGCCATGTGATTGTGCTAGACTTCGGCCGGCCAGCATGGACATCCAGGGGCTAATCTTCGACTTCGGCGGGGTCATCTGGAACATGCGCTGGGACGCCTGCCACGCGCTGGAGAAGGAGCACGGTCTCCCGCGCGGGGCCGTCTTCCAAACCCTCTACCGGACGGAGACATGGCGCGCGATCGAGCGCGGCCGCGGAGATCGCCAGGCTTGGCTGGACGAGGCGCACCGGGCCCTGGAGGAGCGCGCCGGGGGGCCGCTCCCGCGGCTCCACGAGGTCTGGCGCGAGCGGCAGCACCTCCTGTCCGAGAACGTCGCGCTCATCCGGGCCCTCCGTCCCCCCTACCGGACCGCCGTCCTCAGCAACGCTGACATCTCCCTGCGGGCCCGGATCGAACGGGACCTCGCCATCCATGACCTCTTCGACGCGATCATCTGCTCCGCCGAGGTCGGCCTGGCGAAGCCCGACCTCGCCATCTACCGGCTCGCTGCCGACCAACTCGCCCTGCCCGTCGACGCCTGTCTCTTCGTGGACGATTACGAGCCGAACATCCAGGCCGCCGAGGATGCCGGCATGCGGGCGGTGCTCTACCGCGTGGACCACGGTCATCGGTTGAAAGACCAACTGGCCCAGCTCGGCGTGACCAGCCAGGAGGATTGACCGCAATGCCGACGCGTCACGCTTTCTTCTTGCTCGTCTTGCTGCTCGGGAGCACGTTCGGATGCGCAACGGGGGATGAGCGTCGGTGGCAGAAGGTCGGAGTGGAGTACACCACTGCGGAGTTCAACCGCGACGTGGATGCGTGCACGAGGAACAAGAAACTGGACGATGAATGCATGAAAGCCAAGGGCTGGGTGTCCATGAGTCCCGACCGCCCCACCCAAACCGCTCCGCCCCCACCGACACGCGGCCGCTATTAGCGCGCCACCCTCCGCCTCCTCGCGGGCCGCGCCTAAGGCTGGCCGTCGTCCTCCGGTTCGGGGATCAACTGGTGGAAGAGGCTCGACTCCCGCTTGTAGAAGCCTTCGGTGTGAAAGGAGTCCGGGAGCCTGAAGCGGCGGTAATCCAGGTGGTGGCAGAGCTCGTGGAGCAGCGTGCGGAGGAGCGTCCGGAACGCCACCACGCGCCGCTGGCGGGCCGTGCGCATCCACAGGGTGATCTTTGGCGGCCTGGCGCCGCTCCCTTCCGTGTAGAGGCCGTGGAGCTCTCCCCAGTGGGCGTGGGGGCGGGCGGCGAGCACCTCCACCCTGACGGGGCCGACGCCGAGGGCCCCCGTGAGTCCATCCAGGAGACGCTGGCACGCTAACTGGGTCTCGGTCCGCTCCTCCCGGGCGAGCGTGTTGGCCAGCGCGGAGACAACGGGGCGCAGCGATTCGGCCCCGGCGAGGCGCACCTCGGTCACGCCGTCGCTCTTGTCGTAG
>JAHFDN010000002.1 GCA_023248995.1 Candidatus Rokuibacteriota bacterium
CAACTCAATCGATGATATCGCTGGGGTTCTGTCCCTGGCGCCCCGAGACATCTGCACCGGAGCGCTCGTGCCACGCTCCATTTCATGCGGGATTCCGTTCCTCTTCGTCGCTCTTGCGGGTCGTGAGGCGCTCGGCCGAGCCAGGTTGAATCGAGTGGTCTGGGAGACGAAATTCGCGGATAGCTGGGCCAAGGACCTATACTTGTTCACACGTGATGCCCGAGACTCCGACGTGTCCGCGCGGATGTTCGGCCCCGGGGTTGGTATCGAGGAGGATCCTGCATCGGGTTCTGCGGTCGCAGCCTTAGCCGCATTCCTCACCGCTCTCTCTTCGGTTCGGAGTGGGACCCTGAAGTGGACCGTTGAACAAGGCCGCGACCTTGGCAGACCCAGCACGCTCGGCCTTGAGGCAGACGTCCGAGACGGTAACGTGATCTCCGTACGGGTCGGCGGCTCAGCTGTACCGATGACAGAGGGTTTTCTTCAGCTGTAGGGAGGCGAGAGCGCTTTGGCGTGGGTGGCGGCGGACTCGCCGGCGAGCCTGCCGAAGACGGCGCCGGCCATGAGGCCTGAGCCGCCCGGGTAGTTCTCGTAGAAGAGCCCGCCCACCAGCTCCCCGGCCGCGTAGAGGCCCGGGATGGGCCGGTCCTCGGTGTCGAGGACCTGCGCGCCCGTGTTGATCCTGAGCCCGCCGAACGTGAAGGTGATCCCGCAGGTGACGCCGTAGCCCACGTAGGGCGGCGAGTCCAGGGGCAGCGCCCAGTTGGACTTGGGCGGCGTGATTCCCTTGGTCCCTTTGCCGTCGAGGATCGCCGGGTTGAACTCTCCTGGCTGGACGGCTGCGTTGAATTCCCGGACCGTGCGAACCAGCCCCTCGGGGTCGATCTCGAGCTTCTTCGCCAGCTCCTCGATGGTGCCGGCCTCGGCTTTCGTGACCTCGCGAATCCGGTACTCCTCGCGGAGGATCGCCACGACCTTCTGGTCGAAGATCTGAAACGCCGCGCGCTGGGGCTGCTGCAGGATCTCCCGCCCGTATTTCGCGTAGGTGTAGCTGCGGTAGTCGGCCCCCTCGTCCACGAACCGCTCGCCGCGAAGATTCACGACAATCCCCAGCGGGTACGAGTGCTTCTGGAAGAGGTCGCCCACCTTGCGGTCTCCGAAGGGGGGCGCGTTGAGATCCCACGCCACAGCGTGGCAGGATGACCAGTGGCCGTAGGGCTGGGCGCCGATCTCCAGCGCCATGCGGATGCCGTCGCCGGTGTTGTGGCGGGTGCCGCGGACGCGGGCCAGCTCCCAGTCCTTCCCCAGATAGCGCGCCCGCCACTCGGGGTTGGCTTCGAAGCCCCCCGCGGCGAGCACCACCGCGCGGGCCTCGACCTCGGCGAAGCCCTCCGGCCCACGACAGACGAGGCCGCGGATCGCGCCCTGGTCATCCACGAGGAGGCGGACGGCCTTGGTCTCGTAGCGGACCTCGACGCCCAGCTGCGTCGCCCGATCGTAGAGGGCCTGGACGAGGCCCGGCCCGCCGCCGACGGCCTCGACGCTGAGCCCGCCCCAGAAGCGGTGGCGGTCGCCGACCTTGTAGGACTGGCGCCCGAACATCGGGATCCACCGGATGCCGTGGCGTCGCATCCAGACCACCGTGGGACGCGACCGGCTGACGAGAGTGTCGGCGAGGTCGGGGTCGGACAGGTTCTCCGTGAGGCGCATCAGGTCGTCGTAGAAGTTCTCCTCGGTGTAGGGGGGAAGGTCCACCGACGCGGCTTCGCCGGGGGTGAGGTCGGGGATGACGTCTTTGCGGAGGTCGTCGAGGCCTCCGTGGGCGAAGCGGAAGCCGCCGGCGGTGAAGAACGAGTTGCCGCCCCGCTGGGACGCCGGCGCCTTCTCGAGGAGCAGGACGGGCACCGCTGCCTCGCGCGCGGCCAGGGCGGCGCAGAGGGCGGCGTTCCCGCCCCCCACCACGATGACGTCAGCCGACGATGTCTTCGCCGCCATCGACGCCGATGACGTTCCCCGTGATCCAGTACGTGTCCGGATGGGAGAGGACCACGATGGCTCGCGCCACGTCGGCGGGAGTCGTGAGCCGCCGGTCCGGGTTCCGCCGGAGGGCCGCGGCCTTGATCTCCTCGCTGCCGGGAATCTTCTGGAGAGCCGGCGTGTCGGTCACGCCCGCGCGGATCGAGTTGACGGTGATCTTCCGGGGCGCCAGTTCCACCGCGAGCTGGCGCACGTGGGACTCGAGCGCGGCTTTGGCGGCCGACACGGGCCCGTAGAAGGGCAGGACCCGCGTCCCTCCCGAGGACGTCATGGCGTAGATCCGGCCGCCCTCTGCCATGAGCCCGCGCGCCAGGACCTCCTGGGTCCAGTACACGAGGCTGTGGGCCATGACGTCCAGCGTCATGTCCACCTGGGCCTGCGTGACGCTCTCCTTGATCGGGTCGGCCACGTAGGGCTTGAGCGTCCCGAACGCCAGCGAGTGGAGGAGCACCCTGAGCCGACCCAGCTCCCCGCGCCCCTCGAGGATCCGCTGCATCTCGGCGGCGACCTCCCCCCGCTTCTCGGGATCCGCCGCGTTGACGTTGTAGAAGTGGGCCTCCCGGCCCGCTCGGCGGATCTCCGCGACGATGCGCTCGACGTTGGGGAGCGTCGCCCTCCGGTCGAGATGCACGCCGACGATGTTGAGGCCGGCCCGGGCGAGGGCGAGGCTCGTGGCCTCGCCGAAACCGGAGGAGGCGCCGAGGATCAAGGCCCAGCCACTCAGCCGAATCGGGGCGTCGGTCATCGCCTCGCCATTTTAGCCGATCTGCCGCGATGGCGAAAGGGGTGGCGCCCGCCGCGGGTGTTGACTAGAATCGGGAGGTGTCCATGGCCAAGAGCGCGGGCATCGTCCTGATCGGCAACGAGATCCTCTCGGGGAAGATCCACGACGCCAATGCCGCGTACCTCTGCCGGGAGCTGCGCGCCCTGGGGGTGGAGGTCCGGAAGATGTCGGTGATCCCCGACGAGCTCGAGGCGATCCGCCAGGAGGTCGCCCAGTTCGCGGCCGCCTACGACTACGTCTTCACCTCCGGGGGCGTCGGCCCGACGCACGACGACGTGACCATCGTAGGGGTCTCCCGGGCCATGGGGGTCGCCGTCGTGCGCGAACCGCACCTCGTGCGTCTGCTGGAGGGCTTCTATCCGAGCAACCTCAACGCCGCCCGCCTCAAGATGGCCGAGGTCCCGGAGGGTGCCGAGCTCCTGGCCGGGGACTCGCTGACCTTCCCCGTCATCGTGATCCGGAACGTGTACGTGCTGCCGGGGGTGCCGGAGATCTTCCGCCAGAAGTTCGAGGCCATTCGGGAGCGCTTCCGGGAGCAGCCGTTCCATCTCCGGAGCGTGTTCGTCCGGATCGGGGAGGGCACCCTGGCCGATTTCCTGAACGATCTGCTGACAGCGTATCCGCGCCTGCTGGTCGGCTCGTACCCGGAGTTCAGGCACCCGGACTACAAGGTCAAGGTGACGCTCGAGTGCAAGGATCCCGAGTACGTGGACCAGGCGCTCACCGCGCTGCTCAGGCGCCTTCCCAAGGACGCGGTGGTCAGGATCGAGTAAGGAGAGGACGATGGCGCTACCGGCAAGGGAGTTCGGCGAGTCGCTCATGGCGGAGGTCCGGGCGGGCCGGAGCTTCGGCGGCCACCCGCTCTGGTTCAAGATCCAGGAGGGCCGGCTGTCGCGCGGGGGATTGGCCGGGTTCACGCGGCAGTTCTTCCTGCAGGTCCTCGAGTTTCCGCGCGCGGTCTCGGCGCTGCACTCGCGCTGTCCGGACCTGGGCGAGCGGAAAAAACTCGCGGAGTCGGTCTACGAGGAAGAGACGGGGAAGCTCTCGGGCTCCAAGCCCCACCCGGAGCTCTTCCTCGACTTCGCGGCGGGCGTCGGCCTCGGCCGGGACGAGATGCTGGGCGCCGAGCCGCTCCCTTCCACGGCGGCCTTGATCCACTGGTTCGAGTACTCCACCAAGATCCTCCCCTTTCTCGAGGGCGTGGCGGCCATCAACCTGGCGGCCGAAGGGCAGGTGGTCGGGGCCTTCGGCCCCTTCGCCCGGGCGCTCCAGAAGCACTACGGCCTCTCCGAGGCCGAGGTGGCGTTCTGGGACATCCACGAGCTGGCCGACGCGGAGCACTCCGACGTGGGAGATCACATCGTGGTGAAGCACGCCACGACCGACGAGGTCCAGGCCCGGGTCCGGCGGGTGGTGAAGACCTCGCTCGGGATGTGGTGGCAGTTCTTCGAGGGCATGGACGACCGCTACGGCGCCTAGTGTTCCGTCTGGAAAGTCATGTTAACGAGAGCTGAAGGGCCAGCGGGTGGCGCAGCGAGCAGCCCTACGGTGCTCGCGGCGATAGGCCCTGCTGGCCATTCTGACAGAACGCAACTTACGGGACGGAACACTGGCGCCTCGCTCGTGTCGCGGTACTCGGTGGCGGCGGGCCCCCAGGAGCCCGACGCGTTCTAACTCGACTGCACGTAGGCGATCCCGTTGTTGATGTTCGTGTCGTACGATCCGGCCCAGGAAGGGGCGGCGGCGAGCGCCGCGACGAGGATCACGACCGCCGGGACGAAGGGGGTCCGCCTCAGCGCGCCGAACCAGGACCACCCCACGGCTGCCAGGTGAGCGAAGAAACCGGTTACGCAGGCGAAGAACACCTCACCAAAGATCAGATAGAGCCGTGGCGGCATGAGGCTCCACGGAAACGAAGCGCGTTCCCGCAGTCCGCGCTCCAGGAAGCCCGGCGCTCCGCCGCGGAACCACCAGCCGCCGATCCAGGCCGCGGCGACCACCAGCGCCACGAATACCGGCGATCGGATCGGGTTCACGTTGGCCTTCAATCTCTCTCGGAGCGGCTGGTAGGCGTCCGTGAAGAAGTACGCCGGCACCGCGAACTGCTGTCTGTTGATGCCGAAGGGAGGCGGATCGTGCCGGGCGAGGACCCGCGACGCGAGGAAGGCGCCGGCCGCCGCCCCCAGGGCGGCGAAGGGGCTCAACATGAAGGCGAAGACCGCAGCCAGGGTCGTGAAAACCATCGCGCCCACCACGAACAGCGACATCTTGTTCTTTCGGTACGCCTGAGGCGTCCACGTGGCGCCGTCACCGTCCAGATCCTCGGTCGCGAAGCGATCGCCACGTCTCATCGCGACCTCCCCGCGATCAACGGCGCTGATCGGACATCTTGACCGAAAGCTCCCGGAGGCGCTCGAGCGTGCGCGGGCTCAGCATCGCCGCGAAGGCCGCCGGATCGGCCTTGCCCCGCTCGAGCGCCTCGCTCATCTTCTTCACGTCGCCGCCCGAGTTCTGCGTGAGCTCGGTCATGATCTCCGCGGCGAGCCCGTAAAACTCCTGCACGAGCTGCTCGGAGCCGGCCATGGACCGGATCTGCTGATCAATCGCCCTCGCCTGAGGATCCTTGGCGATCGCCGGGTTTCTGAGTGCCGGCTCCTGTAAGAGCCTGAGGGCCTGGGCCAGGGCCTCCGCCGATGCCTGATCGAGCCCCTGCGCCAGGACGGGATTCGCAGCGAGGAGGAGGAGGGCCAGCGAGATGCTCACGACCCGCGGATTCTTCAACGCAATCATTCTATCCGTAAAAACATTTGAGAGTTGAGGAATCTCCGCCAGGCCTCCCAGTAGTCGTTCCCGCCCACGAGGTAGGTGTCGTTATGGTGGGCACCGGCGATGGTGTAGAATGCCTTCGGCCCGGCGGCCGCCTCGTACACACGGCGCCCGTGTTCGTAGGGCACGACCTCGTCGGCGTCGCCGTGGAGGACGAGGAGGGCGGTCCGGACCCGGCCGACCTTCTCGAGCGAGTCGAAGCGGGTCCTGAACAGGGCTCCGATCCCGGGCACCGTCCGGTTGGCCATGGCCCGGACCGACAGAAACGGCGATTCCAGAATCAGGCCGGGCGGCGGGTGGGTGAGCGCCAGCTCGAGCGCCACCGCGGCCCCGAGCGATCGGCCGAAGTAGACGATCTGCTCGGCGGGGATGCCCAGGTCCTGGACCAGCGCCTGGCGCGCCGCCCGCGCGTCCTGGTAGAGGCCCGCCTCCGTCGGGCTGCCCTCGCTCAGCCCGTAGCCCCGGTAGTCGAAGATGAAGACGCCGATGCCGAGGCGGGCGTGGATGTCCTGGATGTTGTCCAGCCGGTGACTGATGTTGCCGGCGTTGCCGTGACACCAGAGGAGCGTGGTGGGCCGGGCTCCCGGGACGAGCCAGCCGTGGAGGCGGACGCCGTCCTCGGCCTGGAACCAGACGTCGCGGTACGCGAGACGGAGGCTCGCCGGTGTCCCGCCGAGCTCGCGGCTCGGGACGTAGATCAGCGCCCGCTCGACCGCGTCCCGGCATCCCACGGCGATCAGCAGGACCGCGAGGACAATGAGCGCGAGCTTCATGACTCCTTATTGTAGCGCAGCGTCCCGGCACGCGAGATGACCGACCCGGGCCGCGGTGTGCTCTGGGGCGTCGCGCTGGTCGCGGCGGCGCTCTTTTTCGTGGGTCTGGGTCAAGCGCCCTTCGTGGACCCGTCCGAGGGCATGCACGCCGAGATCGCGCGGGAGATGGGGCGGGTCGGCGGATGGGTGACGCCTCACTTCAACGGGATCCGATACTTCGACAAGCCTCCGCTCCTCTACTGGCTCATGGCCGCCGGCTTTTGGCTGGTGGGCCCCTCCGAGTGGGCGGCGCGCTTCTGGTCGGCCCTGGCCGCCTTCGGGACGGTGTTGCTGACGGCCCGCCTGGGGACTCTGCTGGGGTCGGCGCGCCTCGGGCTCATCGGGGGCCTCGTGCTCGCCGCCAACCTCGAGTTCTTCCTCTTCGGTCGCTACGTGAGGCCCGACCTCCTCTTCGTCTTCCTGCTGTTGCTGGCTCTGACCGGGTTCATCCTCGCCTATCGCGGCGCCGGCCGGGCGGCACTCCTCCTCTTCTACGCAGCCCTCGGCCTCGCCGTCCTCGCCAAGGACGTGCTGGGCGCCATCGGCTCGCTGGCGGTCATCGCGCTCTTTTTCCTTCTGACCCGCGAGCGACAGGTGCGCGCCCAGTGGGTTCCGTGGCTTGGCCTCGGCCTCTTCCTGGCGATCGCCGTGCCGTGGTATCTGGCCGTGGAGGTCCGGAACCCGGGGTTTCTCTGGTACACGATCGTGGACAATCACATCCTGAACTTCGCCCGCCAGCGCGTCTTCCCGGACGAAGACGTCTCGCTGTCGGCGCTCGAGTTCCTCGGCGTGAGCGCCATCGGGTTTTTCCCGTGGAGCCTCATCCTGCCCTGGGCCTTGGCGCGGGCGCTCCGCGGTCCGTGGCAGACGGTGGAGGCGCGGCTGTGGCTCCTCCTGGGGCTCTGGAGCGCCGCCGTCCTCGCGTTCTTCACGATTTCCCCCTTCAGGCTCCCCCACTACGCGTTGCCGGCCTTCCCGGCCATGGCGCTTCTGGTGGCCAAGCTCTGGGAGGACGTGCTCGAGGGGTCGCCGGGGAGCCCCTCGGCGCAGGCGCTCCTGACTCTCCCGACGATCGCGCTGGCCGCGCTCACGGCCATCGCCCTGGTCGCCTGGCTGGGGGAGGCGAGGCTGCCGTCGGGCACGCTGTCGCTGGCCGACGTCTACACGCGGAGCCTCGAGGCGCGGAGACAGAGCGTGCCGTTCCCCTCCTACGCGCAGCTAAGGCCGCTCCTCGCCACGCTCGCGGTCATCTTCGGGGCCGGCACCGTGGGCCTGGCGGTGGCCGCGCAGCGGAAGCTGCCCCGCTTCGGCTTGGGCGTGCTCCTGGCCGTCATGCTCGCTTTCCTCCCGGTGGCGGCCCAGGGGCTCACGCTCTTTGCCAAGAGCCGGTCCGTGAAGGTCATGGCCGAGGTGTTGCGGGTGCGGGCGGGGGCGCGGGACCTGATCGTCCACGAGGGACCGCTCGAGAACAGCGGGGGCCTCTTGGTCTACCTGGGACGGTCCGTCAAGGTGGTGGATGGCCTCCAGTCGAGCCTGGCCTTTGGCGCCACGTTTCCGGAAGGCCGGGAGGTGTTCTGGGACCGACAGCGGCTTAAGGCGCGCTGGGCGGGGCCTGAGCGGGTGTTCCTGCTCTCGGTGCTGGAGCCGGACCAGAGCGTCGTTCAGGCGCTCGATCGGAGGCGCGGCCACCTGCTCCTTCAGAGCGGGGGGCGGTGGCTCTACTCCAACCGCCCCTAGCCTGCTATCCTCCTCGCATGAGCCGGACGCCCAAGGTCGTGGTGGTCATGCCCGCCTACAACGCCGGGCGCACCCTCCGCCTCACCTACGAGGAGCTTCCGAAGGACTCGGTTTCGCTGGTCATCCTCGTGGACGACGGTTCCACGGACGCGACGCTCGAGATCGCCCGCGAGCTCAACGTCGAGATTTTCGTCCACAACCGCAACTACGGCTACGGCGCGAACCAGAAGACCTGCTACACGGAGGCCCTCAGGGCCGGTGCCGACATCGTCGTGATGGTCCACCCCGACTACCAGTATGACCCGACGCTCTTGCCCCAGATCATCGAGCCGATCACGAAGGACGCGGCGGACCTGGTCCTGGGCTCGCGGCTCATGACGGGCGCCGCGGTGCGCCAGGGGATGCCCTGGTGGAAGTTTCTGGGGAACCGCGCGCTGAGCTGGCTCGAGAACCAGGTCCTCGGCCTTTCCCTTTCCGAGTTCCACACGGGGTACCGGGCCTTCCGGCGCGAGGTCCTCGAGACCGTGAACTTCCAGATGAACTCCGACGGCTTCGTTTTCGATCAGGAGATCATCGCCCAAGTCGTGGCCGCGCGATACCGGATCGCGGAGGTCGCAGTGCCCGTGCGCTACTTTCCCGAGGCCTCCTCCGCGAGCTTCTGGGCGTCGGTGGGCTACGGTCTCCGGATTCTGCTCCTGCTCGCGCGGTTCGCGCTCCATCGCGCCGGCCTCCGGCGGTCCCGCCGCTTCGACAGCCTCCACGCCCGGTACTCCCGTCTCGGTCCCGGGGACGCGCGACCGCGGTGATCCGCGCCCTCGACGGCCTGGCCCTCGCCCTCGGCGCGCTGGTTGTCTCCACGCTCGCCGTCGCGTGGTGGCGTCCGGAGGAGGTGTTCCTGGCGTTCCTGGCGATCGTCGGGCTCCGCGTGGTCCTCCGCCCCTATCGGATCCCTGCCTGGCGTCCCGAGCGGGTGGTCGCGGGGGGCGTGCTCGGGTACGCCGCCCTCCTGTCGTTCGTCACGGTGACCCGCCACTGGGCGTTTCAGACCCACGCCCTCGACCTCGGTCAGTACGTCCAGATCCTCTGGAGCCTCGGGCGGGATCTCCGCGGCCCGTACACGAGCCTGCCGGAGATGCACGCCTGGGGGGACCACTTCTCCCCGACGCTGTACCTCCTGGCTCCGCCCTTCGCCGTGTTCCCGAGCCCCGTCTTCCTGCTGGTGGCGCAATCGGTCTTCCTCGCCCTCGGCGCGCTGCCCGTCTACGCTCTCGCCCGCCGTCGCCTGGGGAGCGACGGGAGTGCCGCGGGTTTCGCCCTCCTCTACCTCGTGAACCCGACCCTCCACGGCGTCAACCTCCGCGACTTTCACCCGGCAGTCCTGGCGATCCCGCTCCTCCTGACCGCCGTCTACTGCCTCGAGGCCGGCCGCACGGGGTGGCTCGTGCTCACGGTGCTCCTCACCCTCGGCTGCCGGGAGGACGCGGCCCTCGGCGTGGTCGGCCTGGGCCTGTGGGCGGCCCTCGCCCGGCGCCGCCGGGTTCTCGGGCTCGCCCTCGCGGGCGGCAGCCTGGCCGTCCTCTTCTTCGACACCCAGGTGCTCATGCCCTACCTCCGTGACGGCCCGTACCCCCACCTCTGGCGGTACGCCCACCTGGGCGGGTCGCTGGGCGAGATCATCGTGAACATGCTCCTCCACCCCCTCCGCACCCTCGGCTTCATGGTCAGCGTGAAGAAACTGCTCTACCTGCTCGCCCTGCTCGCTCCGCTGGGATTCCTCCCGCTCCTGGCCCCCCTGGAGCTCCTCCCGGCGCTGCCGACCCTCGCCCACAACCTGGTGAGCCTGGACCGTGTCCTCTTCCACTACCGCTCCCAGTACAACGCCTTCGTCCTGCCGTTCCTCGTCCTCGCGGCGGTCTCGGGCTACAGGCAGCTCTCGCCGCAGGTCCGGATGATCGGCCGCCCCGTCCGGGGCCTCGCCCTGGGTCTGGCGTTCCTCATGAGTCTCGTGCTGACCTCCCGCACCCTGAACGATCTGGCGGTGGATCGCTGGTGGCTCGGCGAACGCCAGCGGGCGGCTTACCGCGTGCTCGCCCAGGTCCCGCCGGGCGCGTCCCTCTCCACCCACGAGCGGCTCCTGCCGCACGTGGCTCTGCGGCCGAAGGTTTTCGTCTTCCCCGTGGGGATCGAAAAGAGCGACTACGTTCTGATCGATGGGACGCTGTTCCCCGATCGCCACGTCCCCGAACTCCGAGTGGAGCGACAGGGCGGGGAGGTCACGCTCACGCTTCCCGGCGCGGAGGGGCTCGCGCGATTCCGCTATGACGTGGTCGGGGAGGCGGAGGGGTACTGGCTCCTGCGGCGTCAGGCGGCGAGGAAAGCGCTTAGGGCGAAGATAGGGTAGAGCTTCGCGAGGGAGGCGCGGACGGGGCCGCGGAGGATCGCCAGGTCTAGGGCGGTCGGCGGCGGCGTCGTCGGAGTTCCGCGCGGGGCGACCAGGGGGAAGCCCGTCGAGCGCTGGACCTCCTCGAAGGAGAGTCCCGGGTGGACGGACTCCAGCTCGAGCCGTCGCGACCCGGGGTTGAAGGCGAGGACGGCCAGCGGCGTGACCACCTTCGCGGGGCCGCCCCGCCGGGGGACGCGGGGCGGGCTCGAGCCCGGGCTCGTTACGCAGTCCACCCGCTCGACGAAGATGCGCGGCGTGTGCTCGGTGCGGAAGAGGATCACCCGGCCGGCCAGGTAGTAGAGCATGGGGGCGCCGGCTCCGCCGGGCAGGCGGATCACGGGGTGGTCGTGCTCTCCGATCGCGATCAGGTTCAGGTTGCCGAGCTGGTCGATCTGGCCTCCCGAGTGGAAGAACAGGTCGATCTTCCCGCGCTGGGCGAAGTCGTAGAATTCCTTGGACCCGTTGCGGAACGGCCAGTAGTCCTCGTGGTTGATGATGAGCACCGTGGCCCGCGGGGCGTGGCGGCGGGCTGCGAGCAGGACGCCGGCCGCGGGAAGGGGGGAGAGGGTGCCGACGGCCACGGTCTCGCCGTCCCGCACCTCGCGGGCGATGACCGCGGCCATGAGCTCTTCCGGCGTGTAGGTCACGGCGCGGGGGATCAGGGGGCGAGGGCGGCGAGTCCCGCCTCGCCGAGGTACGCCCCGTGGTCTGTCAGGTCAAAGACGTAGCGCTGGAGGTAATCCCGGAAGGAGTCGTCGCTCGCCGCGAGCCTCAGGTACTCCCGGATGTGCGCCTCGTCCAGGCCGTAGCGTCCCCGGCAGGCGGTGGGGTGCGCCCCGCCCGGGGCGTGGACCAGCGCGGTCACGTGGATGCCGGAAAGCCTCACCCCGTAGGGCGCGCGTCGCAGCGCTTCGGGAGTGACGATCTCGTCGGCGGAGGCCACGACGACGCGCGAGGCCTGGGCGAGGAGGCAGTCATCCTCCTTCTCGTCCAGGAGCAGGTTCCCCTCGGTGTCCGCCTGGAGCGCGTGGAGGAACGACACGTCGGGGGCGATCGCCGGCACCAGGAGCACATCCTTGCCGGAGTACGGGTCCGCGATCAGTCTGAACTCCGGGCGGAGCCGCTCGTAGTCGGAGCCGACGTGCCCCGGCACCGGCAAAAACGGCACCCCCATGGCCCCCGCCTGGAGCCCCGCCAAGAGGCCGGGTCACGTGTGGTCCCGGCACTGGAGGCGTCCCGCCTCGGCGTAGCGGCGGAAGTTGGGGGCGGACCCGTACTCGTTGAAGACGATCTGGGCGAACTCGGCGGACGCGGCGCACCCGGCGCCGATGAGCATGTCGAACTGGACGCCTCCGGTGGAGCAGGCAACGAGGTGCAAATCCCGCGCGCCGCTCCGGATGAGCTCGCGGACCAGCGCCATCGGCGCCGCCAGAAGCGGTCCGCCGCCGATCCCGACCGTCATGCCGATCTGGGCGTAGCGGCCGACCTCGCTCAGCCTTATCAGCTTGGGAGTCATGGGCGATCTGATTGTTCCCTTCCCGGGACGGGCAAGTCAAGGTTCCGCCGCCTCGCCCTCGGGCGAGGTGTCGGGGGCGAACACGTGCGAGGCGTGATGGTGCATCATGAGCCAGGCAGGGCCCTCGCGTTCGAAGATGTTCGTGGCGAGCACCGAGGTCACCGAGATGTTCCCGCGCACCTGGGAGAGGATGTTCTCGGTGCAGGTCGCCCACGCGATGTTGCCCTCTACGTGCACCGAGACGTCGGCGAGGCTGAAGCGGATCTCCACCGTGTTCTTGAAAATGGTCTCCCAGGAAGCCCGCACCGCCTCCCACCCGACCAGAAGCCCCCAGCCGGGGTGGATGCACTTGACGTGCTCGCCCTTGGCCCACACCGTCTCCATGTCCTGGAGATCCAGCGCCTCGAACGCGCGGTAGAAGCGCGCGTTCGCTTCTTCGACCTCGGCGATCTCGTCGTCGGGAGTCACGGCTCCGCCCGCGGACACGAGACGAGGAGGGTGTCGCCCTGCCGCACGACGGCGAGCGGCGTGAGCGAGGCGCCCGGGCATGGGCCGGCGATGCAGAGGCCCGTGTCGGGCAGGTAGACCGCGCCGTGAGTGGCGCAGATCAGGTGCCCGCCGTCCTCGGTGAAGAACTCGTTCGGCCACCAATCCAGCGTGGTCCCCGCGTGGGGGCAGCGGTTGACGTAGGCGTAGAAGCCGCCGTCGTGGTTCACCAGGAAACCCTCCACGGCCCGGTCGGCGCAGCGCAGGGTGAACTTGGCGGACTGGCCCGGGGCGAGCGATGACGCCGGGCAGCTCCAGCTGGTCGGAGACGCGGGTTCCTCCACCGGGCCCCTCCCTCGGGTAGAGGGGATGATATCATGGGGCGGTCATGCTCGCCGTTGAGGTCCGCGATCTCTCCAAGACATTCCGGAGCGGGTGGTTTCCGCGTCGGCTGACGCGAGCCCTCCGCGGCGTCAGCCTGGCCATCCCCCGCGGGGCGATCTGGGGCCTGCTCGGGCCCAACGGCGCGGGGAAGACGACGCTCCTGTCCATCCTCGCGACCCTGCTCCTCCCCGATGCGGGGCGGGTGACCGTGCTGGGCCACGACGTGGTCCGCGAGGCGGGGGCCGTCCGGTCGCGCCTCAACATGGCCAGCGGCAACTCGAACTTCATCTGGAGTCTCCGGCCCCCGGAGATCCTCGCCTTCTACGCGCGCCTGTACGGGCTCTACGGGCGGGCGCTCGCCCGGAAGGTGGACGATCTCCTCGCGCTGGCCGAGCTCGAGCCGCACCGGAAGGTCCCCTACCACGAGCTCTCCACGGGCCTCAAGCAGCGTCTGGCGCTGGCCAAGTCGCTGGTGAACGATCCCGAGCTCCTGTTCCTCGACGAGCCGACGCTCGGCCTCGATCCCGATGTCTCCATGCGGATGCGCGCTCAGATCAAAGCGCTCAGGGAGGAACGTGGCACGACGATCCTCTTGACCACCCACTACATGCGCGAGGCCGAGGAGCTGTGCGACGAGATCGCCTTCATCAAGAGCGGGCAGATCCCGGCGCGCGGCACCGCGGATGCCCTGAAGCGGCAGATCGGGATCGGCGACGTCATCGCGCTCAGGCTGGACCCCCCGTCCTGCAATCGCCTGGCGGATCTGCCCGGCGTCCTCGAGTGCACGAGCCAGGATGGGCGGATGGAGTGCATCGTGGACTCGGCCGACAAGCGGCTGCCGGAGATCCTGCGCTGGCTCCACGAGCAGGGCGTCGTCGTCCGGGACGTGGACGTCCACGAGCCCGACCTGGAGGAGGTCTTCGTTGAACTGGCGAAGTGAGGCGGGGCGGATCTACGCCTTCGCCAACCGGAACGTGCTGATGGCCGGCCGGAACGTCTTCTTCGTCTTCGAGCTGGTGTTCTGGCCTTCGGTCGGCGTGCTCTCCATCGGGCTCATGACGCGCTTCTTGGCGCTCGACCCCGAGATGACGGCGTTCCTGCTCGTGGGCACCATGGCGCTGTCCACCGTGCAGGTCTGTCAGCTCGACGTGTCCTACGCCGTACTCTTCGATGTCTGGTCGAAGTCCGTCAAGCACCAGTTTCTGGCGCCCGTGGGCATCCGCCACCTGGCCCTCGGATCGTGGCTGGTCGGGATCGCCCGCGGGCTGACCGTGTTCGCCCTCCAGGCGGGGCTCTCCCGGTGGGCGTTCGGCTTCGATTTCTTTCACGCAGGGGCGCCGGCGCTGGCGGCCTTCCTTCTGGGGTGTTTCCTGACCTCGCTGATCGTGGGGCTCCTGGTCTCCGCCCTCGTCGTGCTCTTCGGCACCCGCGCCGAGGTCTCGGCGTGGGCGACCGTCAATCTCGTGATGGTCTTCTGCGGCATCTACTACCCGGTCTCCATCCTGCCGCCATCGGTGGCCGTCCTGGCAAGTCTCTTTCCCCTGACCTATGTCCTGGACGCCTTCCGCGCGCACTTCGGGTTCGCTTCTGCATTCCCCCATCCGCTCCTGACGGGGTTTGTCCTGTCCGCCGTCTATCTCGGGCTCGCCCGGTGGGCGCTGGCCCGCGCCGTCATCCGCTGCCGGCGCACCGGCGCCCTCCTGAAGATGTCGGAGTAGATGCGGAGCCCGTGGCATCGCGAGTACCTCCGGACGCCCGGAGCCTACATCTGGGGCACCGATCCCTCGTCGTTCGCCAGGGAGGTCAGCGCGCTCCTGGCGCCGCCGGCCCGTGTGCTCGACCTCGGATGCGGCGAGGGGCGCGATAGCGTGTTTTTCGCCGCCGCGGGATTCCAGGTGACCGGGGTGGACGCCTCCGCGGCGGGGCTCCTGAAGGCGAAGCGGCTCGCGCGCGAGCGCGGGGTCCGGGTCCGCTGGCTCGGGGGCAACATGGCCCGCGTTCCCGTAGGTGGTCCCTACAAGCTCGTCTACTCCTGCGGGGCCATCCATTATGTGCCCCGCCGCGAGCGGGCGCGGCTTCTCCCCCGCCTCAAGGCGTTGACCTCTCCCGGCGGATATCACGCCCATCTTGTTTTCACCGACCAGGCCGTCTACGTGGAGAAGGGGGAGGTCATCGACTATTACGCCCCCGGGGAGCTCGGGCGCGCCTACGCCGACTGGACGATCCTCCGGTCGGAGGAGCGCATGATTGACTGCGCCCAGGACGGCACCCCACACCAGCACAGCGCGGAACAGCTCATAGCGCAGGCCGCCGGCTCCGGGTAGAGTCTCCTCACGGGGTCACCGCCAGTGGAAGGAACCCTCTCGGTCATCGTCCTGGGATTCCTCCTCGGGGTCCAGCACGCCACCGACCCGGATCACGTGGTGGCGGTCGCGACCATCGTGAGCCGACGCTCCGGCTTCCTCTCGGGCGCCTTGATCGGGGCTCTGTGGGGCGTGGGTCACACGATGACGGTCGCGGTGGTCGGCGGGGGGATCATCCTGCTGAACCTGACGATCACCCCGAGGATGGGGCTCTCACTGGAGCTGGCCGTGGCGGTGATGCTGGTTCTGCTGGGCTCCCTGCGGCTGGCCCGGACCTGGAGCGGCCGGGATCACGTCCATCCCGAGCACCTGCGCTCCCCCCACGATCATTCCCGAGGCCCGGCGTTCCACAGCCACGCGCACACGCACGGCGGGCTGACGCACACCCACCCGCACCTGCACCCCTCGCGGCGACTCCTCGAAGCCCTCCGAGCCGTCGGCGGGCGGCAGGGGCTGAGCTCGGTGGGAGTCGGGCTGGTTCACGGCCTGGCGGGAAGCGCCGCCGTGGCGTTGCTTGTGCTCGGCACGATCAAAGACCCGTACTGGGCGCTGGCTTACCTCCTGGTCTTCGGGGCGGGCACGACCCTCGGCATGATGGCGATCACGGCGGCGATGATGCTTCCCTTCAAGCTGACTAGGAGGCGGTTTTTCGGGTTGAACCGGACGCTCGCCGTGGGGACGGGTGCCGTCAGCCTTGGCTTCGGGCTTTTTCTGATCTACCAGATCGGCTTTGTCGCAGGCGTGCTTAGCAGCTAACAGCTCAGGAACTTCATGACGCTCCGGGCGATCCCCTCCGGATCCAGCCCGTGCTTGGCGTAGAGCCCCTTGGGATCCCCGGACTCGCCGAAGCCCTGGACGCCCAGGCGCTTGACCGGCGTCGGGTGGACCTCCGCCAGGAGCTCGGAGACCGCCCCGCCCAGGCCTCCCCAGATCGAGTGATCTTCCACCGTCATGACGCGCCCGGTTCGGCTGGCTGATCGGACGAGCAACTCCTCGTCCAGCGGCTTGATGCAGGCGACGTTGATGACCTCGGCCTTGACCCCTTCGCCCTCCAGCTTTTCCGCCGCCTTGAGGCAGTTGAAGACCGGGCCGCCGCTGGCCAGGATCGTCACGTCGCTGCCGGGCCGGAGCACCACGGCCTTGCCGAACTGGAAGCGATAGTCGGGCGGGGAGACGGGCTCCAGGTTCTGGCGGGTCAGGCGGAGGTAGAGAGGGCCCTGGTGTTCGACGGCGTAGGCGATGGCCTGCTTGGTTTCGGTCTCGTCGGCCGGCTGGATGATCGGCACGTTCGGCAACGCGCGGAGGCAGGCGATGTCCTCGAGCCCCATCTGGCTGTAGCCGTCCTCCCCGATGGCGATGCCCGCGTGGGTGCCGACGATCTTGACGTTGGCGCGCGTGTAGGCCACCGACATGCGGATCGTCTCGAAGCGCCCCGCGACGAAGCACGCGAAGGAGCAGACGAAGGGGATCTTCCCGGCCAGCGCGAGCCCGGCGCCGATCCCGATCATGTTGGACTCGGCGATCCCCACGTTGAAGGCGCGGCCCGGGTAGGCCTTGGCGAAGGCCGCCGTCATGGTGGACTTGGAGAGGTCCGCGTCCACGGTGACGATCCGGGGATCCTGCGCCCCCAGCTCGAGGAGCGCCTCGCCGAACGCCGCGCGGGATGCCTTGGCCGGCATGTGTGGTCTCCTTATTTCTTCTCCAGCGCTCCGAGCTCCCTGACGATGGCGGCGGTCTCGGGATGCCGGTCGAGGTAGCCGGCCCAATCGCCCTCGGCGACGCCCAGGATCTCCCGGATGGCCCGGATCCCCTCCTGGGGTTTCGGCGCCTTGCCGTGCCACTCGGGGTTGTTCTCCATGAAGGAGACCGACTTGCCCTTGACGGTGTGGGCCACGATGAAGGTGGGGCGCCCCTTGATCGCCTCGGCCTGGTCCAGGGCCTTCGTGATCTGGGTCAGATCGTGCCCGTCGATCTCGATCACCGCCCAGCCGAACGCCTTCCATTTCTCCACCACCGGCTCGAGGTCCAGTACCTTCTTGACGAAGTCGTCGAGCTGGATCCCGTTGTAGTCGAGGAAGACGCAGAGGTTGTCGAGCGGGTGGTCGGGCTGCCCGAGCTTGGGCGCCTCCATCGCGGCCTCCCAGACCTGCCCTTCCTGGCTCTCGCCGTCGCCGATAACGCAGTACACCCGGGAGGGGCGCCGGTCGAGCCGGAGTCCGAGCGCGATCCCCATGGCCATCGAGAGCCCCTGGCCGAGTGAGCCGGTCGCCGCTTCGATCCCGGGCAGCATGACCCGGTCGGGATGCCCCTGGAGCGGGCTCCCGAGCTTGCGCAGCGTGATCAGGAGGCTTTCGGGGAAGTAGCCGACCTTCGCCATGAGCGCGTAGAGGGCCGGGACGCAATGCCCCTTGGAGAGGATGAACCGGTCGCGGTCGGGCCAGTCCGGGCGCTTGGGATCGTAGCGCATGCGCGCCCCGAAGAGCACGGTCAGGATGTCGATGACCGAGAGTGAGCCGCCCGGGTGGCCGGAGCCCGCGTGGGTCAGCATCCGGATGATCTGGACACGACAGTCCCGGGCGACGGATTGTAGCCGCGCGAGATCGGCGCTGGGCATCAGGTGAGGTCCTCCATGAACCCGGCGATTTCGTCCACGTGCACGCCCGTGACGGCGATCTCGGGGGCGTACACGACCTCGTCGGCGGCCCAGACCAGCGTGCCCTTGACGTCCTTGGTGATGCCGACGATGTGGGTGAGCACGCGCGTGACGCTGTCGTTGATCCGGATCGTGTTGGCCTTGATCGGCTCCGCGAGCCGACCGTCCCTGATGATAAACGAGTCGGCGACGACGGTGCAAGTGAAGTCGCCCGCGCGGAGGCCGTTGATCGGGTACGTGTACCAGATGCGCCCGACGTAGAGGCCGTTCCTGACCCGCCCGATCAGCTCGTCGAGCGAGACCGACTCGGCCCCTTCGACGACGACGTTTGAAGCCGATACCCCCGGCTGGCAATCGAACTGGCGGCCGCCGCCGGCGCCGAAACGGAACCCGTTCCGGGGCGCGAGGGCGCCGCGGGCGGCGTCCGCGTCCACCCCGAGCTTCTCGGTGAGTTTCCGGTCGCGGAGGAGCCGCTGCGTCTCGTACCAGTTCGAGAGGCACCCGACGAGGCGGCCGTTCTTGATGAGGTCGGTGCGGCCGGTCGGGAGGCCCTCGCACGTGATTCCTTTGGAGCCCATGAGCCCGGGCATCGCCCCGTGGTCGTAGATGCTGAACATGGGCGAGGCCACCGGCCTGCCCAGTTTGCCCAGAAAGGGCGTGCTGGAGGTGTAAAAGGAGCTCGCCGTGCACGCGGGGAGGACGAGGTTGTTCAGCAGGTCGGCGACGGGCTGACGGCCGAAGATCACCGTGTAGTCGCCGGAGCGGACCCGCTGGCCGCCGATGGCGCGGATCGCGTTGACGGCGGCGTCCACTCCCGCCTCGTCGGTGAAGTGGTCCAGGCGCGTGCCGGTGGACCAGCCCGAGCCTTTCGCGTCCTCCGACTCCACCATGGCGGTGAGGAAGCTCATGACCAGCGTGGACTCGTCGGTCTGGACCGTCGGCATGTGGGTGGAGACGACGGCGACGCGCTCCTGCAGGATGGTCACGTCCCCGCCCAGGATGAGCCCGAGGGTCTTGACGGCCGCCTCGCTCCCCGCCAGCTCCGCCAGCCGGGAGGAGGCCACGAAGGTGCGGAGCGTTCCGCTCACGACTTTCCACCCGGCCTCGACCAGGGCCTCGTCGGGCACCCGGAGAAGCTTTGGATCGTGGTAGTCGCCGAGCGTGCGCGGCTCTCCGGTGGGGCGGGGGAGGGAGTGGAACTCAGGATCGTGAACGGCGCCCTGCCGGGCCTTGTCGAGCGCGCGCCGGGCGCCCTCGAGGGTCAAGTCGCTCGGCTCGCTGCCGAACCCGATCTTCCGCCCTTCCGGCGTCGCGAAGACCGCCTGGATGCCGATCCCGTACGACTCGGTGGACTTGGGCTCCTCGACGCCGTTGCAGGGGATGTGCGAGGTGTAGTTGATCCGGGTCAGCAGCGAGCCGTTGGCGGCCGCGAAGACCTCGGCTTCCTGAATCTCCGGCTGCGCCTTCAGGAACTCGAGCGCCTGTCCCGCCGCCTTCGCCAGCTCCGAGGTCGTGGGCATCGCCCCTAGTCCATCGCTCCGACGACCGGGCCCGTGAGCCGCGCGCGGCTCCGCATGGTCGGGCCGCCGTTGCCGAGCTTCTTCGTCTGCATGGGTTGCCCCTTGCCGCAGTTGGGGATCGGGTAGATCCGGAAGTCCGTTCCCACCGCGTCCACCTTCATCAGATAGTCCTTGGTGTCGGCCATGATGCCGCCGTCCCGGTAGAGCCGGCCCAGCCGGCCGTGTTCGATCTCGTACACCTTGCGGGCCGAGATGCGGAAGTTCTCGCGGCTCTCGGCGATGGAGGGGATCCGGTGTCCCACGAGGTAATAGCCGTGGTCCACCTCGCCGATGATGTCCTCGGGAGCGCGGTCGCCCTTGTCGAAGACCGTCGTGGACATCCGGATGAGCGGGACCAGGGAGGCGTCGGTGGCCTTCCAGTGGCCGTTGGGATCGCCCCCGAAGATCGCGGCGGTCTGCCGGCTGTTCATGAAGCCCCGGAAGATCCCCCGCTCGATGTGGACGACGCGCTTGGCCGGCGTCCCCTCGTGGTCGTACGTGTAGTGGCCGTAGCCCGGCAGCGACGGATCCGAGTACGCGGTGACGAGCGGCGAGGCGACCTGCTTGCCGACCTGGTGCTTGTCCAGGCTCCGGAGGAGCCACGAGCGCCCGGCGTAGGCCGTCTCCATCTTCAGCACGCGGTCGAGCTCCACGGGGTGGCCGATGATCTCGTGGGAGACGAGCGTGTTGTAGTGGGGGTCCGTGACGACCACCACCTCCCGGTCGGAGGAGGGGAGCGCCGGGGCCCCGGCGAGCTCGACCGCCTCGTTGGTGAGGTTGAGCGAGAACTGGACGAACGGCGGGAAGTGCACGAGGGGCTCGTCCACCCCGCGCTCGAGGACCTCCCATCCGCGCTGGTGGCCCAGGACGTCGTAGAGCTCCTGGCTGGTCCCGCCGCTCTCGGCGACGACGTAGCACATGCCCTGGGTCAGCGCAAAGGCCTGGTCGATCAGCGCCCCCTCGGAAGAGGCGAAGAGCTCGCGGGCGAGCTGGGTCATGGTGGAGATGAAGTTGTACTTGAGCTGGCCGTGGACGCCGGCCACCTGCCGGGAGACGTCGGTCGTGTACCTGACCATCTTGCCGAGGTCCATCGTCCGCGGATCGATCTCGTACTCGGCGGGCACCACCTCCTGCCGGACGTGGATCAGCTGAAGGCGGGTGTCGGTCAGGGAGTCCCCCAGGCTCCCGAACTTCTCGCGTGCGGTGGCCTTCCATTCGCCGTTGGCCATCGCCCGCCGGTAAGCACTGTGGAGGCCTTCCTTGAGGATCTTCTCGAGCTGCTCCAGGTCGGCCGCGCCGAGGGAGCGGCCGAAGTAGCCGGGGGCCAGCGTCCGCTCGCCGGCGAGGACCCGGATGCCGAAGCCGAAGCCGTAGTCCTCGCCCGAGAATTTGCTCGCCCCGTTCTCGGCTGCGGCCGCTTTTCCTTCCGTCACCTCGATCCGGACGTCGGCGTACTGAAGGTGGGCCAGGCTCCGCGCGTAGGTCGTGGCCAGGTCGTGGACCATCTCCTTGATGCGGTCAACCTGGTCTACCGTGATCTTCTTAGCCATAGAGGCTCCCGAACGGCTCGACGAGGACGGTGTCGCCCGGCTTCACGTCGCCTCGCTCCTCCTCGATGATGATGAGGCAGTTCGCCGCGACCATCGACGCGAGGATGCCGGAGCCCTGAGGGCCGGTGGTCCGGACTTCCCAGCCCCCGGGACCCAGGGTCAGGATTCCCCGCTTGAACTCGCGGCGTCCCGACTTCTTTCTGAGCGGCTCCGTCGCCACCGCGGGGAACCGGACCGGGAAGACCTGGCACCGTCCGGCGAGCTTCCAGAGCGCCGGGCGGACGAACAGGAGGAACGTCAGGATGGAGGCCACGGGATTCCCCGGCAGCCCGAAGAAGAGCGCGTCGCCGATCCGGCCCACGGCCAGGGGGCGCCCCGGCTGCATGGCGACCTGCCAGAAGGTGATACCGCCGATCTCGCCGAGCACATCCTTCACGAGGTCGTAGGCGCCCACCGACACGCCGCCCGACGTCAGCACGATCTCGGCCGCTCGGCTCGCCTCGAGGAGCCCCGCCCTGAGCCGCCCCCTCTCGTCGGGGACGATACCGAAATCCGTCGCGCTCCCTCCCGCCTCCTCCACGAGGCCGCCCAGCGCAAACCGGTTCGAGTCGTAGATCTGACCGGGGCCGCGCGGCTGCCCGGGCTCGGCCACCTCGTCGCCGGTGGAAAGGATCGCGACCCGCACCTTCTGCCGCACGAGGACCTGCGGCAGGCCGAGCGACGCGGCCAGGCCGAGCTCCTGGGGACGGAGGACCGCGCCGGACCGGATCACGACCGTTCCGGCCCGGACGTCCTCCCCGCGCAGGCGGACGTTGGCGCCCTTGGCGATGGTCGGGATCTTCACCCGGTCGCCCGATCGCTCCACCAGTTCCTGGGGGACCACGGTGTCCGTGCCCGCCGGCATCGGCGCTCCCGTCATGATGCGCACCGCCTGCCCCGGCTTGACGACACCGCCCAGGACCGAGCCCGCAGGAAGATCGGCAATGACCTCCAGGGTGGCGCTGCCGAGGCCGGGGATGTCCGCGCCCGCGAGGGCGTAGCCGTCTACGGCCGAGTTATCGGCGGGTGGCACGTCGAACGGCGCTCGGAGGTCGTCGGCCAAGACCCGGCCCAGCGCGCGGCCGACGGGGATGAGCTCCGGCGAGGTGACCCTGGTGACCTGGGCCAGGATGTGGGCTTGCCCCTCCCCGACCGAGATCATGGCTTCATTATACCGCAGCGCAATTTGGGCCGCGCGAACGTGCTTGCTATAGTGAGAGCCAACTGGCCATGGCTGAGGCTTGTCCCAAGTGCGGGTACGCAGACGTCCAGGGCGAGGAGTGCCCCCGCTGCCGCGTCATCGTTTCCAAGTACCGGGCCTACCTCCAGCGACTCGGCCAGAAGCCCGAGTCGCTCGTCCAACCGACCGGGCCGGGAGCGCCACCGCGGGCGCCGGCAGATGCGACCTGGCCCGAAGGAAGCCCCGCGGGCTTCTGGATCCGCGCGGCGGCGGTGATGGTGGATTCCCTCGTCCTGCAGGCGGTGTTTCTGCCTTTCCAGCTTTTCATCGTGTATCCCACGCTCTTGGCCGGCGGCTTTCGCCGGCCGCCCGCCTCGGCCCGCATGCTGGCGGTGAACGCGGGGTACTATCTGGTGACGTTCTTCGTTTACGCCGGATACTCCGTGTGGATGCACGGTAGGTGGGGCCGAACGCTGGGCAAGGTGGCGACGGGGGTCAAGGTGGTCAAGGTGAGCGGCGAGCCGATCGGCTACGGGCGCGCGTTCGGCCGGTGGCTCGGCACGCTCCTCGACTTTCTCACGCTCGGCATTGGCTATCTTCTGGCCGGGATCCGCTCCGACAAGCGCGCCCTTCACGACCTCGTGGCCGGGACGCGGGTGATCAAGATCGGACGTCCCTGGCTCCGGGGCAAGGCCTCGGGCTTCTGGATGCGGTACGCGGCGCTGGCGATCGACTGGCAAGTCCTCGGTCTTCCGGTCGCTCTGGTGGGGGTTCTTGCGGCGCTGGCGATTCCCGCGATGGGCGCGCGGCGCGCCTCGACCCCGGCGGTCGCCGCGGTGGTCCTGACG
The DNA here is from genome assembly GCA_023248995.1 of Candidatus Rokuibacteriota bacterium. Lineage (GTDB taxonomy): Bacteria > Methylomirabilota > Methylomirabilia > Rokubacteriales > CSP1-6 > JAHFDN01. The sequence continues at coordinate 23,218 of JAHFDN010000002.1, forward strand.
CTTTTTCTGTTTGTCGTTCTCGCCGTGGTCGCCTACAGCATCTGGATGCACGGCAAGTGGGGGCAGACCCTGGGCAAGATGGCCCTCGGGATGAAGGTGATCAAAATGGACGGCAGCCCGCTTGGATACGGCGGCGCCTTCCTCCGCTGGTTCGGCAGCGTGCTGTCGGCTCTGGTCTTCATGATCGGCTACATCATGGCCGGCGTCAGGTCCGACAAGCGCGCGCTGCACGATCTCATTGCCGGGAGCCGGGTCACCTACATCCGCTGATCGCTGCCCCATGCTATACTCCCGACGGTGGCCCTGCCGCTTCCGTTGAGAAACCGCCTGGCCGAGCTGATCCTGAAATCGCTCTACGACCCCGAGGCTCGAAGCGCGCTCGGGGCGCTCGTGGACTTCTGCGCCGACCCCGGCCGCTCCTCGGCCCCGGCATCCTCGGAGTTTGCCGTCGCTCTCCGAGCCGAATATCGTCGTTTCCGGGACGAGTGCTGCGAGCGGGCGGTCCGGGCGTGGCGGGTCCTGCGCCAGCGCCCGCTCGGGAAGCCGGGGCCCGACGTGGGGGAGGTCCTGGGCCAGGCGGCGGACCTCTTTGACGCTCACCTGTTCTTCGAAGTGCACGAACTCCTGGAGCCATACTGGGTCCGGGCGGCCGGCGCCACGCGCGAGGCGCTCCAGGGGCTCATCCAGATCGCGGTGGGATTCCAGCACCTGGCCAACGCCAACGTCGAGGGAGCCCGCATGCTGCTCGAGGAGGGCCGGGCGAAGGTCGCCGACAAGCATCTGGAAGGGCTCGATCTGGTCGCCTTCGGCGGCGCCGTCGGCCGATCCCTCGCGGCCGTCGTCGCCCTGGGCCAGGGGGCCGCCCGAGCCTTCGACTGGGCCCGCGTGCCGCCCTTTCCCCGCCGAGGCTGAGATGGGCCGTGTCCGCCTCCTCACCGAATCCGACGTCACCCGTCTCCTGCCGATGTCGCTGGCGCTCGAGGCGGTCGAGTCGGTCTTCCGCTGGCAGGCGGCCGGCAGGACGGTCAATCGTCCACGAGTGCGGCTCCGCGCTCCCGGGGGACTCCTCCAGGTCATGCCGGCGTCGGTGCCCGAGGCGGGAGCCATGGGGCTCAAGGCCTACACGGTGGTCAAAGGGCGCGCGCGCTTCGTCGTGCTCCTCTTCGGCACGGAGACCGGAGAGATCCTCGGCATCCTGGAGGCGGACCGCCTGGGTCAGGTGCGCACCGGGGCGGCCAGCGGCGTCGCGACGAAATACCTGGCGCGGGCCGATGCCGACGTGATCGGCTGCTACGGCACCGGCCATCAGGCCGAGACCCAGCTGGAGGCGATCTGCCTCGTGCGGAAGGTTCGCCGGATCCAGGTCTACGGTCGCGACCCGGAGCGCCGCCGGCGCTTCGCCAAAGCAACCGAGGAGCGCCTCCACGTGCCCGTCGTGGCCGTCGAGCGTCCCGAGGACGCCGCGCGCGACGCCCTGATCGTCGTGACGATCACCAGCTCGAAGACGCCGGTCCTGAGCGGGGCCTGGCTCGAGCCGGGCACCCACATCAACGCCGCCGGGTCCAACGCCCTCGACCGGGCCGAGCTGGACGTGGAGGCCTTCCGGCGGGCCGCCCTGGTCGTGGCCGATTCCCGGGAGCAGGCGCAGATGGAGTGCGGGGACCTCGTGGAGCCGGTGCGGCAGGGGGTGATCGCGTGGGATCAGGTCGGCGAGCTGGGTGAGGTGATCGTGGGGACGCGCCCCGGGCGTGAGTCGCCCGAGGCCATCACGCTCTTCGAGTCCCAGGGCGTCGCGATGGAGGACGTGGCCCTGGGCGCCCGGCTCTTGGAGATCGCGCGCGCCCAGTCGGTCGGGCGCGAGATCGAGTTCGGGGCCTGAGGTGGGGAGGCTCTATCTCCTCACGGACGGGGCCGAAATCTCGCGCCGGCGGAAGCTCCTCGCGTCCGGCGTCCTGGTGGAGTCGTGGGGCGATCTCTACGACCAGGACCGCTTCTGGATGGGAGAGGAGGCGAAGGCGCATCTCGACGGCGTGGGACCGCCACTTCCGCCCCGGCTCGCGCTGGACGCGGAGGCCGTGTCGGTCTACTACGGGCCCCGGCTCGCGGACGTGGAGTCGCTGCCGAGCGAGGAGTCGCTGAAGAGCCGGGTCCTCTCCGCCCACGGGATCGGGGTGGTCTGGATCACGTACGATCAGTTCGGCGAGCGGACGAAGTACGAGCCGGCCTCGCCGGCGGACCCCGTCTTCTATCTCCGGCGCCCCGGCGGCCGGGCCGCCCACATCTGGCGACTGTTCAGGGCCAAGAACGAGGCGGTCGTGTACATGGGGGAATACTACGGCAAGGACTCCGAAGCCCGGGACTGGGCCCAGTCCCTCCCGGTGGAGCGCTTTGAGGAGATGCTGGAACGCTATGGACAGAACGCGTAGCTGGCTCTTGGTGAGCGCATGGGTATTGATGGTCGCTTCCGCGGAGGCCGGCGGGTCCTTCTACGGGGTGGAGCCCGGCGCGCGGGCCCAGATCGAGGGGAAGATCAGCGAGTGGGCCGTGCCGACGCCGCGGTTCGCGCGGGACCCCGCGCCCGCTCCGGACGGGAGCGTCTGGATCACGGTGATGTCCGCCGACAAGCTGGCCCGGTTCGACCCGGCGACGAGGCAGTTCAAGGAATACGGCCTGCCCGACGGCACGCGCCCCCACGGGCTCTTCGTGGACTCGGCCGGTCTGGTCTGGTACACGGGCAACGGCAACGGGAAGATGGGGCGGCTCGATCCCGCCACGGGCCGGGTCAGCGAATACCCGGCGCCCTCCGGCGGGGATCCCCACACCCTCATCCAGGACGGGCAGGGGATCATCTGGTTCACCGTGATGTCGGGCGACCGGATCGGGCGCCTCGATCCGAGGACCGGGCAAATCACCGAGTACCCGGTCTCGGGCCGCCCGTACGGGATGACGCTCGACCGGCAGGGGAACGTTTGGTTCTGCGAGTTCGGCGGCAACAAACTGGGCCGGCTCGACCCGAAGAGCGGGAAGATCACGGAGGTGGCGATGCCCCGCGGCTCGGCGCCGCGCCGGATGGCGACGGCCCCTGACGGGACGATCTGGGTCACGCTCTACGGAAGCGGGAAGCTTCTCCGCCTGGATCCCGCGACGCTGGAGAGGAAAGAGTACGGCCTTCCGGCAGGCCCCGGGGCGGCCCCCTACGCCGTCACCGTGGACGGGGCCGGCGGGGTCTGGGTCAACGAGTTCTCCGCCGACACGATCGTGAGGCTGGACCCTCGAACCGAAAAGTTCCGTGTCTTCAAGATCCCCTCGCCGCACGCGGGCGTGAGGAAGATGATGGTGGACGCCCAAGGGCGGCTCTGGTACATGGGGAGCGGGAGCGGGAAGCTCGGGGTGATCGAGTGACGCCGGGCCGCGGCGGCCGGTCGACATGAAGACCATGACGGAGTTCCTGGAAAGATCGTGAAACAAAGAACATTCTTTCCAAGAAAATCTTGACAGGGTGGCGCGCCGGGAAGTAGGGTTAGGCAACGCGCAAAGGGTTCGGGCCTTTGCGGCATTCTGGAGAGTGCCCTCAAAGATCGCGACTCTTTGAGGGCTTTATTGCATCAGGGGGTGACCCCCCCCATCGCCGCCTGTGAGCCGAGGCGGAGTTTCGGACTCGGTCCTGTTCGCGGCACGGAGGATGTGATGCCCGCAAAGTTGTTTGTCGGAAACCTCTCCTTCCAGGCCACGGAAGAGGATCTCCGCGAGCTCTTCCAGCAGGCGGGAACCGTGGAGTCGGTGAGGATCGTGACCGACCAGTTCACGGGGCGGCCGAGAGGCTTCGGCTTCGTGGAGATGTCCACGAAGGAGGAAGCGACGAAAGCGATCGAGATGCTGAACGGTCGCCTGTTCCGTGACCGCAATCTGGTGGTGGACGAAGCGCGTCCCCAGCCCCAGCGGGGCACCGGCGGCCCGCGGGGTGACCGGGGGGGTGGTCCCCGCGGGGGCGGCGGCGGCGGGGGCGGCTGGCGGCGATAGGCTAGAACGCCCGGAGAGGAGCACCCCTCTCCGGGTTTTTTCTTGTTGACAAATACTAAACAGGAGTTGATATTTCTTATGGAACCCACGATGGACCGCGCCTGGGGGGGCCCCGCGTTCGACTATCTGCCCGTCCCGACGGAACGGCGGGGGCAAATCCTCCACCCATTTGCGATTCCCTGCATGCAGGGGGTCCTCGCCCTCAACGTGACCCGGGGCTGCGCCCACGCCTGCGTGTACTGCTATGCCCGGGCCTACTCGGGAGCCCCGCCGCGGGGCCAGCTCATGGTTTACGAAAATCTTCCCGCGCGCCTCGAGGCGGAGCTGGCCCGGATGCGCCGGCTCCCGCGTGCCGTGAGTCTCTGTACGGCCACCGATCCCTTTCAGCCCTTTGCTTCGCTTCTGGCCGTGACCTGGCAGGCGGCCGAGCTCCTCCTCCGACGGGACATCACGGTCACGTTCCTGACAAAGGGATTCATCCCCGACGAGTTCGTCTCCCTCTTCGCGCGGTTCCCGGATCTCGTGCGGGCCCGCATCGGCCTGCTCTCCCTCGACCCCCGGTACCACCGGACCTTCGAACCCGGCGCGGCCCCACCCGACGTCAGGCTGGAGAACCTCCGGCGCCTTCGCGCGGCCGGCATCCGTGCCGGGGTCCGCCACGATCCGGTGATTCCGGGGGTGACCGACCGCACGGAGGATCTCGACCGCCTCTTCAGGGCGCTCGGGGAAGCGGGGATCACGAGCGTGGATGTGGGGCACCTCTACATCCGGCCGGGCATCGCCCAGCTCCTGAAGGACGAGCTGCCGCCCGAGGTGTCGCGCCCGCTCCTCCGCCAGTTTAGGAGCGGGCCGGTCGAGGAAGTGGCGGCGTCGGCCCACACTCAGCTCCTTCCCCCCGAGCTCCGAGTGCGGAGTTTCTTCAAGGTGACCCGGGCCGCGCGGGAGCACGGGATCGTCCCCATCCTTTGCCGCTGCAAGAATCCCGATATCCGATCCGACCGCTGCCAGGGCTCCCGGGACCTGGCCTATCCGCCGCCCGCCCGCCGCGCCCGGCAGCTCGCCCTCGCCCTGGGCTGAGCCGCTTTTTTCCGGCTGGTTGACAGAACGATCGTTCGTCCTTCATAATACGAACGATCGTGCGACATTCTTCCACCAGACCCGTTGCCGGGGCGCGCCGCTTCCGGCGCTTCACCGTTCACGGCGAGCAGACACGCCAGGAGATCCTGGAGGTCGCTGTGAACCTCGGCTCGGCTGAAGGCCTCGAAGGTCTGACCATCGGTCGCCTCGCCCGGGAACTCCAGATGAGCAAAAGCGGGCTGTTCGCCCACTTCGGCTCGAAGGAAGAACTCCAGCTTGCCGCCGTCGATGTCGCGCGAGCGATCTTCGTGGACAAAGTGATGGAGCGGGCGCTCGCCGCCCCGCCGGGCATCGCCCGCCTTCGGGCGATGCTCGAGGCGTGGGTCGCCTACGTGGAGCGGAGCGTCTTCAAGGGGGGCTGCTTCTTCGCCGCGGCGTCGGCCGAGTGCGACGGTCGCCCCGGTCGGGTGCGCGATCAGGTGGCGAGGCTGACCCGGTCGTGGCTCGATGCGCTCGAGGCGGAGATCCGCCAGGCCCGCTCACTGTTGCAACTGCGTTCGCGGACCAACCCCGAGCAGCTGGCGTTCGAGGTGCACGCCCTCGTCCAGGAGGCCAACTGGGCCTACCAGTTGCTGCGCGAAAAGCGCGTCTTCGAGCGGGCGAGGGAAGGGATTCGGCATCGCCTCGAGCGCGCCGCGACGCGCAGAGGGCTCCGGCAGCTGCGGGATCGGCGGGCGGCTTCAAGGACGACGAGGAACGCGAGGGGCAGGTAACCGAAAAGGGGGATGCCACACCATGAGCGCTCACCGCACCGCGTCCAGTCTTCTCCGGCGTGCCCTCCAGGCCAACGGCGCCTTCTCGGCGCTGTCCGGCGTCGTCCTCATCGTGGCCGCCGAGCCGTTGTCGGCGGTCCTCGGCCTCGGGATGCCGGCCATCCTGATCGGGATAGGCGCAGGCCTCTTGGTCTACGCCGCCGTCCTGTTTCGTAATGCCCTGGGCGCGACGATCAACGAGGCAGAGGCCCTCCTGGCGGTGATCCTGGACGCGGCCTGGGTCGCGGGAAGCCTGGTCCTGATCCTGGCCGGTCGCTTGAGCGTCGTCGGCAACTGGATGGTTGCCATCATCGCCGACATCGTCTTGCTCTTCGCGGTTCTTCAGTTCTACGCCCTCCGCAGGATCCGAAAGGGGCGGGCCGCTTCCGCGTAGGCCGCTTCACGTCTGGGCGCGCCGGTGAGCAGCGCGACCCGTCCCTCACTCCTCGTTGAGCGCCAGCTGGGCGGGGCTTGGCTCCTCCGCCTCCTCTTCGACGGGAACAAGCCTGTCCTGTTGGATCAGCGGCCGGAAACGCTCCCACAGCTCCCTGAGCTTCGCCTGGTAATACTCGACGTTCTCGTCCGGCGCGGTCGGGTCCCACCGGGTGGTCAGCTTGGCAACCTCGTTGACTTTCACCTTGAGCCCCTGGCCGGTGACGTAGTAGGAGACCTGATCTCCCGGCTGATACGGCCGCTCGGATTGCATCGCCAATTCGTACGGGGCCGAGGGATTCCGCTTCCCGGTCCGGACCTTCTCGCGGTAGGTCTCCAGCGAGTCCTGGAGCGTCTCGGTTTTCATGAACTGCTTGACCGGGATCCGGTGGGCGGCGAAGTCGTCGAGGTAGCGCTCGACGAGCGTGGGGATCTCGGCCCGCCGGCCGCTCAAGAGCAGCCGGAACATCTCCTCCATCCACCTCCGCTGGAAGAGCTCGAGGCCGCGCGAGCGGAGGCCCGAGCCTTTGATCGTGAGCCGCCCGGCGCCGTCGAGGAGCACGTAGTTCTTCATCTTGTAGCTGAACATCGCGGGGTAGCGCCCGTCCAGCTCCAGACTGATCCCCGGCACGAGCCCCCGGGAGATCTCCGCCACGAGCGCTTCTTCTTGCGACGGGTCTCGCACGGCGGGGGGAGCCACGAAGTAGATCCCGTCGGTATCAATCTCGATGACCGTGGCGTCGCGGGCCCTGAGGGTGTCCACGATCTGCCGGATCAGCCGCCGCCCCTCGGCGGTGACCCGGTTGGCGGCGTCGAAGTCGTTCCAGTGGCCCATTGAGAACCCGAGATACCCGTAAAAGGAATTGATCAGGATCTTGAACGTCTGCTGAAGAGCGCCGGCGTAGGCCCGCTCCTCCGCCGTGGGCGCCTCGCGCGCGAGCACCTTCGCCTGGAGCCTGAACTCTCTCAGGTCTCGGAGCAGGAGGGGAAGAATCCCCAAAGCGTCCTTCGAGGGGAAGATATTGAAGGTGAGCATGAGGGACGGATAGAGGGACGCCACGTCCACGTGAAGGACGCGGTGGGCAACGCCTTGCTGGAACACCGCCGTGTAGCCGCCGGCCACGGGGGAGCCGGCCGAGGGCGCGGGCACGGCGCGGCGGCGGTGGAGGTGCTCCCTCAGGACGAGCGCGTCAATCTTGGTGGCGTTGCCCTTGAGAATCACGCTCTGGTAGTCAAACGGGAACATCTGGGCCTGGACGAAGTAGGATTGCGAGAGGACCCGCCCAACGCCGAGGGTCTCCCGGACGTCGTCAAGCGCGTAGGCCATGAGGCGCTCGGGGTCCTCCCGGAAGACCCGCGGGATGTCGTGGGCCGGGAGGTAGGTCCTGTCGGGGGGGGCCAACCCAAAATGCCGAGCCACTTCTTTCAAGCCGTAGGACGGCAGGTCCCGGGCGCCGACGTCGTAGTGCTGGACGAGGATCCACGTGTCCACGATGTGGCGGCCGGCGATCTGGTAGCGGCGATAGCTGATGGCACGCTCCGCCACCTGCATGCGGGACGGATGGCCCCGGAGCGGGGAGCCGTCCCGCCCCCACAAGAGCTCGATGCCGAGCCGTCTGGCCCGCGCCTCCATGTACTCGAGGTCGAAGCGGAAGATGTTGTGACCCTCGATGACGTCGGGGTCGCGCTCGCGGATCAGCCGGGAGCACTCCTCCAGCATCTCGGGCTCGGAGCAGGCGGCCCCCGAGATCACGTGCTCCCACCCGGTGGAGTCGGCGAGCGCGATCGCGATGATCCGATCCGAGGCGCGCGCGGCGTGAGGGAACTCAAAGCCCTCGGCCGTCAGGACCTCGATGTCGAGCGCCAGCCGGCGGAGATCGGAGAACGCCAGGCCCAGGAAGGAGGTCTTGCCCGTGAGCAGGAGGAACTGGAGGACGGCATCGTTGAAGAAGCGATAGGGCGCCTCAGGAGCCGTCGAGCCCCTGCCCGAGGCTTTCTGGCAGTGGTCCCTCGCCTTGGCCGCGGTCGCCCAGGACGGGAATCTCGCCAGCCACCGGTACGCTCCCGGGCCTTCGAGCGGGGCGACCTCGGCCTCGCCCTTCCAGTTCTGGAGCAGGTCCGGGTCGGCCAGGAGGAGGAACGGCGCGAAAGGCTCGGCGCGCGAGACCAGGCGACCCCCCTCGCGCTGGAACACCCGGATCTTGTCCCCCTCTTCGAGCTCGAACGCGACGAGGCCGACGGTCTGGTCGTGGCCGAAGAGGAGGGCGTTTTCCTGAAACGGAAGGGCGGGCAAGCCCACTAGTGTTCTGTCTGTAAAGTCATATGAACGAGAGCTGAAGGGCCAGCGGGTGGCGCAGCGAGCGGGGGGCCCCGCGGCGCGGAGCGGACCGCCTCTGGGCTGCCGGCGTTCGGCATGAGCAGATACGGCGGAGACAAGGCGCCGGCCACGCGGGAGCGACCACCGCGGGGCTGCTCGCGGCGACAGGCCCTGCTGGCCATCCTAACGGAACGCGACATACCGGGCGGAACACTAGTTCAGCATGCCCAGGAGCCGGTGGAGCTCCTTGCGCGCGAGCACGTACCCCGGCTCCAACGTGAGCGCCGCCTTGATCTCGCCGATCGCTTCCTGGATCTTGCCCTGCTTGACGTACACGCGGCTCAAGTTGAAGTGGGGGTAGTGCCGCGGCTCGTAGCGCTTGGCGGTCATGGCCTTCCCGAACCACGGAATCGCTTCCTCGTGACGCCCGAGCTCGATGAGGTACGCGCCGATGTCGTTATAGGGGTTGCCGAAGGTGGGGTCCACCTCGATCGCCCGCTTGCATTCGACGATGGCCGTCTCGTACTCGCCCTTGAAGCTCCAGGCCCAGCCGCGGAAGGTGTGCGCCTCGGCGGTCGGCATGATCTCGATGGACCGGGAGTAGTACTCGATGGCGGCGTCGAGGTCCCCGTTCGTCTGGGCCTCGTACCCCTTCTGGAAGTAGCGCTGGGCCTGCTCGGCCGTACTCTCTTCGTCCACGCTCGCCTACTCGCTCGACGCGGCCTCGAGCGTCCTCCGGTACAGGCTCTCGGACACCAGGCCCACGAGCCGGCGCCCGCCGTTGACGACGACGGTGGGGACCGCCCTCACGCCGTCTCGGGTGACCGCCTCTTCGTAATCCCGGAGCACCCACGGCCGCCGGGTAACACCAGGGTCACAGGTAGTCCGCGTATTCGATGATTCTGAGGGACCGACTCATCGCCGCGCCTTCGCTGGGATTGTACTCCGTGGCGGGGTGGGGGTCAACGAAGGGCCGCTTGCGGGACCCCGGGGTTCGGGTATGCTTATCGGGTGCGCCTCAAACAGATCGCGGGGCTTCGTCCGGCGACGGTCCTCGGGGGCTCTCCCGGGGTTGTGACGCTTCCCAACGTGACCCCGGGCGCGGCGGTGACGATGACGGGACGGCTCGACCGGCTCGAGGGGGCCGGGCCGTGTCCAGCGATGGTGCTCCTCCACGGGTGAGACATGACGGTGGACGCGTCCATCGAGCTCGTCAAACATCTGCGCTCCACGGTGGTGCACATTCACGCGAAGGTGTCCGCCGAGCATCCCTCCGTCCGGATTCTCGGAGAGGAGCGGATGGGCTCGGGCGCCGTCGTGGACGCCGCCGGGTTCATCCTGACCGTCAACTACGTGGTCATGGGGGCGGAGACCATCTACGTCTCGTTTCCCGAGGGGCGGCGGATCAAGGCCGAGATCGTGGCGCAGGACTTCGACGTGGGGCTGGCCCTGCTGAAGGTGAAGCGGCAGGGTCTTCCCGCCGCTCCGGCGGGCTCGTCCGAGGAAGTGGATCGGGGTTCGCCGGTCTTCGTGCTGGCCTCGACGGGCACCCAGGAGCGGCGGGTCGCCGACGGGGTGGTCACTTACGCGGGGGAGTTCGAAGCGCACTGGGAGTACATGCTGGAGCGCGGTATCATTTCGAGCGCCTTCAACCCCGGGTTCGGCGGCGGGCCGCTCTTCTCCCTGACAGGCCGCATGCTCGGCGTCGTCTCGCTGAACCTGAACCAGGTCGCGCGGAATTCCCTGGCTATTCCGCTGGAGCGTTACCGCGAGCACGAGGGGGAGCTCCTCCGGCACGGGCGGGTGCTGAGCCGCCCGCCGCGGGCGTGGATCGGGGTGTTCGCCTATCCCCTGGAGGAGGGCGTGGTGGTGGGCGGGCTGGTTCCCCGGGGGCCGGCCGAGCGATCGGGCCTCCACGAGGGCGATCTCATCATGTCGGTGGATGCCGAGGAGGTGGCCACCCGAAAGGCGCTCTACCTCTCTCTCTGGCGTCACGCCCCGGGGGAGAAAATCCGGCTCGAGGTCATGCGCGATGAGGAGCTCAGGCGCGTGGAGGTCCTGAGCGGAGACCGCGCCGACTTCTACAAGCAGCGGCTGTGAGGAGGCGAGGCTATGGATCTGGGCTTGAAGGGCAAGACGGCGGTCGTGGCGGCGGCGAGCAAGGGCCTGGGGAGGGCCTGCGCCCAGGGCCTGGCCGCCGAGGGGGCTCGCGTGACCATGTGCGCCCGGTCGGAGGCCGACCTGCTCCTAGCCGCCGGGGAGGTCCGCGACAAGACCAACGCCGAGGTGCTCGCGATCCCCGCCGACGTGACGCGCCTCGCCGATATCGAGCGGCTGGTGGCGAAGACGGTCGAGGCCTTCGGCGGGGTGGACATCCTCGTGGCGAACGCCGGCGGTCCGCCGGCCGGCCGCTTCGACCAGATGTCGGATGCCGAGTGGCAGGCGGCCTTCGAGCTGACCCTGCTGTCCACGGTTCGGCTGATCCGCGAGGTGCTTCCCTACATGCGGAAGAACCGGTGGGGACGCATCCTCAGCATCCAGTCGAGCTCGGTCAAGCAGCCCATTGACGGGTTGATCCTCTCCAACGGCATCCGCCCGGGCGTGGCCGGGATGTCCAAGACCCTCGCGGCGGAACTCGGCAAGGACAACATCCTGATCAACACCGTCTGTCCGGGCCGGATCCTCACGGATCGTCTCCGCTCCAACTTGGTCAGGCGCGCGCGGGAGGCGGGTAAATCGGTCGAGGAGTACCTGCCGACGGCGGCCGCCGAGATCCCCCTGGGCCGCATCGGGAGCTCCGAGGAGTTCGCCAACGTCGTGGTCTTCCTGGCCTCCGAGCGCGCCTCGTACGTGACCGGCGCCACCATCCAGGTGGACGGCGGGCTGGTGCGGGGCCTCTTCTAGGGACGCGAGTGGTCAGGGGATTCCGGAAGTCGTTCTCGGGGTTCTTCGCCCACCAGGGGTTCTTCCTGGCCGCCGGGCTCTCCTTCTACGTGCTCATGTGCCTGATCCCGTTCCTCTTCCTGATCGTCTCGCTGGCGGGGTTCATCCTTTCCAGCGAGACCGCGACCCGCCAGGTCATCGCCCAGCTCACGCCCGTCGTCCCCGTCTACCAGCACGAGATCACACGGGCCCTCCTGCGGATCGTCGCCACGCGGACGCTGTCGGGGATCCTCGGGACGGTGATCCTCGTCGTGTTCACCACCCAGCTGTTCGCCGCCACGCGCCTCGTGCTCGACCGCATCCTCGGGGTCAAGCGCGGGCGCGGCTACCTGCGAGGGATGCTCTTCGACACGCTGTGGATCTTCCTGATCGGCATCCTGTTCTTTGCGTCCATCGGGGTGACCGACCTGTTCGCCTGGTTCAAGGTGTTCGTCTTCCGTCCCGCCAGGATGCCGCCCGAGTGGATCCAGTACATGAGCATCGCCCTCGGCATCGGCTTGGCCACGACGATGTTTTACCTTCTCTACCGGCATTTGCCGAACCGGCCAGTACCCCCCGGGGCCGCCCTGGCGGGGGCGCTCCTCGCCAGCGTCCTCTGGGAGGCAGCCAAGCAATTGCTCCGCCTCTACATCGTGACGGTGGGCGTCTACGACCAGATCTACGGGCCCCTCGGCGTCCTCGTCGCTTTCGTCATGTTCGTGTACTACTCGGCGATCGTCTTCATCCTCGGCGCCGAGTACGTCGGCGCCCTCGAGCGCGGGCGCTTCGCCGGCAGATGATCCCGGGCGCGGGGAGCCTCTGCCGGGATGACGCGGATCATCCCGGTATGGTATTGTTCGGCCCGGTATGAACGCCGCGTCGAAGGACCGGCCTCTTCCGCTCGGCGGCTACCGGGTCCTCGAGCTGGCCCACCTCATCGCCGGTCCGGTCTGCAGCATGTGCCTGGCGGACCTGGGGGCGGACGTCATCAAGGTGGAGGAGCCGGGCGTAGGCGACCTCGCGCGCTCCGTGTACCACGTCTCGCTCAACGGGGAGGGGCCTCTCTACCTCACCGCCAACCGCAACAAGCGCGGCATCACGCTGGACCTCTCCACGCGGGAGGGGCGCCAGGTCTTCTACCGTCTCGTGGAGCGAGCTGACATTGTCATCGAGGGCTATCGCGGCGGCGTGGCCGAGCGGCTCGAGGTGGACTATCCGCGGCTCGCGCGGCTGAATCCTCGGCTCATCTACTGCTCGCTGTCCGCGTTCGGCCCGGCGGGACCCTGGCGGGAGAAGCCGGGGCTCGACGCCCTGGTGCAGGCGCTGAGCGGCCTCATGGCGATCACGGGAGAGGCCGACCGCGGGCCGGCGCTCTGTGGCGCCCCCCTCGTGGACACGATCGGGTCGCTCCTGGCGGTCGGAGGGATTCTGACCGCGTTGCTCCACCGGGAGAAGACCGGAGAAGGGCAGAAGGTGGACGTCGCGCTCCTGGACGGCGCGCTCCTCGCCAGCGCCGCGCGGCTGTCGGTCTTCCACGCGACGGGCGAAGACGTGCCCCGCCTGGGCAACGCCCATCCGGAGCTCGTGCCCTACCAGGCCTTCCGGGCGCGGGATGGGTGGATCTTCGTGGCGGTGAGAAGCGAGAAGCTCTGGCGGGCGTTCTGCCAGGCGATCGGCAGAGCGGAGCTCGCCGACGACCCGCGGTTCGCCACCAACGGAGAGCGGCTCGCCCGCCGGAAGGAGCTGGTGGCTCTTCTGGAAGGCGTGTTCCCCGCGCGGAGCGTCAAGGACTGGATGGAGATCTTCGAGGCTTCCGACGTCCTCTGCGCGCCGGTCAACACGTTCTCCGACGTGGTGAAGGACCCGCAGGTGCTGGCGAGCGGGATGATCGTCGAGCAGGATCATCCGAAGGCCGGACGGTTCAAGACGATCGGGATTCCGGTGAGGCTCGAGAAGAGTCCCGGTCGGATCTTCACGCCGTCCCCGACCCTGGGCCAGCACACCGAGGAGGTCCTCCGGGAGGCCGGCTACGGGGATGCCGAGATCCGGAGCTTCCGCGAGCGTCGCGTGATCTAGCCGGGAAGGAGCCCAGCGGCGATGATGCTCAAGGACAGGGTGGTGGTGGTGACCGGGGCCGGCGGGGGGATCGGTCGCGAGATCGCGCTGCTCATGGCGCGCCAGGGCGCCAAGGTGGTCGTCAACGACTACGGCGTGAACGTGGACGGCAGCGGAACTTCGCGAACGCCGGCGGACGAAGTGGTGCGGGAGATCAAAGCCCAGGGAGGCCAGGCCGCAGCCAACTACGACTCCGTCACCACGATGGCGGGCGGCCAGAGCATCATCCAGACCGCCGTCACCCAGTTCGGTCGCGTGGACATCGTCGTGAACAACGCCGGGGTCCTGCGGGACCGGATGATCTTCAACATGACCGAAGAGGAGTGGGACGCCGTCCTCGACACCCACCTGAAGGGGACGTTCGCCGTGACCCGCGCCGCCACCCCGCTCCTGCGCGAGCAGAAATGGGGGCGCTTCATCAACATGACCTCCACCTCCGGGCTCGTGGGGAACGTGGGGCAGGCGAATTACGCCGCCGCGAAACTGGGGATCGTCGGGCTGACGAGGGTCGTCGCGCTGGACATGGCGCGGTACAACGTCACCGCCAACTGCATTTCACCCTTCGCCTGGACCCGGATGATCGGGACGATCCCCACCGAGACCGAAGCCCAGAAGGCGCGCGTCGAGAAGCTCAAGAAGCTCTCGCCGGCGCACATCGCCCCGCTGGCGGTCTTCCTCGCCACGGAGGAGGCCAAGGACATCTCGGGCCAGGTCTTCGGCGTGCGGGGCCAGGAGATCATGCTCTTCAACCAGATGCGCCCGATCCGCACGATCCATGACGGGGGAGGGTGGACGCCCGAGCGGCTCGCGCAGGTCTTCACGGGCACGCTCCAGCATCACCTGGTCCCGCTGGAAACCTCGGGTCAGTATTTCAACTACGATCCTCTCGTCTGACCCCAAGGGCCGCCTCGCCCGCCTCGCGGCGCTGGCGGTCGGGCTCTGCCTTGTCGTCCTCCCCGCCGTCGCCGGCTCGCCCCTCCTGGTCACGGTGGGGGAGGTGACCGACACGAGCGCCGTCGTCTGGGCGCGCGGCTTTCGGGAAGAGCCGCTCACGGTGGAGTACACTCCCTCGACGCGAGGCGCCCGGGCCGTCGCCTCCGTGGTCTTGAGCCGTCAGGCCGATCTGACCGGGAAGGTGTTGCTGCGGGGCCTCTCGCCGGCCACCCGCTACGCGTACCGGGTCCAGCACGGCGGGGAGACGGTCGAGGGGAGCTTCGTCACGGCGCCGGCCTCGGCCGAGGGGCGCCCCGTGGGGTTTGTCTGGAGCGGCGACCTCGGCGGGGGCCGGCTCTGCCGGCACATCGAGAACGGCTACCCGATCTTCGGGCCCATGGCCCGGCTCAAGCCCGACTTCTTTCTGTTCGTCGGTGACACGATCTACGCCGACCTCCGCTGCGGCGGCCCCGAATGGGTTCCGGGGTACGACTTCGTCGCCGGGACGCTCGACGAGTTCAGGGACAAGCACCGCTACAACCGCGGCGACCCGGGAGTCCAGGACTTCTTCCGCGCGACCGCCGTGTACGCGATCTGGGACGACCACGAGGTCAAGAACGATTTTTCGGGGCCGAGCGAGCCGCTGATGCCGGTGGGACGCCAGGCCTTCATCGAGTACTGGCCGATCCGGCCCCCGCCCGAGGACCCGACCCGCCTCTACCGCCAGTTTCGCTGGGGGAAGCTGCTGGAGATCTTCATCCTCGACACGCGCCAGTACCGGAGTCCCAACCGGGCTCTCGACGGGCCGGAGAAGACGATGCTGGGGCCGGCTCAGCGCCGGTGGCTCATCGACGGGGTCTCGGCCTCCACCGCGACCTGGAAAGCCGTCGTCTCGAGCGTGCCGCTCTCGGTTCCCAGCGGCCGGAGCGACGCCCACGACTCCTGGTCGAACGCTGACCGGCTCGGCTTCCCGGAGGAGAACGGCACGGGCTTTGCCCTGGAGCGCGACCTGATCCTCGGGGCGCTCCGCGATCGGAAAGTGAAGAACCTCTTCTGGCTCACGGCCGACGTGCACCACGCCGAGGTGATCCGTCACCGTCCCGGGCCCGACTTTGCGGTGTACGAGTTCATCGCCGGGCCGCTCGCCGCGACGCGCGGGCGCCCCAGGCCGCTGGACATGGGGCTCAACCCCTTCTCGCTCTACGGCCTCGGAGACATTGATAACTTCGGCGAGGTGCGGGTGGATCAGCAGGGACTCACGGTCCGGATCGTGGACGTGACGGGCAAGGTGCGCTTCTCGCGCACGATCGGGCCCGAGTAGCCGCGCTCAGGGCGGCGGTGCCGCCCCAGACGATGAGCCCGAGGCCGCTCAGGACAATTCCCAGCCACTCCCAGAGGCCCTCACCGTACACGAGGTCCACCTGCCCTGTCCGCCCGGGGGGAAGCTTCACCTCCAGCATCCCGAGAGCGTCGGCTCTGACTGCGAGAGGCTCGCTCGGCGTCACGGCGCCCCAGAGCGGATAGTAGGCGATCCCCGCCGGCGCCCACCCGTCGTGGCCCTCTCCGAGCGTGGCCCGCCAGCGCCGGCGTGAGACGGCTTCGGGCATCCGCCGTCCCTCCCGGGCGGCGTAAATCAGGAAGGGCCCGATCTGGTCCGGCGGGTGGAAGAGCGGGTTCGCCTCCACGAAGGGAAGGCGGCCCCGGTCCTCTTCGAGGGCGACCACGGTGGAGATTCTGAGGCGGGAGGCGAGCGGGTCGAACGCCTCCGGGGTCAGGGCTTCGAGCGGCTTGCCGAAGAGCGTGTCGCCGTCGAGGCGTTCCACCAGGTGCCTGATCGGGCGATGTTCCGCCGAGCCCCGGTAGATGAGCCCGGCGACGGGCGAGGGGTGGGTAAAGGTGCCGTTGATGATCTCCCGCCCCGCGAGGATGGGCGTCAGCGCCGTGATGTGGGTATGGGGGCGCCACCACTCGTGGCCGAAGGCCAGCGGGACTGCCGAGCGGACAAAGAGGATGCGTCCCGGCGGGGCCGCGCGGAGCCGGGGCCAGAGTTGCTCGAGCCTGAGACCTCGTGCCGTCTCGGCGAGCCTGGGCCACGCCTGGGCCCTCGGCCAGAGGGAGAGTGTCGGCTCGCCGCTGCCGAGAGCGCCCTGGCCCAGCACGGCGATCGTGATCAGGAGGACGCCCGACGGGAGCGGGCGGAGGAGGGCGGTGGCCATTCCGGCTCCGAGAACCAAGGCGAGCAGCACGCTGTCGAGCAGCCGATCCGCGGGGAGCCAGTGAAAGCCGAGCCGCTCGACGACCAGGCTATCGAGCATGAGGATCGCCAGGAGGGCCGGCGTCCAGGCCAGCAGGGCCAGGGCCGGGGGACCGAGAGTCGCCGTCCGAGCCGCCGCCACCCAGCCCATCACGTAGGCGGCGACGAGGAACAGGAGCAGCGGTCGGCCCAGGACGTCGCTCCCGAGGCCGGCGAACGTGAACTCTCCCCAGGCCAGCGGCAGGGCGAAGTGCAAATGGGCCAGAAGAGGAAGCGCCCAGACGCCCGTCAGGGCCAGGCCGACGACGAGTACCCACACGGCCTGGCCCAGCCGGCGTTGTCGTGAGCCTTCGCCAAAGACTCCGGCTAAGAGCACGAGGGCGACGGCGGCCGGAGCATGGGCCGGATGGGTCACGACGACCGCGGCGAGGAGGGGCGCTGCCCAGAGCGGCCACCGCCTCGTCTGCTCCTGCCACCCGACGAGCGAGAGCGCCAGGAGCGGGAGCAATCCCCAACCGAGCCGGGCTGCGATCAGTCCCCACCGCAGGCCCTCCTCGACCCCGCTCCGCATCCCCCCTGAGAGCGTCAGGGCGACGAGGGCCGTGGGGAGCGCGAGCCACGGGTTCGGCAAGAGCCGCGCCAGAAGCCAGAAGGTGGCGACCCCGGGGAGGAAGTAGATGATCCAGAGGAGTACCCGATAGACCGCGACCGGCGAGAGAGCCCCGAACGCCCCGTAGTAGATGATGGCGCCGAGGTAGACGTAGCCCGGCGGGTAGAACTGGAGCTCGGGGTAGCCACCCCACCAGCCGGCGTTCCACTCCCAGGGAAGGAGGCCGTGGGCGAGGCCGTGCCACAGGCGGTAGAACTGGCCGGGGTGGTCGTCGAACACGGGAAGACCGCCCCCGAGTGCCGCCAGGGCGAAGGCCAGCCCGAAGCCGACGAGCAGGACAAACGGAGGCAACGCCGTCCGGGTCACGGGTCCTGATCATACTTCATTCCCGATTGACATTTTTCAAAAACGCGTGTTAAGTAGTGAAAATTGCTTGTCGGGTCGTGATCGGGGAGGACGGTTGCCCCGATCGTGGAAATCAACCGGGGCTCAAATCCCCAACCGATGGAGCGGTGAATGGTGAAGCTCAAAGGACTGAAGTGCCGTGAGTGCGGGCGCAAGTACCCGTCGTCGCCCGCCCACATCTGTGAGTTCTGTTTCGGTCCCCTCGAGGTGGATTACGACTACGAGGCCTTGAGGGGGGTCATCACCCGCGCTTCGATCGCCGCCGGCCCCCCCAGCATCTGGCGCTACAAGGATCTCCTGCCGATCGAGGGTGACGTGGCGGTCGGCCATCACGTCGGCTTCACGCCGTTGATCCGCTCGCAGAACCTGGCCGAGGAGCTTGGGGTCACGGAGCTCTACATCAAGAACGACTCCGTGTGCCACCCCACGTGGTCCTTCAAGGACCGGGTGGTGTCGGTGGCCGTCACCAAGGCGAAGGAGTTCGGCTTCGACACGGTGGCCTGCGCCTCCACCGGGAACCTGGCAAACTCGGTCGCCGCCCACGCCGCCGAGGCCAGGCTCAAGAGCTACATCTTCATCCCAGCGGACCTGGAGCAGGGGAAAGTCCTCGGGACGCTCGTCTATCATCCCACCCTGGTGGCGGTGGAGGGGACCTACGACGAGGTCAACCGCCTCTGCTCGGAGGTGTCGGACAAGTACCGCTGGGCCTTCGTCAACATCAACATCCGGCCCTACTACGCGGAGGGGTCGAAGACGTACGGGTACGAGATCCTCGAGCAGCTGGGCTGGCGGGCGCCGGGGCACATCGTGGTCCCGTGCGCCGGCGGGTCGCTGATCACGAAGATCTGGAAGGCGATCAGGGAGTGCACGGCCCTGGGTCTCTTGGAGCGGGCGGCCACGAAGATGCACGCCGCCCAGGCCCTGGGGTGCGGGCCGATCGTGACCATGGTGAAGAACGACACCGACGTGCTGACGCCGGTTCGGCCCAACACCATCGCCAAGTCGCTCGCGATCGGCAATCCGGCGGACGGTTACTACGCCTACCGGTCCGTGAAGGACTCGGGCGGCTACGGCGAGCACGCCACCGACGAGGAGATCGTCGAGGGCATGCTGCTCCTGGCCCGCGCCGAGGGCATCTTCACCGAGACCGCGGGGGGCGTCACCGTGGCGGTGACCAAGAAGCTCATCGAGGCCGGGGTGATTCCCCGGGACGAATCCGTGGTGATCTGCATCACCGGCAACGGGCTCAAGACCCCCGACGTGCTGCTGGAGCGGCTCGAGACCCACGTGAAGATCCGTCCGTCGCTCTCGGCCTTCGACCGGGCGCTGGCGGAGCTGAAGTCCCAGTCCACGCAATAAGGAGAACGAACGATGCCGGTACTGGTCCGCATCCCCACTCCCCTGAGGGCGGTGACGAAGGGCGCGGGAGAGGTGCAGGCGAAGGGCGAGACCGTGGCGCTCCTGCTCGACGACCTCGAGCGCCAGTATCCGGGCCTCCGGGAGCGGCTCGTCGAGCAGAGCGGCGAGGTCCGGCGGTTCATCAACATCTACGTCAACGAAGAGGATATTCGCTTCCTCCAGGGGAATAAGACGGCGTTGAAGGAGGGCGACCAAGTCTCCATCGTCCCGGCGATCGCCGGCGGCTGATCGCTGGCGCCTCGCATGACCCGCGTCCGCGTCCGGCTCACCTTTCCCCCCGAGCGGATCCAGGAACCCGTCATCTATCATCTGGTGAAGGACTTCGACATCATCACCAACATCCGCCGGGCCGACGTCAAGGCCGATCACGGTTGGGTGATCCTGGAGCTCGAGGGGAAAGAGGACAATCTGGACCGCGGGATCGCCTGGCTCAAGGAGAAGGGCGTGAAGGTGGACCCGGTGGAGCGGGACGTCATCGTCCCCTAGTGTCCTCTCTGGAAAGTCATGTGAACGAGAGCTGAAGGGCCAGCGGGTGGCGCAGCGAGCGGGGGGCCCCGCGGCGCGGAGCGGACCGCCTCTGGGCTGCCGGCTTTCGGCATGAGCAGATACGGCCCAGACAAGACGCCGGCCACGCGGGAGCGAGCACCGTGGGGCTGCTCGCGGCGACAGGCCCTGCTGGCCATCCTAACAGAACGCGACTTACAGGACGGAACACTAGGCGCCTCATGAGAAGACTTCCGCTGCTCGGCGTCGCCGCCGTGCTGGCCGGGGCGTGCGCCGCCGCCTCCGCGCCTCACATTCTCCGCTACCCCCAGTTCAGCTACCCGCCGACCGAGCCGAGGGCGGTGGTCATCTACACGAGTCCCCCGTCGGCCGAGTACGAGGTGATCGGCGAGGTGCGGGCGCGGGTCTCCGCCGACGTCCCGATGGACCGGCTGGAGGCCTCCTTGAAAGAGGAAGCGGCGGCGATCGGCGCCAACGGCGTGGTGATCGTGGTCCGGGAGCGGGTGACGGAGCAGAAGATCCAGCGGCCGGTGGCGAGCCCGCAGCAGCCCGTTGGGACCACCGGGGGCGTCGGCGGCGTCACGACCCTGCCGACCCAGGCCGGTCGGACGGAGGAGATCACCATCCGGGTGCGCGAAAAGGAAGTCACGGGGGTGGTTATCCGCTTCAAGAAGTAGGACGGGATGATCTCAAAGCGCGTCCAGGGCTTCACCGAATCGGTGATCCGGGAGATGACCCGCGTCAACAACGAGTATGGGGGCGTCAACCTGGCCCAGGGGATGCCCAACTTCCCCCCGCCGAAGGAGCTCCTCGACGCCGCCCACCGCGCCATTGACGGCGACTTCCACCAGTACGCGATCACCTGGGGAACGCCCGGCCTCCGGCAGGCGATCGCGGACAAGTACATGAGGTTTTACGGCGTGGAGCTGGACCCGGACCGCCACGTCACCGTCTGCTGCGGCTCCACCGAGACCATGCTCTCGACCCTCCTGGCCGTGCTGAACCCCGGCGACGAGGTGATCATCTTCGAGCCGTTCTACGAAAACTACGGGCCCGGGTGCATCATCTCGGGCGCCGAGCCGGTGTTCGTCCCGCTCGAGCCGCCCGACTTCTCCTTCGACCCCGACCGCCTGGCCAAGGCCGTTGGCCCGCGCACGCGGGCGATCATCTTCAACAGCCCCAATAACCCGACGGGAAAGGTCTTCACCCGCCAGGAGCTCGAGCTCATCGCCGACCTGTGTCTCCGATACGACCTCCTGGCCATCACCGACGAGATCTACGAGCACATCATCTATGATGGGCGCGTCCACACCCCCATCGCCACGCTCCCCGGCATGGCCGACCGGACGATCACGATCTCGGGCATCTCCAAGTCCTACTCGGTCACCGGCTGGCGGGTCGGCTACGCCGTGGCGTCGCCAGAGATCTCGCTCGGTATCCGGCGGGCCCACGATTTCGTCACCGTGGGCGCCCCCCATCCGCTCCAGGAGGCCGCCGTGACAGCGCTGAGCCTGCCGGATTCCTATTACGTCTGGCTGCGCGAGATGTACCAGGCCAAGCGGGATCTCCTCCAGGGACTCGTCGAGGCCGCCGGCTTCGTCGCCTACAAGCCCGCCGGCGCCTACTACATCCTGACCGACGTCGCCCACTTCCTCCGGCGCTTCGGCTTTCCGGACGACACCGCCTTCGCCATGTATCTGGTGAAGGAGATCGGCGTCACCACGGTGCCGGGCTCCTCCTTCTACGCTCATCCTGAGCTCGGGAAGACCAAGATCCGCTTCTGCTTTCCGAAGACGGACGAGATGCTCGAAGAGGCCGGCCGCCGCCTAGAGAAGCTCGCGCGCGCGTGACGCTCCGGGAGGCGGGGCTCCAGATTCTCGGGGCGGCCATCAAGGCCGGAGAGGTCGGTCCGCTCGTCCGGCGCGCCCTCGACTCGGTGGACCTCTCCAAGCCGCGCCGGATCCTGGTGGTCGGGGCGGGGAAGGCCTCCGGCGCCATGGCCCACGCCCTCGAGGAGCGCCTCGGCGACAGGATCTCGGGCGGCCTCGTGGTGGTCAAGGACGGCTACCCGGCTTCCACGCGGAAGATCAAGGTCGTCGAGGCCGGCCATCCGGTTCCCGACGAGCGCGGCCTCCGGGCCGCCAACGAGATTCTCGCTCTCGTCCGCTCCGCCCGCGCGGAGGATCTCGTGATCGTGCTGGTCTCGGGAGGCGGGTCGGCGCTCACCCCGTGCCCGGCCCCGCCGATCACGCTCGAAGACAAGCAGACCCTGACCCGCCTCCTGCTGGCGGCCGGGGCGAACATCAACGAGCTGAACGCGGTCCGGAAGCACTGCTCCCTCATGAAGGGCGGCCGGCTGGCTCAGGCCGCGAGCCCGGCCCCTGTCCTGGCTCTCATCCTCTCGGACGTGATCGGCGACCCGCTGGACGTGATCGCCTCGGGTCCCACCGCTCCGGATCAGGCCACGTTCGGGGAGGCCCTGGCCATCCTGGACCGCTTCCGCCTCCGGGACAAAGTCCCGGCGCGCGTCCTGGAACAGCTGGAGCGGGGGGTGAAGGGAGAGGTGCCCGAGACTCCCAAGGCCGGGGACCCCCTCTTTCGGCGGGTGGACAATCGGATCCTCGGAAACAACGGCCTCGTCGTCGAAGCCGCCGTCGAGAGCGCCCGGGCCCTCGGCTTTCATGCCCATCTCTTGACCAGGTCGCTTCAGGGCGAGGCGAGGGAAGCGGCGAAGGAGATTACCGCGTTGGCCCTGACGGTCAAGACAGCGGGAAAGCCGGGGGGTCTCCCCGCGTGCCTGATCGCGGGGGGAGAGACGACCGTCACGGTGCGGGGGAGGGGACTCGGCGGGAGGTGCCAGGAGTTCGCACTGGCGGGAGCCCTGGCGCTTCAAGGGATCGAAGAGGTCGTGCTGGTGGCGGCGGGGACCGACGGGACCGACGGTCCCACCGATGCTGCCGGCGCGATCGCCGATGGAAGCACGATCGCCAGGGGGAGCGGTCGAGGCCTCGACGCCCGGGCCTCGCTGGAAGCCAATGACTCTTATCGTTTCTTCTCGGCCCTCGGGGATCTGGTCACGACCGGGCCGACCAACACGAACCTGCTGGATCTCTACCTCCTCCTCGTGGGTCGAGTGCCTTCGAGATAGGCGAAACGCTCCGAGTCCTTGATTTCGCGAATCCGCCGCGTGAAAACCCACAGGCTTATCCACCGGGGGTGCACAGGGATTGTGGAAAACCCGCTGTGCTATCCTAGAGCGGCGATGTCGCGGGTGGATTTGCTTTCACTGCTGCCTCCGGAGCTCGAGACGCTGTCTCGGCGTCTCGGGGAAGACCGCTACCGCGGCCGTCAACTTGCGGCCTGGCTCTTCAAGAAGGGCGTCTACGACCTGGAGGCCATGAGCGATCTTCCCAGGGAGTTTCGATCGCGGCTGGGTGAAGAGGCGTTCATCGGCCTTCCGGAGGTCGAACGGATCACGCCGTCCCAGGACGGGAGCCGGAAGTTCGTGCTGCGCTTGGCGGACGGAGCCCGGATCCAATCGGTCCTCATGCCCGATCGCGACCGGCTCACCCTCTGCCTTTCGACCCAGGTCGGTTGCGGGTTCGCCTGCGCGTTCTGCCTGACCGGGACGATGGGCCTGGATCGCAATCTGACGGCGGCGGAAATCGTGGGACAGCTCGCGGCGGCGCGGCTAGCGCTGCCGCCCGAGAGCCGCGTGACCCATCTGGTCTTCATGGGCATGGGGGAGCCCCTGGCCAACTACGACGCGACGGTGAGAGCGCTCCGGCTCTTCACCCATCCGGGCGCGTTCGGCTACTCGCCCCGCCGGATCACGGTGTCCACCGTCGGTCTCGTGACCGGCATCCAGCGGCTCGCCAAGGAAGATCTCAAGGTGAACCTGGCCATCTCGCTCCACGCCACGACCGACGACGTGCGGGGACGGCTCATGCCGGTGAACAGGAGCTGGGCCCTCGAGGATCTTCTGGCCGCCTGCCGCCGGTTCCCGCTCCCGGTGCGCCAGCGGATGACCTTCGAGTATGTGCTGCTGGACGGCGTCAACGATTCGCCCGAGGACGCCCGGCGGCTCACCCTCCTCCTCAGGCGGGTCCGCGCCAAGGTCAACCTGATCCCGTTCAACGACTGGGAGAGGTCCGAGTTCCGCCGGCCCCCGCTCCCCCGGATCCTGGCGTTTCAGGCGATCCTCCTCGAGCAGGGGATCACCGCCACCGTCCGCTGGAGCAAGGGCGAGGACATCGGCGCCGCCTGCGGCCAGCTCAAGGAGCCCCGGCTCCCGAAGATGGCTTCGGCATGACTGAGCCCCCCTCCGAGTCAAAGACCGTCGCGTTCGCGACGCTCGGCTGCAAGCTGAACCAGGTGGACACGCAGGAGGTCCAGCAACTGCTGGCCTCCCGGGGCTTTCGCCCGGTCCCCTTCGACGAGCCGGCCCAGGTGTACGTCATCAACACCTGCACGGTCACCGCCCGGGCGGACTTTTCGGACCGTCAGATGATCCGCCGCGCGGTCGCGCGGAACCCGGATGCCCTCGTCGTCGTGACGGGCTGCTACGCTCAGACCAGTCCCGATGCCGTCGCGCAGATCCCGGGCGTGGATCTGATCGTAGGGAACCAGGAGAAGTACGACCTGGCGGCCCTGCTCGACTCGCTCACCAAGCGGGAGCGGCCTCTCGTCAGGGTGGGGGACATCCAGCGAGCGGTCGGCATCCCCGTCGCCCCTCTCACGCGCTTTTCGGGGCGGTCCCGGGCCTTCGTCAAGATTCAGGACGGCTGCCAGCACCGCTGCGCGTTCTGCATCGTCCCGTACGCGCGCGGCGGAAGCCGGAGCCGCGAGCCCGAGGTCGTCCGGGACCAGGTCACCCGGCTGGCCGAGGCGGGCTACGGGGAGGTGGTGCTGACCGGGGTGGACATGGGCCATTACGGCCGGGACCTCGTCCCGCGAAGCACCCTGGCTGCTCTTGTCCGCGGGCTTGTCGACGTTGTCGGCCTCCGGCGGCTCCGCCTCTCCTCCATTCTTCCGCCCTATTTCACGGACGAACTGATCGAGGTGATCGCCGGCTCGCCCCGGATCTGCCCACATCTGCACGTCCCTCTCCAGTCGGGGAGCGTACGCATCCTCAGGCGGATGCGAAGGCCATATACCACGCGGAGTTACCATTCGCTGGTTGAGAGGCTTTCGAGCATCATCCCTGACCTCGGGCTGGGGGCCGACGTGATCGTGGGCTTCCCGGGGGAAACCGACGCCGACTTCGAGGAGACCCGCGCGCTGATCGAAGCGCTCCCGTTCTCCTACCTCCACGTGTTCTCCTACTCGGACAGGAAAGGTACGGAGGCCGTTCGCCTTCCCGAGCACGTCCCGCCGCGGGCCATCCGGGAGCGGAGCAAGGCGCTCAGATGGATGAGCGACGCCAAGAACCTCGCCTTCCGCCGGCGGCTCGTGGGTCGACCCGAGGAGGTCCTGGTGCTCGAGACGCGCGACAGGGCCACCGGGCGCCTCGTCGGACTCACGGGAAACTATGTGGAGGTGCTGTTCCAGGGGCCCGACGAGTGGATGGGCCGGTTCCTGACGGTCGCTGTGACCGAGGCCGGTGTCGGGCGCACGCTCGGCGAGGTCGGGCCGTGAGCGACATCAAGATCGGCGTCATCGGGGGAAGCGGGCTCTACGAGCTCGATGGGATGACCCGCGTGCGCTGGACCAGGGTCCGGACGCCCTTCGGCGACCCGTCGGACGCCTACTGCGTCGGTCGCTTCGCCGATCGGACCGTCGTGTTTCTGCCGCGCCACGGGCGCGGCCACCGGCTCATGCCCTCCGAGCTCAACTTCCGCGCCAACATCTACGGCTTCAAAGCGCTGGGCGTCGAGTGGGTGATCTCGATCAGCGCCGTGGGGAGCATGCGGGAGCACCTCAGACCCCTCGATCTCGTCATCCCCGACCAGTTTTTCGACTGGACGCGGCGCCGCCCCTCGACATTTTTCGGCGACGGGATCGTCGCCCACGTGGGGATGGCCGATCCCGTCTGCCCCGACCTGGCGGGCCGGCTGGAAGCGGCGGCCCGCGCCACCGGCGCCACCGTCCATCGCGGGGGCACGTACCTCTGCATCGAGGGCCCCCAGTTTTCGTCCAGGAGTGAGTCCCGCATCTACCGGGAGTGGGGAGTGGACGTCATCGGGATGACCAACATGCCGGAGGCCAAGCTGGCCCGGGAGGCCGAGCTGTGCTACGCCACGCTGGCGCTGGTCACCGACTACGACGTCTGGCACGAGAGCGAGGAAGCGGTCACGGTCGAGGCGGTGATCGCCAACCTCCTGAAGAACGTCGCCACGGCCAAAGAGGTCCTCCGGCGGCTGATCCCCGGGATCGGACCCCCGCGACGCTGTGGCTGTCCCCTGCTGCTTCGCAATGCCGTGATCACCAACCCCTCGTCGTTCCCCCCGAGGACCCGGAAGGCGCTGGACCTGTTTCTGCGGAAGTACTATCCTCAGGCGAGGAAACGAAAGGGATCCCGGCGTGGCTGACCTCCTCGTCGTCGGTTCGGTGGCGCTCGACAGCGTCACGACGCCGTTCGGGCAGGCGACCGAGGTGCTCGGCGGCTCGGCCACCTACTTCTCCTACGCCGCCAGCTTCTTCACCAACGTGCACCTCGTGGCGGTGGTAGGGGAGGATTTCCCGAAGGCGCACCTCGCGGCCCTCCGGGATCGCGGCGTGGACCTCTCGGGGCTCCGGGTCGCCCGCGGGCAGACCTTCCGGTGGGTGGGCGAGTACGGCTTCGATCTCAACGAGGCGAAGACGGTGGACACCCGGCTGAACGTCTTCGCCGACTTTCAGCCGTCGCTCTCGAGTGCCCACAGGAAGGTCCCGTTCCTCTTCCTCGCCAACATTGATCCGGAGCTCCAGCTGGAGGTGCTCCGCCAGGCGGAGCGGCCCCAGCTCGTGGCGCTGGACACGATGAACTTCTGGATCGAGGGGAAGCGGAACGCGCTGCTGGAGGTGCTGGCGGAGGTGGACGTGCTCCTGGTCAACGACGCCGAGGCGCGGCAGCTCGCGCGGCAGCCCAACCTGATCAAGGCGGCGCGCGCGATCCTCGGCCTGGGCCCGCGGACCGTGGTGGTCAAGCGCGGCGAGTACGGCGCCCTGATGGTGTCCGACGGCTCCTTCTTTTTCGTCCCGGCGTACCCGATGGAGTCGGTCCTCGATCCCACCGGAGCAGGCGACGCGTTCGCCGGCGGCTTCATGGGTTCCCTGGCCCAGCGGGAGAAGACGGACCCGGCGTCGGTGCGCCGCGCCATCGTCTTCGGCTCGGTGATGGCCTCGTTCACCGTGGAGGACTTTTCGCTGACTCGGCTCGACTCCTTGAGATCCGACGAGATCGAGCGGCGGTACTCCTCCTTCCAGGACCTCGTGCGCTTCGAGATCTGAGATGAGTCCCGCGCTCGGCCAGAAGTACGACCGCCTGCTCGGCATTGTGAGAGAGCTCGAGAGCGTGATCGTGGCGTTTTCCGGCGGGGTGGATTCGACGTTCCTGGCCCGGGCGGCCAAGGACGCGCTCGGCGACAGGGCCCTCCTCGTCACCGCCGACTCCGAGACCTATCCCGCCTCCGAGCTGGAAGAGGCCCGGGGGCTGGCGGAGCAGCTCGGGATGCGCCACCTGATCGTCCAGACGCGAGAGCTCGAGAACCCCGACTACGCCAGCAACACGCCCAACCGCTGCTTCTTCTGCAAGGAAGAGCTGTTCACGAAGCTTCGGCCGGTGGCGGATCGCGAGGGGGTCGCCCACCTGGTCTACGGCGCCAACATGGACGACCTGGGCGATCACCGGCCGGGTATGGAAGCCGCCAGGCGTATGGGGGTGAGGGCGCCGCTGATCGAGGCCGAGCTCTGGAAGGCGGAGATCCGGGACCTCTCGCGCGAGTTCGGGCTCCCGACCTGGAACAAACCGTCGTTCGCGTGCCTCTCGTCGCGGTTTCAGTACGGGGACGCCGTCACGGCAGAGAAGCTCCGGCAGGTGGATGGGGCGGAGGCGTTCATCCGGAGCCTCGGCTTCAGACAGTTCCGCGTCCGCCATCACGATCGCCTCGCGCGGCTCGAGATCCCGCGGGAGGAAATGGCGCGGCTCTGGGAGGACGGAATCCAGGACGCCATCGTGGCCCGCTTCAGAGAGCTCGGTTATCTCTACGTCGCCGTGGACCTCCAGGGGTGGAGGAGCGGGAGCGCCAACGACGCTCTCAGGCTGCTCCAGGCTCTCCGGGCGAAAAACGAGGCCTAGGTGGACCGCGAAAGGCTCAGGGCGCTTCTGGAGGAGGTCCGCGCGGGCCGGCTCACCCCCGAGCAGGCGCTCGTCGGGCTCCGGGACCTCCCGTACGACGATCTCGGATTCGCCAAGGTGGACCTGCACCGGTCGCTGCGGTCGGGAGCGCCGGAAGCGGTCTTCTGCCAGGGGAAGACCCCTGACCAGGTGGTGGCCATCCTCTCGCGGCTCGCGGTCCATCACGACAATATCCTCGCCACGCGCGCCTCGCCCGAAGTGGGGCCGGCGATCGAGGCCGCCGGCCTCCCCCACCGCGTGCATGGCGAAGCCAGGATCGTCGTCGTCAAGCCGAAGCCCGTGGAAGGGGTCGGCCTCGTCGCGGTGGTCAGCGCCGGAACATCGGACCTGCCCGTCGCTGAGGAGGCGGCCGTCACCGCCGAGGTCCTCGGCAATCGGGTCGAGCGCGTGTACGACGTGGGCGTGGCCGGGCTCCACCGCCTCCTGCACCATCATCACGTCCTGAGCGAGGCCAACGCGATCGTCGCGGTGGCGGGGATGGAAGGGGCCCTCCCGAGCGTCATCGGGGGGCTCGTGGACCGTCCCGTCGTCGCGGTGCCCACGAGCGTCGGCTACGGCGCCGCCTTCGGAGGAATCGCGGCGCTCCTGGCCATGCTCAACTCCTGTGCGCCGGGCGTCAGCGTGGTCAACATCGACAACGGCTACGGCGCCGCCGTCCAGGCTAACCAGATCAACAAGCTGATCGCCAAGATCCGCTAGTGCCGTGCCGATAACCGTCGCATCCCGTCGTTCTCGCTCGTCGCCAATCCGTTCCTCTACGGGCACCGCGTCCGGCCGAAGGCCGGCGTGGTCGCTACGCTCCGGTCGGCTCCTCCCTCGGGCCTTGGGCTGCTCGGTTTTCGCCGCGGCACCGTGGATACCCGTCGGTACGTGTTCAAATCGCTCGGAGGCGCGCTGATGAAAATCGCGTACTTCGACTGTCCGAGCGGGGCGAGCGGCGACATGATCCTGGGGGCCCTCGTTGACGCGGGCGTCTCCCTCGACTCGCTCGGGGCGGAACTGGCGAAGCTCCCGCTCGTGGGCTACCGCCTGGCTGCGCGGGAGGTCACGAAAGGGGCCTTCCGCGCCACCAAGGTGGACGTGGAGGTGGACGCCCGGGCTCACGATCGCCAGCGGAGCCTGCCGGAGATCCTGAGCCTCCTCGATGGCAGTCGGCTCCCCGATCGGGTGAAGGCCGGCGCGAGGCGCATCTTCGCGCGGCTCGGCGAGGCGGAGGCCCGCGTCCACGGAACCACCGTGGACGAAGTTCACTTCCACGACGTGGGGGCGGTGGACGCGATCGTGGACGTCACCGGCGCTGTGGCGGGGCTTCACCTCTTGGGCGTCGAGGCCGTCCACGTGTCGGCGCTCCCGCTGGGCGGCGGGATGGTGGAGGGCCCCCACGGCAAGATCCCCGTTCCCGGACCCGGCACCGCCGAGCTGCTCAAGGGCTTCCCCCTCTTCGACAACGGGGTCAGAGCCGAGCTCGTGACCCCGACGGGCGCCGCCATCCTGACGACGCTCGCCGGATCGGCCGGCTCCATGCCGCGGATGACGGTGGAGCGCGTGGGGTACGGTGCCGGGAGCATGGAGCTCCCGATTCCGAACCTTCTCCGCTGCTTCGTGGGGGAGGCGACCGCGGACCCCGAGGGCCAGGAGAGCATCGTCCAGATCGAGACGACCATTGACGACATGTCGCCCCAGCTCTACGAGCCGCTGGTGGACCGGCTCCTCGAGGCCGGCGCGCTGGACGTGTTCCTCACGCCCGTCATCATGAAGCGGAGCCGCCCCGGCGTCGTCCTCACGGCGATCGCGGAGCCTTCCCGGGTGGGGGAGCTCTCGACGATCCTCTTCGAGGAGAGCACGACGATCGGCGTCCGGTGGACCGACTACCGGCGGACTCGGCTCGCGCGCGAGCTCGTGACCCTTCCGACGGCGTACGGGCCCGTTCAGTTCAAGCTCTCGAAGCTCCGGGGGAAGCTGGTCACGGTGACGCCCGAGTTCGCCGAGGTCAGCCTGATCGCCCGGGAGAAGGGGCTCCCGGTCCGCGAGGTCCTGGAGCAGGCCCGCGCGGACGCCCGCCGCCACCTCGAACTCTCCCCAGACTCTTGACAGCCTGGTTCCGGTCGGCTACGGTTGGCTTCGCCTCCGGGAATCCCGGCAGTATTCACCACGTGGGCGAGAGAGGAAGCCGTGAAGGCTCACGCGATCCAGCGTTCCGAGGCCACGGTCGGCGCGATGGCTGGGAAGGTACTCTGCCACGATGTGAGGGACAGGGGAGATAAGCTCGTCGGGAGAAAGGGCGACCGCCTCGATGCCGAGCTTGCCCAGCGACTCCTCGCGTGTGAGTGGGAGGAGCTTCACCTCCTGGAGCTGGAGCCCGGTGACCTCCATGAAGAGGAAGCCGGGGCCCGCCTTTCTCAGGCGGTGGCGGGGGACGGCATCGGGGTGAAAGGCTACGCGGGAGGCCAGTGGTCTCTCGCCGCGACGCGGCGCGGGCTCCTGGCCGTCAGGACCGAGGTGCTCTCCCGGGTGAACGCCTTGGAGGGAATTTCGGTCTTCGCCCTCTTTGACGGTCATCCCGTGCAGGCCGCGGAGGTGGTGGCCAAGGCCAAAGTCACCCCGCTGGCCATTGCCTCGACCACGATCGCCGAGGTGGAGCGGGTGGCCGCGAAGGCGGGGGGCGTGCTCGGGGTGAGCCCGTTCACGCCTGTCACGATCGGCGCCGTCGCGCGGGCCAACCTGGAGGAAGGGCAGCGGCAGCGCTTCGAAGCCGCCCTCAAGGAAAAGATTGACTGGTTCGGATCTCGCCTCTTGCCGGTCCGTTATGCCGGTGGCACCCCCCGGTCGGTGGCCACGGAGCTCGAAGCGCTCAGGGACTCTGGCGCCCGCCTCCTGATCGTCGCCGGCGCTAGCGCCCTGGACCCACTGGACCCGGTCTTCGGGGGCCTCGCGCTCGTGGGGGCCCGCATGGAACGGCACGGGGCCCCCGCCCACCCGGGGAGTCTTCTCTGGCTTGCGCGCTGGGGGGAGCGGCCGATCGTCGGGATGCCAACGTGCGGGATGTTCTCCCAGGCGACGACCTTTGATCTCGTGCTCCCGCGGATTCTGGCTGGCCATTCCGTCGGAAACGCCGAAATCGCCGCCCTCGGACACGGGGGGCTTCTCTCCCGGGAGATGGCGTTCAGGTTTCCGCCGTATCGCGCCAGTGCCCCCCGCGGCGAGCTAGAGTAACGCGGCCATGGCCCATCGGATGCTCAGGATCATTCCCGAAAAGTGTACCGGCTGCATGCAGTGCGAGCTGGCGTGCTCCTTCGTCCAGACCGGGCGCTTCCAGCCCTCCCGGTCGGTGATCCGCGTGCATCTCTTCGACGAGCAGGCCTCCTACGCCCCCTACACGTGCTTCCAGTGCGGGGAGGCCTGGTGCATGACCGCGTGCCCCGTGAACGCAATCGCCATCAACCCGGACACCGGTGCCAAGGTGGTGCTCGAGGAGACCTGCGTCGGCTGCTCCCTCTGCACGATCGCGTGCCCCTTCGGGACGATCTTCTACAACCCCGAGACGAAGAAGGCGTTCAAGTGCAACCTCTGCGAGGGGGATCCGGCGTGCGCCCGCGCGTGCCCCACCGGCGCCATCCTCTACGAGGAGATGCCTGCCGTGGACTGGATGGCGCCCTGGTCGGCGAAGGTCCGCTCGGGCTATCTCGAAGTCGTGGGGGCGGGAGGGGCCTGATGGGCGGCTGGACGGGACAGCTGCTGCGTGTCGATCTCGCCGCCGGTCGCGCGACAGTCGAGCCGCTCAACATGACCTGGGCGCGGGACTTCATCGGCGGCCGCGGCCTCGGCGCCCGCTATCTCTACGCCGAGACGGATCCCCGGGTGGAACCCCTCGCTGCCGAGAACAAGCTCATCTTCGCCACGGGCCCGCTGACGGGGACGAACGCCTCGTGCGGCGCCCGCTATATGGTGGTGACGAAGGGTGCTCTGACCGGCGCGATCACGACGTCCAACTCCGGCGGCCACTGGGGCCCCGAGCTGAAGTTCGCCGGCTACGACATGATCATCGTCGAGGGCCGGGCGGCGCGGCCCGTCTACCTCTGGATCTACGACGACCAGGCGGAGATCAAGGACGCCGGGCGCCTCTGGGGCAAGACCACGTGGGAGACCGAAGACGCGATCCGCGAGGAGGTGGGGGTCCCCGACGCTGTCGTCGCCTCCATCGGCCCGGCCGGAGAACGGCTCGTCCGTTTCGCTTGCATCGTCAACGACCGGCATCGCGCCGCCGGCCGCTCGGGGGTAGGGGCCGTTATGGGGTCCAAGAATCTCAAAGCCATCGCCGTGAGGGGCACCCGCGGCGTCACCGTAGCGGACCCCAGGGCGTTCCTCGAGGCCGCCTGGGCGGGCAAGGCGAGGATGGCGAAGAACCCGGTGACCGGGAGCGGCTTCGCGCGCTTCGGCACCCTCGCCACGATGGACCCGATCAACGAGGTCGGCGCCCTGCCGACCCGGAACCACCAGCACGGCCAGTTCGAAGGCGTCAAGGAGATCGGCGCCGGCGCGCTCAAGAAGTCCGGGCGGCTTCTCACCAACAAGGCGTGCTTTGCCTGCACGATCGCGTGCGGGCGGGTCACGAGGGTGACCGGCGCGGGGGCGGCGCGCTACACGGTTCATACCTCGCGGAAGAACTGGCGGATGGCCGCCGAGGGACCCGAGTACGAAAACGCCTGGTCCCTGGGCGCCGATTGCGGCGTGAGCGATCAGGATGCGATCCTCATGGCCAACTATCTCTGCAACGAGCTGGGGATGGACCCGATCTCCATGGGTGTCACCATCGCGGCCGCCATGGAGCTCTTCGACAGGGGCGTCCTGACGGAGGCGCGGTGCGGTATTGCGCTGCGCTTCGGGTCGGGGGAAGCGCTCGTCAGGATGGTCGAGGCCACCGCTTGGCGCCGCGGGATCGGCGACGAACTGGCTGAAGGCGCCATGCGCCTGACGGCCAAGCTCGGCCACCCCGAGCTGTTCATGGGCGTCAAGGGGCAGGAGTTCCCGGCGTACGATCCGCGGGGGCTCCAGGGGATGGGGCTCGGCTACGCGACCTCCAACCGCGGGGCCTGTCACTTGCGCGCCTTCACCGCCGGCGCCGAGGTCTTCGGCAAGATGGACCGCACCGCCACCGAAGGGAAGGCCGAGCTGACGAAGAAGCTCCAGGACACCGGCGCCGGGACGTACGACGCCGCTGGCCTCTGCTCCTTCGTGGACTCGGCCGTCGGGCCGAAGGACGTGGTCCCCATGCTGGCCGCGGCGACGGGCATCGCCTACACGGTGGACGACGTCCTGAAGGCCGGCGAGCGGATCCACAACCTGGAGCGACTCTGGAACCTTCGCGCTGGCTTCACCGCCAAGGACGACACGCTCCCGCCTCGCATGCTGTCGGAGCCGCCGCCGTCGGGTCCGAGCGCCGGCATGGTGAGCCGCCTCCATGAGATGCTGCCGCGCTACTACGAGATCCGCGGCTGGGACGCGGAGGGACGTCCGACCCCCGCGAAGCTCGCCGAGCTGGGGCTCGCCACACTATGAAACGACACGTCGTCGTCGGGGGTGGCCCGGCGGGGATCTTCGCCGTCGAGACGATTCGCGACCTCGCCCCGCAGGATGACATCACGCTGATCTCTGACGAGCCTCCGTACTCGCGCATGGTTCTCCCGTATCTCATGGCGGGGGAGATCCCGGAGGACCAGGTCTTCACCGGAAAGGGCCGCTACTTCGAGGCGCTCAGGGTGAAGACGGTGGTAGAGCGAGTCAGCCGGGTTGACCCGAAGCGGAAGACGCTGACCCTGGCGGATGACACGTCGGTCCCCTTCGACACGCTGCTGATCGCCACGGGCTCATCTCCGCTCAAGGTGGACATCCCCGGGGCGGACGGTCCCGGCGTCTCCAATCTGTGGACGCTGGACGACGCCCGGGCCATTCTGTCGCGGATCGAGGGCAAGAAGGCCAAGGTCGTCTTCATCGGCGCCGGCTTCATCGGCTTCATCGTCCTGAACGCCCTGGCCAAGGTGCGCTCGGAGCTCGAGGTGGTGGAGGTGGAGCCTCAGATTCTTCCGCGGATGCTCGACCGCCCGAGCGCCGACCTGGCCACCCGGTGGCTCGCCCACAAGGGGATCGCGTGCCACGTCGGCGTCAGGGCCACGCGGATCGGTGATCGCGGCGGTCAGAAGGTGGTCACCCTCTCGGACGGGCGGTCATTGACGTCGGATCTCGTGGTCATCGCCGTCGGGGTGAGGCCCAACGTGGACCTCGTGAAGGACTCCGGGATCCGGACCAACTACGGGATCCTCGTGGACAACCACCTCCGGACGAACGCGCCCGACGTCTACGCCGCGGGCGACGTGGCCGAGGGGAGGGACCTCTCCACGGGCAAGCCGGCGGTGCACGCGATCCAGCCGACGGCCGTCGAGCACGGGCGGGTGGCGGGAGCCAACATGGCGGGGCGCGCCGTTTCCTACGCCGGCAGCCTCAGCATGAACATTCTGGATGTGGTCGGGCTCCAGGCAACCTCCTTCGGCCTCTGGCGCGACGACGGCCGTGAGACCACCGTGGTCGAGAATGCCTCCCGCCCGCTCTACCGCAAGCTCGTCTGGGACGAAGACCGGATCGCTGGGGCCGTCTTCCTCGGCCCGGCCGACGACGTGGCGCTCCTGAACGACCTGGGGATGGTCAAGGGCTTGATCCAGACCGGGACGCCGCTCGGCGAGTGGAAGGCCTACATCCAGGGAAACCCCATGGACGTCCGGCGCGCCTACGTGGCGTCGGGGGCGGCCGTCGCGCTCCTGGGGCAGACACTGCTCGGAGCCGGTGCGGGGGAGCGTCGCTACCGATGCCGGGACGCGAGGCCCGCCTCCCAGCCGACCCCCGCTCACGGCCTTTTCGTCTCCACCAAACCGTCGGAGTGAGTGACCTCCAGCCGCTCGACGCGTTCCGCTCCCCGCGCTTCGGGCAGCCCGCGACGTTCATGCGCCTGCCTCACGTGCGGGAGCCCGGGCGCTTGGACGTGGCGCTCATCGGGATCCCTTACGACGGCGGCACCTCCTACCGTCCCGGCGCCCGCTTCGGCCCGCGCGCGGTCCGCGAGCAGTCGGCCCTGATCCGACCCTGGAATCCGGTCCTCAGGGTCTCGCCGTTCGAGAAGCTGCGGATCGCCGACTACGGCGACGTGGACGTGGCGCCGATCTCCATCGAGCGGACCTTCGAAGCGGTCGAGCGCGAGATCAGGCGGTTGCTCGAGCACGGTGTGATCCCCGTTTCGGTGGGAGGCGACCACTCGGTGACGCTCCCGATCCTCCGCGCCGTAGCCCGGCGGCACGGACCGGTGGCGATCGTCCACTTCGACGCCCACCCGGATACGTGGGACGAGTACGTCGGTTCCAGGTACTTCCACGGAACCCCCTTCCGCCGGGCGGTGGAGGAGCGCCTGATCGACCCGCGTCGAACCATCCAGATCGGCATCCGGGGCCCTCTCTACGGGCCGTCGGACTTCGACTTCCACGCCGAGCACGGCCTGGAGGCGATCCGGATCGAAGAGGTCAAAGAGCAGGGCACCCGGTGGGTGGCGGAGCGGCTCCGCCGGCTGGCCGGTGGCCCGGTCTACTGCTCCTTCGACATTGACGCCGTGGATCCGGCGTACGCCCCGGGGACGGGGACGCCCGAGGTCGGCGGGCTCACTTCCTACGAGGCCGTGAGCCTCGTCCGGATGCTTCAGGGGCTCACCCTGGTCGGCGCCGACGTCGTGGAGGTCTCCCCGCTCTACGACGGGCCGGGGCAAGTGACGGCGCTCCTGGCCGCCAATCTCCTCTTCGAGCTCGTGAGCCTCCTGGCCCTGGGGCGGTAGCCCGGCCGGGCCGTTTCGGCTGTGGTATAGTCACGTCGTAGGCAGTCGCTCATGAAGCGGTTACTGCTCTTGGCCCTTCCCTTGCTTCTCGTCCTCTTCGGACCGGCCCCGGCGTGGGCGGTCCAAGCGGTCTCGCTCATCCAGATTGACGGGGTCATCAGCCCGGTCACCCTCCGCCTGATCTCGAACGCCATCGACCGCGCCCAGGCCGATCACGCCCAGGCGCTCGTCGTCCAGCTGGACACCCCCGGTGGGCTCGAGCGCTCCATGCGCTCCATCGTCCAGAAGGAGCTGAATGCCGAGATCCCCATTGTCGTGTACGTCAGCCCGACAGGCGCCCGCGCGGCCTCGGCCGGCGTGTTCATCACGATGGCGGCCCACGTGGCGGCCATGGCGCCGGCCACCAACATCGGGGCGGCCCATCCCGTGCCGGTAGGCGGTGGGCAGATGGACAAGGTGAGCGCGAAGAAGATCGAGAGCGACGCGGCGGCCTTCGCCCGCACGATCGCCACTGAGCGGGGTCGCAATGCCGACTGGGCTGAAAAAGCAGTCCGGCAGTCCATCTCCGCCACCGAGCGGGAGGCGGTGAAGCTCCGGGTCGTGGACCTCATCGCCGAGAACGTCTCCGACCTCCTGGTGAAGCTCGACGGCCGGACGGTGAAGACTGTCAAGGGGGTAGTCACGCTCCGAACCGCGGATGCCCCGGTCAAGAAAGTGGAGGTCGGCTTCCGCGACAAGTTCCTGAACGTGATCACCGATCCCAACATCGCCTACGTCCTCATGATGATCGGGATGCTGGGGATTTTCTTCGAGCTCTCCAACCCCGGGGTGATCCTCCCCGGGGTGCTGGGCGGGATCAGCCTGATCCTGGCGTTCTTCGCCTTCCAGAGCCTGCCGATCAACTACGCGGGGCTCCTGCTGATCCTCTTCGGCGTGATTCTTCTGATCGCCGAGATCAAGGTGGTGAGCCACGGCGTGCTGACGATCGGCGGCATCGTCTCGATGATCCTGGGCTCGCTCATGCTGTTCGAAGTCCCCGAGGCCGACCTCCGAGTCTCCTGGTGGGTGATCCTGCCGACCGTCGGGGCGACCGCGGCGATCTTCGCCTTGGCGGTGACCGCCGGCGTCCGCGCGCTCTACCAGCGGTCCTCCACGGGCTACTCCGGGCTGATCGGCCAGGTGGCGGTGGCGCGCTCGCCCCTGGCCCCCGAGGGGCAGGTGTTCATCCATGGCGAGCTCTGGCGGGCCGTGGCCGAGGACGGGGCGGTCGCCGAGGGCGAGAGCGTGAAAGTCACGGCGGTCGAGGGGTTGACCCTCAAGGTGCGGAAGGCGACCGGGGTTTAGGAGGGCGCTATGTTCGGCTTCCAATGGCTGCTGAGCTTCATTCCCGTGGTCCTGGTGCTCCTGTTCGTCGTCGGCTCCTCGGTCCGAATCCTCCGGGAGTACGAGCGGGGGGTGATCTTCCGCCTGGGCAAGAAAGCCCGATCCATCTTCAATCCGGGCGGCGACGGCCTGGGCCCGGGGCTTCTTCTCCTGATCCCGTTCGTGGACAAGATGGTGAAGGTGAGCCTCCGCACCGTGGCCATGGACGTTCCGCCCCAGGACGTCATCACGCGGGACAACGTCTCGATCAAGGTGAACGCCGTCATCTACTTCCGCGTGCTCGATGCGGAAAAGGCGATCATCCAGGTGGAGGACTATCTCTACGCCACCTCCCAGATCGCCCAGACGACGCTCCGGAGCGTGCTCGGCCAGCAGGAGCTGGACGATCTCCTGTCGGCCCGCGACAAGATCAACCAGCAGCTGCAGAAGATCATCGACGAGCACACCGACCCGTGGGGCGTCAAGGTCTCCACCGTGGAGGTGAAGCACATCGACCTGCCGCAGGACATGCAGCGCGCCATGGCCAAGCAGGCGGAGGCCGAGCGCGAGCGCCGCGCCAAGGTGATCAACGCCGACGGCGAGTTCCAGGCCTCGGCGAAGCTCGCGGAGGCCGCCCAGGTGCTGTCGCGGTATCCGGTCGCCATCCAGTTGCGCTTTCTCCAGACCATGCGCGAGGTCGCCTCGGAGAGGAACACGACGACCTTCTTCCCCGTGCCCATCGACCTCGTCACGCCGTTCATCCACGGCGCTCCTCCGTCGGGATCGACCACGCCCTGAGCGGCATGCAGATCCTCGACCACCCCGGGCGGATGCAGGACGTCGCCGATCGCCTCCGGGGCCAGGGGAAGACCATCGGCCTCGTCCCCACCATGGGCGCCCTGCACGAGGGACACCTTTCCCTCATGCATCGCTGCCGGTCGGAGAACGACACGTCCGTCATGAGCCTCTTCGTCAATCCGCTCCAGTTCGACCGGAAAGCGGACCTCGAGGTCTATCCGCGGGACCTCGAGGGGGATCTGAAGAAGGCCGAGGCGGCGGGCGTTGATCTCGTCTTCGCCCCCGCGGAACAGGCGATGTACCCCGAGGGGTTTCAGACCTTCGTGGATGTGGCGGAGCTGTCGCGACGCTGGGAAGGGGCCTCGCGCCCGGGACACTTCAGGGGCGTGGCCACCGTCGTGACGAAGCTCTTCACCGCGGTGAAGCCCCATCGAGCCTATGTCGGCCAGAAGGACTACCAGCAGGCGCTCCTGGTCACGCGGCTGGTCCGGGATCTCAACCTGGACGTCGAGATCGTCGTCATGCCCATCGTCCGCGAACCCGACGGCCTGGCCCTGAGCTCGCGGAACGCCAACTTGAGTTCCGCGGAACGGCGGGCGGCCCTCTGCCTCTACCGGTCCTTGACCTACGCCGAAGGGCGCGTTCGAGCGGGCGAGCGTGACGCGAAGGCGCTCCTCGACGGCGTGCGGACGATCATCGAGCGGGAGCCCCTCGCCCGCGCGGATTACATCGCGTGCTGCCATCCCGAAACCCTGGACCCCCTCGACCGGATTGAAGGGGCAGTCCTCTTCGCCCTCGCCGTGTGGATCGGCAGGACCCGGCTCATCGACAACGTCCTGGTCACGGGCTGAACCCGCCGCGCCGGGTGGACAAAAATCCGCTGGCCGGTGTATCGTAGGTATCTGTCGCGGGGGGTTAGCTCAGTTGGGAGAGCGCGGCGTTCGCAACGCCGAGGTCGAGGGTTCGAATCCCTTACCCTCCACCATCTGACATCGCGCGCATCAAGGGGCGGGCCCTGGCCGCCCCTTCACGCTGTTCTGAGGTAGAGCCCCCGCCATTTTCTTGACGCTTTCCCCCCGGGCTCGTTATCATAGCGAAACGGTGGTCTGTCCTCGGGCCGCGCGTGGAGGAAAGCGATGACCCTCGGCGGGTGGATGTTCCTGGTCGTCCTCGCCCTCCTGGTCTGGTTTGCCATCG
Organism: Candidatus Rokuibacteriota bacterium; assembly: GCA_023248995.1. Taxonomy (GTDB): domain Bacteria; phylum Methylomirabilota; class Methylomirabilia; order Rokubacteriales; family CSP1-6; genus JAHFDN01. The sequence goes on from JAHFDN010000002.1 coordinate 62,600, forward strand.
CGACCTACAACCGGCTGGTGGGCCTCCGCCAGCGGTCGGGAGAGGCGTGGTCGGATATTGAGGTCCAGCTGAAGCGGCGCGCGGACCTCGTCCCGAACCTCGTCGAGACGGTCAAAGGGTACGCGTCCCACGAGAGGAAGACCTTCGAGGAGGTGACCCGCTGGCGGGGCGCGGCGCTGGCGGCCGGGTCGCCGGAGGCCCGGGCGCAGGCTGAAAACCAGCTCACGCAGGCCCTCCGCAGCCTGTTCGCGGTGGCGGAGGCGTATCCGGAGCTGAAGGCCAACCAGAACTTCCAGCAGCTTCAGTCGGACCTGGCCGAGATCGAGGAGGCCGTCCAGAACGCCCGCCGGTACTACAATGCGGTCGTGCGCGACCTGAACACGGCCGTCGAGAGCTTCCCCTCGAACTTCGTGGCGACCGCTTTCCAGTTCAAGAGGCGTGAGTTCTTCGAGCTGGAGCGACCGGAGGAGCGTCAGGTTCCGCGAGTCTCCTTCGGCACGTAGTCCCCGCCCCATGGGCCGGTGCGCGCTCTCGGTCCTGCTGGCCCTCGTCGTGGTCGCGTCCGCGGGAGCCCAGGCGCGCTCCTTCTCGATCGAGTCGTTCGCCGCCTCCATCCAGGTCAACCCGGATGCCAGCCTGCTGGTCCGGGAGACCATCGCCTTCGCCTTCAGGGGAAGCCATCAGGGGGTTTACCGCACCATCCCGGTCCGCTACGAGCGGCACGGATTCGGCTATGACCTCCGGGTTGAGGGCATCCAGGTCCTGGACCAGGGGGGGAGTCCGCTGACGACGGAGGTTTCCTACCCGGGCCGCGTCGTGAAGATCAAGGCGTGGGTCCCGGGTGCGCAGGACACCACGCGGGCCGTGACCATCGTCTACCGCGTGCGCCGCGGTCTCCTCAGGCTCGATGACCACGACGAACTCTACTGGAACGCCGTCGGAAGCGAGTGGGCCGCCCCGATCCGTACCGCCGAGGCGGTCGTGGGGTTGCCGGGGAGCGTCCCCATGGAGTCCGTACGCGCGCTGGCTTTTACGGGGCCGTTCGGCGCCGCGGGCAGGGACTACACGGTGGAAAAGGCGGAAAATTTCCTGATCTTCAGAGCGTCGCGACCGCTCGGGATCGGCGAGGGACTGACGGTGGTGGTGGGCTGGCCGCCCGGGCACGTCGCCTTCCCCTCGCGAGCGCGGGAGCTCGCCTGGTTTCTCCTGGATCAACGCTGGTTCGCGCTCCCCCTCGTCGTGCTCGCCGGGTGCTTCGTCGCCTGGCGCCGCTTCGGCCGTGACCCCGTGGATGCGCAGTCGGTGAAGCCCGAGTACGAGCCCCCGCCCGGACTCACGCCCGGCGAAGCCGGGACCCTCGTGGACGAGACGGTTCACCCCCGGGACGTCGTGGCGACCGTCGTGGACCTCGCAGTCCGCGGGCACATCCACATCAAGCAGCTCGCCCCCGCCGCGCTGTTCGGGGAGTCCGAGTACGTCTTCACGCTCCCCAAGCCGTGGCTGGGAGATCCCGATATCGCGCCCTTCGAGGTGATCGTGCTCGCGCAGGTCTTCGGCGCGGGCGGCGTCACGAAAACGCGCCTCCTCTCCGAGCTCAGGCGGGACTCCAAGGCCATCTTCCCGCCGATCCGCGAGCAGTTGTACCGGGACCTGGTGGACAAGAAGTACTTCGTCGGCTCGCCCGAGTCGGTCCGGCGCCGCTGGCGCGTCATCGGCGGCCTGTCCCTCGTGCTTCCCCTGATCCTCTTCCACGTGGTGCTCGGCGGCTGGGAGGAGTCGCCCTTCTCCCTGTCCATCCTCCTGGCACTCGCCGCCTCGGGCCTGATCGTCCTGGCCTTCGCCCGGATCATGCCGCGAAAGACGGTGCGCGGGGCGCGGGCCAAGCTTCAGGTGCTGGGGTTCCAGGAGTTCCTGGAGCGGGCCGAGAAGGATCGCCTGGGGCGTCTACCGCCGGACACCCTTCACAAGTGGCTGCCGTACGCGATCGCCTTGGGGGTGGAGGAAGCCTGGATCTGGAACTTCAAAGGGATGGCCGTCGCGGAGCCGACCTGGTACGAGTCGAGCACGCCCTTCTCGATCTCGAACTACTCGGGCGGCGTGCGGAGCTTCGGCCGCGACGCCCAGCAGGCGTGGCTCAGCGGCGCGCGCGGGAGCGGCGGCTCGACCTGGGCGGGCGGCGGGAGCGGATTCTCGGGCGGCTCCTCGGGGGGCGGTGGAGGTGGCGGTGGCGGCGGGACCTTCTAGGTCTGGGCCTTCTTGGGGCCGGGGGGACAGACCTTGTGGTACCAGGTCTTGCCGAGCTTGACGTGGTTACCGTTCCGGCGAAGCCTTTGCCTGCACTTGGGGCACGTGCCCATGAAGACCCTCCGGCCGCGAGAGAATCGGACTACCCGTGTAGTATACGCTAGAGGCCACCGACGATGAGCGAACCCTGCGTCTTTTGCCGGATCGTGGCGCGGCAGACCCCCGCCGACATCGAGTACGAGGACGACGAGATCCTGGCCTTCCGGGACCTCTACCCGAAGGCGCCGATCCACATTCTAATCATCCCCAAGCGCCACATCGCGTCGGTGGCGACGCTGACGCCGGCCGACGCCGCGCTCGTCGGCAAGTGCTTTCTCGTGGCCCGGGGGCTCGGCGAGGCCAAGGGCATGGCGGAGCGAGGCTACCGCGTGAACTGCCACTCTGGGCCCGAGGGGGGCCAGGTCGTCTACCATCTCCACCTCCACTTCCTGGCGGGGAGGCGGGGGGAGGCCGTTCAGCGGGCGTGAGCGCCGCCGGACGCACGCCCTTTCAGGCGGTGCCGCCGAGCATGCTCTTGTACAGCTCGAGCCCGATCGTCGGCAGGCCGGCCTTGGCCTCGAGGGGCAGGCCGGTGTTGGCCCAGGCTCCCAGCCCCCCCTTGAGAATCTTCACGTCCTTGTATCCGAGCTTCCTCAACCTGTGCGCCACACGGGCGCTCGTCGCTTCTTCGGGTCAGGTGCAGTAGGCGATCACGGCCCGATTCGCTTCCACCTCGAGGTCGAATTTGCCCGCGTCGAGGTCGTCGGGAGACACGTAGAGGGCGCCCGGAATCTTGAGCGGGCTCGTCTCGAAGGCCGATGGCTTTCTCACGTCGAGGATGAGCGGGTTCTTGCCTTCCTCGAGGAGTCGGACAACGGCCGAGGGAGCGACCCGGAAACGATTCCGCCACCAGCGGCGGCCCCACATGACCCCGTAGCTCCCGAGGCTCAGGAGCGTGACGCCGACGGTGGCCCACGCCCAGGGGAACGGACGGGGCGGCGGGTTTTTGATCTTGTCCTGAGCCTCGGCGAGCATGCGCTTGACGTCAATGAGGCTCGGGACCAGCGCGTTCGCCTCGTTGAAGCGACGCTCGGCTGCCCTGAAGCTGCCGTCGAACTCTTCCTCGAGTCCCGCCCACCAGGCCTTGTTGAACCGGCTTTCGGCGTTGAGCTTGACCTCCGTCCCCTGCACGAAATCGCGGACGGCGTTCGACGGGATGACGAAGTTGAATCCCTGGACGATTCCGCCCTCCGGCCCCGGCGCCAGCGACACGAACGTCAACACGCCGACGACCTCGCCTCTGGCGGTCACCGCAGGCCCGCCGCTGTTTCCCCACGCGGCGGAAGCGTCCGTCTGGATCACCGGCTGGTTGGCCTTGTCCTGCTTGAACCCCGAGACGGCGCCGTTGGTGACGGAGGCCTCGACGGTGGCGGATTGGTTCAGGAGTTCGTGGCTCAGCACCACGCCGGGAAAGCCCAGGATGTGGATCGGGTCGCCGATCTTGGCGGCCTTGGAGTCCGCGAGCGGAAGGACGGGGAAGTCCTTGCCCGGGATCCTGAGCAGCGCCAGGTCCCTGCCGGACATCTTGCCCTCCGCATCGCCGTCGCCCACCGAGAGCGGCGGGCTGAACTTCTTGACGTCGGCCCGCAGACGCACCCCGCTGGAGAGGACCACGAAGATGGAAGGGTCGAGCTTTACCTTGGAGTGCGGCAGGACGGCGTCCAGGGCCTGTCGCTTGATCTGATCCTCCAGATCGGGCCGCTGGCCGGGGGCGATTCCCATCCGGCGAAGCGTGGCGGGAACGCAGGCCATCTCGACGGCCCGCCGGGCGAAAGAGTTGACCATCCACCGCGGCGGGGTGTGAGCCGGCTGCACCACATGGCCGTTGGTGATGAGGAGGCCGCTGTCGTCGATGAACCACCCCGTCCCCGTCTCCCTGAAGGGGGGAGGAGTCACGCGGGTCTCGCCCCCCCCGCAGTTCAGGCTGACCTCCGCGGCGACCTCGGCGATGACCAGCGCGACGGCCGGCTTGGCGCGGAGGATCGCCTCCTGCACCGAGAGGACCCGTTCGGCCCGAACGCCTTCAGCGCTACCCAGGAGGAGCGCCAGCCCGACGCCGACACCGAAGGCTGTCCCCCGCCGTCCGACACCCATGGGGGGGATTCTATACCCCTTGGCCTTCGGAAAAAAGAAGGCCCCAGGGATTGCGCCCTGGGGCCTTGGGGGGGGATAAACGGTTCTAGTCTTACTTCATCAGCTCCATGGCGGCCTTGGCTTTTGCGGTCGCCTTGGTCATGTCACCGGCCTGGCAAGCAGCCTCCGCTTCGTTCACGAGGGCCCGAGCCTTGGAGATCTGCGGGCCACCGACGGTCCGCGAAGCCTGGTCGTCCTTGCTACGCGAGGCTGAATCGATCTTTGTCCGCGAGGCTTGGTCGTCCTTGCTACGCGAAGCTGAATCAATCTTCGTCCGGGAGGCCTGGTCGTCCTTGCTACGCGAAGCTGAATCGATCTTCGTCCGCGAAGCCTGGTCATCCTTGCTGCGGGAGGCCTGGTCCTCTTTGGACCGCGAAGCCTGGTCATCCTTACTACGCGAGGCTGAATCAATCTTCGTCCGGGAGGCCTGGTCGTCCTTGCTGCGGGAGGCCTGGTCCTCTTTGGACCGCGAAGCCTGGTCATCCTTACTACGCGAGGCTGAATCGATCTTCGTCCGGGAGGCCTGGTCGTCCTTGGACCGCGAGGCCTGGTCGTCCTTGCTGCGAGACGCCTGGTCCGCTAGCGTGCGCAGTCCCCGCGAAGCCTGGTCGTCCTTGCTGCGGGAGGCCTGGTCCTCTTTGGACCGGGAAGCCTGGTCGTCCTTGCTGCGGGAGGCCGAATCGATCTTCGTCCGGGAGGCCTGGTCGTCCTTGGACCGCGAGGCCTGGTCGTCCTTGCTACGAGACGCCTGATCCACCTGGCTGCGGGCACCCGCAAGGGTACGCGGAGCCTGGATCTGATCACCCTGAGCGGTCTGCTTCTTCAGCATGTCCTTGGCCGCCTGCACGTCGGCCGGGCAACTCGCGGCTGCCTCGGCGACGATGGGGGCGACGAAGACAAGCAAGGTCGTCAGCGCTGTCAGCAACTTTCTCATGTGTCTTTTGTCCCTTTCTCCTGCACTAGTTTGGATGGTTTCTTTGAAATCTTTCCTTCTGGCCGGGTCAGCCCCGGCCTCCCCCCCGTTGACCTCCCACCCCCTTTTCCTTCGTGTCGAACCGTTCTATGGGTCCGCTACCGTGCAGGAGGTATCGCAAGGGGAATGCCAAGAACTGAGGCTGTCCGTTGTGGTTTATTTTCATGAGGTTAGTCGTCACCACCACCGGGGTCCCGGGTGGAGACAGCGGCGTTCTGCCCGACCCCGGACGGCAATCTGCCCGAGCCGCGTGCCGTCCGCCGGCCTTACGTGCGGCCGAACATCTCCGTGCGATTTCGTCCGCGGCGCTTGGCCGTGTAGAGCGCCGCGTCCGCGGCCTGGATGAGGCCGGTGGGGTTTGAAGCGTCCTCCGGGTAGGCGGCCAGTCCGAGGCTGATGGTCAGTCGTCCCCCCGGCAGTACCTCTTCGCCGGGGACCTTTGTTTCCTCCACCGAACGGCGAAGCTTCTCGGCGACCAGACGCGCGTGGGTCTTGCTGGTCATGGGGAGGATCACGACGAACTCCTCGCCGCCGTAGCGGGCGACGATGTCCACCTGACGGGTGTTCTCGGTGATGCGGGCGGCGACTTCCTTGAGAACGTTGTCGCCCTGATGGTGCCCGTTGGTGTCGTTGTAGATCTTGAAATGGTCAATGTCTACCATGAGCAGCGAGAGCGGCAGGTTGTAACGGACCGCGCGGCGCACCTCCCGCTCCAGGGCCTCCTCGAAATACCGTCGGTTGAAGAGCTCGGTCACCGCGTCGCGGTAGGTGAGCTCCTTCGTCTTGAGGAAGAGCTGGGCGTTCTCCACCGCTACGGCCAGCTGCTTGGCCACCGCCGTGAAGTACGCGGTTTGCCGCTCGCTGAAGGCCCCGGGGGTCTCGGAGTACAGCAGGAGGACGCCGATGGTTTTCTCGGACGACGTCAGGGGGAGCGTCATGACGGAGCGGGCCTGGGGAGGAACGTCCGGCCAAGGGAGCGAGCTGCGGCCGGAGTGGGCTTCCGGAGTCCGGCTCTGGAAGGCCCGTCCCGCCAGCCCTTCCTCCAGGGAGAACTGTCGGTCCTGGAGGAACTCGGTCCCGGTACCGCTCAATGTTCGCGCCACGAGGCGGTTGGCCGACTCGTCGTGGAGAAAGAGGGCGTAGCTTTCCACGCCGCTGACCGCCGCGACCTGCTTGACCGTCGTCGTGAAGAGCTGGTCGAGGTCGAGGGAAGCGCTGATCGTGCGGCTCAACTCGACCAGCGAGTAGAGGTCGAGCATGCCTTCCTGGAAGGCCGTGACCGTCGCCTCGAGGCCTTCGGTGTCCACGGGGCCCGCGGAGGAGCCGCTCCGCCAGAGCCGGGGGGCCAGCGCGAGGCCGGAGAGGCCACCGCCCAGCGCCAGCAGGAGCGCTGCGGCGGGCCTCGGGAGCAGCTCCCAGCCGATGACAGCGAAGAGCCCGCCGCTCGCCGCAAACAGGATCTGCCATCGGGTCGCCCGGGTCATTCCACGCTCCTGTCCTGGCTTGTCTTCATACTACACTACATGCAAGGCATCGTTCGCACACCATCCGTCGCCGATGCGCCGTCGGCGACCCGATCCGGGGTCGGTTTGCTTGTGAGGCTCGGGAAAGTCTGATACGCTTGACCGCGACACCCAGAACTGTTCTCGCTGGAGCCCATGCATTCCCCTGCGTGCCGGAGCCGCTGGTTGTGTCGATGGGGATGCTCCGTCGTGCTCCTGCTCTTCGGATGCAGCGCACCCGCCGCTAGGGCTCCGTCCTCTCTGGCTCGGCCTGATCCGCTCACGCGCCTCGTCCTCGACAACGGGCTCCGACTGATCGTCCAGGATCACTGGGCGAGCGACGTCGTCGCGCTCCATCTTTGGGTCGGCGTGGGAGGGCGCGATGAAGGAGCCGCCGAGCTCGGGTTCTCCCACTTCGTGGAGCACATGCTCTTCAAAGGGACGGAGCGCCGGGGTCCCCTCTTCGTCGAACGGGAGGTCGAAAGCGTGGGCGGCAGGACTAATGCTGGCACATCGCTCGATTATACCTTCTATTACATCCTCCTGCCGGCACGCCGGGCGACCGCAGGCATCGAAGTCCTGGCCGACGTTGCGTTCAACTCGGTCTTCGACCCGGCGGAACTCGATCGCGAGCGGCAGGTCGTCTTCGAAGAAGCCCGGCTCGGCGAGGACAATCCCCGGTCCTCCCTCGTCCGGCGGCTCTACGCCCAGGTGTTCGCCGGGCATCCGTACGGACGCCCGGTCCTGGGCGATGAGCCTCCGTTGAAGGCGGCCACCCAAGAGACGCTTCGCGGCTACTACAGGCGTCACTACGCGCCGGAGAACATGACGCTGGTGGTGGTCGGTGCCGTGGATCCGGAGGAGGTCCGCGCCGCGGCCGCTCGGGCGTTCGGCGCTGTCCCGGCGACCGGATATCGGCGGCAGCCCGTTCCTCCGCCGCCGTCGCTTGCTGGCGTGCGACGACAGGAGGTGTCGCGCAGCGAAAAGCAGGCCTACCTGGCGCTCGGGTGGACTGCCCCGGGACTGCTCGATCCGGACGTGTACGCTGTGGACCTTCTCGTCTCCATCCTCGGCGGCTCGCGGAGCTCCAGGCTCAACCAGGCCCTCCGGGAGCGGCAGCGACTGGTTTCCACGATTCGCGCCGGCTACAGCGCGCTCCAGACGGGGGGCATCGTGAGCGTGACCGCGCAACTGGAGCCGGCCAACGTCGCGACGGTCGAGGCGGCGGTCCTGGAAGAGATTCGGCGTCTCCAGGCCGACGGCGTCACCGAGGTCGAGCTCCAGCGCGCGATCACGAGGGCGGAAGCCGATCATGCGTTCGCCACCGAGACGGCCGAGGGGCTGGCCTCGGCGTACGGGAGGGCCGAGACGGTGTGGCGCCTGGAGGGCGAGCTCCGGTACCTGGATCGCCTGCGCGGGGTGAGCCGGGAGGAGATCGGTGAGGCGGCGCGCCGCCATCTCCGGGCCGACCGCTACGCGGCGATCGTGTTCGCGCCGGGCCGAGGCGGGCGATGAAGCGAATGCCCCGCGCGTTTCCGCCGATCGTTCTCCTCGGGCTCCTGCTGGTGCCGGTCGTGTCCGGGGCCGGGCCGGCGCCCCCGCCGGTGCTCCGTCATCGGTATGCCAACGGCCTCACGCTCCTGGTCCGGGAGAGTCCGGCCGCCCCGGTCGTGGCGGTCTCGCTCCAGGTTCGGATGGGGGCCCGCTGGGAGCGGGCGGAGACGGCCGGCATCTCGAATCTCTTGCAGCAGACGATCGTCAAAGGGACCGCTCGCCGGACCGCCGCCGAAATCGCCGAGACCGCCGAGGAGATCGGTGGCGCGCTGAGCGCGGCGAGCGATACGGACTCGTCCGAAATCCGCGGGACCGCGCTTGCCCGGCACTGGAAGGCGCTCCTGAACCTGGTCGCCGACGTAGCGCTCCGGCCGAGCCTGCCGTCGGAGGAGATCGAAAAGGAGCGCGGCGCGATCCTGAGCCGGATTCGCAGCCGCGGGGACCTGCCGTTTTCGCTCGCGTTCGATGGTCTCTTGGCCTCTCTCTACGGCCCGCACCCTTACGGGCTCCCGGCCCTCGGCCGGCAGGAGGCGCTGGAGCGGCTCGATCGGGCCTCGCTCCTGGAGCATTATCGACGCTTCTACCTGGCCGATCGGATGGTCCTCGCGGTCAGCGGGCAGATCCCGACGGCCGCCGTGGTGGACGAGGTGGCCCGCCTCTTCACCGGCCTGCCGGCGGGCTCCGGGGCGGCCCCTGACGCCCCGCCCGCGCCCGCGCCGACCTACGGCCGCGGCGTCCTGGAGCGGCCGGCGGCGCAGGCGCAGATCCTCGTCGGGTATCTGACCCCGCCGCTCTCGCATCCCGACTATCCCGCCGTCAAAGTGCTGAGCGCGCTCCTGGGAGGCGGCATGTCGAGTCGGCTCTTCGCGGAACTTCGGAACCGGCAGGGGCTGGCCTACTCGTTGGGGTCCTTGTATCCGTCACGCGTGGACACCAGCTCCCTGGTGATTCACATGGGGACGGCGCCCGACAATCTCGACCGGGCGGAGGCCGGGATCGGGCACGAGACGGCGCGCGTCCGCCAAGAGCGGGTGAGCGAAGCGGAACTGGAGCGGGCCAAGGCGTACCTCCTGGGGAGCCTCTCCATGGATCGCCGGACCAACACCCGCCAGGCCTGGTATCTGGCGTTCTTTGAGCTGGCGGGCGTCGGCTATGAGTTTGTCGAGCGTTACGCGGCCGCCGTGGAAGCGGTCGGCGTGGACGACGTTCAGCGGGTCGCCCGCAAGTACCTGGCCCGGCCCACCATCGTCATCGTCAGGCCCGTTCCGAAGTAGGGGGGCGAATGCTGCCGCTCAAGGACGATGTTCCCACCCGCACCGTGCCGTTCGTGACGGTGGGCATCATCGCCCTGAACGTCCTCGTCTTCCTCTACCAGGCATCGCTGGAGCTCGGGGCCGAACCGGGGGCGGCGCGCGCTGCCCAGGGGTTCGTGTTCGAGTTCGGGCTGATCCCGTGCCGGCTGACCGGCGCGTGCCAGGTGGCGGGAGAGTTTCCGAGTCCGGTGGTCACGATCTTCACCTCGATGTTTCTGCACGGCGGCCTCCTTCACATCTTCGGCAACATGCTCTACCTGTGGATCTTCGGCAACAACGTGGAAGACACGCTCGGGCACGGGCGGTTCGTCGGCTTTTACCTGGCCTCCGGCGTGGCCGCGGCGCTGACCCAGACCTTGATGGGCCCCGCCTCGGGTGTGCCCATGATCGGCGCCAGCGGCGCCGTGTCGGGCGTTCTGGGCGCCTACCTGGTTCTCTTCCCGCATGCGAGCGTCCTGACCCTGGTCGTCTTCGGCTTCTTCATCCGCATCGTGAGGATCCCGGCCCTCATCGTTCTGGGCTTCTGGATCGTGCTCCAGTTTCTCAACGGCATCGTCACCTTCGGGGCTGCCGCGGCGGGTCGAGCGCCGGAGGGCGGGGTGGCCTGGTTCGCCCACATCGGCGGGTTCCTCGCCGGGCTCGCGCTCCTCTACGTGCTCAGACCCCGAGGCCCGCTTCGCTATCCGTAACGACGCGGTCGCTTTGCCGTGGTGTCCGTGCCTCCTGTATAATCAGTCTGTTTCGTCTTCCTCCGAGGAGCGCGCATGAAGGCTCTCATCATGGCGGGCGGGTTCGGCACCCGGCTCCGACCCCTCACGACGCACGTCCCCAAGCCGATGGTTCCGGTGGGGAACGTCCCCATCATGGAGCACACTGTCCGGCTGCTCCGGCGCCACGGTTTCACCGACCTCCAGGCATTGCTCTACTTCCTGCCCGAGGTGATCACGGGCCACTTCGGCGACGGCAGCCGGTTCGGTGTCTCGCTCTCCTACGTGACCCCGACGGCGGACCTCGGCACTGCCGGCGCCGTCAAGTTCGCGGTCGGCCCGCTGCGCGAGCCCATCCTGGTCATTTCGGGAGATGTGCTGACCGACTTCGATCTCGGAGCGGCGACCGCGTTCCATCGCGAGCGACGGGCGGAGGCGACCATGGTGCTCACCCGCGTGGAACAGCCGCTCGCGTACGGCATCGTGATCACCGATGAGATGGGTCGCGTCACTCGATTTCTGGAAAAGCCCTCGTGGGGCGAAGTCTTCAGCGATACGATCAACACCGGCATCTATATTCTGGAGCCGGCCGTGCTCGACCTGATCCCCGCCCAGCGGGAATACGACTTCGGCAAGGAGCTCTTTCCCGCGCTTTTGGCCGCGGGGCGCGCCCTCCATGGGTACGTCGCGGAGGGCTACTGGCGCGATGTGGGTGACCTGGTCGAATACCGCGTGGCCCAGCTCGACGTCCTTCAAGGAAGGCTTCGCGTCGAGATTCCGGGCACGAAGTTGACCGGCACTGCCCACACTGTCTGGCTCGACGAGGGGGCCGGCGTCGACCCCGCGGCAAAGCTCACCGGCGCGGTCATCGTCGGCCGCGGAGGGCGCATCGAGGCCGGGGCCCGCGTGGCGGATTCGGTGATCGGCCCCGGCGCCGTGGTCGGGGAAGGGGCGGACGTGACGGGGAGCGTGCTCTGGGAGGGCGCGGTGGTAGGGCCCGGCGCCGTGCTGAAGGAGGCCATCGTCGGGCAGCGCGCCGTGGTCCGGGCCAAGGCGTTCCTCGCCGAGGGCGTGGACATCGGGGACTTCTCCAAGATCGGCGAGGGGAGCGTCCTCAAGGCCAACGTGAAGGTCTGGCCGTACAAGGAAGTGGAGGACGGCGCCACGCTGGCGGTGAGCCTGGTCTGGGGCGAGCGGTGGACGCGCGCCCTGTTCGGGCGCTACGGGGTCACCGGTCTGGCCAACATCGAAGTCTCCCCGGAGTTCGCCTCGAAGCTGGGGGCGGCCTTCGGGGCCAGCCTCGGAAAGCGCCGCGCCGTCGTCACCAGCCGCGACCATCACAAGACATCGCGGATGATCAATCGGGCGCTTATGGCCGGGTTGCTCTCCGTGGGAGTGGATGTCCAGGACCTGGGCGTTGCGCCCATCCCGGTCGTGCGGTACCAGATCCCCGCCCTCGGTTTGGCAGGCGGCAGCCACGTCAGGAAATCTCCGTACGACCGGGAGGTGCTGGACATCAAGCTCTTCGACGCGCGCGGCCTGGATCTGGCGCCCGCTCGCGAGAAAACCGTCGAGCGCCTCTTTTTCCGGGAGGATTTCTACCGCGCGCCGATGGAGGAGACCGGGGTCCTCTCCTTCCCCCACGCTGGGACCGATCGGTACCGGGACGGCCTCCTCCGGACCCTGGACCGGGAGGTCGTGCGACGGGCCCAGCTCAAGATCGTGCTCGACTATGCTTTCGGCGCGGCCTCCGCCATCTTCCCTTCGATCCTCGGTGAGCTGGGGGTCGAGGTGATCTCCCTCAACGCGTACCTGGACGAAGCCCGCATCGCCAAGACCAAGGAGGAATTCCGGCACTCGCTGGATCAGCTGTCCAACATCGTCCGGACCCTGGGGGCGGACCTCGGAGTGCTCCTCGACACGGGCGGTGAGAAGGTATTTCTGGTGGACGAGAAGGGGGAGATCGTACCGGGCGACCTCGCCCTGGCCCTCATGGCGCTCCTCGCCGTGCGCACGCATCCCGGCGGAACGGTGGTCGTACCCGTGATGGCTTCCCAGGTGGTGGATCGGCTGGTGGCGGAGCACGGCTTTACGCTGTGCCGTTCCCGCGGGAGCCCGCAGGCGCTCGCCGAAGCCGCCATGAGCCCCGGAGTCGTGCTGGTTGGCGAGGAGCTGGGTGGGTTCATCTTCCCGGCCTTCCAGCCGGCCTTCGACGCGATGGCGGCCGTGGTCAAGCTCCTCGAGATGATGGCGAGGCTCGAGGTACGCCTCAATGCGTTCGTCCGCCTCGTGCCCGAGACCCACGTGGCGCGCGGCGAAGTGCCGTGCCCCAACGAAAAGAAGGGTGTCGTCATGCGCCGCCTGATCGAGCACACGAAGGGACAGACGGTCGAGCTGGTGGAAGGCGTCCGCCTCCGGCTGGGGGAGGAGTGGGTCGCGGCGCTTCCCGACCCGGATCGAGCCTGCTTCCACGTCGTTGGCGAGTCGGCGGATCGGGAACGGGCGCGGGCCCTGGTGGAGGACTGGAAGGCGCGCATCGCCGGCTGGCGGCGCGAGGGGTCGTGAGGATGAGGCGATGGGTCCACTGACGCGGGCGCCGGGGACGCGATCGCGGGAGCGATTGGATGGTCTCCTGGTCTCGCGGGGCCTGGTCGAGAGCCGGGAGCAGGCGGCGCGCCTCATCCTCGCCGGGTCGGTCCTCGTGGACGGCAGGCAGGCGGACAAGGCCGGGCGGCTCGTGGATCGCCGGGCCTCGGTGGAGATCAAGCAGCGGCCGCCGTTCGTCAGCCGGGGCGGCGAGAAGCTCGCCGGCGCGCTCGAGACGTTCGGCGTCGCCGTGGCGGGGAGAACCTGTCTGGACATCGGGGCCTCCACTGGCGGCTTTACGCACTGCCTTCTCTCCCGCGGCGCGGCGCGGGTGTACGCCGTGGACGTCGGGGCCGGCCAGCTGGACGCACGGCTCCGGACCGACCCGCGCGTGGTGGTCATGGAGCGGACCAACGCCCGGCACCTGACCGCTGCGGCCTTCGCCACACTGCCTGAGCTTGCCACGGTGGACGTCTCCTTCATCTCGCTGGAGAAGGTGCTCCCGGCGGTCATGGGGGCGTTGGGCGACCCTGCCGACGCTGTTGTGCTCGTCAAGCCCCAGTTCGAGGTCGGCAAGGGCAAGGTGGGCAAGGGCGGCGTCGTCCGGGATCCGGCCCAGCACCGGGCGGTGCTCGGGCGGCTGGCCCGCTTCGCCGTCCTTCACGGGTGGCACGTCCTCGGCCTCACCCCGTCCCCGCTCACGGGGCCCAAGGGGAACCGCGAGTTCTTCTTCCACCTCTCGCGCCACGGACGCACGGTGGCCGACTTGGAGGTGATGATCGCGCGCGTGGCCGAGCGGGCAGAACGGCCCGGTGGAGGGGATCCCGAATGAACCGCATAGGCATTTTCGCGAAGGTGGATCGTCCCGAAGCCCGGGAGGTCGTTCCCCGACTGGTGGAGTGGCTCATCGCCCGCGGGAGGCAGGTGCTGCTCGAGAAGGAGACGGCGGGGCTCGTGGAGCAGGCGCCGAGCGCGGTCCGGAAGGCGGATCTCCCGGCTCAAGTGGATCTCATCATCGTGCTCGGGGGCGACGGCACGCTCCTGTCCATGGCCCGCCTGGTGGGGGAGCTCGCAGTGCCGATCCTGGGGGTGAATCTTGGCGGTTTGGGATTTCTCACCGCGACGACCCAGGAGGATCTCTTCCCGGCCCTCGACGCCCTTTTCCGCGGGGAGATGCTGGTGGAAGAGCGGATGATGCTCGCGGCCCAGGTCACCCGCGGACAGGATAGGCTCACGGGGTATGTGGCGCTGAACGACGTCGTCATCACCAAGTCGGCGATGAGCCGGATCATCACGCTTGCCGTGTCCGTGGAGGGGCAGTTTGCCACCGGCTATCGCGCGGACGGACTGATCGTCTCCACCCCGACCGGCTCCACCGCGTACAGCCTGTCGGCGGGCGGTCCCATCGTCTACCCGACGATGGACGCGGTGGTCCTCACGCCCATCTGCTCCCACACGCTCACGAACCGCCCCATCGTGCTTCCCGCTAACCTCCCGATCGAGATCACGTTGCTCACCGGCGAGCAGGAGGTGATGCTGACCCTGGACGGCCAGGTCGGCCTTGCGCTCGAGCAGGGGGACATCGTCGAGGTGCGCCAGGCTTCCCCCAGGATCCGGCTCGTGCGCGATCCCCGGCGTCACTTCTTCTCCGTCCTGCGGACGAAACTGAAATGGGGGGAACGCTAACGTTCAAGGGACGGCCCGCGGGTGGCGCGGGGAACGGGGTGCCCCGCGCCACCCGCGGGCCGTCCCAGCCCCGTTAACATGACTTTCCGGACGGAATACTAGGACCATGCTTCGCGAGCTTCGGGTCAAGCGCTTTGCGGTGATCGAGGACGTCGTCGCCCCCTTCGCACCGGGGCTGAACGTCCTCACCGGCGAGACCGGCGCCGGCAAATCCCTCCTCATCGATGCCATCCTCCTCCTGCTCGGGGCCCGGGCCCATCCCGACCTGATCCGCTCGGACGCCGAGTCGGCGGTCGTGGAGGCTGTCTTCGAGGTGGAAGCGGGTGGGGCCGTGAGGCGGCTCCTGGAGGAGGTGGCTCACCCCGCCGAGGAGGGCCAGCTCATCATCCGGCGCGAACTCTTCCGGACCGGGCGGAGCCGCGCCTTCGTGAACGACGCCCCCGCGACCGTGGGGCTCCTGGAGCGCCTGGGCGAGCACCTCGTGGAGCTCCACGGCCAGCACGAGCACCAGCGCCTCCTGGAGCCTGCCCGCCAGCTCGAGCTGTTGGATCGCTTCGCGGGAACGGAGGCCCACCGGGGTGAGGTCGCGGCGCTGGTGGGGCGCTGGGAACGGGAACGGGCGGAGCTGGAGGGGTGGAGCGCCATGGAGCGGGACCGGGCCCAGAAGGAGGACCTCTATCGCTTCCAGCTCTCGGAGATCGACGGGGCCCGTTTGAAGCCGGGGGAGGAGGAGGATCTACGCGTGGAGCGCCAGCGTCAGCAGCACGCCGAGCGCCTCGGCCAGGGGCTCGGGGAGGTGACGCGGGTCCTCTACGACGACCCCGACTCCGCCGTGGCGCGGCTGGGGAGGGCCGGGCGGATCCTCGAGGAGCTCGCGCGGATCGATCCGGGGCTCGGGGCTCCCGGAGAGCCACTGGCCGCCGCTCAGGTGCACCTCGAGGAGGCGGTCGGGGAGGCCCGGCGGCTCCGCGATCGGCTCGTCTTCGACCCGGGACGGCTCGAAGAGATCGATGCACGGCTGGACGCGCTGCAGAAGCTCAAGCGGAAGTACGGGGAGAGCGTGGAGGCGGTCCTCCAGCACCGGGAGCGGATCGCGGCGGAGCTGGAGCGCCTGGACCGCCACGACGAGCTGGTGGCGGAGGGGCAGGCGCGCGTGGCCGCCCTGGCCCAGGAGTCGGCCCGGGCGGCGCTGGCGCTGTCGGCCGCCCGGGAGAAGGGCGCGGCCAGGTTCGAGGGATTGGTCCAGCGCGAGCTCCGGGCCCTCGGCATGGACAAGGCCCAGTGCCGGATCCTGCTGGCGCGGGAGGCCGCCGGTCCCGGGGAGCTCGCCGCCGGGCCCGACAGGTTCAGGCTGACGGCGCGCGGGTGCGAGGGGACCCAGTTCCTTCTCTCCACCAACCCCGGGGAGGACCTGAAGCCTCTCGCCCGGATCATCTCGGGGGGCGAGCTCTGCCGGACCATGCTGGGCCTCAAGGTCGTCCTGGCCGCGGCGGACCGGGTCCCCACGCTGATCTTCGACGAGGTGGACGCGGGGATCGGAGGGCGGATCGCCGACACGGTGGGCCAGAAGCTCCGCCAGGCCGCGCGAGCGCGCCAGGTGCTGTGCGTGACCCACCTGGCCCAGATCGCCGCGTACGCCGACCACCACGTGGAGGTCCGGAAGAGCGTGAGCGGCAGGCGGACCCTGACGACGGTCGCCGCGCTGGATGACGCCGGGTGCGTGTCGGAGCTGGCGCGCATGCTGGGCGGCGAGCGCATCACGGACACGACCCTGCGCCACGCGCGGGAACTCCACCGGAACGCGAGAGCCGGTGTACAATGAACTTCTGAAATGTTCGCGACGATCCTCAAGTCCATCTTCGGCACCAAGCACGAGCGGGACGTCAAGCGGATGGCTCCGACGGTCCAGGCCATCGGGGCCCTCGAGCCCGGCCTCGGCTCCCTGCCGGATGCCGCCCTCCGGGCGAAGACCGACGAGTTCAGGAAGCGCCTCGCCGACGTCCAGGATCTGGACGAGCTGCTGCCGGGCGCCTTTGCCGTCTGCCGGGAGGCCGCGCGGCGGACGGTCGGGATGCGCCACTTCGACGTTCAGCTGATGGGCGGGATCGTGCTCCACGAGGGGAAGATCGCGGAGATGGCGACGGGCGAAGGCAAGACGCTCGTGGCCACCCTGCCGGCCTACCTCAACGCGCTCACCGGGTTCGGGGTCCATGTCGTCACGGTCAACGACTACCTGGCCCGGCGCGACGCTCAGTGGATGGGACCCATCTACGCGGCGCTCGGGCTGGCCGTCGGCGTGATCCAGCACGAGGTGTCTTACCTGTACGACCCGGCCTACGTCTCGTCGGACATCCGGCTGGCGAACCTCCGCCCCTGCTCCCGCCGCGAGGCGTACGGGGCGGACATCACCTACGGCACGAACAACGAGTTCGGGTTCGACTACCTGCGCGACAACATGCGCTTCAGCCTCCCGGAGCTGGTCCAGCGGGAGCTCCACTACGCCATCGTGGACGAGGTGGATTCGATCCTGATCGACGAGGCTCGCACTCCGCTGATCATCTCCGGCCCGGCCGAGGAGTCCACCGACAAGTACTTCAAGATCGACCGGATCATCCCCAAGCTTCACCGCGCCGCGACGATCGTGGAGGGGAAACTCTCGGAGGTGGAGGCCGCGAGGGCCGGCGACTACATCGTGGACGAGAAGGCGAAGACGGTTTCCCTCACCGAGCAGGGGATCGCCCGCTGCGAGCAGTTGCTCGGCGTCGAGAACCTCTACGACCCGACCAACATGGAGACCCTCCACCACATCCACCAGGGGCTCAGGGCTCACGCGCTCTTCAAGCGGGACGTGGACTACGTGGTCAAGGACGGTCAGGTGGTGATCGTGGACGAGTTTACCGGCCGCTTGATGCCCGGGCGCAGGTGGTCGGACGGGCTCCACCAGGCCGTGGAGGCCCGGGAGGGTGTCCGCATCGAGCGGGAGAACCAGACCCTCGCCACGGTGACCTTCCAGAACTACTTCCGGATGTACGACAAGCTCGCCGGGATGACGGGGACCGCCGAGACCGAAGCCGAAGAGTTCGCCAAGATCTACAAGCTGGACGTCGTCGTCATCCCGACGAACCGCCGGCTGATCCGGACCAGCTTTCCCGACGTCGTGTACAAAACCGAGCGGGAGAAGTTCGACGCGGTGACGGCGGAGATCGCCACCCGCCACGGGGAAGCCCAGCCGGTGCTCGTCGGCACCGTCTCCATCGAGAAGTCCGAGCGCCTCTCCACGCTCCTCAAGAAGCGCGGCATCCCACACCAGGTCCTGAACGCCAAGTATCACGAGCGGGAGGCCGAGATCGTCGCGCAGGCCGGGCGGGAAAAGGCCGTGACCATCGCCACCAACATGGCCGGGCGCGGTACGGACATCCTGCTCGGCGGCCACCCCGACTTCCTCGCGAAGGAGATCCTGGCCAAGAAGGGGATCGACCCGCTCACGGCACCCCCGGAGCAGCGGCGCGCCGCCCTGGAGGAGGCGCGGCGGATCACGGAACCCGAGCACGAGCGGGTCGTGGCGCTCGGTGGCCTCCACATCGTCGCCACCGAGCGGCACGAGTCGCGGCGCGTGGACAACCAGCTGCGCGGGCGCTCGGGCCGCCAGGGCGATCCGGGATCGTCACGGTTTTACCTGTCCCTCGAGGACGATCTGCTCAGGATCTTCGGCTCGGGACGCATCCAGAAGGTCATGGACCGCCTGGGCATGGAGGAAGGGGAGCCGATCGAGCACAAGCTCGTGACGCGGGCCATCGCGACGGCCCAGAAGCGGGTCGAGGCCCACAACTTCGAGATCCGCAAGCATCTGCTCGAGTACGACGACGTCATGAACAAGCAGCGTGAAGTCGTCTACGGCATGCGGCGGGAAATCCTGGACGGAGAGAGCCAGGAGGAGACGATCCGCGAGTGGCTGGAGGAGGTCACGACCGGTCCCCTGGAGCTCTACGCCTCGGCTGACGCGCACCCGGAAGACTGGGACCTCGCCGGTTTCAACGAGGCACTCCACCGGCAGTTCGACCTCCGCCTCCCCGCGGAAGCCCAGCACGGGGAGGTGACCTCGCGCGCGGGGTTGGAGGAAGTCGTCCGGAACGCGGTCGAGGCGCACTACAAGGCCCGGGAAGAGGCGCTGGGGTCGGAGGCGCTTCGCCAGCTCGAGCGGGTGGTGATGCTGCAGGTTATCGACACGCAGTGGAAGGACCACTTGCTCTCGATGGATCACCTGAAGGAGGGAATCGGCCTCCGCGGCTACGGCCAGCGCGACCCCCTCACCGAATACAAGCGTGAAGCCTTCGACATTTTCCAGGAGATGGTGGAGCGGATCAAGACCACCGTCGTGGAGTGGCTCTTCAAGGTCGAGCTCGTGCAGGAGTCGGCGCCCACCCGAGGGCGGAACCCCTGGGCCGACGCCCGGGAGTCCCGGGGCGAGAGGACGGACGACGCCTCTCGGGCTCGCCCGGCGGTCCGGGACGCCACCGGCCAGAAGGTCGGCCGCAACGATCCCTGCCCGTGCGGGTCCGGGAAGAAGTACAAGAAGTGCTGTCTCCTCAAGGAAGCCTGACGACCCGGCCGCAAGGGCTGGGTGCCTAGAGAGGTGGCTCGCCTTCGCTCGCGCTTGCCGTGAATGCCCGCGGGCTCAATAGGTAGTGCGGGCCGCCGCCGTGTTTCCCCAGGCGTGGTGTTTTTTCTTTGGCAGTGGTGTTTCGCCGTGGTATGAATACGTCAATCCCCTCGGGGAGAAGCGCCATGCGGCTCGAGAAGATCGTCGTCCACGGCTTTAAGTCCTTCGGCGAGAAGACCGAGTTCAAAATCTTCCCCGGCATCACCGCCATCGTCGGGCCGAACGGGACGGGCAAGTCGAACGTGGCGGACGCCATCCGCTGGGCGCTCGGCGAGCAGAGCCCCAAGTCGCTTCGCGGCCACAGGATGGAGGACGTCATCTTCCACGGCTCCTACTCTCATAAGCCGCTGGGCCTCGCCGACGTCGAGCTCGTCTTCGCCAACGACGGCTCGGTCGCGGTCCCGTGGAGCGAGGTCAGCGTCAGCCGCCGGCTCTACCGGACGGGAGAGAGCGAATACCTCCTGAACCGGACCGTTTGCCGCCTCCGGGACATCCTGGACCTCTTCATAGGGACCGGCGTCAACCCCAAGGCCTATGCGCTCATGGATCAGGAGCGGCTCAACCACGTCCTGACGGCGAAGCCGTCGGAGCGGCGGGTGTTCATCGAGGAAGCCGCCGGGATCACCCGTTACAAGCAGCAGCGCGCAGAGACGCTGGGAAAGCTGGAGGCCACCCGGCAGAACCTCGCGCGCGTCCGGGACGTGATGGGCGAGGTCAAGCGGCAGCTCGGCTCGATCGAGCGCCAGGCGCGGAAGGCTCAGCAGTACAAGGCGCTCCAACAGGAGCGAGAGGGGCTGGCGCTGATCCTTCTGGCCGCCGACTACGTAGTGCTTGCCGTGCGGGAAGCGGAGTACGGCGATCGGGTTGATGGCCTTCGGCGGGAGCAGGAGGTCGTCCGGGTACGGCTCTCCCACCTGGACGCCCGGCAAGCGACTCAGCGCGCCCAGATCCAGGCGACCGAGCACCGTCTCTCGGACCTCCACCAGTCGGTCCAGAAGATCCAGGGTGAGGTGGAGCGGCTCCTGGAGCGGCGGGAGCAGATGGGGTCCCAGATCCGCGAGTTCTCCGACGAGGACCAGCGGCTCCAGGCGGAGGTCGGCCTGCTTGAGGAGCGCTTGGAGGGCCTCCGCGCCGACCGGGCTTCGAAGGAGCGTCAACTGGCCGAGAGCCTGACCTCGCAGCGCCAGCGCCGCGGCGAGCTCGAAGCGCTGGAGGCCGAGGGCGAGGCCCTCCGGGGCGCGCTCTCGGCGGACCGCGAGCGACTCGAAGCCCTCCGGCTCGATTCGGTGCGCGCCGCGGGAGAGCGGGCGGAGCTCACCCGCGCGCTGGGCGAGCGCCGGGAGCGCGAGAGTCAGCTCCTCCGGCGAGGGGAGCGGCTTGCCCAGGAGACGGCCATCGCCCGCGACGAGACCGACCGGCTGGGTGCGACGCGGCAGGCGCTGGAAGTTTCCCGAGGGCAAGTGCTGGCGGAGCTCGCCGGCCTCGAGGCGCGTCAGGCGGCTCTGGAGCGGGAGTTGGCCGAGCGCGAGACCCTGAGGGATCGGTGCCGGGCGGAGCTGGCCGAGCGCCGACTGGCGCAGGCGGCGCGGCAGTCGCGGCTCGAGGCGTTCGAGCGGCTTGAGCGCGAGCGAGAGGGCTACGGAGCCGGCGTCCGCTCGATCTTCGCCAACGGCGACGCTACGAAGATCGGCGGTGTCCTGGGAACGGTCGCGGATTTGCTCGAGGTGCCCTCGGAGCTCGAAACTGCGGTGGAGGCGGTGCTAGGCGATCGTCTCCAGTGGGTGGTCGTCGAGCGCTTCGCGGACGCGAAGGCCGGGATCGGGTACCTGGAGAAGACGGGGGCCGGCTCGGCTACATTCCTGCCGCTCGAGACCCTCCCGTCGGAGGACGGCGTGCCGCGGGACGAGGGGGATCTCCGATGGGCGGCGCGGCTGGTGGGCTCGCGCCACACGGCGCTCCTCCACTACCTGCTCGGGCGTGTGGCGGTGGTTCAGCACCTGGACCAGGCCGAGGCCATGTGGCGCCGGAACGGGACGGTCGCCACGTACGTCACTCGCTCGGGAGAGGTCCTGTCGCCCGCCGGCCGGCTGACCGGCGGACGCCGAAGAGGGAGCGAGGACGAGCACTCGCTCCTCGGTCGCAAGCGCGCCCTGAAGGACCTCGTGGCCGAGGCCCTGCGGCTGGGCGCGGAGGTGGCGGAGGCGGAGACGCGTTTTTCGACCCTGGAGGGTCTGGTGGCGGCGCTCAGGTCGGAGCAGACGGGGCTCAGGGAGTCCATCCAGACGCAGGCCGGGCGGCGGCTCGGGGGGGACAAGGACCTCGAGCAAGTCCTCCGGGAGTCGGAGCGCGTTGCCGCTCATCTGAGGACGCTGGAGAGCGAGGACCGGCAGTGTGTGGAGGAAGCGCGAGCGGCCGCGCGGGAGCGGGTGGGGCTGGAAAGCCAGGTTGAGGCCGCCCTGGGGGCGGAGGGGCGGCTCGAGCGCACCCTGGGTGAGCTCCGCGCCGTCGTCGAAGTTTCCCAGGAGCGCGAGGCGTCTCTTGTCCGGGACCTGACCACGTGCCGGGTCGATTGGGCGGCTCTCGGGGAGCGCGTGGAGGCCGTGCGTCGAGAGATGGCTCACCAGGACGAGCTCGCCAGGGACCTGGCTCAGCGCCGTGCTCAGACCGAGGAACGGCGGACGCAACTGGCCGCACGGTGCGGCGAGCTGTCGCGGGAGCGTGAGCAGGCCGACGAGCGGGCCCGGCAGGTGGCCGCGGATCGGGAGCGTCTGGAGGGCGAGGAGCGCGGGATTGCGCGCGAGCACGCCGAGCTTGTGTCCCGGCTCCGGGAGATCGAGGCCGAATCCCTGGAGAGCGGCCGGATGCTCGAGCAGACCAAGGAGGAGCTGCACAGGATCGAGCTCCGGGCCACCGAGGATCGGGTGCGGCGCCAGGAGTTGGAGCAGGAGGGATTCCGCCGCTTCGGCGTCGAGCCCGGAGCGCTGGCCGGCCACCATGATCCCGGCCGGGACTTGGCGGCCGCCCGAACGCGGCTCGGGGAGCTCACGGGCAAGCTCGAAGCCATGGGACCGGTCAACCTCGTCGCCGACGAGGAGTACCGGGAGCTCGAGGAGCGCCTGGGGTTTCTCCAGACCCAGCACGACGACCTCACGGCGTCGATCAAGGACCTCGAGAAAGCGATCCGGGGAATGACCCGGACCGCCCAGGAGCGGTTCCTTCAGGCCTTCGAAGCCATCAACGCCTACTTCGGGGAGATATTCGGCCGCCTGTTCGAAGGGGGGCGGGCTGAGTTGAGGCTGGTGGAGCCCGAGGAAGGGGAAGATTCTCTCGAGGCAGGCATTGAGCTGATGGCCCAGCCCCGAGGCAAGCGCCTTCAGTCCGTCACGCTCCTGTCGGGCGGGGAGAAGGCCCTGACGGGGCTGGCGCTGCTCTTTGCGATCTTCTACTGCAGGCCGAGCCCGTTCTGCGTCCTCGATGAAGTGGATGCGCCCTTAGATGACGCCAACATCCACCGTTTCCTTCGAGTTCTACGTGAACTCTGCCAGCAGACCCAGTTCGTCGTGATTACCCACAACAGGAAGACCATGGAAGCTGCCGACATTCTCTACGGCGTCACGATGGAAGAGCCCGGCCTGTCGCGCCTCGTCTCCGTCCGCCTCGCGGACTGACGCTAACTCCGTTCGCGCGTTGACTTTTCTCGTGGGTCTGGCTTACACTTCAGTGGGGTTTCTTCATGCAGTCCCTCGGTTCTTACCTTCGCGAACTCCGAGCAGCCCGGGGTATCTCCCTCGAGGAGGTGGCCCGGACCACTCGCGTCGGCCAGCCGTACCTGCAGGCGCTGGAGGCTGACGCCTTTGATCAGCTGCCGGCTCCGGTCTTCACAAAGGGATTCATCCGGGCGTACTGCGTCGCCATGGGGGAGGCCCCTCACGAGGCACTCGCGCGCTATCGCGAGTTGGCGGGCGCGACGCCGTCGGAGCCCCCGGTCCAGGTCCCCCTTCCGCCCAGGGCCCGCGGGCACGGGCCGGCGCTCGTAAGTCTCGTTCTGCTGCTGGTCCTGGGCCTCGGGCTGTTCATGGTCGTCGGGCTCCAGGGGCGCCTCAAGCGGCCGGTCGTCGCCGGCGGCCCGGCCGTCTCGGCGCCGAAGCGCGTATCCTCCGAGCCCTCGCCCACCGCGAGCCCTCCGTCGAAACGGGAGGAGCCGTCCCGCCACCGCTTGGTCGCCCGGGCCACAGAGCCGACGTGGGTGCGAGTACAGACGGACGACGGCACCGTGGTCCAAGAGCTCCTTCCGGCCGGTGCGACGCGGGAGTGGGTGTCCGCCAAGCGCTTCATTCTCACCGTCGGAAACGCGGGGGGGCTCGCCCTCGAGCTCAACGGACAGCCGATCCCGCCGCTGGGTGCCCGGGGCGCGGTCATCCAGAACTTCGTCATCCCGACGGAGCCCGGGAGCCCGAAACCGTGAAGCTCCTGGTCACGCTGGCGGACCGCGTCAGGCAGAGCCTCGAGCGCTCGAAGGACCTCCTGAGCCACGGGCTCGACTCGCTTCTGAGTTTGGGACGACCCGTTGACGCGGGGCTTCTCCAGGAAATTGAGGACCTGTTGATATCGGCGGACCTGGGGTCCGCCACCGCCCGCGAGTTCGTGGACCTCCTTGGCGAAGAAATCCGCCGCGGACGGCTCGGGGCGCCCGAAGACATTCGTGCGACGCTTCGCCGCTTTCTCGAAGAGGCCCTCGCCAGTGCCGCCGCTCCCCTCGCACTCGACCACCGTCCGACGGTCATCCTGGTGCTGGGGGTCAACGGCAGCGGGAAGACCACCACCTGCGGCAAGCTCGCCGCCGCCCTCAAGGGGGAAGGCAGGTCTGTCGTGCTGGCCGCGGCCGACACCTTCCGCGCCGCTGCCATCGAACAGCTGGAGGCCTGGGGCCGGCGGGTGGGCGTGGAGGTCATCCATCAGGCCGGGGGTTCCGACCCGTCGGCGGTGGTCTTCGACGCGGTCAAAGCGGTGACTGCCCGGGGCGTGGACGCGCTGATCGTCGATACGGCGGGGCGGCTCCACACCAAGTCCAACCTCATGGAAGAGCTGGCCAAGCTCAAGCGGGTGGTGGGTCGCCAGCTCCCGGGGGCGCCGCACGAGTCGCTCATGGTGCTCGACGCCACGACCGGCCAGAACGGCCTGGCCCAGGCCGCGACCTTTCACCGGGGCGTGGGCCTGACGGGCGTGATCCTGACCAAGCTCGACGGCACCGCCAAGGGCGGGATCGTCGTGCGGATCCACCGGGAGCTGGGCCTGCCGATCAAGCTGGTGGGCACCGGCGAGCGCCCCGACGATCTGCAGCCCTTCGATCCCAGGGTCTTTGTCTCCGCCCTTCTCCCGGGGTAGCCGGGGTCTCACATGTCCTTGCTCGAGCTCGACGCGCGATTCATGGAGCGGGCCCTTGCGCTGGCCGACAGCGCGCGCGGCCTCACGTCGCCGAACCCGCTGGTGGGCGCCGTCGTCGTCAGGGACGGGCTCGTCGCCGGCGAGGGCTACCACGCCCAGGCCGGCACGGCGCACGCCGAGCGCCTGGCCCTGGCCGCCGCCGGCCTCCAGGCGCGGGGGGCGACCCTCTACGTCACGCTCGAGCCGTGCGTTCATCAGGGGCGGACGCCGCCGTGCGTCTCTGCCGTCGTCGAGGCGGGGATCCGTCGGGTGGTAGTGGCGGTCCTGGATCCGAATCCCCGCGTGAGCGGCGGCGGCGTCGCCGCGCTCAGGCAGGCGGGCATCGCCGTGTCGGTGGGATGTCGCGAAGCCGACGCCCGGCGACTCAACCGGCCGTTCTTCACGTGGATCACCGAGCGGCGCCCATTCGTGACACTCAAGGCCGCCATGAGTCTCGACGGCAAGATCGCCGGGTGGGACCGCTCGTCCCGGTGGATCACGGGAGAAGCGGCGCGCCGCGCCGGGCATCGGCTCCGGAGCGAATCCGACGCGGTCGCGGTCGGGATCGGCACCCTTCTCGCCGACGATCCGGAGTTGACCGTCCGGCTCGAGCCCGCGTGGCCGCGGGAACCGCATCGCGTGGTGGTGGACAGCCGCGCGCGGACCCCCTGCTCGGCACGGGTCCTCTCCGCGGGGTCCCCCGGGCGGACGCTGATCGCGGTGACCGAGGCGGCGCCCTCGGAGAACGTGGAGGCGCTGGCGGCGCGCGGGGCTCAGGTCGTGCGGCTGCCGGCGCGGGACGAGCGGGTGGACCTGGCCGCGCTGGCGGCGGAGCTCGCTCGGCGCGACGTGACCGCGCTCCTTCTGGAGGGAGGCGGTGAGCTCAACGCGGCCTTCCTGGAGGCCGGGCTCGTGGATCGGGTGGTCGTCTTCGTGGCGCCGATGCTGCTCGGCGGCCGAAGCGCTCCCACACCGCTCGAGGGCCCGGGCCGGGGCTTGAAGGAGGCGTTCCGCCTCACGGCCATGACCGTTCGAAGGGAGGGGGAGGACCTGGTCATCGAGGGGGATATTGATCGGGGGGAGAGCGATGTTCACGGGCCTCGTTGAGGAGTTGGGCGAGGTCGTGCGGCTCGCCCAGGCGGAGGGGGCGTGGCGGCTCGTGATCAGTGGCCAGCGCGTCCTCGACGGCAGCGACGTGGGAGCGAGCCTCGCCGTCAACGGGGTGTGTCTCACCGTTGTGGAGCGGGCGGCTGGGCTTCTCGCCTTCGACGTGAGCCCTGAGACCTTGAAGGCCACGGCGCTGGCGGACCTGGTCGCCGGCTCTCCTGTGAACCTCGAGCGGCCCCTCTGCCTCGGCGCACCGCTGGGGGGGCACCTGGTGCTGGGCCACGTGGATGGCGTCGGACGGGTGGCCCGGGTGGACTCGGGTGGTGAGACCGCGAGGATGAAGATTCTGGTCCCGGACTCCGGCCTCCTGCGGTATATGATTCCCAGGGGATCGGTGGCGGTAGACGGGGTCAGCCTTACCGTCCTGGCCCTGGAGGAGGATGGGTTCGAAGTGATGGTGATCCCTCACACGCTGAAGATCACGACCCTGGGCAGGCGGGCTCCCGGTGCCCGGGTCAACCTGGAGATGGACGTGATCGGCAAGTATCTCTTCCGCTTCGTGGAGCGGGGGGAAGCGGGGAACGTCTGCCAAGAGCTAGAGCGCGGCGAGGCCCGATGAACTCGCCAGGTGACGCACGATGAGCGCTGCCGAAGACGCCGCCCGCCGGGAGTTTGCCTCCATCGAGGAGGCCATCGAGGAGATCCGGGCCGGCCGGATCCTCGTGGTGGTGGACGACGAGGATCGCGAGAACGAGGGCGACCTGGTCATGGCCGCCGACCGGGCTACGCCCGCGGCCGTGAACTTCATGGCCAAGCACGGGCGGGGTCTCATCTGTGTCCCCATGGCGGGCGAGCAGCTCGACGCGCTCCAGATCTGGATGATGGTCTCGGACAACACCGCCCCGATGGGCACGGCCTTCACGGTGACGGTGGATGCCCGCCGCGACGTCACCACGGGGACCTCCGCGCACGACCGCGCGGTCACCATCAGGACGCTCGTGGATCCCAAGACCCGGCCCGAGGACCTGACGCGGCCGGGTCACATCTTGCCGCTCCGCGCGATGCCCGGCGGCGTCCTGCGCAGAGCGGGCCACACGGAGGCGTCGGTGGACCTGGCCCGCCTGGCGGGGGGCACGCCGGCCGGCGTCATCTGCGAGGTCATGGACGAGGATGGCGGAATGGCGCGGGTCCCGGAGCTTCTGGCGCTGGCACGCGCCCACGACCTCAAGGTCATCACGATCAAGGATCTCATCGAGTACCGGATCCGCAAGGAGAAGCTGGTTCGTCGCGTTGCGACCACCCGGCTCCCCACCGAGTTCGGCGACTTCCTGGCGGTGGCCTACGAGACGACCGTGGACAATCGTGTGCCCCTGGCGCTGGTGGTCGGGGACGTCGCCGACGGCCGGCCCGTGCTGGTCAGGGTGCACTCGGAGTGCCTGACGGGCGACGTGTTCGGCAGCCGGCGCTGCGATTGCGGCCCGCAGCTGGAGAAGGCGCTCGCCATCATCCAGCGCGAAGGGCGGGGCGTGTTCGTCTACATGCGGCAGGAAGGGCGCGGGATCGGGCTCGTGAACAAGCTGCGGGCCTACGAGCTACAGGATCAGGGCAAGGACACGGTGGAGGCGAACGCGGAGCTCGGCTTCAAGCCCGATCTCCGGGACTACGGCATCGGCGCCCAGATCCTGCTGGATCTCGGCGTGCGGAGCATGAGGCTTTTGACCAACAACCCCAAGAAGATCGTCGGGCTGGAGGGATACGGGCTCCAGCTGGCGGAGCGGGTGCCCATCGAGATCCCGGCAACCGGAACCAACCTCCGCTACCTCAAGACCAAGCGCGAGAAGCTCGGGCACCTCTTCTCCTCCCTCCCGTCCGAGTGAAGGATGGCGGGCAAGGCCCCTCGCGCTCGGGCGACAGGGACGGTCGGCTCCCGCGCTGGGCGAGGTGCCCCCAGGTTCGGCGTGGTCGCGGCGCGCTTCAACGAAGCGATCTGCAAGCGGCTGCTCGACGGCGCGCTCGAGGCCTTCCGGAGCCACGGCGTGGAGGCCTCCCGGGTGGAAGTCCACTGGGTGCCCGGCTCCTTCGAGCTGCCCCAGGCGGCGCTCTACCTGGCCCGCACTGGGAGGTTCCGGGCCATGGTGTGCCTCGGCGTAGTCATCCGCGGGGAGACGCCACACTGGGAACATGTGGCGCGCGAGGCGGCTCAGGGGATCCGGCAGGTCGCGCTGACCACGGGGGTCCCGGTCGCTTTCGGGGTGGTCACGGCCCTCACCGAGGAGCAGGCCTGGGACCGGGCTGGCGGGAGGGTGGCGAACCGGGGGGAGGAGGCAGCCCTGGCGGCCCTAGAAATGTCGGAGTTCGTCTCCCGCGTCGGACGTCGCCATGGGTAAGCGGCGGAAGGCTCGGGAACTGGCGCTTCAGTTCCTCTACCAGCTCGACCTCCGGAGCGACGGGGACCCGGCCTCGTGCTCTGAGGAGTTCTGGAGCCGCCACCCGGTGGATCCCGAGGTGCGGACCTTTGCCGAGACGCTCGTCCGGGGGACGAAGCTCCATCAGGAGAAAATCGACGAGCTGATCGTCCAGTACGCCCTGAACTGGGACCTCGAGCGGATGGCCGTGGTGGATCGAAACATCCTCCGGGCGGGGATCTTCGAGCTGCTCTGGACGGCGGACGTCCCCCCGAAGGTGGCGATCAACGAGGCGCTCGAGGTGGCGAAGAAGTTCAGCACCCAGGAATCCAGCGGCTTCATCAACGGCATTCTTGACCGCATCCATAAAGAGCTCCGACCAGGCTAGGGCAATCCGTTACGCCGTCCTCTCCGACATCCACGGAAACCTCGAAGCCCTGACCGCTGTCTTCGATCACCTCGCCGGTGTCGGCGCCGACGCCCTCCTCTGCCTCGGCGACGTGGTGGGATACGGGGCGGATCCGATCCCCTGCGTCGAGACCCTCGTCCAGCGGGGAGCCCGCCTGGTCGCGGGCAACCACGAGCACGGGGCCACCGGCCGCCTCGACCTCCGCTGGTTCAATCCCCATGCGCGGCAGGCCGCGCTCTGGACGGCGTCCCAGCTGGACGCCGCCCACCGGGCCTTCCTCGCCGACCTGCCGCTGGTGCTCGAAGTCGAGGACGCCACCCTCGTCCACGCCAGACCCGGGCGTCCGGAGCAGTGGGAATACCTGATCACGGCCGAGGAGGGGTTCGAGGCGTTCGGCGGCTTCACGACGCGGCTCTGTTTCGTTGGCCACTCGCACCTCCCGCGGGTCTGGGCTCTGGGCTCCTCTGGGCCGGCGTTCGAGCCCGCACCGGAGGCCGTCCGGCTCGAAGCGGGGCGGCGCTACATCGTCAACGTGGGCAGCGTGGGCCAGCCGAGGGATGGCGACCCCCGGGCGTGCTACGCCCTCTGGGACCTCGGGGCCGGGGTCGTGAGCCTCCACCGGGTCCCCTACGACGTCGCGCGCGCCCGGGAGAAGATCTTGAGGTCGGGGCTTCCCCGCTATCTCGGTGACCGCCTGGCCCATGGCCGCTGACCGCCTGGAAATGCTCCAGGCCGGACGGGTCAGGGTGCCGGCGCTCCTGGTGTCATCTGTCCTCCTGGCGCTCGCGTATCCTACGACCGACTGGTCGCTGTTCGCCTGGGTGGCTCTCGTGCCGCTCTTCGCGTCGGCGCTCGTTCGTCCGACCCGCCAGGCGCTTGCCGATGGATGGCTCTTGGGGACGGCCTTCTTCCTGGTGCTCCTCCGCTGGCTCGACCACACGTTCCGCCACTTCAGCCAGATCCCGTGGCCGCTGACCTGGCTGCCGATCGTCGGGCTCGCGGCCTACTGCGGACTCTTCTTTGGCCTCGTCGCCGCGTCGGCGAGCTGGCTGGGGCGGCGCGTCGGCCCGGGCTGGGCGCTGGGCGCGGCGCCGTTCTTGTGGGTGGCGGGCGAGTGGGTCCGGGGGCGCCTTCTCTCCGGATTTCCCTGGGGGCTCCTCGGCTATTCCCAGTACCGGGAGCTCCCGCTGATCCAGATCGCCGAGTGGACGGGAGTCTACGGCGTCTCCTTCCTCCTCGTCGTCGTGAACGCGGCTCTGGCGGGCGCCGCCGTCGTCGGGTGGCGAAGGGCGGCGCCGGCGGCGAGCCTTGCCCTGGCGCTGCTCGTCGGGACGCTGGCCTTCGGGTTCTCCCGGCTCGGCGACCCGAGGCCGTCGCCGACGATCCGCGCCGCGGTCGTCCAACCCTCCATCGAGCAGTCGCTCAAGTGGGATCCCGCGTATCAGCGGGAAACGCTGAATATCTACACGACCCTGACTCGCCAGGCGGGCGGCGGGAGCCCGTCGATCATTCTCTGGCCGGAGACGGCGGCGCCCATTTTTCTCAGGCGGGACCCGGCCCTAGTGGCCGAGCTCCGAGCCCTCTCCCGGGAGGTCGGAGCACCCCTCCTCGTGGGGTCCGTGGACGGTGATGAGCGGGGCCTCTACAACAGCGCGTTTTTGCTGACAGGACAGGGCATTAGCGGCAAGTATGATAAGATACATCTCGTCCCGTTCGGGGAGTACGTGCCGTTGTCCCGGGTCATCGGCTTCGTGAGGCGCTGGGCCGAGTTCATCTCGGAGTTCCAGGCCGGGGAAGTTCCGAGAGTATTTCGGCAGGTCCAGCCCCCCTTCGGGGTCGTGATCTGCTACGAGGGGATCTTTCCCGACCTGTTCCGGGAGTTCGTCGCGGGGGGAGCCGAGTACATGATGAACATCACGAACGACGCCTGGTTCGGAACGACCAGCGGGCCATGGCAGCACTTGGCCGTGCTCCCGTTGCGCGCAGTGGAAAACCGCGTGGCGATCGTGCGAGCCGCCAACACGGGCGTGTCGGCGGCCGTGGAGCCCAGCGGGCGGATCGGCAAGACCCTCGGGCTCTACGAGCGCGGAGTGCTGAGCGTGACGCTCCCCCTCCGTTCGCGCAGCACGTTCTACGCTCGGTTCGGCGACGTCTTCGCCTACGCATGCATCGCGCTGTCGGCTGTCGCCATGGCGCTGGGAGCGCTCCGGAGGATTCCCTAACGCCATGCTGAGCGAGCTGAAGCGCGACATCCTTGAGTCCGAGCGGCGTCTCGACGACCTTCGGGGGCACCTTTGACCTTCCCGCAAAGGAGGAGCGTCTCCGCCTGATCGAGATCGAGATGGCGTCCCCCGCCTTCTGGGAGGACAGCCGGCGCGCCCAGGGTCTGGTTCAGGAGCGTGCCGAGCTGGCGCGCCTCGTGGGGCGCTGGCGGGAACTCTCCTCCAAGGCCGAGGAGCTCCGGCTGCTCTGGGAGATGGCGACGGAGGAGGGAGACGAGAGCGTCGCCGCCGAGATCGAAGACGGGATCCGGAAGCTCCGCCAGTCCCTCACCGAGTTCGAGCTCAAGGTCATCCTCTCGGCTCCCCACGACCGGAAGAACGCCATCGTGTCCATCCACCCGGGAGCGGGCGGGACCGAGTCCCAGGATTGGGCTCAGATGCTGGTCCGCATGTACCTCCGGTGGGCCGAGCGCCAAGGGTTCAAAGCCGAGGTGGTGGACCTGCTCCCCGGCGAGGAGGCGGGGATCAAATCCGCCACCATCGAAGTGACCGGCGAGTGCGCGTTCGGGTACCTCAAGGGGGAGACGGGCGTCCACCGGCTCGTCCGCATCTCCCCCTTCGACGCGTCCCGCCGCCGCCATACATCTTTCGCTTCGGTGTCCGTCATTCCCGAGGTCGAAGAGGTGGAGGTGGTGGTCAAGGACGAAGATCTGCGGATTGACGTCTTTCGCTCTTCCGGACCCGGCGGGCAAGGGGTGAACACGGCGGATTCGGCTGTCCGGATCACGCACCTGCCCACCGGGATGGTCGTGCAGTGCCAGAACGAGCGGTCGCAGCTCAGAAACCGCGACACGGCGCTCCGCATTTTGCGGGCCAGGCTCTATCAGCTCTACGAGAAGAAGCAGCGTGAGGAACTGGCCGAGCTCACCGGGGAAAAGAAGGGAATCGCGTTCGGCAGCCAGATCCGTTCCTACACGTTCCACCCGTACCAGCTGATCAAAGATCACCGGACCGGGGTCGAAGCGGGAAACGTCGAGGCCGTCATGGACGGCGAGATCGACCCGTTCATCCAGGCCCACCTCCTATCGGGCAAATCATGAACGCGCCGCACGACGAAAACGAGCTCATCCAGCGCCGTCACGCGAAGCTGGCCGCCCTCCGGGCGCGCGGCGTAGATCCCTTCGGGAGCCGCTTCCCGGTGACCCACTGGGCTGGGCGTCTGACCGGGCTGCTCACGACGGCCAGGGAGGAAGAGCTCAAGGAGGTCGGACCTGTCAGCGTGGCGGGGCGCGTCCTGACGCTCCGTCACCACGGGAAAACCTGCTTTGCCACGCTCCGGGATTACACCGGGACGATCCAGCTCTACGCGCGCGCGGACCAGCTGGGGGAGGAATACGGCCTCTTCACGGACCTTGACGCCGGCGACTTCATCGGCGTCACGGGTGAACTGTTCCGGACCCGCACCGGCGAGCTCACGATCGCGGTGAAGGCCTGGACCTTCCTGGCGAAGGCCCTGCGCCCGCTCCCGGAAAAGTGGCACGGCCTCAGGGATTTGGAGACGCGCTACCGCCAGCGCTACTTGGATCTGGTGGTGAACCCCGAAGTGCGCCAGCTGTTCCGGCTGAGGAGCCGCCTCGTGAAGGAGCTCCGGGAATTTCTGGACGCACGGGGCTTCCTCGAAGTGGAGACGCCGATGATGCAGCCGATCCCCGGCGGCGCGGCCGCGCGGCCGTTCGTGACCCATCACAACACGCTGGACCTCGACCTCTACCTCCGGGTGGCCCCGGAGCTCTACCTGAAGCGGCTCGTCGTCGGCGGCCTTGACCGGGTCTACGAGATCAATCGCAACTTCAGGAACGAGGGGATCTCGACGCAGCACAACCCGGAGTTCACGATGCTGGAGTTTTACCAGGCCTACGCCGACTACGGCGACCTGATGGAGCTGACCGAGGCGCTGGTCTGTCATCTGGCTCAGATCCTCCTGGGCTCGCTGACCCTCGCGTACCAGGGCGAGCAGGTTGATCTCACCCCACCGTGGCGGCGGCTCGGGTTCTTCGACGCCCTGGCCGAGGTTCTCCAGACGGATGTGTCCCCCCGGACGGAGGCGTCCCGGGTGCGCCAGCTCGCCGCCGCGGCGGGGATTTCCGTCGAGCAGGACGCCCCGTCGGCGAAACTCTGGAAGGGCCTTTTCGAAAAGCTGGTCGAGCCGACGCTGATCCGGCCCACGTTTGTCGTCGAGTTCCCCATCGAGCTCTCCCCGCTTTCTAAGCGGAACCGGGACAATCCCGCCCTGGCGGAGCGGTTTGAACTCTTCGTCGCGCGGCTCGAGGTCGCGAACGCCTACACCGAGTTGAACGACCCCGAGGAGCAGCTGGCGCGGTTCAAGCAGCAGGCCGCGGAGCGCGAGCGCGGCGACGAGGAGGCGCACTGGCTGGACCGAGACTTCGTCCGCTCCCTCGAGTACGGTATGCCGCCGACGGCCGGAGAGGGGATCGGGATCGACCGCCTCGTGATGCTCCTCGGCGACCTCCCCTCGATCCGCGACGTGATCCTCTTCCCCCAGCTCCGCCCCGAGACCGAGTCATGAGGCGCGGTGGCCTCCCCGTCGAGCTGTTCTTGGGTCTCAGGTATCTCCGGGCCCGCGGTCACCGGACGAACCTGTCCCTGTTCGTCTGGACCGGCGTCGGCGGAGTCTTCCTCGGGGTCAGCGCGCTGATCGTGGTGCTGGCGGTGATGACGGGCTTTCAGGACGGCATCCGGGACAAGATCATCGCCTCCAACCCGCACATCCTGGTCCTCGAAGGCGGTGGGCGGGGGGTGCGCGACCCGGCGGCGCTCACCGACCGGGTGCGGGCCGTCCCCGGGGTCCGGTCCGCGACGCCGTTCGTGCTCCAGCAGGCGCTCTTCACCGTTCCGGGGGGAGGTGCCACGGGCGGTCTCCTGCGCGGCGTGGACCTCTCGGTCGAGTCCCTTCGGCTGGACATCGGCCGGCAGCTGAAAATGGGGAGTCTCGACCCGCTGGCGCGGGGCGGCGGTGACCCCGCCATCATCCTGGGGCGGGAGCTGGCGAGGACGCTCGGTGTGATTCCCGGCGAGAGCGTGACCGTGATCTCCCCCCAGGGCGCGCTCACGGCGGTTGGCATGGTCCCCAAGATGCGGCGGTTCAGCGTGGCCGGGACGTTCGAGGTCGGCATGTACGAGTACGACTCCTCCCTGGCCTATGTGAATCTTCCCACGGCCCAGGAGTTCGCCGGCCTCGGGAGCCGCGTGACCGGGATCGAGGTCAAGCTCCAGGATCCCTGGCAGGCCAAGGCGATCGGCCGGCAGATCATCGCGCGCCTCGGCTTCCCCTACCTCGTCCGCGACTGGATGGAGATGAACCGGAACCTGTTCAACGCGCTGCAGCTCGAGAAGCTCGCGCTGTTCATCATCGTGACGATCATCGTGCTCGTAGCCGCCTTCGCCATCATCGGCCACCTCGTCCTCCTCGTGGCGGAGAAGCGGAAGGAGATCGGCATCCTGAAGGCGATGGGCGCCACGGCCGGCAGCGTGGGGGCCGCGTTCCTCTCGGTGGGCGTCCTCATCGGGCTGGTGGGGTCCGCGGCGGGCAGCGTGGTGGGACTCGGTCTGATCTGGATCCAGAACACGTACCGGGTCATTCGCCTCGCGGGCGACGTCTACCAGATCGACTATCTCCCCATGAAGCTCACCTGGAGTGACTTCGGGTTGATCATCGGGGCGACGCTCCTGATCTCGTTCGCGTTCACCCTTCTCCCCGCCCGCCGGGCGGCCCGGCTCGACCCCGTGGAAGTTCTCCGCTATGAGTGAGCTCCTGGCGGCGCGCGACCTCGAGAAGGAGTACCGGGGCGGGCCCGAGGTCGTGCGGGTCCTCAAAGGGGTGTCGCTCGGCGTGTCGCAGGGGGAGGTCGTGGCCCTGGTCGGTGCGTCCGGCGTGGGGAAGTCCACCTTGCTCCATCTCCTGGGCGCCCTGGATCGCCCGACGGCGGGGGAGGTCCGCTTCGATGGGGAGGACATCTTCTCACGCTCCGACGGCGGGCTCGCCCGCTTCCGCCGGACGGAGATCGGGTTCGTGTTCCAGTTCTACAATCTGCTGGGGGAGATGACGGCGCTGGAGAACGCCATGCTGCCCGGGCTCCTGCAGCGGCTGCCCTGGGAGGACGCCCGCGCCCGAGCGGCCGACGCGCTGCACGAAGTGGGTCTCGGTGACCGGCTCAACCACCGCCCGGGAGAGCTGTCCGGAGGTGAGCAGCAACGCGTGGCCATTGCGCGCGCCATCGTGCACCGCCCCCGGCTCGTCTTGGCGGACGAGCCGACGGGCAACCTGGACCCGAAGACGAGCGAGGTCATCTTCGATCTTTTCCTGCGGCTTCAGGCCGAGCGGAGCTTGACCTTCGTCATCGCCACCCACAACCAGGACCTGGCGCGGAAGTGCGACCGCGGCTATCGGCTTCTCGACGGGCGAGCGGTCGCCTGGCCCTAGTGCCGGCATCTTCATTCATGCGAGGACGACCATGAACGACGCGATCAGGATCACCCGGGCGGCCACGAAGAAGGCCAAGCCCAAGGACAGCGAACTCGGGTTCGGCACGGTGTTCACCGATCACATGTTCCTGGCCGACTTCAAGGAGGAGAAGGGCTGGTACGACCCCCGCATCGAGCCCTACGCCTCGCTCTCCCTCGACCCGGCCGCAGCGGTGCTGCACTACGCCCAGACCGTCTTCGACGGGCTCAAGGCGTTCCGCGGCGTGGACGGGCGGGTGCGCCTGTTCCGCCCGGCGAAGCACGTTGAGCGGCTCAACAACTCGGCCAGGCGGCTCTGTATTCCCTTGCTCGACCCCGACCTCGCCCTCCGGTCGCTCGTCGAGCTGGTCGGGCTGGAGCGGGAGTGGGTGCCGGCGAGCGTCGGGACGGCGCTCTACGTTCGCCCGACGATCATCGCCAACGAGCCGTTCTTGGGCGTCCGCCCGGCGAAGTCCTACATCTACTACGTGATTCTGTCACCCGTCGGTGCCTATTACCTCGAGGGGATGAACCCGGTGAAGATCCTCGTGGTGGACAAGTACGTCCGCGCCGTGGAAGGCGGAGTCGGCGCTGCCAAGACCGGCGGGAACTACGCCGCGAGCCTCCTCGCGGCCGAGGAGGCGCACCGGAGCGGCTTCACCCAGGTTCTTTGGCTCGACGGCGTCCATCGCCAGTACATCGAGGAAGTCGGGACCATGAACATCATGCTGCGGATCGGCGACGAAGTCGTCACGCCGCCGCTCGGGGGGACGATCCTGCCTGGCGTCACCCGCGACTCGGCGCTCACCCTTCTCCGCGAGTGGGGGGTCGCCGTGTCCGAGCGGCAGATCGGGATGCCCGAGGTGGTGGCGGCCGCCCGGAGTGGGACGCTCAGCGAGGCCTGGGGGACCGGGACCGCCGCGGTCATCTCGCCGGTGGGGGAGCTGTCCTACCGGAGCGAGCGGATCGTCATCAACGGAGGGCGCATCGGCGAACTCACCCGGCGCCTCTACCAGGAGATCGTGAACGTTCAGTACGCCCGGGTGCCGGACGGACGTGGCTGGACCTTGGAGGTTTAGGGTTGGGACCGTTTGCTCAAGCCTTTCAGGATGTTAGTCCGCCGGAGGGGGGTGCCGCTCTCCGGTCGCGCAAGAAAAGGCTGGAAGGGACTTCCCCCCTGGGATATAATCTGGCTAAACCGCTGTCCGGGAAGGAAAAGCCGGGCAAGACCCTGTAGGAGAGACCAGTGTTCGAGCGATTTACGGAAAGGGCGCGGCGAGTCATCATTCTGGCGCGGGAAGAAGCCGGGCGCTTCCGCCACGATTTCGTCGGGACTGAGCACATCCTGCTGGGCCTCATCCGGGACGGAGAGGGCATCGCCACCGCCGTCCTCCAGCGGCTCGGCCTGCGCCTCGAAACCGTCAAGGCGGAGGTCGAGCGGGCCCTCGCGGGCTTCCCCAAGACGCTCACCTTCGGCGAGGTTCCCTTCACGCCCCAGGCCAAGCGCGTCCTCGAGCTCTCGATCGAGGAGGCCCGCCAGCTCGGACACAACTACATCGGCACGGAACACCTGCTCCTCGGGCTTATGAAGGAGGGGCAGTGCATCGCGGCCAAGATCCTCGAATCGCTCGGCGGCAGGCTGGACGAAGTGCGCCAGGAGACGCTGGCCCTGTTGGGGGACCAATACTACCCTCGTCCCAAGAAGCGGTCCCAGACCCCGGTGCTCGATGAGTTCGCTCGGGACCTCACGCAGCTCGCGCGCGAGGGAAAGCTCGATCCGGTGATCGGCCGGGAGATGGAGATCGAGCGGGTCATCCAGGTCCTCTCGCGGCGGACCAAGAACAACCCGGTCCTGATCGGCGAGCCGGGGGTGGGCAAGACGGCCATCGTCGAGGGGCTCGCCCAGAAGATCGTCAACCACGACGTGCCTGACGTGCTCGTGAACAAGCGCCTCCTCCAGCTCGACCTCGGAGCGCTCGTCGCCGGCACCAAGTATCGGGGCCAGTTCGAGGAGCGGCTCAAGGCGGTCATGAAGGAGATCCGCCAGTCGGAGAACGTGATCCTGTTCCTGGACGAGTTGCACACGCTGATCGGGGCGGGGGCGGCCGAGGGGGCCATCGACGCCTCGAACATGCTGAAGCCGGCCCTGTCGCGCGGGGAGATCCAGACGATCGGCGCGACCACGCTCGACGAGTATCGCAAGTACATCGAGAAAGACGGGGCGCTGGAGCGGCGGTTCCAGCCGATCATCGTCCGCGCGCCCTCGGTGACGGAGGCCATCGAGATCATCCGCGGGCTCCGCCACAAGTACGAGGCGCACCACCGGGTGAAGATCACCGACGAGGCCATTGACGCGGCCGTGAAACTTGCCGACCGCTACATCACGGAGCGGCAGCTGCCCGACAAGGCGATCGACGTCATCGACGAGGCCTCCTCGCGCACGCGGCTGATGGCCCTCACCCCGCCGCCGGAGATCAAGGAGCTGGAGAAGGAGATCGAGCGGGTCGTCCGCGAGAAGGACATGTACCTCGAGGCCCAGGAGTTCGAGAAGGCCGCCTCCCTCCGCGAGAAGGAAAAGCATCTGCGCGGACGCGGCGAAGAGCTGAAGCGCGAGTGGGACAAGCGCAAGGGCAAGGCGCAGTCCAGCGTGGGGGAGGAGGATATCGAGTTCATCGTGTCCCGGTGGACGGGTATCCCGCTCTCGAAGCTCGAGGAGCGGGAGTCGGAGAAGCTCGCCCGCATGGAGGAGGCGCTTCACGGTCGCATCATCGGACAGGACGCCGCCGTCGTGGCGGTGGCCCGTGCCATCCGTCGCTCCCGCGCCGGACTGAAGGACGTCAAGCGCCCGGTCGGGTCGTTCATCTTCCTGGGCCCCACCGGGGTCGGGAAGACCGAGCTGGCGCGCGCGCTGGCGGAGTACCTGTTCGGGGACGAGAACGCGCTCATCCGGATCGACATGTCCGAGTACATGGAGAAGTTCTCGGTGTCGCGCCTGCTGGGCGCGCCGCCGGGGTATGTGGGTTACGAAGAGGGGGGTGTGCTGACGGAGAAGGTGCGCCGGCGGCCGTACTCGGTCGTGCTGTTCGACGAGATCGAGAAGGCGCATCCGGACATATTCAACATGCTGCTCCAGGTGCTCGACGACGGACGGCTCACCGATTCGCTGGGCCACGTGGTGGACTTCAAGAACACCATCCTCATCATGACGTCCAATCTGGGGACGCAGCTGATCGGCAAACGCACACAGCCCGGGTTCCTCCAGGAGTCCGAGGGGCAGTCGTACGAGCGGATGAAGGAGCGCGTGATGGAGGAGCTCAAGCGCGCGTTTCGCCCCGAGTTTCTCAACCGGATCGACGACATCGTCGTGTTCCACCCGCTCTCCGAGGAGCACATCAAGGACATCATCCGGCTCATGATCAACCGGATCGACAAGCAGCTCTCCGAGAAGGGGATCCAGATCTTCCTGACGCCGGCCGCGGAAGCGTTGCTGGTGCAGAAGGGGTACGATCCCATCTACGGGGCGCGCCAGTTGCGGCGCACGATCCAGAAACACATCGAGGATACTCTGGCGGAAGCGATCGTGCGGGGACAGTTTTCCGACGGGATGCGGATCGAGGTTGACAGCGAAGGGGAGTCCTTCGTCTTCCGCGAGCGGGAGCCGGCGGAGCCGCCCCTGGAGCTTGCTGAGCACTAAATCGGAACCCACCTGCCGTTTTCCAACCCAACGGAGACGGACGCGCCTCTACCTATGAACGGACTGGGGAGGATGTTTCTCTCCATTTTTTTTGTCCTCCTCATCCTCGTCCCGTCGGGGACCTGGGGACAGCAGCAGCCTGAGATCATCATCAAGGAGATCGCCGTCGAGGGGAACCGCCGGGTGCAGGAGGCGGTGATCTTCGGCAAGGTTCGCACGACCGTGGGCTCCCCGTTCCGGCCGGCGGCTCTGGCCGAGGATATCCGCTCGATCTTCGCCCTCGGCTTCTTCGACGACGTCCGGCTGAAGGTGGACGACTTCGAGGGCGGGGTGAAGGTGACCTTCGTCGTGTCGGAGCGACCGTTCATGCGGGACATCGAGTTCGCCGGCAACAAGCACGCGGAGACGAAAACCCTCCAGGAGAAGGTGGATCTCCGGCTCGGCGCCGTCTACAACCCGGTGGACGTGCAGAAGGCGGTGGAAACGCTCAGGGGGTACTACGAAGAGGAAGGCTACTTCGAGGTCCAGATCACGC
This sequence comes from Candidatus Rokuibacteriota bacterium, assembly GCA_023248995.1. Taxonomy (GTDB): domain Bacteria; phylum Methylomirabilota; class Methylomirabilia; order Rokubacteriales; family CSP1-6; genus JAHFDN01. Next base: position 102,374 of record JAHFDN010000002.1, read on the forward strand.
CCGACGTCGAGAAGTTCCCCGACGGGGACGTGAGGGTCGTGTTCCGGATCTCGGAGGGCCGCCAGATCAAGATCGACGAGATCGTCATCGAAGGCGCCAGGGGGCTCAAGGAGAAAGAGATCAAGAGCGTCATGCAGACCCAGGAGCGCCAGTATTTCATCCTCCGGGGGGTCGTCCACCGTCAGCGCCTGGATCAGGACGTTGATCTGATCGTCCAGCTTTACAACGATCACGGCTACATCCAGGCTCGCGTGGAATCCACCGACGTCCAGGTGGATCGCGCGCGGGCCCGGGTGACGATCAAGATCAAGGTGATCGAGGGCCCCCAGTTCCTCGTCGGGAGCGTGGACGTGACCGGCCCGCACGTCCTGCCGACCGAGGAGGTGCGGCGGCAGATTGCCTTGAAGCCCGGAGAGCCATTCTCGCGGTCCAAGGTTCGCCAGACGATCAACCAGATCACGCGGCTCTACAGCACGATCGGTCGCGCCTCGGCGGACGTGAACCCCGTCCTGAACCAGGACAACGCCGCGCGCAAGGTCAACCTCACCCTCGAGATCACGGAGGGCCCCGAGGTGGTCGTCGAGCGGATCAACATCTCCGGAAACACCCGGAGCGACGAGAAGATTCTCCGGCGCGAGGTTCCCATGGCCGAGGGCGACCTCTTCACGAGCCAGAAGCTGGACCGCGCCAAGCAGAAACTGGTGAACCTCGGCTACTTCGAGACGGTGGACACGACGACGACGCCCGGCTCGTCCAAGGACAAGATCGTGGTCAACATCGTCGTGAAAGAGCGCGCCACCGGCCTCTTCAGCCTGGGGGGTGGCTTCAGTTCCACGGATGGCTTGCTGGGAACCCTCGATCTCTCCCAGCAGAACTTCCTGGGCAAGGGCTGGGAGCTGTTCCTTCGCATCCGAGGCGGCGCGAAGACCCAGGAGGGAACCATCGGGTTCACGGAGCCGTGGCTCTTCGACCGCCCCCTCGCCGCCGGCTTCGACCTTTTCGATAACCGCCGCATCTTCGTGGAGTACACGGTGGAAAGCCTGGGCGGGGACGTCCGGCTGAGCCACCCGTTCCTGGACTTCTCACGCTGGAACTTTACCTACCGCCTCACCCACGACCGGATCTCGAATTTGATCGATAGCGCCTCCGAGTCGCTGCAGAAGGAGACGGGCAGCAAGGTGACGTCGCTCGTCGAAGGCGCCGTCAGCCGGGATACCCGGGACAACGTGTTTTCCCCCTCGAAGGGCAGCCTCGCGCGCCTGACCGTCGACGTCGCCGGATTGGGCGGGGACAGCAAGTTCCTCAAGACGGTCGGCAGCGCGGCCTACTTCCAGCCCGTGCTCTGGGGCACGGTCCTGGCGGGGCGCCTGGAAGGGGGATACGGCTTCGGCTTCGGCGACAACGAACTGCCCCTCTTCGAGCGCTTCCGCCTCGGCGGTCCCAATTCCGTCCGGAGCCGGAAGCTCGCGCAGATCTCGCCGGTGGATGAGAACGGGACCCGAATCGGCGGGACCTCGGAGGCGCTCGTCAACATCGAGTACCTCATCCCGATTCCCCTGGTCCCCGGCCTCCGGTTCGCCACGTTCTTCGACGCGGGCAACGTATATGGATTCAGGACGAAATTCGACCTCACCGATTTGCGAAAGGGCGCGGGGGCCGGCTTCCGCTGGCAGTCGCCGTTCGGACCCATTCGCATCGACTGGGCTTACAACCTGGACCGGCGGTCGGGGGAAAGCTCGAGTCAGGTCCATTTCTCCGTGGGCTCACCGTTTTAGGAGGATAAGCATGGCGAAACGACTCGCCCGGGTACGGACGCTCGTCCTGTTGGCCGTCGTCGCCTGGGGAGCCACGCTTCTGGCTGGCGAGGCTCTCGCCCAGGGCGTGCGGGTCGGCTACGTCGACCTCCAGCGCGTTCTGGTTCGCTCCGCCGCCGGCGTGGCCGCCCGGGACCAGCTGCAGAAGGACATGGCGGCCCTGCAGAAGGATCTCAACGCGAAAGCCGAGGAGGTCGAGAAACTCAAGGATGAGCTGGACAAAAAAGGTGCGCTCCTGAGCGTGACGGCGCGGAAGGACAAGCAGGACGCGCTGGAGCGGAAGCTTCGCGACCTGCAACGGCTCAAGGACGATTCCGAGCGCGAGCTCGCGAAGAAAGAGCAGGAGCTTCGCAACAAATTCCTCACGGATATCGTCGGGCTCGTCGAGCGCGTGGGCAAGCAACGGGGCTACCACATCATCGTGGAGAAACGGGAAGCCGGCGTCCTCTACGGCAACGCCGAGTCCGACCTGACCGACGAGATCATCAAGGTGTTTGATCAGGAAGCGGGGAAGGGGAAGAAGTAGCGCCCATGGGGGACCGCGGGGGATCCTTCACCCTCGGGCAGATCGCCCAGGCGCTGGGGGCCGTGCTCGAAGGCGACGCGCGGCGGGTGATCACCGGCGTTGCTCCGCTGGATGCGGCAGGCCCGGATCAGATCTCGTTCCTGACCACCCGGAAGTACCTGCGGCTCGCCAGGTCCTCGCGCGCCGGCGCGCTCCTCGTGCCGGCCGATGTCACGGAGTTGCCGGGCCCGCTGCTCAAAACCTCGTCCCTCCAGACGGCGTTGATCGCGCTCCTCCGACTCTTCTATCCCGAGGCACCGCTCTCGCCGGGCGTGCACTCCTCGGCGCTGGTGGCCCCGGACAGCCGCATCCACCCGGAGGCGTTCGTCGGTGCCTTCGCCGTCATCGAGCCGAGGGCCGTGGTGGGAGCCCGCGCGCGCATCTTCCCGCTCACCTACGTGGGCGAGGGGGCGGAGATCGGAGAGGGCTCGACCCTCTACCCGCGGGTCGTGGTGAGGGAGGGAGTGCGCATCGGTCGGCGGGTGATCGTCCACTCCGGCGCCGTGCTGGGGGCGGACGGGTTCGGCTTCGCCTTCGACGGGAGCCGACACCAGAAGATCCCCCAGGTGGGGGGTGTGGTGATCGAGGACGACGTGGAGATCGGCGCCAACACGACGATCGATCGCGCCACGCTCGGGGATACCGTCGTTCGTCGCGGGACGAAGATCGACAACCTCGTCCAGATCGGCCACAACGTGGAGATCGGCGAGCATTCGATCATCGCCGCTCAGGCCGGCGTCTCCGGGTCGTCCCGGCTCGGTCGGGGCGTCGTGCTCGGCGGCCAGGCCGGCATCGGCGACCACGTCACGATTGGCGACGGCGCGATGCTCGGCGCCCAGTCGGGCGTCACGCAGGACGTGCCAGCCGGCGAGAAGCTGTTCGGGACGTGGGGACGCCCTATGATGCAGGCCCGGCGGATCTGGCTCGCCGAAGCCCAGCTGCCCGACCTCGTCCGGACGCTCCGCGCGGTCGAGCGGCGTCTCGAGCGGCTGGAAGCCCGGCTCGGCATCGCCCCGGCGGGGGAGGGGCAGGGTGACGACGCCTGAGACGATCCACCCGACGGCCATCGTGGACCCCGGCGCGAAGATCGGTCCGGGGGTCAGGATTGGCGCGTTTTCGATCATCGGGCCGGAGGTGACGCTCGACACCGGCGTAGAGATCGGCCATCACGTGGTGCTCGAAGGGCCGGTTCACCTGGGGCCGGGTGCGAACGTGGGGCACGGCGCCGTGCTCGGCGGGCTCCCGCAGGACCTCAAGTTCAAGCCGGGGACGCCGTCAGGCGTGAGGGTCGGCGCCGAAACCGTGATCCGGGAGTACGTGACCATCCACCGCGCGACGCGCGAGAACGGGTGGACCGAGATCGGCCAGCGTTGCCTCCTGATGGCGTCGAGCCACGTCGCCCACGATTGCCGGATCGGCAACCACGTCATCATCGTCAACTACGCCGGCCTCACCGGTCACGTCGAGGTGGACGACGGAGCCACGGTGGGCGGTCTCACGGGGATCGTCCCGTTCGGCCGGATCGGCGCGTTCGCCTATATCGGCGGGTGCTCGAAGGTGACCCACGACGTCCCGCCCGCGGTGATCGCCGACGGGATTCCGGCGACCGCGCGGGCGGTGAATGTCGTCGGGCTCCGGCGCGCCGGGGTGGACGCCGGAAGCCGGCGCCAGCTCCAGGCGGCGTTCCGGATCCTGTACCGGTCCGGGCTCACCCCGAGAAGCGCAGTCGAGCGGATCCGAGCGGAGCTTCCGCCGGCTCCCATGATCACCCGCCTCGTGGAGTTCGTCGAAACCTCCAAGCGCGGGATCGTGGGAGCCGAGCGGGCGGGGAGTGAGCTCCCCGAGGCGGAGGAAGAAAGGATTTTCTGATGGAGCGGCGAGACGAGCGGCGCATCCGGGCGGGCGTGGTCGGCGCGGGCCACATGGGGCAGTATCACATCCTGGTCTTCGCCGAGCTGTGGGACGTGGACCTCGTGGGCATCGTGGATACCGACCTGGAGAAGGCGCGGCGGCTGGCCGCCCAGTACGACACCCGGGCGTACGGCGATCACCGGAACCTCATCGGGAACGTCGACGTGGTGAGCGTGGCGGTCCCGACGGACCAGCACTTGTCGGTGACGCGCGACCTCCTGGAGGCCGGGGTCCACGTGCTGGTCGAGAAACCCATGACCCTCACGCTGGAGGAGGCCAAGGAACTCTTTCGCCTGGCCCGCCAGCGCGGGGCCGTCCTCCACGTGGGGCACGTGGAGCGCTTCAACGGCGCCGTCCAGGAGCTTCGGAAGATCGTCGAGCGCCCGATCCTCATCGAGTCGCGCCGCCTCGGCCCGTTCGTTCCGCGAGTCCAGAACGACACCGTTATCATGGACCTGATGATCCACGATATCGACATCGTCCTGGGCCTGGTGGACGGCGAGCCCCGGCGCATCAACGCCGTGGGGCGGTCCGTGCAATCGTCCCTCCCGGACGTGGCCAACGTGCAGATCGCCTTCGATACGGGGACTCTGGCGAGCATCACCGCGAGCCGCGCCACCGAGCAGAAGATCCGTACGCTGGCCATCACCCAGCCCGACGCGTACATCACGCTGGACTACACGGACCAGGACATTCAGATCCACCGACGGGCCGCCCAGGAGTACACCCTGAATCGGGAGTCCATCCGGTACCGGCAGGCCGCGTTCGTCGAGCACCTCTTCGTCCACAAGGACAACCCCCTGAAGCTGGAGATCCTCCACCTGGTCCGGGCCGCGCGCGGTGCGCGGGCCGGTGAACCGGTCGAGCTCGCCGAGAGCGAGGATCTCCGATCGCTGGCGGTCGCGCTGGAGATCGAGCGGATGATCCGCGAGGGCCGGGGGGAAACGGCCTGGCCGGAGGATCTTCCGTGGAGCGTTCGCTCGGCCTGATCTGCGGGGCCGGCACCCTTCCGGCCCACGTCGCCTCCGAAGCCAGGCGCCAGGGATGGCGCGTGACCGCGTTTGCCTTCGGCCGGGCCGCCGCGCTCGAGGAGGCCGTCGATCGTGTGATCCCCAGCCGGCTCGCCGACGTCGGCGCGTTCTGGGACAGCCTCCGTCGCGAGCGCATCTCCGCCGTCGTGTTCGTGGGCAAGATGGGGAAGCGAGAGTTCCTCGAAGGGGCGGAGGTGACGGACGCCTCGGGGCGAGAGCTCCTGAGGGTCGCGGGCGGGCTTTCCGACGGGGCCCTGGCGGAGGCGGTCGTCGGCGCGCTGGCGGGCCTGGGGATCGAGGTCCTGGACCAGCGTGTCTTCCTTGGCTCCCTCCTCGTCCCGCCGGGCCTGCTCACCCCTCGCGCGCCCTCGGAGGCCGAGTGGCGGGATATCCGGCTGGGGCTTCGCCTGGCCCGGCAGTGTGCCGGGCTCGGGGTGGGGCAGACCGTCGTCGTCAAGCAGGGCGTCGTCATCGCCGTGGAGGGCGCCGAGGGCACCGACGAGACGATCGCACGGGGGTGCGGACTGGCGGGCCCGGGCGCGGTCGTCGTCAAGGCCGTGGCGGCCCAGCAGGATTATCGCTTCGACATTCCCGCGGTCGGGGGCGAGACGCTCGATGCGCTCGCCCTCGGGAAAGCGGGCGCGCTCGCCGTCGAGGGCGGCAAGGTCATGGTTCTCGAGCGGGAGACGGTGCTGGCCGTGGCCGGCCGCCACGGGATCGCGGTCGTGAGCCTGGAGGCGGACCTCGCGTGATGGAGGCGGCAGCGGCTCCGAGCATCATGCTCGTGGCGGGAGAGGCGTCCGGGGACCTTCACGGCGCCATGCTTGCGCGCCACCTCCGCCGCCTCGCCCCCTCCGTGCCCCTTGTGGGGATGGGCGGTGCCCGCATGGCCGAAGCCGGGGTCGGCCTTCTCTCGGACGTGACCCGCCTGGCGGTCGTGGGCGGCACCGGGGTCGCGAGCCGGCTGCCGGCGTTCTACCGCGCCTACCGGGGGCTCGTCCGCCGGCTCGAGGACGGGCCGCCCCGGGCGGTGGTGCTCATTGACTTCCCCGAGTTCAACCTGCGGTTGGCCAAGCACGCCAAGCGCCTCGGGATTCCGGTCGTCTACTTCATGCCGCCTCAGGTCTGGGCGTGGCGGCGGGGGCGCGTCCGCGTCATCGCCCGGCTCACCACGCGCGTTCTGGTCGGATTTCCCTTCGAGGTTCCGCTCTACGAGGCCGCGGGGGCGCGTGTCCTGTTCGTGGGTCACCCGCTCCTGGACGGGCTCGCTTGTCCCCCGACGCGGCGCGAGTCGCGGGAGCGGCTTCGGATTCCGGCCGAGGCGACGCTTGTCGGGCTCCTCCCGGGGAGCCGCCAGGAGGAGGTGAAGCGGCTTCTCCCCGAGATGGTCCAGGCCCTGGCGCTCATCCGGGCGGCCCGGTCCGACGTTCGCTCCGTGCTGGCGCTGGCGCCCACGGTGGACCGCGCCCTGGTGAACTCCTTTCTGGCGACCGCCCCCGTCGAGATCTCCGTGGCCACGGGTGGGACCTACGACGTCATGGCCGCCTCCGACCTGCTCCTCGTCGCGTCCGGGACGGCGACGCTGGAGGCGGCGCTCGTCGGCACGCCAATGGTGGTCTGCTACCGGGTCTCGCGGCTCTTCCAGGTCGTCGGGCGCCTCTTCATTCGGATCCCCTGGATCAGCCTCGCGAACATCGTGGCCGAGCGCCCCGTCGTTCCAGAGCTGTTGCAGGACGACGCGGCGGCACCCCGGCTGGCCGGGGAGGCGCTCCGGCTCCTGGGCTCGCCCGCGGCCCTCGCGACCCAGCGCGCCGCCTTCGCCCTAATCCGGAGCCGGCTCGGGACGGTCGGGGTCGGCGAGCGCGCCGCCAGGAACATCCTCGAGGTGGCGGGAGTGGAAGCCGCCGCCCCGGTGCCGGGGACGGCGCGGTGAGGGCGTACGATCGGCTCCTCCTGGCGTTCGTTCCCCCGCTGGGGTACTGGGCGGTGCGGCTCTTGGCGGCGACGCTCCGACTCCGAGTTGTGGACCAGCAGCACGCGCGCCCCCTGTGGGAGCGGGGCGCGCCGGCGATTTACGCGGTCTGGCACGGCCGGATCCTAATGCTGCCCGCCATCTTCGGGCGGACGCACGCCGTGCACGTCATGGTCAGCCGCTCGCGGGACGGGGAGGTGGTGGCTCGATTCTCCAGGCACTTCGGGTTCCGGACCGTCAGGGGCTCGACGACGCGGGGAGGCCCGGTGGCGCTCAGACGACTCGCCCGGCTCCTTCGCCAGGGTCATGAGGTCGCGATGGTCCCCGATGGGCCGCTGGGCCCGCGCGGGGTGGTGCAGCCCGGCGTGATCGCGCTCGCCCGGCTCACCGGCGCTCCGATCGTGCCCCTCGCGTTCAGTGCCCATCCGGCCTGGCGCCTCGGGACATGGGACGAGCTCCTGATCCCCACGCCCTTCGCGCGCGGTGTGGTTGCCTTCGGCTCCCCCTTCTCTGTGCCCGCGGACGCCAATCGCTCCCGGCAGGAAGCGCTGGGGAAAGAGCTCGAGGCGGCGCTGGCCCAGCTGACCTGGCGCGCCGACGGGCTCGTCCGGGAGCGTTGACGTGTACCTCCTCTACACGGCCCTCCTCGGGGTCTTCATGCTCGCCTGCGCGCCCGCGTTCCTCCTGAGACGGTTGTTCGCGGGGCGGGGTGGGATGCACCTCCTCGAGCGGCTCGGCTACCGGCCGGGAGAGCTACCGTCGGAACCCCGCTACTGGATCCACGCGGTCTCGGTCGGTGAGGTCATGGCGGCGATCCCGCTGATCAACGCGCTCCGACGCCGGTGGCCGGATCTGCACGCCGTCGTCACCACCGTGACGCCCACCGGCGCCCGCGTGGTCCGGGATCGGCTGGGCCCGGCGGTGGCCCATCGCTACTTCCCGCTCGATTTCCCCGGCGCGGTGCGCCGGATGCTGGCGTCGGTGCGGCCCGAGTTCTTCGTCGCGCTCGAGACCGAGCTTTGGCCGAACTTTCTCCGGGCCCTTCAGCCCCGCGGCATCGGCTCGATGATCGCCAACGGACGGATCTCGGACCGCTCGTTTCGCCGGTACCGGCTCGTGCGGCCGCTCATGCGGCGGATCCTCGACGGGGTCACGGTGTTCGGCATGCAGTCGGCGGAGGATGCGCGACGGATCATCGCGCTCGGGGCGAATCCGGAGCGGGTCATTGTCACGGGCAACCTGAAGAGCGATGCCCTTGCCGACGAGCCGGGCGGTGACGCCGTGTGGCGGCGGCTCCTGGGGCTGGCCGGTGGCGAGCTCATCTGGATCGCCGGGAGCACCCACCGGGGCGAAGAGGAGCCGGTCCTGGAGGCCTTCGAGCGCCTCAGGCGGCGGTATCCATCCCTCGTCCTGGTCCTCGCTCCGCGTCATCCCGAACGCGTCGCGGAAGTCGAGCGCGCGATCCGGGCGCGAGGGCTCGCGTCGGTGCGGCGCACGGCCCTGCCCAGGGATCGGGACGCCAGCGCCGTCATCGTGCTGGACACGGTGGGCGAGCTGGTAGAGCTCTACCAGCTCGCCGCGGTCGTCTTCCTGGGTGGGAGCCTGGTTCCTGCGGGCGGTCACAACATGCTCGAGCCGGCGCTCAGGCGAAAGCCGGTCGTGTTCGGTCCCAACAACGGTAACTTCCGCGAGGCGGCCGAGCTGCTGCTGACGGCCGGGGCGGCGCTCGTCGTCCGGGACGGCCGCGAGCTGGCGCAAACGCTCGACCGGCTCCTGGCCGATTCGGCGCTCCGCGTCCGCATGGGGGAGGCGGCCTTCGACGCCGTGGCCGGGCGCCAGGGGGCCGTGCGGGAGACGATGGAGCTGATCGAGCGTTTCCTGTTGCCGCCGCCGCGGCGCGCCGTCTGTCCGGACGGCTCGGGGGCCGCGTGAGGTCCGTTTCACGCTCGACGCGCCTCAGGATGCGCCGGGCGTGGGAGCAGGGGATGCCCCCCGCGTTGGCCATCGGCCTTTCGGCGGCGACGGCGGGCTACCGCGGCCTCTTGCGCGTCAGGGAGCGGCTCTACCAGTGGGGCGTGCTCCAGAGCCGGCGGCTCCCATGCCCGATCATCTCCATCGGCAACCTCACCCTCGGCGGGACAGGAAAGACCCCGGCCGTCGAACTCGCGGTCCGGACGCTCACTGCGCTCGGCGTCCAGCCCGGGGTGGTGAGCCGCGGCTACGGGCGTCGCTCGACGGGCGTTCGGGTCGTGGCTGACCGGCAAGGCCTGAGGGCGGACCCGCACGAGGCCGGGGACGAGCCGTTCCTGCTCGCGCGCCGTCTGCCCGGCGTCCCCGTGGTCGTCGGCGAGAACCGGTACGAGGCCGGGCGCCACTGCCTCGAGAGCTTCGGAGTCCAGGCGCTCGTGCTGGACGACGCCTTTCAGCACCGGACCCTCGAGAAGGATCTCGACATCGTCCTCATCGCCGGAGAGTCGCCGTGGGGAAACGGCCGCCTCTTCCCGCGAGGGCCGCTCAGGGAACCGCTGAGCGCCCTCGGACGGGCCCATCTCGTCGTCCTCGTGGGCGGACAAGCGCGCGGCCAGGCGCTCGTGACGGAGGCCGTGAGCGCGCACGGGAGGAACACGCCGATTGTCCTGGCGGATTACCAGCCGCTAGAATGCTGGCAGGTGCGGGACCCGACGGCCAGGCCTCCGGAGGCCCTCCGGGGGCGGCGCCTCCTGGCACTTGCCGGCATCGCGCATCCGGCCGGTTTCCGCCGGACCCTGGAGCAGCTCGGCGTGGTCCTCGCGGGGCTCGTCGAGTTTCCGGACCACCACTGGTACGGGGCCGACGATCTGGCGGCGGTCGTCCAGCAGGCCGCGAACGCCGGCGCCGAAGGGCTCGTCACGACCGAGAAGGATTACGTGCGGCTCGCCGCCGTGGCGCTCCGGACCCTGCCGATCTGGGTTCTGGCGGTCCGCCTGGAGATCACCGACAGCGAAGCCCGCTGGCGCGAGGCGTTCGAGGGGGTTCTCCGCCGGTGAATTCGCTGCCGGTCCTCGAGGTCCGCCACCTCGTCGTCAGGCTCCCGAACTGGCTCGGCGACACCGTGATGGCGTTGCCGGCGCTGCGCGCGCTTCGTGCCGGCCTGGGGGGACGCGAGATCACCCTGCTCGGGCCGTGGGCCCCCCTCCTCCTCGATCAGGGCGTGGCCGATCGCGCCGTCGCCTACCCGAGGCCGTGGCGACAGCGCCTGGCCCGGACTCGTGAGATCCGCCGGCTTCGCCCCGAGACGGTCCTGCTCTTCCCAAATTCCCTGGAATCGGCGGTGGCCGCCTGGCTCTGGGGCGCGCGCTGGGTCGTCGGCTACGCCACCGACGGCCGGCGGGGACTCCTCTCGCACGGGCTTCCGCCCCCGGCGCCGCGGCGCCATCAGGTGGACGAGTACCTGGGACTGCTGGCGCCGTTCGGCCTCGGAGAGGGGGAGGCGACTCCGCGCTGGATCCTGTCGGACGACGCCCACCGGGAGCAGCTCGAAACGCTCCTGCCCTCGGGGGGCGCGGGACCCCGGATCGGCATCCACCTCGGTGCCGCGTTCGGGCCGTCGAAGCTCTGGCCGTCCGATCGCGTGGCGGTTCTGTGTCGGGAGCTCCGGGCGCGGGGCGCGAGCCCCGTCCTCCTGGGGGCGCCGTCCGATGCGGCGCTCGCCGACCTGATCGTCGCCGCGGCGGGTGGCGATGTCCTGTCGCTCGTCGGCAAGGACGCCCCTGAGCTCCTGCCGCACCTCCTGGCGCGCCTCGACTCGCTCGTCAGCATGGATACCGGTGTGGCGCACCTGGCCGCGGCGGTGGGCGTCCCGGTGGTGACCCTTTTCGGGCCCACCGATCCCGGCCTGACGGTGCCTCGGGGCGCCGACGTCTTTGCGATCTGGAAGCCGCCGCCGTGCGCGCCGTGCTTCCTCGCCGTCTGCCCCATCGAACATCCCTGTATGCGCTCCATCGGCGTGGACGAGGTCGTGCAAGCTGTGGAGGCTCGCGTCGGAGCCCGGCGCGGATGAGGCTGATCCTTCACACGGAGTCCTCCCTCGGGCTGGGGGGCCAGGAGATGCGCATCATGGCCGAGGCGCGCTGGCTCCTCGACCATGGCTGGGGCGTCCTGATCGCCTGCCAGCCCGAGAGCCGGCTCCTCGGCAAGGCACGGGAGGCGGCCCTGCCCGTCGTCACGGTGACCATGCGGGGGCCGCTCGACGTCCGCGCGGGGGCGACCCTCAGGCGGCTCATGAAGGATCGCGGGGCGGCTCTGGTCCATACCCACAGCTCGATCGACAGCTGGCTCGCCACGCTCGCCGCCAAGACACTGTCCCTGCCGGTGGTGAGAGGTCGGCATGTCTCTATCAGGGTCCCGCGCCGTCGCGCGCTCATCTATCGTCTCGCGGACCGCGTCATCACGAGCGGTGAGGCGATCAGGCAGGTGGTGAGCGCGGCCGGGGTCCGGCCGGAGCGGATCGTGTCCGTCCCCGCGGGGGTGGACACGCGCCGGTTCCATCCCGGCGTGTCGGGGACGGCGGTGCGCGAAGAGCTGGGTCTCGCCGGGCCGGTGGTCGGGCTCGTCGCGATGCTGCGCGGCTCGAAGGGCCACCGGTTCTTCCTGGAGGCGGCCCGCGAGATTCTGCGGGCGCTCCCCGGCGTGCGCTTTCTGATCGTGGGAGACGGCATCGGCTTCGAGGACGTCAGGCGGCGCGTGCGGGAGATGGGCCTCGAGCAGGCGGTGATCATGACCGGCTTCCGGAGCGACATCCCCGAGGTGATGGCGGCCCTCGACGTCCTCGTGCTCCCGTCCATCAAGTCCGAGGCGACCTCCCAGGTGATCCCCCAGGCGCTCGCGGTGGGCACGCCGGTGGTGGCCACCGCGACCGGGGGGATCCCCGAGATCGTCCGCGACGGCGAGACTGGCCGCCTGGTCCCGCCCGCGGATTCCCGCGCCCTGGCCGAGGCGATCATCTCGCTCCTCCAGGACCCCGCTCGGGGGCGCCGGATGGCCGAGGCCGGGCAGGCGCTGGTGCGCACCGGCTACACGATGGAGCAGATGATGGCGCGCACGACGGCTGTCTACGCGGAGCTCTTCGGGTGATGAGGCCGCTCACGATCCTCCACCTGGCCGCCAACCGCTGGTGGACGGGGAGCGCGGATCCGATCATCCGCCTCGCCAAGGGCCTCGAGGCGCGAGGCCACCGCGTGTTGCTCGGGGTCATGCCGGGCGACCGCTTCGAGGCCAAGGCGCGGGAGGCGGGAATCCCGCCGATCTCCGGGCTCTCCCTGTCGGTCCGCCCGAGCCCCCTGGCGCTCCTCGGCGACGTCGCGCGGCTCCGTCGTCTGGTGCGGGACGAGCGCGTGGACCTGATCCACGTCCACCACTCCCACGACCACTGGCTCGCGACCCTGGCGCGCGGGCGGGCGCCCCTCGTCCGCACCTTTCACAGTAGGCGCGCCGTGAGGCGCGGGTGGCCGTCGTCCGCGCTCTACCGGAGGCTCCACGGGGCGATCGCGGTGAGCCGCGAGATCGGGGAGCGCTGCCGGGAGGCGGGGATTCCGTCGGAGCGACTCTGGACGATCAGCGGGGCGGTGGACCTCCAGCGCTTCACCCCTGAGGCCGATGGCGCCGCGGTCCGCCGCGAGTTCCAGCTGGGAGCGGCCCCCGTGGTGGGGTCGGTGGCGCGCCTGGCGCCCAACCGAGGCCATGAGCTCCTGATCCGTGGATTCGCCCGGCTCCTGGCGCGGCTCCCCAAGGCGCGCCTGCTCCTCGTCGGCAAGGGCGAGACGCTACCCAGGCTCGAGGCCCTGGTGACGGATCTCGGGCTCCGGGAGCACATCGTCTTCACCGGGTACCGCGATCGCGATCTCCCCCAGGTGCTCGGCGCGATGGATTGCTTTGCGCTCATGGGTGCGGGATCCGACGAGTCCTGCCGCGCGGCGCTCGAAGCGATGGCCGCCGGCAGGCCGGTGGTCGCCCGCCGCGTGGGTGCGCTGCCGGAGACGATCGTGGACGGGGAGACCGGGATTCTTCTGGCCGATGATGATCCCGAGACGGTCGCCCGGGCGCTCGTCGAGCTCCTCGGCGACCCGGAGCGCGCGCGTCGCATGGGCAAAGAAGGTCGCCGGCACGCGGAGGCCGAATTCAACCCCGAGCGTCACGTCCGCCAGGTGGAGGAGGTGTACCTGGCTCTCCTAGGGCGACCTGCATGAGCGGGCTCCGGGTGCTTCACCTGATGAGCTGTGGCGGGTGGAGCTCCGACGCCTACTGGGCCGCCCGCGTGGCCGTCGAGCTGGAGCGGGCCGGCCACGAGCCGACCCTCTGCTGCCGCGCGGGGACCCAGGCGCGCGTCATCGAGCGGGCGCGGGAGCTCGGGGCGAGCCGTATCGAAACTCTCGCCCTCCGGAGCGGCTTCCGGCCGCGCGACGACCTGTCCGACGTGAGGCGACTCCGGCAGTGGCTGCCGCGCTTCGACGTGCTCCACGTCCACCGCGGCAAGGAACACTGGCTCGCGGCCCTGGCTAACCGGCTGTCCGAGACGCCGCGCCCTCTGGTCCGTACCCGGCACATCGTCCAGGCGGTCCGGCCGCACGCCCTCAACCGCTGGCTCTACTGGAAGGCGACCGACCACGTGGTGACCGTGACGGAGGCCATCAGGCGCCAGTACCTCGCGTCAGGGCTGGTGCCCGCGGAGAGAGTGGTCGCCCTCCCGGGAGGCGTGGACGCCGAGCGATTTCATCCTGGCGTCAACGGCGGTGCGTTCCGCCGCTCGCTCAGGATTCCCGGCGACGCGCTGCTGGTCGGGCTCGTGGGCGGGCTTCGCGTGATGAAAGGCCACGGGGTCGTCCTCGAGGCGGCCCGCCTCCTGGCGCAGGATGGCACCCGACCCCACTTCCTCTTCATCGGCAAGGGGCGGCACGAGGAGAGCATCCGGCAGATGATCCGGGGCGCCGCGCTCGAAGGACAGGTGACCCTCCTGGGCTTCGTCCCGGACCTCGCGGCCGCTCTGTCGGCGCTGGACATCGCGCTCTACGTTCCGCTCGAGTCGGACGGCATGAGCCGGGTCTTGTTCGAATGCCTGGCCATGGGACGCCCGCTCGTGGCAAGCCGCGTCGGCGTCGTCCCGGAGATCCTCCTGGACGGTCAGGAGGCGCTCGTGGTCCCGGCGGGCGAGCCCGGGCTCGTGGCTCAAGCCATCCGGCGCCTGGCGGGCGATGCCGCGCTCAGGACCTCTCTCGGCCTCGCCGGGCGCCGCCTCGTCGTGGATCGCTTCTCCGGCGCCCGCGTGGCCGCGCGTCTGGCGGAGCTGTACACGGGCCTGGGGGCCCGGGACGCGGCGTGAAGATCTCGGTGCTCTGCTTCGACTGCTCGGACAACGCCGCGGGGCGGGCTGATCTCCTGGCGCGGCTCTTGCGCGCCGAGCACGACGTCGAGGTGGTAGGGCCCTGCTTCGACGGGGAGGTCTGGGCGCCCGTCGGCGACGGGCCGGTGAAGTACCGGACGCTCCGCGGGTCGCGATACCCGAGATTCCTCCGAAGGCTTCCCGCGCTGGTCAGGCTGGCCGACGGCGACGTCCTCTACGCCTCCAAGGCGCGGGCGACAAGTTACGGCCTGGGATTGCTCGCGCGCCTGACCCGGCGGCGCCCGCTCCTGCTGGACATTGACGACTGGGAGGTCGGGTTCTTCCATCGGTCGGGGCTCTGGGGGCGGATCGGGCGCTCGTTCAACATCGGGAACCCCAACGGGCTTCCGTGGACGTGGCTCATGGAGCGACTCGCCGGCGGGGCCCAGGCGATCACGGTGGCCTCGAGGTTCCTCGAACAGCGCTTCGGCGGCACGCTGATCACTCACGTCCGCGATACGGACGAATGGAGCCCCGAGCGGCACAGCCCGGGGCCCGGGCGGTCGCGTTTGGGCCTCCGGGACGAACGGGTCGTCATGTTTCTCGGCACGCCGCGCGAGCACAAGGGAATTGACGACCTCGCCCTAGCCGTCCGCCTCCTGGGACGACCCGACGTGGTGCTCGCCGTGGTGGGGTGCAACCTCGAGAGTCCCATCGGCCGCCGCCTCTCGGGGCTCGGGCGGAGCGTGAGGCTGGTTCCTCCGATTCCCTTCGGCGAGGTGCCGCTCTATCTCGCCGCGGCCGACGTGGTGGCGATCCCGCAGCGCTCGGGGCCCGACACCGCCGGCCAGATGCCGGCCAAGGTCTTCGACGCCATGGCCTTGGCCCGCCCCATCGTGGCGACGCGGGTCTCGATGATCCCGGAGGCCCTGGAAGGCTCTGGGCTCGTGGTCGAGCCCGGGGACCCGGCCGGGCTCGCCCGGGGCCTGGCCCGCCTCCTCGACGACCCCGCCCTAGCCGCGGCCCTCGGGCGGAAAGCGCGTGAGCGCTGCGTGGCGCGCTACAGTTACGCCGCCGCCCGCCCCATCCTGTTCCGCCTGATCGAAGAAGTCACCGCGCGAGCTCGAGCCAGCCGTTAACGAAGGCGGAGAAGAGAGGAGACACGATCGTGGAGCTCGAATTCTTGATAGTCCCCGGCGCCCCGCCCCTTCCCCCCACGGCCGCATACAGTCACGCCGTGCGCGCGGGCGACTTCCTGTTCGTCACGGGACAACTCGGCGCCGATCCCCAAACCGGCGCCATCGTGCCCGGGGGGACGGTCGCCGAGACCCACCAGGCGATGCGGAATCTCCAGGCCGTGCTTCGGGGAGCGGGGACGAGCCTCGACGGGGCGGTCATGGCGCGCATCTACCTCGTCAACTTCGCCGACTACCCGGCGATGAACGCCGCCTACGCGAGCTACTTCAAGCCTAGCCGCCTGCCGGCCCGGACGACGGTAGGGGTCACCGCGCTCGCGATGGGTGCGCTCGTCGAGATCGATCTGATCGTCCGCCTCAGGCGGTGATGCTGGAGGTCCCCGGATCGTGAAGCTGGCGATCATCTGCCGGCCGTTCGTGTTCCACGGCGGCATCGAGACGGCGACGGCGGGCCTCGTCACACAATTCGTCCGCCAGGGGCACGAGGTCCACCTCTTCTCGACGGCGGGCCAGCAGGAAATGCCGGGGGTGAGGCTCCACCGTCTCAAGGTGCTCGCGGTCCCCTCGCTCGCGCGGATCCTGTCGTTCGCGCTGGCCGCGCGGGCGGCGCTCTCGCGCGAATCCTTCGACGTCGTCCAGAGCCACGAGCGCACGCTCGGGCAGGACATCTACCGGGCGGGGGAGGGGTGTCACCGAGCCTACCTCGAGGTCAAGGCCCGGCGGCTCGGGCCGCTCGGGCGAGTCGCCCTCCGGGCCAACCCCTCGCACCGCGCGCTGCTCTGCCTCGAGCGGAGGATCTTCTCTCCGGCGGGGACCGAGCGGATCGTGGCGATCTCCCGGCTCGGCAAGGCCGAGATCCATCACCTCTACGGGCTCCCCGATTCCCGGGTGACCGTCGTCTACAACGGGGTGGACCAGACCCGCTTCCACCCGGCCAATCGAGAGATCTACCGCGCCGAAACGCGAGAAGCCCTCGGCCTCGGGCAGGCCGCCTGGGTGGTGCTGTTCGTGGGCTCCGGCTTCGAGCGCAAAGGCCTCGGGCCGCTCGTCGAAGGCCTGGCGCTCGCCAGGGACGGGGAAAGCCGTCTCGTCGTCGTGGGCAAAGGGGATAGGACTCCCTACCGGAGGCTGGCGAGCCGTCTTGGCGTAGCGGACCAGGTCGTGTGGCTCGCACCGCGCCCGGACGTGGAGCGGTTGTACGCGGCGGCCGACGCCGTGGCGCTCCCGGCGCTCTACGAGCCGTTCGGCAACGTCCACCTGGAGGCGCTGGCCTCGGGGTTGCCGGTCCTGGCTTCGTCCCGAGCCGGAGGGGCCGAGGTCGTGAGCCACGGGAAGAACGGCTGGATCCTCGACGACCCCGAGAACGCGCGGGAAATCCGGGAGGGCCTCGAAGGACTCCGCCAGGCGGGCGACCGCTGGCGCGACACCGCCCGAGCCGCGGCGCTGCCATTCACCTACGAAGCTCAGGTGCGGTCGCTCCTCGGGGTTTTCCGGTCGCTTCGCCCGCGCTGAAACGGGATTTCTCATTGAAAATTCAGGCCGTTCGGATTACACTGCCCCACGATGCCAGGCGAGCCGGCTGTCTTCATCGACCGTGACGGGACCCTGAGCGAGGAGATCGGCTACGTCAATCATCCCCGGCGTCTGCGCCTCCTCCCCCGGAGCGCCGAGGCCATCCGCCGCCTCAACCGGTCGGGGCTCAAAGCCGTGATGGTGACGAACCAGAGCGGGGTCGCCCGGGGCTACTTCAGCGAGGAGGTCCTCCACGCCGTGAACGAGGCCCTCGTGAGCCAGCTCAAGACGGAGGGCGCCTACTTGGACGGCCTCTACGTCTGCGTCCATCACCCGACCGAGGGTGAGCCTCCATACCGCGCTTCCTGCGACTGCCGGAAGCCCGAGCCGGGCCTCCTCCGGCGCGCCGCCGGGGACCTCGGGCTCGACCTCTCCCGCTCGTGGGTCGTGGGCGATAAGATCTCGGACGTGGTGACCGGCCGGCGCGTCGGGGCCGGCTCGATCCTGGTGCTCACGGGCTACGGGCTCGGCGAGTGGGAATATCGCCGGTCGCGCTGGCCCACCCAGCCGGATCACGTGGCCGGCGATCTCCTGGACGCCGTGGAGTGGATCCTGGCCCGGAGGGAGCGGTGATGTTTCCGGCGCAGCGCCTCCGGGCTCTCGTGGATCGGTTCGGCGG
This sequence comes from Candidatus Rokuibacteriota bacterium, assembly GCA_023248995.1. GTDB lineage: Bacteria > Methylomirabilota > Methylomirabilia > Rokubacteriales > CSP1-6 > JAHFDN01. The sequence continues at coordinate 120,408 of JAHFDN010000002.1, forward strand.
GAAAACGGTCCTGGTCGTCGGCGACCTGATCGCCGACGAGTACATCTACGGGAAGCCCTCGCGCATCTCCCGTGAGGCGCCGGTCCTCATCCTCCGCTTCTCCTCCCGCGAGGTGAGGCTCGGCGGTGCCGCCAATGCGTCCCACAACGTCCACGCCCTCGGGGCGCGCGTGCTGCCGGTGGGCGTCGTCGGCTGGGACCCGGCCGGCGAGGAGGTGCTCGCTCTCTGCCGATCGCTGGGGATTCCCACCGACGGCATCGTCCGGACCGGCGAGCGCCCCACGCCGGTGAAGACTCGGATCATGGCGGGCGGGTACCGTTCGACCCGCCAGCAGGTCGTGCGGGTGGATCGCGAACCGGCGCCGACCCTCGACCCCGCGACGGAGGCGGCGCTGATCGAGCGGGTCGCTGCCCTGGGAGCGTCGGCGGACGCGATCCTTCTCTCCGACTACGGCTACGGCCTCCTGACCCCGGCGCTCGTCGAGCAGGTCATGGACGTCTCGCGCAGGAGCGGAGGGCTCGTGACGGCCGACAGCCGCTACGATCTGCTTCGCTTCCGCGGGGTCACGGCGGCCACGCCCAACGAGCCCGAGGTCGAGGAACTGGTGGGCGGCCCGCTGGACGACGAGCCCGCGCTCGAGAAGGCCGGCCGCCAGCTCGTGGAGCGCCTCGATTGCCGCTACCTGCTCGTGACGCGGGGGAGCCGGGGGATGGCCGTGTTCGAGCGGGAGGGGCCGGCCACCTTTCTGCCGATTTACGGCAGCGACGAGATCGCCGACGTCACGGGGGCCGGGGACACCGTGATCAGCACCTTCACGCTCGCCCTGGCAGCCGGCACGCCTCCCGTCGAGGCGGCGTGGCTCGCGAACGTGGCGGGCGGCCTCGTGGTCATGAAGCGGGGAACCGCCCCGATCGTCCGCGCCGAGCTCCTCCAGGCCCTCGCGAGCGATGGCACGCCGCGTGAGTCTTGAGGACGCGGCCCTGATCGCGGGGAAACTCAGCCGAGAGGGAAAACGTCTCGTCCTCGCCAACGGCTGCTTCGACCTTCTCCACGTCGGGCACGTCCGTTACCTCGAGGGGGCGCGCCGCCTCGGGGACGCCCTTCTGGTCGCGGTGAATTCCGATGCCTCGGTCAGGCGGCTCAAGGGGCCCGGCCGGCCCATCATGCCGGAGGGCGAGCGGGCCGAGATCCTGGGGGCGCTCTCGTGCGTGGACTACGTGCTGATCTTCGCCGACGACACGGCGGACGCCCTCGTCGCCCGCCTCCGCCCTGCGGTGCACGCCAAGGGCACCGACTACAGGGAGGAGAGCGTGCCGGAGCGTGAGTCGGTCCTGGCCCACGGCGGCCGCGTCGCCATCGCCGGCGATCCGAAGAGCCACTCCACCCGAGATGTCATCCAGACCATCGTCCGGGCGTTCGGCAAGCAGGGATGAAGATCGCCATCGTCAAACTCTCCTCGCTGGGCGATGTCCTGCACGCGCTGCCGGTCGCCCACGCCCTCCGTCGCCACTTCTCCCGGGCGCACCTCACCTGGATCGTCGAGGCCCGGGAGTCCGCCGTCCTGAACGGTCACCCGGCGCTCGACGCCGTGGAATCGGTGGACACCCGCCTCTGGCGGCGGCTCGTCTGGCGCCCGGCCGGGGTGCCTGAGGTCGCGCGGAAACTCGGGCGGCTGACCGAGCGCATCCGCCGCGCCCGCTTCGACGTCGCCATTGACCTTCAGGGGCTCATGAAGAGCGGCCTCCTTACGGCGTTCACCGGTGCGCCCGTTCGCATCGGCTTCGCCCTCCGTTACTGCTGGGAGCCACTCAACGTGCTCTTCACGAACCGCCGTGTGGCGCCGCCGCCGGCCGCGGTGCACGTCGTGGACCAATGCCTGTCGCTCCTGGAGCCGCTCGGGGTGAAGCCCGGCGCGCCCGTCTGGGAACTGCCCTCGAATCCGGAGGCCGAGAGGCGGATCGATGAGTTCCTCGCGGAGCAGGGCGTCAAGCCGCACGACCGCCTGGTCATGCTTAATCCGGGGGCCGGGCATCCGGAGAAGCGGTGGCCGCTCGCGCGCTTTGGACGGCTGGCCGAGCGCCTGGCCGTCGAGGCCGGGGCGCGGGTGCTGCTCGTGTGGGGCCCTGACGAGGAGACGATGGCCCGGGGCATCGCCGCCGGGATGACCTCCCGGCCGCTCCTGGCACCGGCGACGACGATTCCCGAGTTGTCCGCCCTCCTGCGCCGTGCATCCCTCATGGTGGCCGGGGACACAGGGCCGCTGCACCTGGCGGCTGCGCTCGGCGTCCCCTGCGTCGGCCTCTACGGGCCGACCCGCGCCCTCCGCAACGGCCCGTACGGCGCCCGGTGCCGCGGTCTTCAGAGCTCGAACGGGACGCTCGCGGCGATCACCCCGGACGAGGTGTTCGGGACCGCGCTGGAGCTCCTCGAATGACGGGCTCGATGTCGGTCCTGGCCGGGTCCTCATGGAATTGGCACGCCACTCTTCGAGCGCCGGCTCCGCCGGCGCAACCCTTGGGGGGAGGTATCGGAAGGGGGGCGGAGTCCCCCTCCGAGCGGCAATGACGCGGCTCTCCGTGGCGGTCATCACCTGGAACGAGGAGGAGCGGCTCCGCGCCTGCCTGGAGAGCGTGGCCTGGGCGGACGAGATCGTCCTCGTGGACGCCGAGTCCACCGACAAGACGGTGCAGGTGGCGCGCGACTTCACCGATCGCATCTGGGTCCGGCCGTGGCCGGGCTTCGCGGGGCAGAAGAACTTCGCGCTGGAGCAGGCCGCCGGCGACTGGGTGCTCTCGCTGGACGCCGATGAGCAGGTCCCGGCGGAGCTCCGGCGGGAAATCGAAGCCGTGCTCGCGCGGGGCGGCCCGGCCGACGGCTATCAGATCCCCCGGAAGAATTTCTTCTGGGGCGCCTGGGTCCGTCACGGCCGGCTCTACCCCGACTACCAGCGTCGCCTCTTCCGGCGTGGCCGGGGGCGGTTCGTGGAACGGGCGGTCCACGAGTCCGTCGAGATCCGGGGGTCGGTGGGACGGCTCGAGTCCCCGCTCCTCCACCATTCGTACCGGAGCCTGGAGGAGTTCCTCCAGCGGTCGAACCGCTACTCGATGCTGGCCGCCCAGGAGTGGCTCCAGAGCGGGCGCACCGTCCGCGCGACAGACCTGGCCCTGCGCCCGATGGGGCGTTTTCTCTCGATGTACCTCCTCCACCTGGGCTTTCTCGACGGCTGGCGGGGGTTTCTCCTGGCCGCGCTCTACGCGCACTACGTCTTCCTCAGGACGGCCAAGGCCTGGGAGTCGCGCCGCCATGCGTGAGCGGGTCCTCTCGGGGATGCGCCCCACGGGCAAGCTGCACCTGGGCAATTACCTGGGTGCCTTGGACAACTGGGTCGGGCTCCAGGCGGATTACGACTGCTTCTACTTCATCGCCAACTGGCACGCGCTCACGAGCGACCTTTCCCACGCGGCGGAGATCCCGGACAACACGGTCGAGATGCTGGCGGACTGGCTCGGCGCCGGCCTCAATCCCGAGCGCTCGACCCTCTTCGTGCAGTCGCTGGTGCCCGAGCACGCCGAGCTCCACCTCCTGTTCTCCATGATCGTCCCCGTGTCCTGGCTCGAGCGTGTGCCGACCTACAAGGAGATGATCGAGCAGCTCGGGCTCGAGTCGCCTTCCTACGGGCTCCTGGGCTACCCGCTCCTCCAGGCGGCGGACATTCTCATGTACAAGCCGCGGTACGTCCCGGTGGGGGTGGACCAGCTCCCGCACATCGAGCTGACCCGGGAGGTCGCCCGCCGGTTCAACCACGCCTTCGCGCCCATCTTTCCCGAGCCCGACGCCAAGCTCACCCTGATCCCGAAGGTCCCCGGGACCGACGGGAGAAAAATGTCCAAGAGCTACGGCAACGCCATCTACCTCTCGGACCCGCCGGAGGTGTTCACCCCCAAGATCAAGACGATGATGACCGACCCCGCCCGGAAGCGGCGGAGCGACCCCGGCAACCCGGCGCTCTGCCCGGTCTTCGACCTCCACAAGATCTTCACCCCGGAGGGGCCGCGCGAGGCGTGCGCTGCCGGGTGCCGCAGCGCGGGGATCGGCTGTCTCGACTGCAAGGGCGTGCTCCTCGATCACCTCCTCCCCCGGCTCGGGGCGATCAGGGAGCGACGGCAGAAGTTCATCGAAAAACCAAAGGAAATCATTGAGATCCTGACCGAAGGCTCAAAGAAAGCTCGAAGCGTCGCCCGGGCCACGATGGAAGAGGTCCGCCGGGCGGTGGGGATGGATCTATGAGCCTGACCGGAGAGTCGCCCCTGACCGTGAGGGTCGAGACGTTCGAGGGCCCTCTGGATCTGCTCCTCCACCTCTGCCGGACCAACGAGATGGACCTGAGCCAGCTGCCGATCCGGATGATCACCGACCAGTATCTGGCCCACCTCGAGTCCATCCAGTTTCGGGATCTCGAGACGGCGGGCGCCTTCATGGTGCTCGCGGCCACCCTCATCTACCTCAAGTCCAAGCTCCTCCTGCCCCCGGACGAGAGCCAGGACGAAGCCCTGGACGAGGAGGGCCTGCTGCTCCGCGAGGAGCTGGAGGTGCGCCTCAGGGAGTATGCGCGGGTCAAGGCCCTCGGCCTCTGGCTCGCGGAGCGCGAGGCCGAGCAGACGCTCCTCTTCGGCCGCGCGTGGAGCGAGCTGCCGCCGGCCGACGAGATCCCTCTCGAAGACCTGAGTGTCCATCTTTTGGACCGGGCGTACCGGCGCGTGCTCGATGAGGGAAGCCGCCAGGTGGCGCGGGAGGTGGAGCCGAACCCGCTCTCCGTGCTGGAGCGCATGGGAGAGATCCTCTCTCTCCTCCGCCACACCTGGTCGCTCCTCTTCTCGTCCCTGGTCGGCAGCGCGCGCGCGCGCTCGGAGCTGGTCGTCACGCTTCTGGCGCTGCTCGAGCTCGCCCGGCTCGGGCAGGTCCGGGCCCGGCAGGGCGAGCTGTTCGGCGAGATCGTGATCGAGCGGAGCAATGCGGAGGTGACCAATGCCCCAACCCATTGACGTCGTCGAGGCCCTCCTGTTCGCCTCGGACACGCCGGTCGAGGTCGAGCGGATCCAGGAAGTGCTGGACCTCGGGAGCCCGGCCGAGGCGCGCGCGCTCGTCCTGGAGCTCCGAACCCGCTACGAGGTCGAGGATCGGGGCCTCCAGATCGTCGAGGTGGGCGGCGGCTTCAGGATGGTCACGCGGCCGGAGGTCGCGCCCTGGCTCGTCCGCCTGGCCAAGAGCCGGACGCGGAGCCGGCTCTCGCGCTCCGCGCTGGAAACGCTCGCGATCATCGGCTATCGCCAGCCCGTCTCGCGCCCGGAGATCGACATGATGCGCGGGGTGAATTCCGAGGCGGTGCTGGAAGGGCTCATGGACCGCCGCCTGATCCGGATCGCGGGAAGGAAGGACGCCCCCGGGCGTCCGTTCCTCTACGAGACGACGCGCGAATTCCTGGTGGCCTTCGGCCTCCGCGAACTCTCCGAGTTGCCCCACGTGGAGGGGGACCTCCCGGCGCCGTCCGCCGGGGAGTCGGGACAAGCGCTCACCGTCGGTGGACAAACGCCTCAGCAAGATCCTGGCCGAAGCGGGGCTGGCGTCGCGCCGGGGCAGTGAGCGGCTGATCGCCGACGGGCGCGTGACCGTCGACGGCCGGACGGTCACGACGCAGGGGAGCACGGCGGATCCGTCGCGCGACCGGATCCTCGTGGACGGGCGCCCCATCCCCGCCGTCGAGCCCAAGCGCTACTTCCTCCTGAACAAGCCGCGCGGCTTCCTCACCAGCCGGAGCGATCCGCGGGGCCGGCCGGTCGTGCTCGATCTGGTGAAGCACGAGCGGGCCCGGCTCTTTCCCGTCGGCCGGCTCGACTTTGACGCCGAGGGGCTCCTGCTCCTGACCAACGACGGCGACCTGGCCCAGCGCCTGCTCCATCCGCGCTTCGGGATTCGGCGGGTGTACGAGGTGGAGGTCGAGGGGCGGGTAGCCGCGGCGGAGCTCCCGCGCTGGCGGCGGGGCGCGACGCTGTCCGACGGCCCCGCAAAGCCGTGCCTGGTGGAGCTCCTGCGTCGCGCGCCGGAGACGACCTGGCTCAGGCTCGCCTTTACCGAGGGGCGCTACCGGGAGGTCAAGCGCTTCTGCCAGGCGCTCGGCCATCGCGTGGTCCGGTTGCGCCGCGTCGCCTTCGGCCCCCTCCGGCTCGGAGCTCTCCCGCCCGGCGTCGCCCGCTCGCTGACGGCGGCCGAGCTGGCGCGTCTTGGCGCCGTCTGACGGTGCTTGCGCCCCTGGGGGCGATCGACTATACTGTTGCGGATTCGCGGAAAGTCAGTTGGTGCGGGAGTCCCTATGGACCTGGACGAATGGCGTTCCAGGATCAATGAGCTCGACGAACAGATCCTCAAACTCCTCAACAAGCGCGCAGAGGTCGCCCTCCGCATCGGGGAGCTCAAGCGGCGGCAGGAGCTCCCGTACTTTGTTCCCGAGCGCGAAAGCGAGATCATCCGGCGTCTCCTCGCCCTGAACCCGGGGCCCTTCCCGGCGGAGGGGGTCAAGGCCGTCTGGCGCGAGATTCTCTCCGCCTCCCTGGCGCTCGAGCACCCGCTTCCCATCGCCTACCTGGGTCCGCAGGCCACCTTCACCCACCAGGCCGCCGTCCTGCGCTTCGGCTCCTCCTCGACCCTCGTCCCCGTGCGGAGCATTCCGGAGGTTTTCGACGAGGTCGAGCACGGGCGGGCGGAGTTCGGGGTGGTGCCGGTGGAGAACTCGACGGAGGGGTCCGTCAACGTCACGCTCGACCGCCTCCTCGACTCGGACCTCTCGATCACGGGGGAGCTGCTCCTGGAAGTGACCCACCATCTCCTCGGCCGGGCTCCCGAGCTGTCGGCGATCCGGACAGTCTGCTCGCACCCCCAGGCACTGGCCCAGTGCCGCCAGTGGCTCGGGACGCACCTGCCTGACGCGAAGCTCGAGGAGGTGTCGTCCACGGTGGCGGCCGCCGAGCGCGCCGCCGGCGATCCCACTGTGGCGGCGGTGGCGAGCGAGCTGGCCGGCCGACTCTACGGGCTTTCCGTGCTCCGGAGCCGCATCGAGGACAACCCCGCCAACTCCACCCGGTTCCTCGTGGTGGGCTGGCGTGGCATGCCCCCGACCGGGAAGGACAAGACCTCGCTCCTCTGCTCGCTAACGCACGAGGTGGGAGCGCTTTCGGCGTTCCTCGATCCGTTCGCCCGCCACGGGCTGAATCTGACCAAAATCGAGTCGCGGCCGACGAAGCGGCGTCCCTGGGAGTACGTCTTCTTCGTGGACTTCGAGGGGCACGTGGACGCTCCGCCGGTGCAGACGGCCCTCGCCGAGATCCGGCAGCGCTGCCTGTTCCTGAAGCTTCTCGGCTCGTACCCGAGCGCGTAAGGAGCCACTGTATGCAAACGCCCTGGGAATCCTTGGCCAACGAGCACATCCTCGGCATCGCTCCGTACGAGCCGGGCAAGCCCATCGCGGAGCTGGAGCGAGAGCTCGGGATCCACGACGCGATCAAGCTCGCGTCCAACGAAAACCCCGTGTGCCCTTCGGACCGGGTGCAGAAGGCGATCCAGGCCGCGCTGCCCGGTCTGAACCGCTATCCGGAGGGGAGCGGATTCTACCTGCGCGGGGCGCTGGCCCGGCGCCACGGCGTGGCGCCCGACCAGATCATCCTCGGCAACGGTTCCAACGAGCTGATCGAGCTGATCGTCCGGGCCTTCCTGCGCCCGGGCGAGGAGGCGGTGATCCCGCACCCCTCGTTCGTCGTCTACCCGATGATCGTCCAGGCGGCCGGGGGGATCCGAGTGGTGGTGACGCTCAAGGACTACCGTCTCGATCTGGAGGCCGTGGCGCGGGCGATCACGCCGCTGACGAAGCTGGTCTTCCTCGCGAACCCCAACAACCCCACCGCGACCATCGTGACGGCCGCCGAGGTCGAGCAGTTCATCACTCGGATCCCGAACACCGTGATCGTGGTCTTCGACGAGGCCTACATCGAGTTCGCGCTCGGACCGGATTTCCCCGACTCGCTGGCCTACGTGCGGCAGGGGCGCAAGGTCTTCGTCCTGCGGACGTTCTCCAAGGCCTCCAGCCTCGCCGGCCTGCGGGTGGGGTACGCGATCGCGGCGGACGACGCCGTGGCGCTCCTGCACCGGATCCGCCAGCCGTTCAACGTGAACGCGCTCGCTCAGGTCGCCGCGCTCGCCGCGCTGGAGGACGAGTCCCACGTCCTCGAGTGCGTCCGGATGAACGAGGCGGGCCGCCACTTCCTCTACGACGAATTCACGGCGCTCGGGCTCAAGTACGTCCCGTCCCGCGCCAACTTCATCCTCGTGGACGTCGGGCGCAGTGCCCATGACATCTACCAGCGGCTCCTGCACGAGGGCGTGATCGTGCGGCCGATGACCAGCTTCGGGATGGAGACCGCGCTCCGGATCACCGTGGGCACCCCCGAGGAGAACCGCCGGCTCATCAAAGCCCTCAGGAAATGCCTGGAGGAGGCTCGGAGCGCGTGATTCGCCGGCTGGCGGTGGTGGGGCTCGGGCTCCTCGGAGGCTCGATCGCCAAGGCGTCGCGGCAGCGGGGCCTCGCGCGAGAGGTGGTGGCCGTCGGCCGCCGACAGGAGTCGCTGGCCGCGGCGCTGTCCGACGGGGTCGTGGAGCGCGCGACCACCGACCTGGCCGCGGGGGTGGCGGGCGCCGACTTCGTGGTCCTGGCGACGCCGGTGGCCACGATCGAGGCGCTGGTGCCGAAGGTCTGGGAGGCCGCCACCGACGGGGCGATCATCACTGATGTGGGAAGCACGAAGGGCCCGATCGTCAGGACCGCCGAGCGGCTCGCGGCCGGGCGGCCCCTGGCCTTCGTGGGCAGCCACCCCATGGCCGGCTCCGAGGTTGCGGGGTATCGAGCGGCCCGGGCGGATCTCTTCGAGGGGGCCCTCGTCATCGTGACGCCGACGGACGCGACCGACCGTCTCGGGCTCAAGCGCGTGTCCGAGTTCTGGGAGGCGCTGGGCGCCCGCGTCAGCCAGATGGACCCGGAGCAGCACGACCGCGCCGTGGCGGCGGTGAGCCACCTGCCTCACCTGGTGGCGTACGCGCTGGTGGAGGCGGTGGCGCGGATGGATCCGTCATCGTTCGGCGTCGCGGCGCGCGGCTTCAAGGACACCACGCGGATCGCCACCTCCGACGCTCGCCTCTGGCGCGAGATCTTCCTGACGAACCGCGCCGCCCTCGGCCCCGCCCTGGCGGCCTTCAAGGCCTCGCTGGCCGAGCTGGAGCGGCTCGTGAGCGAGGGCGACGCCGTGGCGCTCGAAGAGACGCTCGACCGCATCCGGACGATGCGGAGGCGCCTCGAATGAGGGTGGTGGTTCGCCCGCCCAGAGCGCTTCGCGGGACCGTCGAGGTGCCCGGGGACAAGTCCGTCTCGCACCGCGCGGCCATCCTGGGCGCCCTGGCCACGGGTCCGACGGAGATCTCGGGCTTCCTCGAGGCGGAAGACTGTCTGGGCACGCTCCGCGCCCTCGGGGCGCTCGGCGTGGAGGTGACGCGGAAGGGCCCCGGCCAGTACCGGGTCGGCGGGGCGGGACTCCTTGGGCTCCAGGAGCCCGACAACGTCCTCGACTGCGGCAACTCGGGGACCACGGCGCGGCTCTTCCTGGGGGTCCTGGCGGGCCAGCCGTTCTGGAGCGTGCTGACGGGGGACGATTCGCTCCGGCGCCGTCCGATGGGGCGGGTCACCGAGCCCCTGGGCCAGATGGGGGCCACGGTCGTCGGCCGAAGCGGTGGAAGCCGCCTCCCCCTGGCGATTCGTGGGGCGCGGCCGCTCGGGGGGATTCGCTACCGCTCCCCGGTGTCGTCGGCGCAGGTGAAGTCGGCGCTCCTCCTGGCCGGGCTCTACGCCGATGGCCCGGTGTGCGTGGAGGAGCCGGCCCGATCGCGGGACCACACCGAGCGCATGCTCGCGGGCTTCGGCGCTCGGGTCGCCGTGGACGCGCGGGGCGTGACGGTGACGCCGGGCGGGGAGCTCCGCGGCCGCCCGATCCACGTCCCCGGCGACTTGTCGTCGGCCGCGTTCTTCCTCGTGGCCGGTGCCGCCGTGCCGGGGAGCGAGGTGACGATCCCGGGGGTCGGCGTCAACCCGACGCGCACAGGGCTCCTGGATGTGCTTAGGGAGATGGGCGCGGACGTCCGGCTGGCCGCGCGGGCCGACGCCGGTGAGCCGACCGCGACCCTCACCGCGCGCGCGAGCGCCCTCCGGGGAACCCGCGTCGGCGGATCCGTGATTGTCCGGCTCATCGACGAGCTGCCGGTGCTGGCGGTGGCCGCGGCGTGCGCCGCCGGGCCGACCGAGGTCGGCGACGCGGCGGAGCTTCGGGTCAAGGAGTCGGACCGCCTTCACGCGATCATCAGCGAGCTCGGGAAGCTCGGGGTGCGGGCGGAGGAGCGGGCGGACGGGTTCCGGATCGAGGGCGGGACTCCCCTCAGGGGGGCGGTGGTTCAGAGCTGGGGCGACCACCGCATGGCGATGGCGCTGATCGTGGCCGGGCTCGTGGCCGAGGGGCAGACGGTGGTGGAGGACACGGCGTGCGTTGCCACGTCCTATCCCGAGTTTCTCGCGACGCTCAACAGGCTGGCCTCGGAGCCGTGCGCCGTCGTGGAGTCTTGAGCAGCCGTCGGCCTCCCGTGATCACGATTGACGGTCCGGCCGGGGCGGGGAAGAGCACCGTGGCAAGCGAGATGGCGCGGCGCCTCGGCTACCGGCTGATCGATACAGGCGCGCTCTACCGCGGGATCGCCTGGCGCGTGCGCCGGGCCGGCGTGGTTCCGGAGGACGCGCCCGCCCTCGGACGGCTCCTGGAGGAGACGACGGTGGAGCTGAAGGACGGGGCGGTGCTGGTGGACGGGCGGGACGTGACCGGCGAGATCCGGACCCCCGAGATCGGGGAGTTCACCTCGCGGCTCTCGACGCTGGCCTCCGTGAGGGACAAGGTCATGCCGATCCAGCGCCGGCTCGCCGCCGCGGGGGGCGCGGTGCTGGAGGGGCGTGACACCGGCAGCGTCGTCTGCCCCGACGCGGAGGTGAAGTTCTACCTGGACGCCGCGCCGGAGGTCCGGGCCCTGCGCCGTCTGAGGGAGCTCCAGGGGCGGGGCATCGCGGCCGACCCGCAGGCGGTCCGGTCGGAGATCCTCCGGCGGGACCGGCAGGACATGGAGCGGGCGCTGGCGCCCCTCGTGGTCCCGGAAGGGGCCACCGTGATCGACTCGACGGAGAAATCGGTGGAGGAAGTGGTTGGGCTCATGCTGAATGTGGTGGAGCGGTACGGATGCTGTACGCCCTCCTGAGGTGGCTGGCGGCGGTGGCGGCCCGGCTCCTGTTCCGGCTGGAGGTGCGGGGGGCCCGGCACGTCCCCGCCGTCGGGCCCGCGATGATCGTGGCGAATCACTCGAGCGTGCTCGACCCGCCCGTCGTCAGCGCGGCGAGTCTGCGGCCGCTTCACTTCATGGCCAAGGCCGAGCTGTTCAGGATCCCGCTCTTCGGGCGACTGATCTACGCCGTCAACGCGCGACCGGTCCGGCGAGAGGGTGGGGACGCGCGCGCGCTCCGGGAGGCGCTCAGGATCCTGGAAAGCGGCCACGCCCTCCTGGTGTTTCCGGAGGGGACGCGCGGCCCCGAGGGCGTGCTCAGGGACGGCAGGGCCGGCGCCGGGATGCTCGCGCTCCTGAGCGGCGCCCTCGTGGTCCCGGCCTACATCGAGGGCACAGGGCAGGCGCTCCCGCGCGGGCGGCTTTTGCCGAGACCCGGGAAGGTGCGGGTGACCTTCGGGGCGCCGCTCTTCTTCAAGAAGGCCGACGACGGGCCGCGGAAGGAGCGCTACCTGGAGGTGAGCGGCGAGATGATGGCGGCCATCGCCCGGTTGAAGGCGGCGGTCGGCGAAGCGGATCGGACGGGGGCGGCGACCGCCCTCGGAGGGCTTCACCAGATGCGAAATACGTCAGAGAGATAAAGGGGGACGCGTTCGAATGGAAAAGGACGAGCGGAAGGGTGGCCCCGCGGAGGTGCCGGGGCGAAAGGAGGCGATAGCCGCCGAGGGCGAGGAGCGCATGGAGGACTGGTTCAGCCAGGAGCTCGCGGACTTCGAGGAAGGCGAGGTCGTCCGAGGGCGGATTGTCCAGGTGCGCGGGGGCGAGGTGCTCGTGGACGTGGGGTACAAGAGCGAGGGCACGATCGCCCTCGAGGAGTTCATCCGCGCGGGCGCCGTTCCCAACGTCGGCGACGAGATCGAGGTGTACCTGGAGGCGAAGGAGGACGACGAGGGCGTGATCGTCCTCTCCAAGGAGCGGGCGGACAAGATCAAGGTGTGGGACGTCGTCTCCCGCGCCTACGAGAAGGGGATGGGGGTGGAGGGGAAGGTGGTCGAGGTGGTCAAGGGCGGGCTCGCCGTGGACGTCGGCGTCCGGGCGTTCCTGCCGGGCTCGCAGGTGGATCTCCGGCCCGTCAAGAATCTGGCGTCGCTGGTCGGGCAGATGATCCGGGCGAAGGTCATCAAGCTGAACCGCCGCCGCGGCAACGTGGTCCTGTCGCGCCGGGCCCTCCTGGAGGAGGAGCGGGAGGACCGCAAGCGGCACACGCTCTCCGTCCTGCACGAAGGGATGGTGCTCACCGGGGCGATCAAGAACATCACGGACTACGGGGCGTTCGTGGATCTCGGCGGCATCGACGGGCTGCTCCACGTGACCGACATGTCCTGGGGGCGCATCGGTCATCCGTCGGAGATCTTCCAGGTGGGCGATCAGGTCGAGGTGGTCGTCCTGCACTTCGACAAGGAGACCGGCCGCGTCTCGCTCGGGTACAAGCAGAAGAGCTTGGACCCCTGGGAGAGCGTCGAGACCCGGTACCCCCTCGGCTCGAAGGTGACCGGCCGCGTGGTGAGCCTCACCAACTACGGCGCCTTCGTGGAGCTGGAGGCCGGCATCGAGGGGCTGGTGCACGTGTCCGAGATGAGCTGGACCCGGCGCGTCCGGCACCCGTCCAAGCTGGTGAACGTCGGCGATCAGGTCGAGGTGATGGTGCTCGACGTCAACCGGGCGACCAAGCGGATCTCGCTCGGGATGAAGCAGGTCGAGCCCGATCCCTGGGGCACCATCGAGGAACGCTATACCGCCGGCATGCGCGTCCAGGGGAAGGTGCGGAATCTCACCGACTTCGGCGCCTTCGTGGAGCTGGAGCCGGGGGTGGACGGGCTGCTCCACATCTCGGACATGTCGTGGACGCGCAACATCGGCCATCCTTCGGACCTCTTGAAGAAAGGCCAGCCCATCGAGACCGTGATCCTCAACGTGGACCGCGAGGCCAAGCGCATCTCCCTCGGCGTCAAGCAGATCCAGCCCGACCCGTGGGAGATGGTGGCGCAGCGCTACCCGGTCGGCTCGCGGGTATCGGGCAAGGTCGTCCGCCTCACCGACTTCGGTGCCTTCGTGGAGCTGGAGCCGGGGGTGGACGGGCTGCTCCATATCTCGCAGATGGCGGACCGGCCGGTCGGACGTCCCGAGGACGTCGTGAACGCCGGCGACGAGCTGACGCTGGTCGTCATTCGCGTGGACCCGGCCGAGCGACGGATCGGCCTCAGCTTGAAGGAGCTGGCCGCCGCGGTCGGGGGCGAGGCGACGCAGGAGGACCGGGGGCGGTACCGCAGGCGCCAGCGTGGCGGCGCTGCCGCCGCCGATGACGAGGAGGAGGAGTAGCACGCATGGCCTCACGGGGGCGGACCATTGCCATCGCGCTCGGTGTCACGGCGGGTGTCATCGTCGTCTTTTTTCTCACCGTCTGGGTGCTCATGTCGGTCCTGGAGCGAGGGGGGCTGCCCGGCGGGCAGAAGGTCGCGATCGTGGAGGTGGAGGGCGTCATCGTGGACGCCGACAGCATCATCCAGGAGCTGAACGAGCATCGGGACAATCCCTCCGTCCGCGCGGTCGTGGTCCGGGTGAACAGCCCGGGAGGCGTCGTCGCACCCACCCAGGAGATCTACGCGGCGATCCAGCGGGTGCGGAAGAGCGACAAGCCGGTGGTGGCCTCGCTGGGCTCGGTGGCCGCTTCGGGCGGCTACTACGTGGCGAGCGCGGCAGACCGCATCTACGCGAACCCCGGCACCCTGACCGGCTCGATCGGCGTCGTCATGCAGATGGCGAATGTGGAAGGGCTCTTGAAGAAAGTCGGCGTGGAGTACGTCGTGGTCAAGTCGGGGCAGTACAAGGACATCGGCAACTTCGCGCGCACGATGACCCCGGACGAGCGCCGGATCCTCCAGGCCGTGCTGGACGACGTGTACGGTCAGTTCGTGGACGCCGTGGCGAGCGGGCGGAAGCTGGACCGCGAGACGGTCGCGGGCTTTGCGGACGGCCGGATCGTCTCCGGCCAGCAGGCCAAGCAGCTTCGGATGGTGGACGCCCTCGGCGGGCTCGACGATGCCATCGAGGAGGCGGCGAAGCTGGCGAAGCTGCCGCCGAAACCCAAGCTGATTCTCCCTCGGCGGCGGAGCTGGCCGTGGGAGTTCTTCAAGAGCCGGCTGGGGCTTCTGGGGGCGAACCCTCTGGTGCCGGGGCTGCCCATGTTCAAGACCCCGCTCTACCTCATGGAGTAGCGTGGCTCGACCCGGGGCCTCACCGCCGGCGGGACGTAACCCCTCAACGTTCTTGACAATCTTCCACTCGCCGTGGTAGCGTGAGGATCGAATTTTTTGCGCGAAACCGGGCCCGTTGGGGGTTCGTCGCCGAGGAGCTCCGATATGACCAAGGCCGACCTGATTGACGAAGTGGCTAAGGTGTCCAACCTGACGAAGAAGGAGAGCGAGACGATCGTCAACACCGTCTTCGACAACATCACGGACGCCCTCGCCAAGGGTCACAAGGTCGAACTTCGGGGCTTCGGGAGCTTCAGGATCCGTCACCGGAACTCCCGGAAGGGACGGAACCCCAAGACCGGCAGCAGCGTGAGCGTTCCCGAAAAACGGGTCCCGTTCTTCAAGGTCGGCAAGCGGCTGCGCGAACTCGTCAACGCGTGAGTTCCTGGGCGGACACCCGGCGGGCAGGACAGAGGCTTGGGTCGCCCGCCCGATCCCTCTAGGCGTGGAGCGACTCTGGGCTCCCTGGCGGATGTCCTACGTGGGGAGCGCCGGACGAACTGACGGCTGCATCTTCTGCGACGCGCTCCGATCCCCCGACGACCGGAAGGCCCTCGTGCTGCGCCGTCTTCCCCTGGCATTCCTGATCCTCAACAGGTTTCCCTATGCCCCGGGCCACCTGATGGTCGCCCTCACGCGCCACGTGGGGACGCTCGGCGAAGCCGGGGCCGATGAACTCGGGCAGGCCATGGCGCTCGTCCAGGGCGCGGTCCGGGCCCTCGACCGCGCCTCCCGCCCCGAGGGCTACAACGTCGGGGTGAACCAGGGGCGGATCGCCGGAGCCGGCGTCGAGGGGCACCTCCACATCCACGTGGTCCCCCGCTGGAGCGGCGACACCAACTTCATGCCGGTCCTCGGGGACGTCCGCGTGCTCCCCGAGTCCCTGGACGCCACGTACGCGCGACTGACCTCCGCCCTGGCGGAGGACGATCATCGCGGCTGATCCTCACCCGACTCGCGAGGTGACGTTGGCCACCCCCCCGGAGTTGACGCCCGTCATGAGGCAGTACCGGGAACTCAAGCTCCGGTATCCCGATTACCTCCTGCTCTTCCGGCTCGGCGACTTCTACGAGATGTTCTTCGAGGACGCGCACCTGGGGGCGCGGCTCTTGCAGCTCGCGCTGACCTCGCGCCAGAAAGGGGAGGGGGCCGTCCCGATGGCCGGGATCCCCCACCAGGCGGCGGACGGCTACATCGCCCGCCTGATCGCCGCCGGCCAGAAGGTCGCGCTGTGTGAGCAGATGGAGGCGCCGGGCAAGGAGCGGAAACTGATCCGCCGCGAGGTGGTGCGGGTCATCACCCCCGGCACCGTCACCGACACGCAGTTCCTCGACCGGGCGACCAACAATTTCCTCCTGGTCCTGGCGCGCGGGCGCGACGGCCTGGGGGTCGCCCTCGTGGACGTCTCCACGGGCGACTTCTGGGTGGGCGAGGAGCCGGGGCAGGGGGCGGGTCTCCTGGAGGCGGCGCTCCTGAGGCGCCCCGCCGAGATCCTGCTCCCCGCGGCCCTCCAGGAGGAGGATAAGCCCCTGTTGGGGCGCCTCGGCGACAGCGGCGCCGCCCTGACGACGGGCGTGACCTTCCCCAGCCTCCCCGCGTCCCGGGAGATGCTCTGTCGCCAGTTCACGGTGCCCTCGCTCGACGGCTTCGGCCTCGGGGGGATGACCTGGGGGATCCAGGCTGCGGCGGGAGCGCTCACGTACCTCCAGAACATGCAGGGCGAGGCCCTCGGGCACCTGACGCGCCTGCAGCGCTTCGTGCCCGGGGATGCCTTATCTCTGGACCCGACCGCGGTCACGACCCTCGAGCTGTTCGAGACGCTCCGGGAGCGGCGGGTCGCCGGCTCGCTCTTCGGCGTCCTCAACGAGACGCGGACGCCCATGGGCGCGCGCGCCCTCCGCCACTGGCTCCTCCGGCCGCTCCTGGATCCGGCCGCGATCCAAGGTCGCCAGGAGGCGATCGGGGCGCTGGTGGAGACGCCCGCCGTCCGGGCCGAGACTCGGAGCCTGCTCGGCTCCGTGGGAGACCTCGAGCGGCTGACGAGCCGGGTCGCCCTGGGCGTGGCCCATGCGCGCGACCTGATCGCCCTCCGGAGTTCGCTCGCCCCGCTCCCCGGGCTCAAGGCCACCCTGGCCGTTCTCGGCGCCCCGCTCCTCGGCACGCTCGCCGGAGAGCTGGCCGAACTCCAGCCGATCCAGAAGCTCCTGGCCGACGCCCTCGAAGACGCCCCGCCCCTTGGGCTGCACGAGGGAGGCCTGATCCGCGAGAGCTGGAGCCAGGCGCTCGCCGACCTCAAGCGCGAGTTGCGCGAGGCCAAGGCCTGGATCGCCGGGCTTGAGGCCCGGGAGCGGGCCCGCACCGGCATCGCGACCCTTCGCGTCCGCTTCAACCGGGTTTTCGGCTACTCCATCGAGGTCTCGAACGCGCACCGCGCCAAGGTTCCGGCGGATTACGTCAGGCGCCAGACGCTGGTGGGGGCCGAGCGCTTCGTCACGCCGGAGCTGAAGGAGTACGAGGCCAAGGTGCTCGGCGCCGAGGAGCGGATCCAGCGGCTCGAGTTCGAGCTCTTCGAGGAGGTGCGCCGGAGCGTCGCGCGGGAGGTCCCGGCCCTGCTCGCCACGGCCCGGGCCGTCGGTGCCCTCGACGTCCTGGCAGGCCTCGCCGAGGGGGCGCACGCGCGCGGGCACGTGCGGCCCGTCGTCACCGAGGACCGCAGACTTCAGATCGTGGACGGGCGCCATCCGGTCCTTGAGGCGGTGAGCCGAGAGCCGGTGGTGCCGAACGATCTCGAGCTGGACGGCGACACGGCGCAGATCATCATGCTCACCGGCCCCAACATGGCGGGCAAGAGCGTCTATCTCCGCCAGGCCGCGCTGCTCGTCATCCTGGCCCAGATGGGCGCGTTCGTCCCCGCGCGGGAGGCGCGCATCGGGCTCGTGGACCGGATCTTCGCGCGTGTCGGCGCTCAGGACAACCTGGCGCGCGGCCAGAGCACGTTCCTGGTGGAGATGCTGGAGACCGCCAACATTCTCCACAACGTCACCCCGCGGAGCCTCGTCCTGCTCGACGAGGTCGGGCGGGGGACCTCCACGTTCGACGGGCTGGCGATCGCCTGCGCCATCGCCGAGGAGCTCCACGAGCGCGGGGGAGGGGCCAAGGTGCTCTTCGCCACCCACTACCACGAGCTGACCGAGCTCGCGGACCGGTTCCCGCGGATCCGAAACTTTCACGTGGCGGTCAGGGAGTGGAACGACGAGATCATCTTCCTGCACAAGGTCCGTTCCGGCGGGACCGACCGGAGCTACGGGATCCAGGTCGCGCGGCTGGCCGGGCTCCCGGCCCCAGTCGTGGACCGGGCGAAGGCGCTCCTCGCCGAGCTGGAAGCGACGCGCCAGGCGCTCCCGCCCCGGGCGCCGTCCGAGCGGGAAGTCCAGCTCGCGCTCTTTCCGCCGGGGTCCCACCCGTTGCTCAAGGAGCTCGAGGCCTTGGATCTGGCGCGGCTTTCGCCGCTCGAGGCGCTGAACCTCCTGGCCCGATGGCAGAGCGAGCTCAGGGAGACGCGGTGAGCCGGATCGTCCGCCTGCCCGAGCACCTGGTGAACCAGATCGCGGCCGGCGAGGTCGTGGAGCGCCCCGCCTCGGTCCTGAAGGAGCTCCTCGAGAACGCCCTCGACGCCGAGGCCGGGCGCGTCGCGGTAGATCTGAAGGACGCCGGGCGCGCGCTGATCCGGATCGTGGACGACGGGGTCGGCATGACGGCCGACGAGCTGGAGCTCGCCCTGGAGCGGCACGCCACCTCCAAGATCGCCACCGAGGCGGACCTCCGGGAGATCCGCTCGCTCGGCTTCCGCGGCGAAGCGCTGCCCGCCATCTGCGCCGTCTCGCGCTTCTCCCTCCTCTCCCGCGCGCGCGGCGCTGCGCCGGGAGCCATGCTGAGGGGAGAGGGCGGGGCGGTGCGCCAGCGCCTCGCCGTCGAGTGCTCGGTGGGTACGGCCGTCGAGATCACGGATCTCTTCTTCAACACCCCGGCGCGTCTCAAGTTCCTCAAGAGCCCTCAGACGGAGCTGGCCGCCGGACTCAGGATCGCGGGCCAACTCGCCCTGGCCCACCCCGCGCTCCACCTCCGCGTGACTCACAACGACCGGGCCGTGCTCACGGCCCCCAAGGCCGCCACTCTGCGCGATCGGGTGGGCGCCCTCCTGGGCTACGACGTCGCCGGCCGGCTCCTGGATGTCGGCCGCCAGGAGCGCGGCCTCCGCATTCGGGGCCTCGTGAGCCCGCCCGCGCTCGCGCGCGGCAACCGCGACGAGATGGTCGTCATCGTGAACGGCCGTCCGGTGCGGGACACCCAGCTGCTCCAGACGCTCCTGGAGGCGTACCGCCCGCTCCTGGCCCGCGACCAGTTCCCGGTCGCGGTGCTGACGCTGGACGTCCCGTCGGGGGAGGTGGACGTCAACGTGCACCCGAGCAAGGCGTGGGTGAGGTTCCGCCAGCCGCGCTTCATCCAGGAGCTCGTCTTCGCCGCCGTCCAGGAGGCGCTCCGGGCCCCGGAGGTGGTGGCTTCTCCGCGGCCCGTCGCCGCCCAAGCCCCGTCGGGGTCGCCGGCGGCGCTGCCGACGGACGCGCAGCCAGGGCTGTTCAAGGAGGGCGCGGCCGGCTATTCCCCGATGCTCTTCGGCGCCGTGGTGGGCCAGCTCCACGACACCTTCATCGTGGCCGCGAGCGAGGAGGAGGTCTTCTTCGTGGACCAGCACGTGGCCCACGAGCGAGTCCTCTTCGAGCGCCTCAAGGCCGATCTCGCGGCAGGGCCGCTCCCGTCGCAGGAGCTCTTGTTCCCGCTGACGCTCGAGCTCGGGCCCGCGAGCCGCGCCCTCCTGGGCGAGTGGCGGGAGGCGCTGGCGGGCCTCGGCTTCGACCTCCAGGGCTTCGGCGGGGCCACGCTCCTCCTCCGCGCCGTCCCCGCCCTGCTCAAGGGGGAGGAGCCGCGCCGGCTCCTCGAGGCGCTCGTGGACGAGGTCGGCGCGCCCGGGCCCAGGAGCCGGGCCGAGGGGCGGGGCCCGGCGCCGCCGCTCGTGGACCGGACGCTCGCTTTCGTCGCGTGCCGGGCCGCCGTGAAGGCCGGCGCGCCCCTGGGGCGTGAGGAGATGGTGCGGCTCTTGACCGATCTCTCCCTCACCGAGACGCCCTACTTCTGCCCGCACGGCCGTCCGATCGTCTCGCGTCTGTCACTCGGCGAGATCAGGCGCGAGCTCAAGCGCACGTGGTGAGCCTCCGGTATCATGAAGCCATGAGCCCGGAACTTCCCCCGCTCGTTGTGATCACGGGACCCACGGGGACGGGAAAGACCGAGGTGGCGGTCCGGCTCGCCAGTCGGCTTCCGCTCGAGGTCGTGAGCGCCGACTCGCGCCAGGTCTACCGCGGGATGGACATCGGCACGGCCAAGCCGAGCCCCGTAGAGCGCGCCGCCGTCCCGCACCACCTGATCGATGTGGTCGATCCCGACGAGCGGTATCACGCTGCTCGCTTTCTTGCCGAGGCGCGCCAGGTCGTCCCGGGGATCCTCGCGCGGGGGCGGCTGCCTCTGGTCGTCGGCGGCACCGGGCTCTACGTCCGGGCACTCTTGAGGGGCCTGCTGCCGGTCCCGCCTGCCGATCCGGACGTGCGCCGCGAGCTCGCCCTGCTGGCGCGCCGCGAGGGCCTTCCCGCGCTGTGGAGGCGCCTCAGGGCGGTGGACCCCGAGGCGGCGGAGCGGATTCACGAACGGGACCGCGTCCGGATCATCCGCGCCCTCGAGATCCACCGCCTGACCGGCGCCCCGCTGGGCGCCCCGTCCCACTGGCGCGAGAGCCGGCCCCCGTGGCGGCTACTCCTGGTGGGCCTCACGCGGCCGCGCGCCTCCCTCTACGCCCTCCTGGATAGGCGCGTGGACGCCATGGTCGCCCGGGGTCTCCGCGCCGAGACAGAGGCCCTGCTCGACGCGGGCTTCGAGCCGGACCTCCCCGCGCTGCACGGGATCGGTTACCGGCACTTCGTCGGGGTGATTCAGGGGAAGTCCTCCGAGGCCGCCGCGGTCCGCGAGATGAAGCGCGACACGCGCCAGTACGCCAAGCGGCAGTGGACGTGGTTGGCTCGGGAACCGGCGATCCGCTGGGTGGACCCCGAGGCCGCGGGAGGCCTCGACGGGACCGCCGAGCAGCTGGAGAAGTGGATCATCCAGGAAGGGCTTCGCCCGTGACGCGAAAGCGCCTCTGGGACACCAACGGCCAGCCCGAGCAGGCGCTCCTGGCCGCGCTCCGTTTCCCCAAGCAGCCGCGGTGGGCGGTCGGGGAGTCGCTGGAGGAGCTGGAGCGCCTCACCGAGTCGGCGGGCGCGCGCGTGGTGGGGACTGTCGTCCAGGATGTGCCGTCGCGCTCGCTGCGGCTCTACTTCGGCAAGGGGAAGGTGGAAGAGCTGAAGACCCTGGCGCGCGAGCGGGCGGCCAACGTCGTCATCACCGACGACAACCTCTCGCCGGCCCAGGAGCGGAACCTCTCCCGGGCCCTCGGTCTGAAGGTCATTGACCGGCGCGCCCTCATCCTCGACATCTTCGCCCAGCGCGCCCGGACGAGCGAGGGTAAGCTCCAGGTGGAGCTGGCCCAGCTCTCGTACCTGCTCCCGCGCCTGGTGCGGCGCTGGGCGCACCTCGAACGCCTCGGCGGCGGCATCGGGACCCGGGGACCCGGCGAGACCCAGCTCGAGTCCGACCGGCGGATCATCCGGCGACGGATCCAGCAGATCCAGGGCGAGCTGCGACGGGTCGAGCGCCACCGCCGGCTCCTCCGCGACCGTCGCGCGGCCGCGGGCTGGCCCGTGGTGGCGCTCGTGGGCTACACCAACGCGGGGAAGACGACGCTCCTGAACCGTCTGGCCGGGTCCCGTTTCCGGGTCGCCGACCAGCTCTTCGTCACGCTCGATCCCGCGGCGCGCCTGATCACGCCTCGCGATCGCCGGCGGTTCCTCCTCACCGACACGGTCGGCTTCATCCGGAAGCTCCCGCCGGAGCTGATCGCCGCCTTCCGGGCCACGCTCGAGGAGCTCGGCGACGCCGACGTGCTCCTCCACGTGCTGGACGCGAGCCACCCGGGGGTCGAGGAGCAGATGCGGGCGGTGGAGCGCCTCCTGGCCGACCTCGAGCTCGCCGACCGGTCCGTCCTGATCGCGCTGAACAAAGCGGACCGGGTCGCGGAGTCGCACGACGTCAGGCGCCTGGCGGAGAGCTCGGGCGGGATCCCGGTCTCCGCCCTCACGGGCGCGGGCCTGCCCGAGCTGCTCGCCGCCATCGAGGCGGCGCTCCGCTCGCAGGTGGGCCGCGTCAGCCTCCGGATCCCCTACGCCGACGGCCGGGCGCTCGCCCTCTGCTACGACAAGGGCCGGGTGCTCCGGCGGGAGGACGGGGAAGGCGGCGTGCTGCTCGACGTGGAGCTGCCCCGCTCCCTGCTCGGCCGGGTGTCGGCCTATCGCGTCGGCAGCGTCTGATCGGTGTTAGAATGGCGTTCCGGGGTCTTTCGTGGGACTCGCCAACTGGTTGACGGTCGTCCGGATCGTCCTGA
Source organism: Candidatus Rokuibacteriota bacterium (assembly GCA_023248995.1). Lineage (GTDB taxonomy): Bacteria > Methylomirabilota > Methylomirabilia > Rokubacteriales > CSP1-6 > JAHFDN01. The sequence continues at coordinate 142,716 of JAHFDN010000002.1, forward strand.
TCCCCGTGTTCGTGACGCAGCTGGTGTACCGGCGTCCGACCACGGCGCTCGTCGTCTTTCTCCTCGCCAGCCTGACTGACACCCTCGACGGCTACATCGCGCGGCGGCGCGGGAGCCAGACCCGCCTGGGCGCGTTCCTCGACCCCGTGGCCGACAAGCTCCTCCTGACGGCCTCCTTCATTACCCTCACGTACCTGAAAGTCCTTCCTTTCTGGATCACCGCCGTGGTCATCAGCCGGGACGTGGTGCTGATCCTGGGCGCGGCCCTGATCCACATCGCGGGCGGGACGATTTTCCCGACCCCGACCTGGCTCGGGAAGGCCTCGACGTTCTTCCAGATGCTCACCGTGCTCGCCGCCATGCTCCAGTTCTACTTCAAGATCCCGGCGGCCGTGACGTGGTTCGTCCTAGCGACCGCGCTCTTCACCACGGCGTCGGGGATCCAGTACCTCTACCAAGGCACGCGGCTGCGGCACCAGCCCTCGCCGAGCGAGCCCCATGCCCGCACGCTTGTCCGCTGAGGGCGTCGTCGTCGCCCAGGTGCGGCCGCGGACCCCGGCCGCCCGGGCGGGGCTCCTGGCAGGCGACCGGCTCGTCGCCATCAACGGGGTGCCGATCCGGGACAGCATTGATTTCCACTTCGGGGCGGCGGAGGAGCGTCTGTCCATCGAGCTCGAGCGGCACGGGCGCGCCGAAGCCCTGACGATTCATCGCCAGGAGGGACGGGACCTGGGCGTGGAGCTCCTACCGCCCCGGCCCGCGGAGATTTCCACCTGCGCCAACAAGTGCGTCTTCTGCTTCATCCACCAGCTCCCCAGGGGGATGCGGAAGAGCCTCTACGTCAAGGATGACGACTACCGGCTCTCCTTCCTCCACGGCAACTACATCACGCTCACCGACCTCGAGGAGCCGGAGCTCCGGCGCATCGAGGAGCAGCGCCTGTCGCCGCTCTACGTCTCGGTGCACGCGACCGATCCCGAGCTCCGGCACGCGCTCCTGGGCAAGCCGCGCGTCAAGGGCGATCTGCTCCCGCGGATGGGGCGCTTGGCCCGGGCCGGGATCCGGATGCACGCGCAGATCGTGCTCTGTCCGGGGTGGAACGACGGCGCCCACCTCGCGAGGAGCGTCCGCGATCTCTCCGCCCTCTATCCGGCGGTCGCGACCGTGGCGGTGGTGCCGGTGGGGCTGACCCGCTACCGCGAGCGGCTCCCCCGGCTCTCCACGCCGAGCCCCGAGGAGGCCAAGGACCTCGTCACCACGATCGAGGCGTGGCAACGGGAGTATCGAGGCCGCCTCGGAAGCCGCCTCGTCTTCGCCGCGGACGAGCTCTACCTCCATGGCGGGCTCGAGCCCCCGCCGGCCCGCGACTACGAGGGGTTCCCGCTCGTCGAGGACGGGGTAGGGCTGGTCCGCCGCTTCGCCGAGGGGTTCCGGCGCGCCTCTGGGCACCTGCCGCGGGAAGTCCGTCCTTCCCGGGCCGTCAGTGTCGTCACGGGGGAGATGTTCGCGCCGCGCCTCGCCGCGCTGCTCGCCCAGGTGGAGGTGGCCGGGGTGACGACGAGCGTGGTACCGGTGGCGAACACCTTCTTCGGCGGCAACATCGCCGTGGCGGGGCTCCTCACGGGGCAGGACATCCTCGCCCAGCTCTCCGGCCGCCCGCAGGGCGACCTCGTGCTGCTCCCCGACGTGACCCTCCGCGACGAGGCCAACGTGTTTCTGGACGACCTCACCCCCGCCGACCTGGAGCAGGCCCTCGGCGTGCCCGTCCGCCCCGTGGCGCCGACGCCGCGCGCCCTCCTCAAGGCCCTCCTCGGGAGTCTCCCCGTCGTCTCATGCTGAGGCCCGTCATCGCCGTCGTGGGCCGGCCCAACGTCGGCAAGTCCACGCTCTTCAACCGCCTCGTCGGGCGGCGCCAGGCCCTGGTCCGGGACGTACCGGGCGTCACCCGCGACCGGCTCGACGGACGCGTCGAGTTCGGCGGCTGGCAGGCGACCGTCGTGGACACCGGGGGCTTCGATCCCGGGAGCGGCAACGATCTGGTCGAGGCGGTGAGCCGCCAGGTGCGGCTGGCGATCGAGGAAGCGGACCTGGTCCTCTTCGTGGTGGATGGTCGCGTCGGCGTGACCCCGCTGGACCACGAGATCGCCCGACAATTGAGGAAGAGCGACCGGCCGGTCGTCGTGGTCGCGAACAAAGTGGACGAGCGGGACCAGGAAGCCCTCCTGGGGGAGGTCTACGCGCTCGGGTTCCCGCAGGTCTTCGCCGTGTCGGCCGAGCACGGCCGGGGCGTGGCCGAGCTGCTGGAAGCGATCCGGCCGATGGCGCCGGGTGGGGCCGCCGAGCCGGCGCGGGCAAGCCTCAGAGTGGCCGTCGTGGGGCGGCCGAACGTCGGCAAGTCCTCGCTCGTGAACGCCCTGCTCGGCGCGGAGCGCGTCCTGGTGCACGAGGCGCCGGGGACGACCCGCGACGCCGTGGATACGCTGCTCTCTTTCCGCGGCCGCGCGTACGTGCTGATCGACACCGCGGGGATCCGCCGGAAGGGGAAGGTCACCGCGCCGCTCGAGAAGCTCGCCGTGGTCATGGCGCTCCGGAGCCTCGAGCGCTGCCAGGTGGCGATCCTGCTCCTGGATGCCTCCGAAGGCGTGACGGCCCAGGACGCCCACATCGCGGGCTACGCGCACGACGCCGGGCGCGCCATCGTGATCGCCGTGAACAAGTGGGATCTGGTCCCGCGCGGGATGGTGCGGCGCGCCGAGGTCGTGGAGCAGATCCGCGACCGCCTGCCGTTTGTCGAGTACGCGCCGGTGGCATTCACGTCGGCCGTGTCGCGCCTGGGGCTCCCCGAGCTCTTCGACCTCGTGGACCAGGTGGGGGAGGAGGCGTCGAAGCGCATCGCGCCCGCCCTCGTCGCCAAGACGCTCGGCCAGGCGATGGAGCGGCGCCCGGTCAGCCACAAGGGGCTCCCCATCACGTTTCATTCGGCCGCCCAGGTGAGCAGCGAGCCTCCCACATTCGCCGTCCGCGTCAGCCAGCCGGACAAGATTCACTTCTCCTACGAGCGCTACCTGGTGAGCTCGCTGCGCCAGGCCTTCGGCTTCACCGGCTCGCCCGTGCGGCTCCTCTTCCGCCGCGCACCGGCGAGGCGTGCTCGGAGGCGCCGGTGAGGCGGCATCGCCGACGGCGCGGCGCGGCGGGCGGCCTTGCCATCACGATCGCGATCGTCTTCGCCGTCTTGGCCGTGCTCGCCCTGAGCCCGCGCCATCGCCATTTCTACAGCCGCCTCTTCGAGGCGTCGGAGCCCCCGGCGCCTCGGGCCGGCCCGCTTCCCGCGCAGCCGCCGAGCGGGCCCCCGCCGATGAGCGGCCGCCCCCCAGGCTTCGCCGCGCCGATCGGGCCCGGGCCGAGCTCCGCCCCGCAACCAGCGTCGCCCCCTGAGTCTTCGCCGGAGACCGTGAAGCAGAACGCGCTCCGGGAAAAACAGGCCCAGGCGGTGGCCGCGGTGCCGCGCGCGAGGCTCGGCGAGCCAGTCGTCGTGAAGATCCTGGACGAGCTCTCGGCACGGCTGCCGCTCGCCGGGCCGCCGCCGGCCTGGGAGCTCAAGGAGTTCGCGGGGCGGGCCCAGGTGGACGTGGTGCGGGACGAGGAACGCGTCGCGTTCCGGCTCCAGAGCGAGCGCACGTCCTTTGCCCTTTATCGGGACGTGGCGCTGGAGGTCAAGGATTACCCGCTCCTCAGCTGGACCTGGAAAGTCGTGAAGCTTCCCACGGGCGGGGACATTCGCGAGCGGACGAGCGACGACCAGGCCGCCCAGGTGTACGTGATCTTTCCCCGCTGGCCGTTTCCGCGGATCAACAGCGACGTCCTCGGGTACATCTGGGACAGCCGCGCGCCGGTGGGCCTCAAGGTCACGAGCCCGCAGTCCTCCAACGTCAAGCTCGTCGTGCTCGAGAGTGGCCTCGAGCGCCTCGGCCAGTGGGTTCGCGAGGAGCGCAACGTCTACCAGGACTACGTGGATCTCTTCGGCAAGGAGCCGCCCCAGGCGGGCAAGGTCGCGATCATGATCGATTCCAACGACACCCGGAGTCAGGCCGAGGCGTTTTTCGCCGAGCTTGTCTTCCAGCCCCTCAAGCGCTGACGGTGAGGGGGGGCGCTAACCCGTCAGAACCCAAAGCAGAATCCGTTTGTGGCGTTCCCGGTCCGTGGTAAGATTGGCCCGGCATAAAGCCCGCCCGAGGTGGCCGGATGAGCCCTAAGCGCGACGACGACGACTACGAAGAGGAAGAAGGGGAGTACGAAGAAGAGGAGGCCCCGCGGAGCATCTTCGCGGCGATGTGGTTTCGGGCGCTGCTGATCGTCATCGTCCTCGGCGTCGTTGGGGTGGTGGCCCTGCCGTACGTTCTCGAGTGGTGGTCGGCCAAGCCCCAGGTCGCCACCGTCAAGCCGGCTCAACCCTCGCCGGCCAAGCCTTCGGCTCCAGCTTCCCCGCCGCCTCCCAAGGTGGCGGAGCCGCCCGCTCCACCGGCTCCGAAGCCCGCGGCGCCCGCCGCGCCTCCAGCTTCCCCGCCGCCTCCCAAGGTGGCGGAGCTGCCCGCTCCACCGGCTCCGAAGCCCGCGACGCCCGTGGCGCCCGAGCCTCGACCCGCACCGGTCCCGCCTGCTGAAAAGCCTGCCGCGCCAGCCCCGAAGCCCGCCGTGACCGCGCGCGCGGGCACTGGGGCCACGTCCAAAGGAGACTACTGGGTACAGGTCGGGGCGTTCAAGGAGGCGGCGAACGCTGCCCGCCTGACCGACAAGCTGACGGCCGAGAAGTACCCGGTGGAGCGCGCGACGGTTACCCGCAGCGGAGTAGGTGGCCGCAACGAGGTGTTCGTGGAGGGGGTCGCGCAGCGGGACCTCTACGACAAGGTGAAGGCCAAGGGCTACCGGGCCGACGCCGTCAAGGGCGGCGCGGTGGTTCGCCCGGCCCTGCCGCTCCGCGAGGCCGTCGCCCTCTCCAAGGAGCTGGCCACCCAAGGGATGAATCCGAAGATCCGCCCCGTCGGCGGCGAGAAGGGGACCGTCTACCTGGTGCGTGTCGGGGGCTTCGACGATCGGGACAAGGCGAAGGCGGTGAAGGCGGAGCTGGAGGGCAAGGGCATGGCCGGCTTCATCGTCAGGGGCGCCCCGCGCTGATGAGCGAGGTGGACACCCGCGTCGTCCTGGTGACCGTGCCCTCGGCTGCCGAGGGGACGCGGATGGCCCGTATCCTGGTGGAGGAACGTCTGGCCGCGTGCGTCAACGTCGTGCCGGGCGTCCGGTCGGTGTTCTTCTGGGAAGGCGAGCTGCGGGAGGAGGACGAGGCGCTCCTGGTCATGAAGACCGGGCGCGAGCGCTACGAGGCGCTCCAGCGCCGGATCCTGGCGCTCCATTCCTACTCGCTCCCCGAGATCCTCGCACTGCCTGTGGAATCCGGGTCCCCCGCCTACGTGACGTGGGTTCGCGAATCTGTGGGAACGGAAGGGAGGTGATCCCCCTGACGAAGAATGACCTGATCAACGCAGTGGCGGCGCACGGCCTGTCCAAGCGCCAATCCGCCTCGGTGGTCGAGTCGGTCTTCGAGATCATGTCCCGCTGCTTCGAGCACGGGGAGGACGTGAAGATCGTCGGGTTCGGCCACTTCCGGGTCCGGAAGAAGGCGTCGCGACGCGGGCGCAACCCGCAGACCGGGTCCAGCATCGAGATCACCGCCCGCAGGGTGGTGACGTTCAAGCCGAGCAAGGGCCTCAAGCAGCACATCAACAGCAAGTAGCGGGGGTCGGGCGCCATGGCGCAGGCGATTCCCGACAAGCTCTACTTCCGGATCGGGGAGGTGGCGGACCTCACCGAGGTGCCGGCGTACGTCCTCCGCTACTGGGAGTCCGAGTTCAAGCTCCTCCGTCCCAAGAAGAACGAAGCCGGGCAGCGTCTGTACCGGAAGAAGGACGTGGAGCTCGTGCTCCGGATCAAGACGCTCCTCTACGGCGAGCGCCTGACGCTCGAAGGGGCGCGTAAGCGCCTCCTGGCCGAGTCGCGCGGGGAGGTGGAGCCGCTCGACACCGGCCGGCGGGAGGCCGCCTACGGCGAGGCGCTCAAGCGCATGCGCGGGCGGCTCGAGACGATCCGCTCGCTGCTCAGGCGCGACCGCCACGGCCGCGGTCCTTGAGTTCCCCCCCTCCCTCCCGTACAATACCTCGTGGTTCGGGGCGTGGCGCAGCCTGGTAGCGCACTGGCATGGGGTGCCAGGGGTCGCTGGTTCAAATCCAGTCGCCCCGACCAGTTCCTTCCCGTGAGGCCAGCAGATTCTCGGATCTGCTCTTTTTTATGTCGGCGCCACTGCTGCTCGTAACGAACGACGACGGGATCGCGGCCGCCGGGCTCGCGGCGCTCGCCGAGGCCATGGCCCCGCTGGGGGACGTCTACGTCGTGGCCCCGGAGCGGGAGCAGAGCACGGTCGGCCACGCGCTGACGCTCCATCGCCCCCTCCGGGTGGATCGGCTGGGGGAGCGGCGGTTCGCCATCAACGGCACGCCCTCGGACTGCGTGAACCTCGCCGTGCTCGGCCTCCTGCCCACCGAGCCCAAGCTCGTCGTGTCGGGGATCAACCACGGCTCGAACCTGGGTGACGACGTGACCTACTCCGGCACGGTGTCGGCGGCGATGGAGGGCACGCTCCTCGGCATCCCCTCGATCGCGCTGTCGCTCGCCGCGGCGGAGCCGGAGAGGTTCGAGGAGGCCGCCAAGATCGCGCGCGTGATCGCCATGCGGACGCTGCTCGAGGGCCTGCCGCCGAAGACGCTCCTCAACGTCAACGTCCCCGGCGGCCGCCCGAAGGGGATCCGCTTCACCCGCCTCGGGCACCGCGTGTACAAGGACAAGGTGGTGGAGGAGAAGGACCCGCGGGGGAAGACGTATTACTGGATCGGCGCGGGCCCACCGGTCTGGGAGCATCGCGAGGCCACGGACATCGTGGCCGTCCAGGACGGCTACGCCTCCGTGACGCCGCTCCACCTCGACCTGACCCACTACGGCGTACTCCAGCGGCTCGGAGAGTGGGAAGCGTCCCTGAACGCCCAGCTCCGGTCCCGCCGGCCGCGGTGACCGCATGCTCGGGGCGCCTCTCTCGCGTGATCCCGTGGGCCCGCCGTCGTCGCGCTACGCGCGCGAGCGCGAGCGGATGGTCGAGGGGCAGCTGGCGGGGCGCGGGATCACCGACCCGCGGGTGCTGGAGGCCATGCGCAAGGTGCCCCGCCACCTCTTCGTGGACGAGGCCCTCCGGGACCGCGCGTACGGCGATTACCCGCTGCCGATCGGCGAGGGGCAGACGATCTCGCAGCCGTACATGGTGGCGATCATGTCGCAGCTGCTCCGGCTGACCGGGAGCGAGAAGGTGCTCGAGATCGGCACGGGATCGGGCTACCAGACCGCCGTCCTGGCCGAGCTCACTCGGCGGGTCTGCTCGGTGGAGCGGCTCGCTTCCCTCGCCACCCGCGCCCGCGCTACCCTGGAGGGGTTGGGGTACACTAATGTGTGGGTCCGCACGGCCGACGGCACGTTCGGCTGGCTCGACGAGGCGCCGTTCGATCGCATCCTGGTCTCGGCGGCCTCGCCCTCGATACCGGCGCCGCTCTTCGAGCAACTGGCCGAGGGCGGCCGGCTGGTGCTCCCCGTCGGGGACGCCTTTTCCCAGACGCTGACTGTGGTGGAGCGCGTGGGCGGGGAGATGCGCACCACGGCGGATTCGGGGTGCGTGTTCGTCAAGCTGATCGGCAAGTACGGGTGGGAGGCGTGAGGCCTACCGCCGCCTCATTTGCCATGGGAGACCGGGGCGTAGCGCAGCTTGGTAGCGCGCCTGCTTCGGGAGCAGGAGGTCGCTGGTTCAAATCCAGTCGCCCCGACCAATGTCCCTGCTGGCAGCTCGGCGTCGTCGGCGCAGGGGATTGCCCCGCGCCGGTCGCCGAGCTGTCGGGTGTCCGCGCATGAGCCGGGCCGGGTTGAGGGTCGCGGCCGAGATCATCATCGAGGGCGACATCCAGGGAGTCGGCTACCGGAACTTCGCCCAGCGCAAGGCGCTCCAGCTCGGGCTCGCCGGCTACGTGATGAATCTCAAGAACGGCAACGTCCGCGTGCGCGCCGAGGGGCCCCGCGAGCTGATCGAAGAGCTCGCCCGGGACCTCGAAAAGGGGCCGCCCCTGGCGCGCGTGGGCAAGCTCTCGGTGACGTGGCGGTCGCCGACCGGACGCTTCGCCTCCTTCGGGATCCGCTTCGCCGAGTTCGACGCATGACGCGCGTTCATCCGTGCCGACGCGCGCGAAGGTGGCTCCTGGCGCTCGGCGTGGTCGCGGTGACCGTGCCGTCCCTGGCTTCCGCCGATCCCCGCTCCGGGGCCCACGCCGAGAAGCGCGACGGGAGCACCTACGAGGTGAAGAACGGCGACACCCTAGGCGCCATCGCCAAGCGATTCGGGGTGGGCGTCCGGGCGCTGATCGAGGCCAACCGGCTCAGCCAGCCCGACCTCCTCCGCCCGGGGCAGCGCCTCGTGATCCCGGGCCGGCCCGTGCCCCGTGGGCTGGCTCCGCCCGCGTCCTTCGTCCTGACGGCCCCCCAATTCGACGGGCAGGTGCCGGCCTTCCGGTGGCCGGTCGAGGGCCCCATCAGCTCCCCCTTCGGGCGGAGGACGAGCGGCTGGCACACGGGGATTGACATCAAGGCCGAGATGGCAACGCCGGTCCTGGCCGCGGCCGCCGGCACGGTGCTGTTCAGCGGCTGGGAGACGCGGTACGGACGCGTGGTGAAGATCGAGCACGAAAATGGCTTCCTGACGGTCTACGCTCACAACCTTCGGAACTTCGTTGAAGCGGGGGAGGAGGTCAGGGCAGGGCAGGTGATCGGCACCGTGGGCCGCACCGGGCGGGCGTCCGCCTATCACCTCCACTTCGAGATCCGGAACAACGGGAAGGTGTTCAATCCGCTTTTCCTCCTGCCGTCTCGCGAGCTCGAGTTCGTGCCGGAGGGGGAGAGCCAGCCTGACGAATTCCAGGAGGCGCATGATTGACGCGGGCCTGAACGCCGACGATCCGCTCGACGAGGCGCTTGGGCCGGAGGACCTCCTGGAAGCCGCGGAGGTCGCGGGACCGGAGGCTCGGCGCGCCGCCGTCCACCTCACGGGGTACCTGAAGGAGGTCTCGCGCATCCCGCCCCTGAGCCAGGAGGAGGAGCAGGCCCTGGCGCGTCGCGTCCAGGCGGGGGACCAGGAGGCGGAGAAGCGGATGGTCGAGGCCAACCTCCGCCTCGTCCCCAGGATCGCCCGGCGCTACCGGAACCGCGGCCTGCCGCTGCCCGACCTGATCGAGGAAGGAAACCTCGGGCTCCTGCGCGCGGCGCAGAAGTTCCTCCCCGACAAGGGCACGCGCTTTTCGACGTACGCGACCTGGTGGATCCGCCAGGCGCTGTTCCGAGCCCTGGCCAACCAGGCGCGGACGATCCGGCTCCCCGTGCACGTCGAGCTCTTGCGGGGGCGCTACCTGAAGGAGAAGAAGCGGCTGACGCAGGCACTCGGCCGCCCGCCCTCGCTCGAGGAGGTGGCCGCCTCCCTCGAGATCCCGCCCGAGCAGCTGGCCAGGCTGGAGGAGATCCACCCGGACCCCCGCTCGGCGGTGCTTCGCGACCTGGTGGCTGACCCGTCCGCGCCGGCGGCCGGTCCCCTCGAGACGCTGCTCCGGGACCGGGCGGACCTGACACGGCTCCTCGACGACCTGCCGGAGAAGGAGCGCGCGGTGATCCGCCTGCGGTTCGGGCTGGGCGGGGAAGAGGCGCTGGCGCTCGAGGCCATCGGTGATCGCCTCAGCCTCTCGCGCGAGCGCGTGCGCCAGATCGAGGCCGACGCCCTCGGGCGGCTCAAGGGCCTCCTCTTGGCGCGCGGCATCGCCCCGGGAGACCTCCTGACGTAGTACAATTGGGTCGTCCGACGTGCCCCCGTAGCTCAGGTGGATAGAGCAGCAGTTTCCTAAACTGCGTGCCGGGTGTTCGAGTCACCCCGGGGGCACCATTCAACTTCGCGACCTCACCACTGGAGCCCGCTCTGCGGCCCAGCACCGCCTTGACAGCCGCCGGGCAGGGGGCATAGAGTCCGCTCCATAACTTCGACGCCTAGCCCTCAAGGTCGGCAGCGTTGCCCTCTCTCCCGAAAGGAGTGAGCCATGAAGCGAACAGTCTGGATGCTCACGTTGACCCTGGTCGTCGGAATCGCCATCGGAATCATGGGAACCCACGTCCTGAATGCCCAGTACGCGCAGCAGGAGGCGGTGAAGCGCACTACGCTCCTCAAAGTCGATCTGGCAGGGATAGAGGGGAAAGAAGTTCGCATGCGGCTCACGGAGATAGCCCCGGGGGCGACTTCTCCGAAGCACTATCACCCCGGACAAGTGTTCGGCTATATCGTAGCAGGCTCTATGCTCTTTGAGGCGGAAGGGCAGCCGCCGGTTACCCGCGCGGCGGGTGAAGCTTTCCATGAGCCGCCCAAGCAGGTGCACAGCGCTAAGAATGCCAGCCAGACAGTTCCGGTCAAAATTCTGGCGTTCGCGATCGCCGAGAGGGGACAGCCCGACACGATCCCGGTGAAGTAACCGAGGCCCACAGATACTGCTCATCCCACGGGCGTCGAGCCACCCTCGGCGCTCGTGGTGTTTCGAGGACCTACTAAGCGGCCCTTGCAATTCCGCAGATTTCCACGGTATACATAGCCTCGAACCCCCCCGGGGGCACCATTCTTCTCGGCGACTTCTGCGACGAAGTGGCTGCGCACATCATGTGGGGTTTCCCAGCGGGGTTGCCACAAATTAGAGCACAACGATCCTCCGTTCCTTGATGTCTGGCCTAATTTCTTCCTTCTTGCCGAAGCTCGTGATAACGAATGTCATATGCGGCCTCCCCTGGCATCTCGCCTGACGCCCTGGCTCCTCCTTGTGCTGGCGTTGGCCACCCTTGCCGCCCTGGCGGGATGGACGCTCCGCACGCGGGCCGAAGCACGACGGCAGGCAGCGACTGCCGCGCAGCGAAGCGCCTCGCAGGTTGTGCAGCTAGTCGCCAGAGATCAGGAGCGTCTCATCGAGAGCGCCCATCAACTCCTCCTGGGCTTGGCGCAGCGGGCCGAGGTCCAAACGCATAACGCCGCCGGCTGCACCCTGCTGTTCAGCGGTGTCCTGAAGACGTTCCCCCAGTACCTGGACCTGGTGGCCATCAAGCCCGACGGCGAAATCTTTTGCGAGGGCCGATCGCCCGAAGCTGCCGCCAGCTTTGTGGAACCGGCCGAGGTCCGTCGCAGCGTGGAAACAGGAGACGCCGTCCTCGGCCAGTACACGATCGATCGGGTCAGCGGCAAGGCAACGATCTCGCTTTCCGCTCCCTCGGTGGACGATGCGGGCGTGGTGCGCGCCGTCGTGGTGATAGGGCTGAATGTGACATGGCTCGCCCGGACCCTGATCGAGACGCCCCTAGGCGGGGCTTCGCTCGCGGTGGTTGATCGAAACGGAGTGATTGTGAGCCACCATCCTGAGCCGGAACGATGGGTCGGGAAACCGCTGGATGAGGCGATTAAGAAAGTGGTTCTAGCTCAGGGCGAAGGAGCGGCCGAGGGTTTCGGACTGGACGGTCTCGCGGCCGTCTTCGCGTTCGGTCCGCTCCTGCGCGACGCGGAGCGCGCTGGTGATGCGACGGTGATCATCGCGCTGCCCCAGAAGACGGTTTTCCGTGAGGCCGATCAGCTGGTCAGAGCGCATCTCGTCGGACTGGGGCTCGTCGCGCTTTTGCTGCTGATCACAGCCGGCGTCGGGATTGATCTGCTGACCGTGCGGCGAGGCCATGGCCTCAGGCGAGCGGTACGACGTCCTGGTTTGGGCCATCCGAATGCGGGTGCCCGGCTGACGCCCGGGCGGGCCGCTCCCAGCGCGCTGGCGCCCGCTGCGGTCGGGGCGGGGACGCTCGATGAGCCACAGCATACGGCCGGGGTGCTGGCCACTGCTGAGCCGCCGCCGCCAGCCGAGCCGGTTGGCGTGCCTTCCGTCGCAGACGCACGCGCCCCAGTGGACACCACCAGCGAGGGGTACTGGGGGTTCCAGGAAGCGCCGTTTGAAAACTCGCCGAACCCGAAATTCCTATATCTGTCACCCGAGCATGCGGAGGCGCTCACCCGGTTGCGGTACGCGGTGACGCATCGCAGGGGTGCAGCCATGCTGACCGGCGAGTATGGCTGCGGCAAGACCACGCTTGTGCGCGCGCTGCTCCAGGGCCTGGAGCCCGAGCGGTACGAGGTGGGGCTTCTGGTCAATCCGTGGTGGAACGCCACGGACTTCCTCCGCGAGCTTCTCTACCAGATGGGGGTGGACACACCGGAAAATGGCAGGTTCGAGCTCATCCACATGCTCTACGACCTTTTCTATAAGAACTACAGGGCCGGCCGCGACAACGTCATCGTTGTGGATGAGGCACAGCTGATCGAGGATGAGGCAATTTTTGGGGAGCTGCGCCTCTTGCTGAACTTCCAGCTGGATGAGCGATTCCTGGTCACGCTCCTCCTCGTTGGCTCCCCGGAGCTCAGGGACAAGATCCGGCGCATGCCCCACCTGGATCAGCGGATCGCGGTTCGATACCATCTGACCACGCTGGACTATGAGCACACGGCGCAGTACATCGCGCATCGGGTCACGACGGCCGGCCAGCCCCGGCGCCTGTTCACCGATGAGGCCGTGAAGTTAATCTTCGCTCTCGCCCGTGGGACTCCGCGGGACATAAACAATCTTTGCGACATGTTGCTCCTCGTCGGCTCCTCCAGGCAGCTCTTGGAGATTGACCGTGAAGTCATTCGACAGGTCACGAGCGAGGCGACTTGGTCGCCGCGGGGCTCAGTGATCCGCATTGACCGCGCGAGCAAACGGGCCCAAGACATTCCTCCTTGACCCTGGCTGGCGGTTTCTCACCCTTGTCCATTCTGTGGTCGCTCCGGGGGTCGCCACGTGAAGAACTCCCGGACCGGCGCCTGCCCCACGTCGGACGGAATGATCAACGGTACTATCAACCGGGCCGTGGAAAATCCCTGCGAGGCGCGGCAGACGAAGCTGTAGAAGAGGATTGGCCGTCTCAGGATATGCTCGCCATTCACCAGGATATCCAGGACGATGTGCAGGAGCGCTCCCAACAGGTAGCCCAGGAGCGCCGGATGAGGCCAGGCCAAGGCTAGGAGGGCCAGGAAACCCATCAGTTCCCAGGAATGGAGGGGAAGCACGGTCAACCGGTTGCGATGGGTGAAGTAGTAGCGCAGAAAAGTGGTCGGGCTGGGCCGGCGCCACTGTCTTTCAAAGATCAGGTAGTCGAGGTAGTGATCCCCGTCAATCAGAAATGCGCCCGTGAAACACCCCGCCGCCAGTTCCACCGAGCCCGTGACCATGTAGCCCGCGCCACTGAGGGCGAGAGCCGTGGCGAGATGCCCTCCGGGCCTCACGCCCGCCTCAGCAAGCGGTTCCATTCCGTCATGATCCTAGGCTAGCCCTAGGCCCCGGGCGGGGTCAAGAATACCCAGTGAGCGGCGCGCGGCGCCCGTTCCCCTTGACCCCCGGTGGTCGCTCACGTAGAATCCCGCCGTCTGCCGGTTCCCGGATCGCGGCAGGCGGGGGCGGCGACGTGGTCGAAGGCTATGCGGCCCGGGCGGCGCTCGCCCGGGGAGGCGACCCTCTGGGTGGGAGGAGGTGAGGGATCATGAGGACATTTCTGCTGGCTTTTGTGTTGGTGGGCCTGGTGGCGGGGCCAGCGCTGGCCTTTCAGTGCCCGCTGTTGATCAAGCAGATCAACGACGCGGTGGACAACCGCATGGCCGGCGCAGACGCTGCCGGTTCCAAGGCGCGGAAGCTGGCCGCCGAGGCGGAGGCGCTCCACAAGGAGGGCAAGCACGCCGAGGCGGTGGCGAAGGCCGAAGAGGCGGCGCAGGTGATCCGTTTGGATCTGAAGAAGAAGTAGGCTGCTCGCTCCGGGGTGGATGGGTGCCCGCCCATCCACCCCCTTCGACGCGCATGGCCGTGGAACTTCCTGAGCCAGTAGGTCTGTGTTGACAGGCGCCGGTTCTCGTCCTAGACTGCTCCCGAGCGGGAAAGGACAGCGATGACTCGGTTACTGCTCATCGTGGCGAAGGACCAGCCCGACCTCCTGGAATATTGGAAGCGGTGGTTTTCGGGGCTGCCGACTCTGGAGGTGGTCCTCGACCGGCGCCAAGGAGACCGGCGACAGCGTCCGGAGATGGCGGAGCCGGGCCAGCGCCAGGGGGACCGCCGCCAGCGGCCCATTGACGGCGAGCTCCGGACCACCGGGTTCGACATTGTCCGCTCCTCCGCTTAGCCCATCCGGAGCTTTCCCGGCACCGCGCTCCGCTCTCTGAATTCCTCGAAGGGGATCTACTGTGCGAGGTGTGCGCGCGCGGCGGCTCTTCCCAGCGGCGACGGTTCTGCTGGTGCTCCCGCTCCTCGGATGTAGCGGCGATGGAGGCTCGAGTCCCCAGCCGCCCAGCCGCACCGAATCTCCCGCGCCGCCGTCGGCGCCCGGAACGGTGGACGCCGCCGCCCTCTACACACAGCTCTGCGCGGCGTGTCACGGGCCCGAGGGCAAGGGCAACGGGCCGGGGGCGGCCGCGCTCCCCGTGAAGCCGGCGGATCACACGAACGCGGCCGTCATGGAGAAGATCTCCGACGCGGAGCTGTTCAAGGCGATCAAGGAAGGCGGGGCGGCGGTGGGGAAGTCCCCGGCGATGCCGCCCTGGGGCACCACGCTCAGGGACGAGCAGATGCGGGCTCTCGTCGTCTACGTGCGAAGCCTCTCGCGGCGGCGCTAGGCGCGCTTTCCTTGACTCCGTCGGAGCGATCTCCTAGCATGAACCTGTGGACGGTGTTCTCGCGCTTCCGCCGGTTGTGCTCGGCGGGGCAGCGGTCGTGCTGGCGATCGGGGTTCTCTACGGCTGGCGGACTTACCAGCGATGTCCGCACTGCGGTCGCCTGGTGCGCCGCGCCTACCGCGGGTGGCTCCGCTGTGGCGGCTGCGGCCGCCAGTATCGCCGGGGGTTGAAGTTCCAATGAGGGGGTGCCGATGAATCCTTTCTCCGTTCTCCAGCGCTTCCTCGGTTTCGGCGACGACGCGTCGTCCCCCGAAGGGCACCCGCGCCAGGTCGTGGCGCGGGGCGGGCTCATCGGCCAGGGCCTCGAGCTGAGGGGCGAGGTGAGCGGCGAAGGCGATTTCCAGATCCTGGGGAAATTCGAAGGGGAGATCTCGCTCATGGGGACGGTTCACGTGGCCGAAGGGGCGGAGGTGGACGCCAACATCAACGCCACCGCCATCGTGATCGGCGGCGGCGTCCGCGGCAATCTCTCGGCCGCGACGCGCGTCGAGATCCTGCCCACCGGGACGCTCACGGGCACGCTCAAGAGCGGAAGCTTCACCGCCGCCGATGGCGCTACCGTGAAGGGGGAGATCTGGGTGGCGCGCGCGCCCCACCCCGTGCCGTCGCTCGCGGATTCTGCCGCCCCCGCCGTGCCCGTGCGGTAGGGGATGACCCTTCCGGGCTGGGAGACCTTTCGCGAGGCCAACCCGTGGCGCCGGGCCCTGGCCCTGGGCGTGGGGCTCCTGGTCCTCCTGGGTCTGGGCTTCGGGGCCTGGGGCTGGTACTCGGTCGTTCAGGCACGGGGGGCGCAGGTGCTCCTCGAGGCGGGCGCGCTCGCTGAGAAGGCCCTCCTGGCGAAGCCCGCCGACGTCGCCCAGTGGGAGGCCGCGATCCGGACCCTCGAAGAGGCGACCCTGCGGCATCCCTCGAACCGCCTGACTCCGTCGGCTCTCTACCATCTGGGGAATCTCCGCTACCAGGTCAAATCCTACGAGGCCGCCCGCGCCGCCTACGCGCTGGCCCTGACGAAGGGCGCCCCGGCCAGTCTCGCCGACCTGAGTCGCCTCGGGATCGGCTACACGTGGGAGGCTGAGGGGAAGTACGCCGAGGCCCTCCAAGCCTACCAGGCGGCGCTCCTGGGGCTCGGGACCACCGACTTCCTCTACGAGGACATCCTGCTGGCGATGGCGCGGGCTCAGGAGCTTCTCGGCAAGCCCGAGCAGGCCCGGGAGACTTATCGCCGCATCCTCCGGGAGAATCCCAGCACCCAGCGCGCCGACGACATCCGCTGGCGCCTGGCAAGCCTCGACAAGCCCGCTCGCCCGTAGAGCTCCGGCTGGGACTTAAAGCGATGCTTGAGGCGGCCTTCGTTAGCGGCCTGGGGCAATGTCTGATAAGAGGGATTATGTTAACCTGCGGTCAACATAACCCCACCCCGACATAATCCCCGGGCATAACCCCCGACCATAATCCCCGGACAATACCCCCGACGATAATCGGCGGTGGCCCCCCACCCGGGCGGGACAGGCTCTGGGCTACTGGATGGTGGCGGTCAGGATGATCGTGGTCTCGCTTCCGGCCTGGCGCCCCCGGAAGCCGAGAATCTGGCGGGTGAGCTCGTGGAGCTGGGATGTGCTCCCTCCCACGACGAGCGGGCGGCCGCTCGGGACCACGACCTCCGTGGAGGCCTCGGTGAACTCGATCGTCCCGGAGCGGTCGGGGCTGAAGAAGCTGATCCTTGGCGTGAGGCGCACCCGCACCTGGTTACCGGACAGGATGCTCGCCGCCACCTTGAGGGAGGTGCCGACCTCCCTGAACTCGACGCCCGTGGCCACATACCCCGCGCCGGTGGCGTAATCCCGGTAAAAGGTCACCTGGGGGTAGGGGACCTGGGTCGCCACCGTCATCGCCGCCTCGCCCCCGTCCCGCACGATGGTGAAGATGCCCGTGGATTGCTGGGTGCGGGTTTCCCGGCTGTCCGCCCCGAGGCGCCCCGACGAGCGCGCGCTCCCCTTCTCGGTGATGACGACCCGGCCGCCCCCCTGCACCGCGTCCCGGCTCTGGATCCCCGACTGGCGAAATTCGATCGAGACCTTGACGCGCTTCCCCTCCTGGGCGCCGGCTCCTCCGGCCCACGGGAGCAGGAGCAGGGCCATTGCCAGGACCGCGAGGCCGACCGCGCGGCGCCGGCCCTTCACCTCGCCCAGGTCGGTCATGCGAGGCCGTAGTCGCGGCGGAGCCGGGCGATCTCCTCGGCGATCAGGCGCTCCGCGACCTCTGGGACCACCTCGCGCGCCACGTCGTTGACCGCCTGTTCCACGACCTTCCGCACCTGATCCTGGATCTCCTGGCGGATCATCTCCGCCCCCTCGGCGGCGAAGAACTCCTGGGCCCGCTCGCGGAAACGCAGCTCCTGCTCCTCCAGGAGGCGGGAGAGCTGGGCCTCGACGCGCGCGGTCACCCGTTCGACCAGGTCGGTGAGCGGTCTCAGGAGCGACTCCGTCGACCGCGGCCCGGGCGCCTCCGGCGCGGCGACGCTGGCCGGCGCCACGGGCTCGGCCAGCCCGAGGGCCTGTTTGATGGCGTGGAAGATGCGCGCGGAATCCCAGTGATCGAGCTCGATGCTCCCGTCTGCGGGGACGCCCGGGGGGGCCTTCCGCTCGCCGTGGAGCAGGAACAGGACCGGCAGGTGCTTGAACTGCGAGGCGCCCTTTAGCGTTCTGGCGACGTCCACGCCCGTGACCCCTGAGCCTGGCAGGTCGGGGTTGATCAGCACGATGTGCACGTGGGCGTCCCGGACGGTCCGCAGCACCTGAAAGCTCGAGTCGACGGAGAGCATCTCCCACCCCTCGTCCCGCACGAGCGGCTCGAGGAGCGCGCGGCTCGCCGCGTCCGTGTCGGCCACCAGGAGGCGCCGCGGCGTCTCGCCCATCACCGGACCTCCACCGACGTCACCAGCCACTGCTGCCGCGCGACAAACCGGGCCACGCTTTCGAGGAGACGCGGCTCCGTCTGGGCGTCCAGGCTGATCCGGTCGGGACGAATGTGGCGGACCTCCGGGTAGGACACCAGCACCTTCCGGATCGTCCGGAGCCGCGCGTCCCCTCCCAGGAGCCCCTTCCCTTCCGGCGCGCCCCAGCCCGGCTGGAACACGACCCAGATCGCCCGATAGGCGCTCATCGCCCGTTCCGCCCGGCGAGCAGCGCCTCGTAGAGTGCCGTCACGCGCCCGACCTGGCGTCCGGCGCAGAACTCGCGCTCGGCCAGCCGGCGGGCATTCAGGCCCATCGCGCGGCGCCGGTCGGGCTCCAGCAGGAGGGCGATCGCTGCCTCGGCGAGCTCCCGGGGTTCCGGCTTGGTCAGAATGCCGGTCTCCCCGCTGGCGACCACCTCGTCCACGCCGCACGCGCTCACGGCGACCGCCGGCAGACCCGCGGCCGCCGCCTCGGCCAGGACGAGCCCCTGGGTTTCGGTCTGGGAAGCGAACAGGAACAGATCCGCGGCTCGATAGTAGGGCGGGAGCTCCTCCCGGGGATGCACGCCCCGGAACTCGATCCGTGAGGCCGCCGGCGAGCGGCGGGCCTGCTCGCGGAGCCGGGCGGCCTCCGTGCCGTGGCCCACCAGGACGAAGCGCGCTGTCGGGACGACTGCCGTCACCTGTTCGAACGCCGTCAAGAGGCGCTCGACGCTCTTCTCGCGATCCAGCCGCCCGACGTAGAGGAGGATCGGATCCGCGGCCGGCAGCCCCAGGTGGGCCCGCGCGGCGGCAGGGTCGCCCGGGGCGAAGTGATCCAGCTCGATCCCCGTCGGGATCACCGTGATCGGGGCCCGGACGCCGCGCCGGACGAGCATGCGGTGGATGCGGGAGGAGGGCGCGATGACCGCGTCCGCGAGGTTGGCGAAGCGGCAGCTCCACCGGATGGCCACGGCCCGGACCCAGTTTTGGCGCAGAGGCACGTAGTGGGCGTATTTCTCGTACCGCGTGTGGTAGGTGAAGACCAGCGGGCGGCCGAGCCGTCGCGCCAGCCGCCGCGCGGTGTGGCCGAGCAGGAACGGGTGCTGGGCGTGGAAGATCTCGATGTCGAGGGCCCGGACGGCGCCGGCGAGGCGCCGGGAGAACGGTACGGCCAGGGGGAAATCCGGATAGGTGGGCGCGGGGACCGAGGGATAACGGAAGACGAAGGGCGGATCGGCGGGGCGCGAGGAAAACCGGGGGGCGAACACCCAGGCGCGGTGCTCCCGGGCCTCGAGGCCCCGGCGGAGGGTCTCCACCGCGGTGGTGACCCCGCCGCGCATGGGAAGGTAATTGTTCGTGAAGATGCCGACCCGCATGCGGGTTCGCGCGCTGGAGCGATCCTTACTCGTCGGGTTTGCCGGGGTCTTTCCGCTCGATCTTGCCGAAATCGGCCGGCTTGATGGAGTCGAGCCACTCCCGGATCTTCTCCGGGTCCTCGGGGCGGCCGCCCACCTCCGTCTCCTTCGTCACCTCCACCATCTTGGCTTTCTGCACGACCTCTTCCTCCACGAAGATGGGGGCGGCCACCCGGAGGGCGAGGGCGATGGCGTCCGACGGGCGGGAGTCCACGGTGACCTCGGAATCGCCGACCTGCAGGTGGATCGTCGCGAAGAAGGTGTTGTCCTTCAGGTCGTTGATGACGACTTTCGAGACCCGGGTGTCCAGCGACTCGAGGATGTTCTTGATGAGGTCGTGGGTCATCGGCCGGGGCGTCGAGATCTTCTCGAGCTCGAGGGCGATCGCGTTGGCCTCGAAGATGCCCACCCAGATGGGGAGGGAGCGCTTGTCCTCCTCGTCCCGGAGGATGATGATCGGCATGTTGGAGAGCGGGTCGAGGGCCAGTCCTCGCACCTTCATCTCAACCCACATAGAGCCTCCTTCGGTGTCTCGGCCGGGACGAGCGTTGCCTTCAGGCTGTGCTGCATGGCCTGGGTGATCCGGACGGGGACCCGCTCGCCGTAGAGGCGTCGGCCTTGCCCGTCGAAGTTCACCACGCGGTTACAGCGGGTGCGGCCCGCCAGCTCGCGCGGGTCCTTCTTCGACACGCCGTCCACGAGGACTTCCATCGTTCGCCCTTCCAGCGCCCGGTTCTTCTCGGCGCCGACGCGGTTCGCCACGTCCAGGAGCCGCGTGAGCCGGCGGGCCTTGTCGCCCTCCGGCACCTGCTCGGCGAACGCCGCCGCCGGCGTGCGGGGGCGCGGCGAGTAGCGGAAGGCGAAGAGGTTGTCGTAGCCGACCCGCTCCAGCATCTCGACGGTCGCCTCGAAGTCGTCCTCGCTCTCGCCGGGGAACCCGACCATGAGGTCGGTCGAGAGCGCGATCCCCGGCACCGTCTCCTGGAGCTCCCCGATCAGCTCGAGATACCGCGCCCGGGTGTAGCCGCGGTTCATCCGCGCCAGGAGCCGGTCGGAGCCGGACTGGAGCGGCAGGTGGAGGTACTCGCAGGCTTTGGGGACGTCCCGGAGCGCCCGGATCAGGCGGCTCGTCAGGTTCACCGGGTTCGACGTCGTGAAGCGGATCCTCTCGATGCCGTCCACCTCGTTGACGAGTTCCAAGAGCGCCGCGAGGTCCGTGGGAGGCGTCAGGTCGTGGCCGTACGCGTTGACGTTCTGGCCGAGGAGCGTGACCTCCCGGTAGCCCTGCCGGGCGAGGCCGCGAATCTCCTCCAGGATGGCCTCGGGCGTGTGGCTCCGCTCGCGCCCCCGCGTCAGGGGCACCACGCAGAAGGTGCACGCCTTGTCGCAGCCCTCCATCACCGTGACGAAGGCTTTGAGGGGATCGGAGCGCGGAATCGTGGCGGTGAGCTTGGAGAGCGGCGCCTCGCCCGTGTCGAGGACCGGGCGCCGGTCGCGCCGGACGCGCGCGACCAGTTCCCCTACCCGCGCGATGGCCGGCGAGCCGAAGACCAGGTCCACCACCGGCGCGCGCTTGAGGATCGCGCCCTGCTGGAGCTGGGCCATGCATCCCATGACGCCGATGATCAGCTCGGGGTTCTGCTGCTTCAGATCGCGGAGCCGCCCGAGGCGGGAGAAGACTTTCTCCTCGGCCTTTTCGCGGATCGAGCACGTGTTGATCAGGATGAGGTCGGCGTCGTCCTCGCGGTCGGTGAGCTGGTACTCCTGTTTAGCGAGCAACCCGGCCACCCGCTCCGAGTCGTACTCGTTCATCTGGCAGCCGTAGGTGATCAGGTGAAGCTTGGCCATGTCGGAAGACGCCTAAACTCCTTGTAAGATGACAGGTTACCGTAGCACCGGGGTTGGGGCTTGTCAACGGGGCCGGACGCGTTACTTCACCAGCGCCTTCGATTTGCCCCCGCCCCCGTTGAACACGAGGGGCGGCCGCACCTCGAACTGCTTCTCGAGCCGCCCGCGGCGCTCCTTCCATCCCTCCTGGTACTCGAGCTCGTCCTCGTGCAGCGTCGCCGGCTGCTTGATCCCGTGGGCCGTGCGGAACTGGACGGCCAGCTCGGAGGCGCGCGTGCGCACGTAATCCCACGGGGTGCCGAGGGCGAACTGGTCGGAGATCGCCCCGATGCGGCCGCTGTGGATGTTGATCGAGAGCGTCAGGGCGGAGAGGATCGGCCCCGACCAGTACGAGGTCTGCCAGTTGATGGGCACGGGGAGGATGTGGAGGTGGTGGCTCCCGCGGCAGTCGCCCGCCACCATGGGGCAGGCCGCCCAGGGCGAGGTGATCTCCCCCGGCGCCGGCCAATCGCCCTGGGCGAAAGCGAGGAGGACCGGGTCGTCCTTGCCGCCGTAGGTGAAGCCCTTCTTGGTCTTGATGTTGTGCAGGCGCTCGGCCGAGCAGATGTAGCCCAGCTGATCGCGCTCCCCCCTCTCGTTGCGGCTCCAGATCCGCGCCACGACGAACCGCGACGAGCGGCAGAGCCCCTCGATGTCGTAGAGGTCCTCGGGAGCGCGGAGCGTGATCACCTTCTCCTGGAACCCCTTGCCCAGCTCCTCCATCTTGCCCTCGAGGGCCTTGAGGTCGCGCGGGTGGACGCCCGCCTCGATGGCCTGGGCCTTGGTGTCGAGGTCCACGATGTCCATCAGGTAGCCGCGCTTCATCTTCGACTGGGCGATGACGAGCCCGGTGTTGAAGCGCGGCAGGAGGTAGGCGCCCGTGGCGTAGTAGTTGAAGGCCATGGGCTCGGTCTTGTCGGCGAAGGAGAGCAGCACGGTCTGCGATGGGTTGTCCTGGCGGACCGGCAGCGGCAGCGCGACGGTCGCGGGCCCGGCGCCCCGGAGGTTGCCGGTGAACGCGTCGGCGACCAGGTCCTGGCCCGGGCCGTAGAGCCCGAGTTCCGTCGCCTTGTCGGCCCCCACCTGGAGGGCGTCCCACATCAGCTCGTCCACGACCGACATGGGGGTCCGCTCCGTCATGATCCCGGTCACCGCCACGTCGTCTCCCGTGTGGGTCACGATGAGGGAGGAGAAGATCGGCTCGCCCTGGTAGAGGTTACTGTCCAGGACGAACTTGGCGATCGCGCCCTTCACCTCGTCCGCGGCGACCACATGCCCGCCGACCCCGCCCACGTCGGCCTTGGTCGCCTTGATGTAGCGCTGGACGAGCTCCGGCTTCTTGGCGAAGACGTGCGACCGGTAGGAGAAGATGTTGGGGGTGTTGGTGACCGGGATTTTCTCCGCGGTCGTCTGCGGCAGGTCGGCCAGGTTGTCCTTGGACTGGTGGTAATCGTTCAGGCCGAGCTTGCCCTTGGCGTTGGTCGGGCCGTACCGCTTCTGGGTCGGCATGTGGGCCTCCTCTTCGAGTCCCCGCGGGGGAGCAAAAAAACGATGTCGCCTCCAGCCTAATGCGATAGAATGCGGGGTGTCAAGCAAGAAGTTTCAGGCCATGAAAAAGTTTTCATCCCCGGCGGCCCGCGAGCTCGGCAGCCCCTCGGAGCTCAGGCAGATGGTCCAGTGCCTGGAGCTCTACTATCGCCAGCAGAAGCACCAGAAGGAGATCGCCCAGGCCCTGGGGCTGTCCTCCTCCACCGTCTCCCGCCTCCTCAAGCGCGCCTTCGAGCAGGGGTTGATCCGGGTGGAGCTGGACCTGCCGCAGAACCCCCGCCTCGGGGCCGCGCTGGTGGAGCGCTTCGGGCTCCGGGACGCGGTGGTCGTGCCGGCCGGGGGCCGGAGCGACATCAAGGAAGAGCTGGGAGCGGCGGCGGCGGCCTACTTCGAGAAGGTGGCGGCCAACGGGCTAGGCGTCGGCCTTTCCTGCGGCTTCAGCCTCTACCACACGATCCACCACCTCCGGGAGCGCCGCTTCCGCGATCTCACCCTCTATCCCCTCTCCGGGGAGAGCACGCTCCGGCTGGTGGACCTGTCGCCCAACACGCTCGTGGGGATGCTGGCGGCCAAGTACCGGCCCCACGTGGTGGCCTACGCGCTCCCCGTGCAGCACCTCACCTCGCTCCGCGAGATCGAGCGGGAGCGGCGGCGGCTCCTGCGCGATCCGGAGGTCCGCGGGATCTACGAGGGGGCGCAGGCCGTGGACATCGCCCTCGTCGGCATCGGGATGATCGGCGAGGCGACCCCGGGGTTCTGCCAGCTGGCCGAGGCGTACGGCGTGAGCGTCCGGACGCTCAGGCGGCTCGGGGTGGTCGGGGAGATCAACTACCAGCCGTTCGACGCCGAGGGCAAAGTGGTGGATCGTCCGGAGCTCCGCCCGCTCGCCCGCCGGATGCTCTCGGTGACCGCCGACCGGCTCCAGGCCCTCTCCCGCGCCGAGGCGAAGTACGTGATCGCCGTCGCCGGGGGCCGCCAGAAGGTCGGGGCCATCCGCGGGGCCCTCCACGGCCGCTTCCTGAACGTGCTGGTCACCGACGAGGACACCGCCCTCGCTCTCGTCCGCTAGCGTTGGTGTTCCTGATACATCCAAACGGCTTCATGCATGACCCTCTCGTAGAACCGCCCTCGCTGGCTAAGGTCCTCCCATTCGTCCCGCGTGTACACGAGCACGTCCGTGGGAACGGGAAGCTCAGTGGCATCCCACCGGGCTGCCCGTCGCTCGAACGGCTCGTCCGACCGGTCCACGATGATGATGAGGTCGAGGTCGCTTCCCACACCCCAGTCGCCCCGGGCATAGGAGCCAAAGTACCCGACCCGCACCACTTCAGGATGGATCATCACCACCCGATCCACCCATCGGCGAACCGCTTCGCCGACCTCGCGGGCATCAGGCCATGTGAGAACGGATGAACTCAATGATCTCACGGGCATATCGGAGCGCCTCATCGCTCTGCAGGGGACCGTAATGTTCAAAAGGAGCGCCTTCGGGGTGGCTATTCGGATAGCGGGACGGGATGTAAAAATTGTCGAGCACGCGTCCCTTCTCCACCAAATCCTTTGGCACTCGCACTGATGCCGGCAGTTCCACCAAGAGCTTGGCCACGACGTGGCCCCAGGCTTCTTGCCCCACATGAAGGTGTAAGGCCTTCACCGCTTTCTCCGCAGCTTGCTCGGCGGCAAAGCACGCCCATTCATGACGTCCAGCCCGGCGAGAATCCTCGGCCTGTTCCAGGTCTCGGAGCGCTTGCTTCAGCCAATCAGGCGCGCGATTGGGCATTTTCGGCCTCTCCTCACCGGATACTATACCTTGTCTTCCCCAAAGACCCTTGACGGTTATGGCCCGGCCTCTTCTCCGCCGTGCAGATCTATGCTGACATCGCCGAGGAAGATCGAGCCCTGGCGAAGGAGGTGATAGGGCCCTCTCCCGCGCCGAGGCGAAGTACGTGATCACCGTCGCCGGGGGGCGGCAGACGGTCGCGGCTGTCGGACCTTTGACACCCTGACGTCCCGTCCTGCCTGGTTCGTCAGGCCAGCCCCAGTCGTTTTCCAAGGATTCTACGGACTTGTCCCCGTGGCATTCCCTTTGCTCCCCCACCAGTGGAATTTGAGCATCAGCAGCGCACCACCACAGGAGGCGGGGCTCATGGGGCAAGATCGGCGACGGTACCCGCGGGTCGGTGTCGCGTTGGATGTGAGCGTCGAGGCCGCGGGGATTCAGTGGCGGAGAAAGACGGTTGATCTGAGCCCGTATGGCGTGAAAGTAGCGATGCCGGTGAGGCTTCGTCCCGAGATGGGCGTGTCGGTGCGGTTGCCCCTGCCGGACGGGGGCTCCCCGCTATCCCTGGCGGGGCGGGTGGTGCGGACGGATCCGGATGGTATCGCGATCAGCTTCGTTGGCCTCCAGGCCCTGGCCTTCGCGCGCCTCAAGGAGTTCGTGGATGGGCTCCTCGTGAGCCTCTCGAACGGCGCGGCGCGCCCCGACTTGAGTGTCGCACCTCTGAGCGATCGTCGCAGAGCGCCTCGGGCCGAGGCGGAGCTGGACATCAATGTGAATGCCGAGACGTCTCACGACTGGCAGGGTAAGACGATCAACCTCAGCACCATCGGGGTGAAGGTGGCGATGCCGCCCACCGCGAGTCAGCCCCCGTGGGGCACGGGGGTGCAGCTCCGGCTATCGACGCCGAACGGCCAGCCTCCCATTGCGGCCACGGCCCTTGTGTGGCGACGGGAGCCGAACAGCCTGGCGCTGCTCTTCGTGGGACTCGGGAACGAGCTGCGCGAGCGCCTCAGAACCCTCGTCGACTCCCTCCGGCAGTAAGGCGATTCCAGTCAGCTCGATCTGACGCTCACTCGCCCACCCCGTGAGGATGATGACCGGCAGATTCGCGTGACGCCCTCGTATACGGCGCAGGATCTCGATCCCATCCATGCCAGGCATGGCGATGTCCAGAAAGACCCCGTCTGGTCGATTCTCCTCGATCGCCCGCAGACCTTCGGCGCCGCCGCGCGCGACGACCACGTCGTTGCCCTCGCTCTGAAGAGCCTCAGCCATGACCCTGGCCACTAGCGGGTCGTCATCGATGACCAGAATTCTCACGTCAGCCTTGAGGACCATCAGCTCCATAAATTGAACAAACCGTGTGCCACCGTGTAGTGTCCGTCGGAGCCCAGTTTTACGGATAGAGCGCGGCCCCCGGGTTGCTGCTGTTATCGTTGCCGAGGTCGAGGACGATCTCTTTGCCGTCCTCCACGGTGAGGGTGAGATTCCACAACCGTTGGCCTGCGGCGGCACCGATCAGGCGATACGTGCCTGCAGGGAGGCGCTCGAACCGGTAGGACTGCCCCAGGGTGGTCCCCGCCTGGAAGCGCTTGCCTCCGGCCGCGCCACTCGACCCCGCGAGGAGGAGTTGGACTCGCAGGGGTGGCTGCGCCGGCCGTGGGCCGCCCCACGTCACTGTCCCCGCCAGCGCCGCCCGCGGTCCCTGCCCGTCCGTCGGCTCCGAGGCGGAGAACTGGACGGGTTTGGCCAGCACCCCAGCGCTGACGAGCCAGCGCCGGCCGCGCTTCACCTCTTCGGAGTTGGGCCGACCACGGCGCACCACATACTCGAACGCCGCCTGAGTCTCTTTCGGACGGTGGAGGTGACTGAGAGTCACCCCCAGGCCATACCAGAGGGATATGTCCTCTGGCGCGGCCTGGAGCGCCTGATGGTAGAGCGTCCAGGCTCCCTCATAGTCACCTACGTTGGCCCGCGCCTCCGCTTGCCGGGCCAGGCGAGGAACTGCGCGGGTTGGAAGTGACTGGACCGATGAAAATCCTCCATCTTGGAAGATGAAGAGACTCAAAATCACGGCAGCGCAGACTGCGGCAGCCAGAAACGTCAGGACATGGGAGTTCCGCGTGGCTGGTGCGGCCGGAAGCTCCTGGGGGCTGACAACGGTTCCCGCCTCGGATGTCGGTCGAGTCCATTCGAACCTTGGAGCCGACTCCACCGGTGCTGTCGCCCCTCGTCCCGGAGGCGAGGACTCTTCGTCCAACCATTCGAATTCGGTCAGTCTTGAAGGCGTTGGCTCTCGCCACTGGCTGACCCGCTTCCGCCGGCGCCGGCGCTTGCGCCGTGCGGGAATTCTGAAGACGTCGATCACGCCTCCGACGAAGAGGAGGACGGCAATGAGGCCGACCCCTACGAGGAGAACCGCTCCCGGCTGCATCACGTCTATGTCGAGGCAGCAATGAGGATGCCAGGGAGTTTGCTCTCTCGAGCAAGGCGGAACATTGCATTACCGTTGAGAAAGCTGGCCCCTCGACGGCAGGAGGGCATGTTACCTGGAGGGTCAAATTTTCCCGCCTATGCCATCTTGACTGTCGCCGGCCGCGGACCTTTTCGCGCTCCCTCGCTAACTATCTACCTTCCTTAGGGATTCCTCCGCGAGAGTTTGTGGCATCTGCCTTGCTCCAGGCTAACCCCGGGAGCAAACTGCATGGGCGAAGATCGGCGACGCTACCCTCGAGCCTGTCGGCCGCTTGACGTCACCGTTGACGCATCGGGCCGGCGACGGCCCGGCAAGACCGTGAACCTGAGCCCCTACGGGGCAAAGGTCGCCTTGTCGGGCCCGTCGGTTCCCCTCGGCTCGGGCGTGATCATAGGACTCCGCCTTGCCCTGCCCGATGGCGACCTGTCCCTTGGAGCGACGGTTGTCCGCACAGATCCCGATGGGGTCGCGCTGAATTTCGGCGGCGTTGATCCCAGCCAGCTCAAGCGTCTGAAGGACCTCGTGGATTCCCTGCTCGTCCAGGAATGGCGCGAGTTGCTTAGCGAGCTCCAAGGGGGCCCACCGGTCCCCGGCACTGTCCCGAGTCCAGAACGTGACGTGACGCCATCCGAACTGCCTCAAAGCCCGCCGCCCGAGTCACCGAGAGCTCAGGCGAACGTTGCGGCCAGCCAACCCTCCGTCTTCTCCCGACAGCGGAGCCGCGCCACTCTGCCGAAACCGTCTGAGACTCCGGCTGGGGACGAGTCGGAAACGGAGCGGTTGCGGAACCTTTTGAGCCGACTCGGGCTCGGAAACCTTCAGCTTCCCGAAGGCCCCTTAACCGGGCACTGGCGAGAGTTCCTCAAGCGGCACGAGGCCGAATAGAAACAGGGCTAGCAAGAAAAACGAGGCGCTCCTCGGCGAGGTGCGTCTTTGGGACTTCGCTGTCAGACTATGGGGGCTCCATTTGATACTTCCCCTCATCCCACACGAGCGCGGCGCCCGTTGCCAACTGGGACTTCAGGCCGTCGCCGTTCTCTGGAGACCTGAGCGTGATGTTGTGAAACCGCTGTCGTCGCCAGCGGTAGTAGGCGAGTTCGCCCTTCACCCAGCGTGACCCGCGCACCCCAAGCCAGAGCAGTAATCCGCCCACACCTGCGCCGACCATGGCTTGTCCCGCCTTTGTCATAAGCGCGACATCCGTTCGTGGCCGCGACGATTTCTCTTCCTCATGGCTTTCAGAAGAGCCATGTCGGTCTGGGCCAGTTGCCGGCCGTCCGTTCCCGGCGGTCCTGGCAGCGCACACAGGTCGTCACTTCAGGCAGGGCCCGGAGCCGCGCGGGAGACCCCACACTCCTCGCAGATCTCATAGTTGCCCGCACGCAGGCGCTCGAGGGCCTCGCCGAGCCGGTTGGCGCGTTCCACGAGGAGGCTCCGACTCGCGAGGCTGGCTTCCCGTTCCTCGCGCAGCTGGATTTTGTCGGCGAGAGCCGCACAGGGATTGTTATCACCGACCGGGCCGGGAAGGTCCTCGATGGCCACCGCGCCGCCTAGCTGGCGCAGTCGGTCCATCACGCGTCGGAGTTCCTGTTCAATTCGGCCGGGAACCTCGTCCATAGTGATCCCTCTTGGTTTCCATCTGGCATGTCTCGTGCCACCATCGCAAGGCAATGAACACCTCCACATAGCGAGGGGGATCATTACCGTGTTTACACACTCTGTGAAACAACTTGCCGAGTTTGAGGGGTGCAATTCAAAGACGAAGCGGCTCAACTCCCTCCGCTCGAAACAGACCTCCCTTAACCCTCGGCACCGCTGGCGAGCGCCTCAGAACCCTCGTCGACTCCCTCCGGCAGTAAGGCGATTCCAGTCAGCTCGGGCGACTCCGGGCAAGAGCCTCCGTGAGGGATTTAAGCCGCACGGGCTTTTCCAAGATGTCGGTCACGCCCAATCTCCTGGCCTCGGCGATCTGACGCTCGCTCGCCCACCCCGTGAGGATGATGACCGGCAGATCCGCGTGACGCCCCCGTATGCGCCGCAGGACCTCGATGCCATCCATGCCAGGCATGGCGATGTCGAGGAAGACCGCGTCCGGCGCATGTTGCTCGATGGCGCGCAGACCCTCCTCCCCGCCGTGGGCGACCGTTACCTGGTTGCCATCGATTGTGAGGGCCTCGGCAACGACGCTCGCAAAGACCGGTTCGTCATCGATCACGAGAATTGTCACGGCTGAAGCCGCACCGGGTCTTGCGTCCCGCGCACCCGGAAGGTTTCTGAAGCCCGGATGAGCTCCACGTTGCCCGTCCCCGATAGCCGGCTTGACACTTCCACCACTCCGGACAGAGTGGTGACGAGGGTTTCCTCCCATTGTCGCCGCTCGACGATGAAGTCCGTCCCGCGGACCGAGGCCACCGCGTTCCGCGTTCGCACTTCCACGTCCTCCCCCGGGCGCATCAAGAGCCGCGCCACGGAGACCTGCAGCTTGCCCCAGGCCAGCTCGAGCGTGTAGCGCAGTCCTTCGACTCGGGTTTCCTTCTGCAGTTTCAGGCGGGAGAGCTCCTTCACCGTCACCGTGGTCTTCCCCTCGAGGACGAGCCGGGCGAATCCGTCCTTCGGCGTCTCGACCACGTCGCCCCAGTACAGAGCGTCCCCGACCTTCACGGGTCGGCGCGTCGCCGCCAACCGCGTCGCGGTCACGGCCCCCGACACCGCGGTCACGATCCCGGCGCCGTGCGCGCTCTCTGCACCGCTGGCGCCTGGCGTCCCCGCCCCGATCAGAGCCACCACCACCACCAGGAGCCAGGACACAGTGGGCTATGGGCGCGTGATCGCAGACCCGCTGGAGCGAAGCTCATCAGCGACGGCGAGGTCTCGGCGCCGATCCACCCGCGGGCGCTCCGGGTCGTGGCGCTCCACGGACGCTTGTCGCTCGCCGCGTCGCCGATCCAGGATCACCTCTACGCCCTCGATGCCGGAGAACCATCCCCGCCAGAGCTCCCACAGCTCCGGCTGGTCGCGGGCCACGATGATCAGGAGGCGTGCCATTGGTCGACGAGGGTCTTCAGCCGGTGAAAGTCGCGGATACTGAGATTCAAGAGCGCGATGGCCAGGCCGTCGGGATCCACCCGCCACACGAGCCCCTTGATGGCCAGGGGCGCCCTCTGAGCGGGGGGCGTGAACTCGAGCCGCACCTGGCTCCCCCGAGGGGGAGTGGCGTCGTTCCCCCCCAATTGGACCTTCACTCCGAAGGGGCCAAGCGACACGACCTGCCCTGGCCATTTGAGTCGCGAGCCCCAACCGAGCGTCATCCCCCAGGCGACCTCGACTCGAGGGTACCGGCGGCGTTCGTGGGCTCGATTCGCGCTCAGCGTGTGGCCGGCGATGATCTGCTCTTCCATGGGGCCTCCCCTGCTGCTGGTGATCAGCACGACGCGTACGCCGGGCATTCTATACCGGACCTCTCCCAACGCAAGTCCCGTGCCGGTCTCCGCGACTCGTCATCGTAACTCTTCTAAGGGTATTCGGGGCCCTGGCACGGCGATGTGTGAAACAGTTTGCACAGGTGAAGCGAGGCCTTGCGATTATCGGAAAGGAGGTTGCCAGGCGGGCGCCACTCCCCGGTAGGTCTGGAGTTATTGCCCCAAGGCCGATTCAGGTCAGGTCAGGCGGCTCCGGGAAAGGGCCTCCGTGAGGTGTTTGAGCGGCACGGGCTTTCCCAAGATGTCGGTCACGCCCAATCGTCGGGCCTCGGCGATCTGACGCTCGCTCGCCCACCCCGTGAGGATGATGACCGGCAGATCCGCGTGACGCTCTCGTATGTGCCGCAGGACCTCGATGCCATCCATGCCGGGCATGGCGATGTCGAGGAAGACTGCGTCCGGTGCCTGTTGCTCGATGTTGCGAAGACCCTCCTCGCCATTGCAGGCGGTGGTTACCTGGTTACCGTCGATTCTGAGAGCTTCCGCAACGACCCTCGCAACGACCGGTTCGTCATCGATAACGAGAATTCTCACGACCGTTTCCTCCCCGACGAGTATCGGAGTTCCTCCCTGGGGGCCGACATGTCCCCAACGGTGGTGACGCGGCTTCTGTTACGTGGCGGACTCTTTCCCGCC
>JAHFDN010000045.1 GCA_023248995.1 Candidatus Rokuibacteriota bacterium
CACGGATGTCGAATTCCAACATCATCTTCGAGCAGGATATCGCGGGGAAAGTGTCGGTGGACCTGAAGGACGTGACCGTGGAGGAGGCCTTGAAGAGTCTCCTGCCGCCCATGAGCCTCGAGTTCACCCGAGACGGCCGCACCATCCACATCACGAAACAGAAGGTCCAGACCCGCATTTTCCCGTTGAACTACATCGCCACGCGCCGCAAAGGGGAGAGCCAGGTCTACGCCACGAGCAGCAGCAGCAGTGCTTCCACGGCGTCCGCCACAGGGGGGGCCACCGCCCCGGGAGCGGCCCCCACCACCGGGGGGACCCAGGGCAGCGCCGATCAGACCGTAGGGTTCACCCGGCTGAAGGGCGAGGACTCGGCGAACCTATGGGAAGACGTCAAAACGACCCTCGACGGACTCCTCTCGCCTCAGGGAAAGTACAGCCTCAACCCGCTGGCGGGGATCGTCGTGGTGACCGACTTCCCCAGTCGGCTCGACCGGATGGCTGCGTACTTCGAGGCTGTCGAGACCTCCGTCCGTCGGCAAGTGCTCATCCAGGCCGAGATCCTCGAAATTATCCTTACCGAGGATTTCGAGTACGGGATCGACTTCGCTTGGCTGCAAAAGAAGGGGAAATTCGCGGGGACCAATCCGGGCCTCCAGGACGGGGGCCCCCCGAAATCAATCTTCTCCCAGCTCCTGAACCCCCGCTCGGGAGTCTTCAACATCGGGTTGGCGGACGCCACGGTCGCGGCGGTCCTGGACCTGCTCCAAACGGAGGGGAAGGTCCGCGTCCTCTCGCGGCCATCGGTCTCCACGCTCAATAGCCAAAAAGCGATCATCAAGGTCGCGACCGACGACGTCTTCTTCCAGACTAACACGCTGCTCACGGTGCAAGGGCTCGCGCAGACCAACGTGACCCAACAGAACGTGACGCTCGGCGTCGTTCTTTCAGTCACGCCGCAGATTGCCAGCGATGGGTACATCATCATGGATGTCCACCCGACCGTGACCGACTCGACCCAGAGTCGCACGTTCAAGTCCGGCGACGTGGTGGCCACCGCACCGGTCGTCGACGTCAGGGAGACGAATACCGTGCTGCGCGTCAGGGACGGCGAGTCGATCGTGATCGCCGGCCTCGTGAAAACCAAGAAGGACAGGGAAGTTCGCCGCGTGCCGCTCTTGAGCAGCATCCCGGTTATCGGGGTCCTCTTCCAGCAGCTGAAGGAATCCAGCCAAAACACGGAGCTCGTGATCAAGATCACCCCGCGGATCGTCGGGGACAGCCACTAGGGGGAGAACATGTACGAAGCTCGCCTGGGCTTTCAGGAGCCGCCGTTCGCCTTGGTCCCCGACCCGCGCTACTTCTTCGCCAGTCGGGGGCATCGGCAGGCGCTGCAGCATCTGGTGTTCGGCATTCGAAGAGGGGAAGGGTTCGTCGTGGTCACGGGGGAGGCGGGCACCGGGAAGACGACGCTCTGCCGAACCCTCCTCAAGCGGCTGGGGCCGGATGTGGAGACGGCGTTGATCCTGAACCCTTCTCAGTCCGAAGCGGAGCTCCTTCTGACGATCCTCGGCGACCTCGGCGTCAAGACGCCAGCATTCGCCACGCGGAAAGAGCTGCTGGACGTGCTGACCACGCATCTCCTGGAACGCCGGGCAGCGGGGAAGCGTGTGGTGCTGATCGTCGATGAGGCGCAGGCTCTGCCGGTGCCCATTCTCGAGCGGATCCGCCTCCTCTCGAACCTCGAGACCGACCGTGAGAAGCTCATCCAGATCATCCTTGTGGGGCAGGTCGAACTGAGCGCGAAGCTGTGCCACCGAAGCCTCCGCCAGCTCAACCAACGCGTGGCCGTGCGCTTCCGTCTGCCCAGGCTCCGTCCGAGGGAGACGCGGGCGTATGTCCAGCACCGCCTCTGCCGCGCCGGTTCGGAGGGTCGTGACCTCTTTACCCCCGGCGCGCTCCAGCTCGTGCATGGCTTTTCGGGGGGAGTTCCGCGTCTGATCAACGTGCTCTGCGACCGTGCGCTCCTCACGATGTACGGGCGGCGACTCAGGCGGGTGAGGGGTTCCACGGTCCGCCTCGCGTGGCGGAGCCTTTATCCGAGCTGGGATCCGGTGCATGGCGCCGTGGGCCACCGGATGAGCCTCCGGGCCGTGGCCTGCGCGGTCGGGCTGGCGCTCGCGCTGGCGGGCGCGATGACTATGAGAATGTGGCCGCTTCCATGAAGCTCCGCGCGGGCCAACCGCCGGCGATCGGACGCGCCGAGGCGCTCTCCCGTCTCCTCGTCAGTGAAGGGCTGGTGACGGAGCAGCAGCTGGCGACCGTTCGACAGCAGCACGAGGTGACCGGAGAGGCGTTCGCCGAGGCGGTGGTGAGCCTCGGCTTCGTGACCGCCGAGGCGGTGGCACGAGCGAGGGCGAAGCTCTTCAACGTTCCGTATCAATCCCTCACGGACTACGTGTTCGAGCAGAAGATCCTTGGGCTGGTGCCGGAGCATGTGGCGCGACGACACCAGCTCATTCCCCTCGAGTTGCGGGGCCAGACGCTGACGGTGGCGATGGTGGATCCACTGGACGTGACGGCGATCGACGAGGTGGCACGCCTCACGGGATTGGAGATCGCCACCGTCCTGGGCTCCAAGGCTGAAATCCAGAAGGCGATCGGCCAGCACTATGTCGTCTCCCACTACATCGACGATTTGGTGAGCCAGATGGGCGATCAGGCCGCCGCTGTTCCCGCTGACGTAAGGGAACTCACCATTGGCTCGCTCGAGCAGCAGGCCGGGGAGAACCCGGTTGTCAAGCTTATCAACCTGCTCATCGCCCAGGCGATGCGGGAGGGGGCGAGCGATATTCACATCGAGCCCATGGAACGCCTGATCCGGGTCCGCCTACGCGTGGACGGCGTGCTCCACGAAACGACCTCGCCCCCGAAGCACCTCCAGTACTCGATCGCCTCCCGCATCAAGATCATGGGCGAGATGGACATTGCCGAAACACGGGCGCCCCAGGATGGGCGCGTGCGGATAAATGTTGATGGCAAACGCGTGGACTTGCGGATCTCGGTGATGCCGGGGGTCCACGGCGAAGTCATCGTTATGCGTCTGCTCGACCAGTCTCGCCTACTCGTCGGGCTCGACAGCCTCGGGATGCTGTCGGACACACGCGAGACGTACGAGCGGGTGCTCCGCAAGCCGTATGGGATGATCTTCGCGACCGGGCCGACGGGGAGCGGTAAAACCACGACGCTCTACGCCTCGCTGAACGAGATCAAGTCGGTCGAGAGGAACATCATTACGATCGAAGATCCGGTGGAGTATATGGTCGGCGGCGTCCGCCAGCACCAGGTCAACCCCAAGGCGAACCTCACCTTTGCGACCGCGCTGCGGGCGATGCTGCGGCAGGACCCGGACGTGATCATGGTCGGAGAGGTACGCGATCGGGAGACGGCTCAGATCGCCATCCAAGCGGCGCTGACCGGCCACCTGGTCTTCTCCACGCTCCACACCAACGACGCGGCCGGTGCCCTGACTCGGCTCCTCGACATGGGGGTCGAGCCGTTCCTGATCGCCTCCTCCGTGGAGGCTGTGGTCGCTCAGCGGCTGGTGCGGTCGATCTGTCCGACCTGCAAGAAAGAGGACGAAGCGGATCTGACCATGGGAAGCCTCAACCTGTACCGGCTCAGCGAGCAAAAGGTCTCGGGCGTGAGGAGTGGCCAGGTGAACGTCTATCGCGGTGTCGGCTGCCGCGAGTGCGTGCAGACCGGGTACCGGGGGCGGACCGGTATCTATGAGGTCCTCATCCTCGATGATCTCGTGCGGGGGATGGTCCTGGCGGGACGCTCGTCGGCGGAGATCAAGAAGGCGGTGCGCGAGGGGTCTGGGATGCGCACGCTCCGGGAAGACGGCTTACTCAGAGTGCTTCGCGGCGACACGACGCTTGAAGAGGTCATCCGCGCCACGATGGACGATACGTAGGTCCGAGGGAGGTCGCCATCAGTCTCATCGTCGAGGCGTTCAACCGGCTTGATGAGCGCGTCCGTCGGGAGAAGGCCGCCACGCCCCTCGTCATGCCGTCGGCCGCCGAGCCGCCTGTGGAGGCGCGCCGGCTGCTGGCAGGGGTCCTCGTCGTCCTAGCGGCCGTGACGGCGGGGTGGTTCTGGCTGGCTCGTCCGCAGAAGGACGTGACGCTGCCCCCACCCCTGCCCGCCGCCGCCGCGATGGCTGGCGCGCCGCTTTCACCTGCCGCGCCTCCGAGCGTCGCGCCACTCCCGGCGGAACCGGAGACCGCGGCGCCGGCGTCCGGGCCAGCGGCGGTCTCTGAACCTCTGGCCGAGCCCACGGTCCCACCGCCGCCGCCCGCCCGTTCGCCTTTACCGTCACCGTCCCGAGGGAAGGAGCCGAGCGCGTTACCGGACGCCTCGGCCGAGGGTGGGTCCCCGGCTAAGGACCTCACCCCGTCCGTCGCGGCGAGCCGTCTGCTCCCCCCGTCCTTCCCGCCGGAGAGCCAAACGGCCCGACCGCGCCTCAAAGAGCCGGATCCCACCCTCGAGGTGTTCCGTCTCGGCGTGCTCTACCAACAGGCGGGGGATCACCGCCGCGCCATCGAGCAGTACCGCGCTCTCCTTGCCATCGATCCGCGGCACGTAGCCGCGCTGAACAACCTGGCGGTGAGTCTCCGGCACCTCGGCGAGCTCGAGGCAGCTGCCGATCTCTTCGAGCGCGCGACCACGCTCGATCCAACCTACGACAAGGCCTTCACCAACCTGGGGGTCGTGCAACAGCTTCAGGAGCGCCGGGACGCCGCGATGGCGTCCCATCTCCGGGCGCTGGCGATCAACGGACGGAACTGGGAGAGTGCCTTTGACCTTGGGCTCCTCTTCTGGGAGGCCGGCGAGCTGGAACGAGCGAGCCAGTTCTTTCTCAAGGTTGTCGCCGTTCGACCTCATGCGTCTGCCTATTACCACCTCGGGCTCATTGCGGAGCACCAGGGGCAGCGCCGCGACGCGCTCCAGCGCTACCGTCAAGCGCTCCAGGAGCGTGAAGGGGCTCAGGCCGACCTGACGGCTGAGGTGGAGCGGCGCATGCGGAACCTCGTCGGCGAGCTACGCCGCTAAGCCTCAAGACCGGACCCGGGTGGCGGGACGGTGACTTCCCCGCGTTGCATGCCTCGGCGGTACGTGGACTTCGCCATCGGTACGTAATCCCTCGAGCCCTGGCGATTGAGCAGGCCGGCATTTCTAACTGCCTGAGCCTGAAGGCTTTTTCAGCACTACGCTCCGGGCGGGCGTGGTGGACGGGTGCGAGGTCCCCGGCAAAGTTTCTCCCGGGTCGCCCGTGTTGTTAGAATACCCCTCACCCGGAGCGACGAGGGCGACATGCGGCGATCTGTTTCTGTCTGGGCCCTGGCCCTGCTGGCCACGGCACTCTTCTGGAGCGAGGGCCACGCCCGGACCTTGCTCGTCACCGCCGAGGGGCGCCAGGGCGCCCTGCGCGGGGCGCTTCCCGTGATCGTGTCCGACGACGGCGCCGCGTACGTCTCCCTGGACCGGCTGGCCGGTCTCCTCAAGGTCAAGCCGACCTGGACCGCCAAAACTTCGACCGCCAGCTTCAGCGTCCAGGGCAAGACGGTTCGCCTCGCGCGGGACCGGGTCCAGGTGCTGGTCCAGGGGAAACCGCTGACCCTCGCGACCCCGCCGCGCATCCTGTCGGGAGGCTGGGTCGTGCCGGAGGAGTTTTTAACCCTCGTGCTCCCCAGGCTCTACGCGTCGGTGAAGGTCGCCGAAGCCGAGGCCAAGCCCTCGGTGAAGCCCGTGCGGGCGTCGGTCGCCCTGGAGGACCTTCGCTTCCGCTCGTACCCGTCCTTCACGCGCGTCGTGCTGGAAGCCAGCGGCGCCTTCGGCTATCAGCTCGAGGAGGGGTCGGGCGAAGTCCGGGCGCGGCTCAGCGGGCTCGTGCTTCCCGCGCCCCAGGTCGAAGAGGTGGGCGATGGGATGGTGCGCGACGTCCGCCTTGAGCTCGTCGGCCGGGAGGCGCTCCTCCGCGTGATCCTGGAAAGCGCCCGGGGGGAAATCAAGGCCACGACCCTCAGGGACCCGTACCGCCTGGTGCTGGATATCTACCGCCCGCGCGACCGCGGGGTGCGGAGCACGCCCGAGAGGCAGGCGGAGCCGCTCCGGCGCATCGTGCTCGATGCCGGTCACGGCGGCCACGACCGCGGCGCGGTGGGGCCCGGCGGCCTCCAGGAGAAGGACCTGGTGCTGGATGTCACCAAGCGCGTGGCACGCCTCGTGGAGGAGGGGCTCGGCATCCAGGTCTCCCTCACCCGGGGCGGCGATTATTTCGTGCCGCTGCGCGACCGCACCCAGTTCGCGAACAAGGAGCGCGCCCAGCTCTTCGTTTCCATCCACGCCAACGCCCACCGGGACCTGGGCTCCGAAGGGGTGGAGACCTACTTCCTCTCCTCGGAAGCGTCGGACAACGAGGCGCGTCAGGTGGCGGCGCTGGAAAACGGAGTGATCCAGCTCGAGGCCGGCAACTCCCGGGCACAGATGGACATCCTGAAGACGATCCTCTGGGACCTCGCCCAGTCCGAGTTCCAGGAGGAGTCGAGCCAGCTGGCGGAGACCGTCCAGGATTCCGTCACCCGCTCTCTGCATCTCCTCAACCGGGGAGTGAAGCAGGCCGGCTTCTACGTCCTGGGCGGCGCCGCCATGCCCGCGATTCTCGTCGAGATCGGCTTCGTCACCAACAAGAAGGAAGAGCGGCGGCTGATGGATGCGCAGTACCGGGAGCAGGTCGCGCGGGCGATCTACGCCGGGCTGGCCGACTACAAGCGTCGCTACAACCAGAAGATGGGCATCCCCCGGACCGCCGAGGTTCCCAAGTGAGCCGCCACGACGGGCGTCGCCCGGATCAGCTGCGTCCCGTCACGCTGACGCGCGACTTCATCCAGCACGCCGAGGGCTCCGTGCTCGTCGAGTTCGGCGCCACGCGGGTGATTTGCACGGCGTCCGTGGAGGACAAGGTCCCGCCGTTTCTCCGGGGGCAGGGAAAGGGCTGGGTGACCGCCGAGTACGGGATGCTGCCCCGCTCCACCGCGAGCCGCACGCCGCGCGAGGCCACGCGCACCGGCGGCCGGTCGCAGGAGATCCAGCGGCTCGTCGGGCGCTCGCTACGTGCCGTCGTGGAGATGGCCAAGCTGGGCGAGCGGACGTTCTGGGTGGACTGCGACGTGATCCAGGCCGACGGCGGGACGCGGACGGCGGCGATCACGGGGGGCTTCGTGGCGCTGGCGGACGCCTTCACGCGGCTTGTCGAGGCCCAGCTCCTTCCGAGCGTGCCACTCCGGGACGCGGTGGCGGCCGCGAGCGTCGGGGTCGTCGCGGGGACGGCGCTGCTCGACCTGGATTATCTGGAGGACTCCGCCGCGGAGGTGGACATGAACGTGGTGATGACCGGGGCCGGGGAGTTCGTCGAGATTCAGGGGACCGCCGAGCAGGTCCCGTTCGGTCCCGATCGCCTCCAGGAAATGCTCCGGGTGGCCCGCATCGGGATCGGTCAGCTGGTGGGCCTCCAGCGTCGAGCCCTGGAAGCGCGTGGGACCCCGGTCTTCACCCTCTAGGCCGCGCCTGGTCATTGCCAGCCTGAATGCCGACAAGGCGCGCGAGTTGGCCTCTCTCCTGGGCGACGTTCCCTTCGAGATCGTGAGCCTGGCCGCGCTTGTCGGCGCGGCGCTTCCCCCGGAGGGGGAGGAATCGTACGGGGTGAACGCCCTGGCCAAGGCGCGGGCCGCCGCCAGGCTCTCGGGCTCGGCGGCGCTGGCCGACGACTCGGGGCTCGAGGTGGACGCGCTCGGCGGCCGGCCCGGCGTCCGCTCGGCCCGCTACGGCGGGGCCGGCCTCTCCGACGCCGAACGCTGCGCGGCGCTCGTGGCCGAGCTTCGAGGCGTCCCTCCCGAGCGGCGGACCGCCCGGTTTCGGTGCGTGGTCGCCGTCGCCTCTCCCAACGGCCGGGAAGAGATGGTGGAGGGTGTCGTGGAGGGGATGATCACGAGCGCCCCCCGGGGGACCGGGGGGTTCGGCTACGACCCGCTCTTCTTCTACCCGCCGCTCGGCCGGACGTTCGCCGAGCTCGACCCCTCGGAAAAGAACCGGGTGAGCCACCGGGGGCGGGCGCTCGCCCTGGCCCGGGACGTGCTCGAGCGCTGGGGGTCGGCGGCGGGCTAGTGTATAC
Organism: Candidatus Rokuibacteriota bacterium; assembly: GCA_023248995.1. GTDB lineage: Bacteria > Methylomirabilota > Methylomirabilia > Rokubacteriales > CSP1-6 > JAHFDN01. Next base: position 8,231 of record JAHFDN010000045.1, read on the forward strand.
TTCGGCCTGACTTTTCGGGGTGTGGCGCAGCCTGGTAGCGCACCTGCTTTGGGAGCAGGGGGTCGGAGGTTCAAATCCTCTCACCCCGACCATACCGTATAATCGCCGTGATGCGCCTGTAGCTCAGCTGGATAGAGCGTCGGACTTCTAATCCGAGGGTCGGGGGTTCGATTCCCTCCAGGCGCACCAAGAAATCAATCAGTTCCAGAACAGGCCCTCCACATCCACGCGTCGATTGTGCGTGAATTGTGCGGGTTGCGGTCGGCCGCTGTTGGGTGTCGGGAAGCTCGCGGGCCGGTGCCCGCTGTGACCGAGAGTGTCACCGGGGACAAGGACCCTCTCGGTATCGAGGACGGAGCTCCGTCTCAGTCGTATTAGGGTGCATCTCGGAGGATTCAATGTCGAAGGCGAGCTGGACGAAGGAGGCGGCGCTCGCCGAACTTCGCGCCCTCGCGGAGCAGACCCGAGAGCTAACCCGTCACCGCCGTTTTTCTGAGGAGCACACCCGCTGGCTCGCG
>JAHFDN010000012.1 GCA_023248995.1 Candidatus Rokuibacteriota bacterium
GGGAGTCAAGCAGGCGACCCTCGAGCACCCGTTGCGCTCCTCCATCTGTCACCCGATCGACCGCACCAACCCCCAGACGAACACCGGCCATCGGATCCCCATGATGGACGTGGAGTTCCTCGAGGCCTCCGGCTACCTCGAGCTCCGGATGATGCCGAAGGGGTCGGGGTCGGAGAACATGTCCTTCCTCAAGATGCTGACGCCGGCCGACGGGCTCGACGGGATCAAGCGGTTCGTCCTCGAGTGTGTCGTCAACGCCGGCGGCAAGCCCTGCCCGCCCACGCTCGTCGGCATCGGCCTCGGCGGGACGTCGGATCTGGCGATGAAGCTGGCCAAGGAGGCGATCTGGCGGCCGGTCGGCTCACCCAACCCCGATCCCACGATCGCCGCCCTCGAGGCCGAGCTGTTCGAGGCGGTCAACGCGCTCGGCCTGGGCCCGATGGGGCTGGGCGGCGACACCACCGCGCTTGCTGTCCAGATCGAGTACGCCCACACCCACATCACCCAGAACCCGGTGGCCGTGACGCTCCAGTGCTGGCGCGGCGAGCGCGCGATGGCGCGGATCCACGCCGACGGCCGCGTCGAGCACGGGTTCTGATGGCCGAACACCGCCTCACGCCCCCGCTGACGGAGGCCCAGGTGCGCGGGCTCCGGGTGGGCGATACCGTGACGCTGGACGGCATCGTCTTCGGCGTCCGCGACGCCACGCTGATCCGGATCTTCGACCACGGCCAGGCGCCGCCCGTGGACCTCGCGGGCGCGGTGTGTCTGCACACGGCGCCGAACGTGAAGAAGGTCGGCGCCCGCTACGAGCCGGTGTCGGTGGGCACCACCACCTCCATGAGGATGGACCGCTTCACGGAGGGGCTGCTCGATCGGTACGGCGTCCGCGCCCTCATCGGCAAGGGTGGGCTTTCCCCCGAGAGCAGCACGCACCTCCAGCGGCGGGGCGGGGTGTACCTGGCGATCACCGGCGGCGCCGCGGCCCTCGAGACGACGCAGATCGAGGCCATCGAAGGGGTCTGGTGGGAGGATCTCATGCCCGAGTGCCTCTGGAAGTTCCGCGTCCGGGGCCTGGGCCCCCTGACGGTGGCGATGGATGCCCACGGCGGAAACCTCTACGCCGATGTCCAGGGGGAGGCCCGGCGCCGTCTCGCCGACATCCTCGCCCGCCTCGGGGTGAAGAGCTAGCGTGACGCTTCTCGGCGGCGTCATCCTGATCGCGCTCGGCTTCCTCGTGGGCAGCTTCGGGACGCTGATCGGCGCGGGCGGGGGATGGCTTCTCGTCCCCATCCTGTTGCTCGGGTACCACTTCACGCCGCCGGTCGCCGTCGGCACCTCGCTCGCCCTCGTGTTCCTCAACGCGCTGTCGGGCAGCATCGCCTATCTGCGTCAGCGTCGGGTGGACCTCTCGCTCGGCTGGAAGTTCGCCGCGGCGACCGTTCCCGGCGCGATTGGCGGGGCGTTCCTGACGCGCGTCCTGTCCTTGCAGGTGTTCAGCCTGGCGTTCGCGATCGTGCTGCTCGCCATCGCGGTCTTCCTGTTTTCGGGGCTCAGCATGGCGCCGTCGTCGCGCGCGGAGCGGCGCTGGATCTCGGACGCCAGCGGCGAAACCCACGTCTATCACGTGGACGTGTGGAAGGGCGTGCTCGTCAGCGTCGTCGTGGGCTTCATGTCCAGCGTCCTGGGAATCGGCGGCGGGATCATCCACGTCCCCTTTCTCATCGTCGCCTGTAGCCTGCCCGTGCACGTGGCGACGGCCACGTCGCACTTCGTCCTCAGCATCTCCGCGTTCGTCGGCGCGGCCACCTTTCTGGCGCTCGGGCAGGTCAACCTGGAGACGACCGCGCTGATGGGGATCGGCGTTCTTCTCGGCGCCCAGGTGGGCGCGCGCGTCTCGCTCCAGACGAGCGCGGTGGCCCTCCGGCGGCTCCTCGCCGGCGCGCTCGCGCTCGTCGGGGTGCGGATGGTCTTTCATGCCTTGCGGTACGTTCACTGAGGGGGATCGAGGGCGTGCGCTACGGCTTCGTCATTGACCACCGCCGCTGCATCGGCTGCCACGCTTGCACCGTGGCGTGCAAGGAGGAGAACCAGGTGCCGCTGGGCGTCTTCCGCACCTGGGTCAAGTACGTCGAGCGCGGGGAGTTCCCCCACGCGCGCCGGTACTTCTCGATCCTCCGCTGTAACCACTGCGACAACGCCCCCTGCGTCACAATCTGCCCGACCGTGGCCCTCTATCGCCGGCCGGACGGCATCGTGGATTTCGACGGCGACCGGTGCATCGGCTGCAAGTCGTGCATGCAGGCATGCCCCTACGACGCCCTCTACATGGACCCGAGCACCCGGACCGCGGCCAAGTGCCACTACTGCGCCCACCGGGTGGAGGTCGGGCTCGAGCCCGCGTGCGTGATCGTCTGCCCAACCCAGGCCATCGTCCCGGGCGACCTGGACGATCCGACAAGCCGCATCGCGCGGCTCCTCGCCACGGAGCAGGTGCAGGTGAGGAAGCCCGAGCAGGGGACGAAGCCCAAGGTGTTCTACGTGGGCACCGACACGGCGAACCTCACCCCGGAGCTCCAGGCGCCGACCGCGCAGTACCTCTGGGCCGAGCGGCCCGCGGAGGAGCTGTCGCTGGTGGGGATGCTGGCGGCGCCGGTCGCGGTCGGCCGGAGCGGCCCCGCGCTGAGCCGTCCCGTGTACGACGTGCCCCACATGCCGCGGCCGTGGGGGTGGAAGGTCTCGGCGTACCTCTGGACGAAGTCGGTGGCGGCGGGGGCGCTCCTGGTGGCCGCGCTGGGGGTGCTCGTCGGCCGGCCGGCAGGAGAGTGGCTGAGCGGCGTGGTGGCGCCGATCGTGGCCCTCGTCTTCCTGGCGCTGACCGGCGGCCTCCTGATCTTCGATCTGAAGCGACCGGATCGCTTCCACTACATCCTCTTCAGGCCCAATTACGGATCATGGCTCGTTCGCGGGACGTGGATCCTGATGGCGTATGGGGCGATCAGCCTCCTCTGGCTGGTCGGCGGCCTCACCGGCGCCGGCCCACTGCTGCGCGTGCTGGCGATTCCCGCCATCCTCCTCGCCGCGGCGACGGCCGGCTACAGCGCGTTCCTCTTCGGCCAGGCCGAGGGGCGTGATTTCTGGCAGAGCCCGCTCCTCTTGCCGCAGCTGCTCGTCGCCGCGGTCGTCGCCGGGGCCGCGTGCCTCCTGCTGCTCCAGGTCGTCTCCGGGCGCGAGGCCGGCGTCCTTGGCGAGGTGATGGCCGGAGCGCTCGTCCTCCAGGCCGTGGTCCTGCTCGCCGAGCTCTTCGGCCGGCACCCAAACGGTGACGTCGAGCGCGCGGCTCGCCTGCTCACGGCGGGCCACTGGCGGGGCCGGTTCTGGGGCGGGGCCGTCGCGGGCGGAATCCTGCTGCCCCTCGCGCTGGCGTGGTCCGGCCCGGCCCCGGCCGGCCTGGCCGCGCTCCTGGCGCTCGGCGGCCTCTGGCTCTGGGAGGACCTCTGGCTCCGGGCCGGTCAGGCCGTCCCGCTGAGCTGAGAGACGCTCCGTGCCGCGCCTGCCCGCCGACCCGCTGAACCCTGCCGCCAAAGATCTGCCCGAGCCCGCCGGCGGGCTCGCGAGCTTTCCCCCCGTGGAGCGGTGGGAGAACTGGGAGGAGTACGATCCCGTCGCCTGGCCGCGCAAGGTTAAACGCGGCTACTCGCTGATCCCGACCATCTGCTTCAACTGCGAGGCGGCGTGCGGGCTCCTCGCTTACGTGGACCGTCAGACGCTCAAGATCCAGAAGTTCGAGGGCAATCCCGTCCACCCCGGCAGCCGCGGCAGGAATTGCGCCAAGGGCCCGGCGACGCTGAACCAGGTCAACGACCCGGAACGGATCCGCTACCCGCTCCGGCGGGTGGGCCGGCGCGGCGGCGGGAAGTGGGAGCGGGTGAGCTGGGACGAGGTGCTCGACGACTTGGCGGGGCGGATCCGGAAAGCGCTCGTCGAGGGGCGGCAGCGGGAAATCATGTACCACCTCGGGCGGGCGGGGCACGAGCTGATCTATCTCCAGCGCGTCTTGCACGCCTGGGGGATCGACGCGCACAACAGCCACACGAACGTCTGCTCGTCGAGCGCGCGGGCCGGGTACGCCTTCTGGCACGGGATGGACCGGCCGTCGCCGGACCATGCCAACGCGCGCTTCATCCTGCTGCTCTCCTCGCACCTCGAGACGGGTCACTACTTCAATCCCCACGCCCAGCGGATCATCGAGGCGAAGATGGGCGGCGCCCGGGTGTGCGTCCTCGACACGCGCCTCAGCAACACGGCCTCCATGGCCGACTGGTGGCTCTCTCCCTGGCCGGGGTCCGAGGCGGCCGTGCTGCTCGCGATGGCCCATGTCCTGATCCGCGAGCGGCTCTGGGATCGCGAGTTCGTGCGCCGGTGGGTGAACTGGGAGGAGTACTTGAGAGAGGAGCGTCCTCACCTCCCGCTGACGTTCGAAGCCTTCGAGCGGGCGTTAGACGAGCTCTACGCTTCCTACACGCCCGAGCTCGCCGAGCGGGAGAGCGGGGTGGCGGCGGCGACGATCGTGGAGGTCGCGCGCGCCGTCGGCCAGGCCGGGTCGGCGCTCGCCACGCACGTCTGGCGCAACACGGCTGCGGGGAACCTCGGCGGCTGGCAGGTCGCGCGGGCGCTGGAGCTCCTGGTGGTGCTGATGGGCGCGGTCGGGACCCCGGGGGGGACGGCCCCGAACGCCTGGAACAAGGCGGTGCCCCAGCCGCCGCTCATGCCGCCGCCGGCCAAGGTGTGGAGCGAGCTCCTCATGCCGCGGGAGTATCCGCTCGCGTTCTTCGAGATGAGCTTTCTGCTCCCCCACTTCTTGAAAGAGGGTCGGGGAAAGCTCGCCATGTATTTCACGCGCGTCTACAACCCCGTGTGGACGAACCCGGACGGCATGTCGTGGATCGAGATGCTGACCGACGAGGCCAGGGTCGAGCGCCACGCCTGCCTCACGCCCGTCTGGAGCGAGACAGCGTGGTTCGCCGATTACGTGCTCCCGATGGGGCACGCCTCCGAGCGGCACGACCTCATGTCCCAGGAGACCCACGCGGCGCGCTGGATCGGCTTCCGCCAGCCGGTGCTGAGGGTGGCGCTCGAAAAGCAGGGCAAGACCTTCGACTGGACGTGGCAGGCCCACGAGGCCGCCGGCCTGGGCCAGGTCTGGGAGGAGGACGAGTTCTGGATCGAGCTGTCGTGGCGGATCGACCCGGACGGGGCGCTCGGGATCCGAAAGTATTTCGAATCGCCCTACCGGGCGGGGGAGAAGCTCCGGATCGAGGAGTTCTACCGCTGGATCTTCGAGTCGAGCGTGCCCGGTCTGCCGGAGGCCGCGCGCGGGGAAGGATTGACCCCGATCCAGTACATGAGGAAGTACGGGGCGTTCCTGATCGAGGATCAGGTCTACCGGACCCACGAGCAGGCGCTCGTGCCGACGGAGCTCGAAGGGGCGACGGTGGATCCCGTGACGAAGGTCGTGAGGAAGGCCGGCCAGCCGGTGGGCGTGGAAGTGGACGGGCTGGTGCGTCTCGGCTTTCCGACGCCGTCGGGCCGGCTCGAGTTCTTCTCCAAGACGCTGAAAGACTGGAAGTGGCCGGATGAGGCCGTGCCGGGCTACATCCGGAGCCACGTCCACTGGTCGAACGTTGACCGCGACAAGGGCGAGATGGTCCTGCTCCCGACCTTCAGGCTGCCGACGCTGATCCACACGCGGTCCGGCAACGCGAAGTGGCTCTACGAGATCTCCCACACCAATCCGCTCTGGGTGCACCCCGACGACGCGGCCCGCCTCGGCGTCCGGACCGGCGACCTCCTGAAGGTCGCCACCGAGATCGGCTACTTCGTGGACAAGGCCTGGGTCACGGAGGCGATCCGGCCCGGCGTCGTCGCCTGCTCGCACCACCTGGGCCGCTGGCGCCTCGACGAGACCCAGGGCGGCGAGCGGTGGTCCACGGGGCTCGTGGATCTCCAGCAGGTCGCGCCGGGGCAGTGGCGCATGCGCCAGATCCACGGGATCCGGCCGTTTTCGAGCGACGACCCCGACTCCGAGCGCATCTGGTGGGAAGACGCGGGCGTTCACCAGAACCTCACGTTCCCGGTGCAGCCCGATCCCGTGAGCGGGCAGCACTGCTGGCACCAGAAGGTGGTCGTGACCAAGGCCGGCCCCGACGAGCGCTACGGCGACATCTTCGTGGACACGAACCAGTCGTTTCAGGTGTACCGCCGCTGGCTCGGGCTGACCCGGCCGGCACCCGGGCCCGACAACCTGCGCCGGCCGACGTGGCTGCCGCGGGCTTTCAAGCCCGACCTCTCCGCCTATCGGCTCGAGGAGCCGTGAGGGCGCCGACGACCCGGGTCGACGCCTCCGTCTTCTATCTCCGGGCGTACGAGCGCGTTGCGGTGGCGCGCTAGGTGATATATAGAAGAGGGCAGCCCGCGGACAGGGGGGAGGATGGGGCGATGGATCTGCTGAGGGGGCGTGGAGGCGTTTCACGGAGGGCCGTCCTGCGGGTCCTGGGGCTCTTGGGGGTCTCGGCGGCGACCACTCCGATGGTCCTCGGCGCGCCGGGGACGGCCCGGGGGCAGGGAGGGCTCGGGGTGCTCGAGCCCGAGGAGCGCGTGGACGCGACCCTGCAGCGCCTCTTCGGGGGCCGTCCGATCAAGGACGGCTCGAGCCTGATCAGGCTGGACATGCCCCTGATCGCCGAGAACGGCGCGGTGGTTCCCATCACCGTCGAGGTCCAATCCCCGATGACGCCCGCCAGCTACGTCAAGCGCATCTACATCATCTCCGACAAGAACCGCCGGCCGATGAACGCCAGGTTCTCCCTGTCGCCGGAGATGGGGGCGGCGCAGATCGGGGCCAACCTCCGCCTGGGCGGGACGACGGACGTGCGGGCAATCGCCGAGCTGAGCGACGGCACGCTCCTCGTGGCCAAGCGCGAGGTCAAGGTCACCGTCGGCGGCTGCGGGGGCTAGGCGGATGGCGGAGATCGGGCAAGTCAGGATCCGGATTCCCTCCAGCATCAAGCGGGGGGACGTGGTGCGGGTGCGGAGCCTCGTGATCCATCCAATGGAGATCGTGCAACGGGACAAGGCCGGCAAGCCCGTGGACAAGAACTACCGCTTCATCAATCGGATGATCGTCACGTACAACGGCCGGGAGATCCTCCAGGCCGACACGACGCAGTCCATCAGCGAAAACCCGTTCTTCTCCTTTGCCTTCAAGCCGAGCGAGGCTGGCACGCTCAAGATCACCTTCCTCGACACCCACGGCGGGAAGTACGAGGGGACGGCGGACATCAAGTTCTCCTGATCGGGTAAGGACGCTCGTGACGCGACTCGAGGCACTCCTCTCTGCCGGGCTCTTCCTCGGCGTGGGTCTCGCCCTCGGCTGCGCCGGGACGGAGCGGCCGAGCACGGCGGGGCTCCCCCCGACCCCGTGGGCGTCCCGGGCCCTCCCCGAGGCCCAGGGGGAGATCAAGACCTCGCCCGACGGCCGGAAGATGCAGGTTCGCTACCGGGGGTGGACCACCGAGGACTTCGGCCAGTTTCGCACGTATGCCTACGACGACCCGCGACCGGCTCCGGCGGTGAGCCGGCTCTCCATGCCCCAGGTCAAGGGCGATCCCAGGGAGGGGCGGAAGCTCTTCCTGTCCCGCGCCAAGGGGCCGTGCACCGGCTGCCATCTGATTCCCGGAGATGATGTCTGGCCGGCCGGCAACGTCGGGCCGGATCTCTCGACCTTCGGCGATCGGAACCTCCCCGACGACTACGTGTTCACCCAGGTCTACGACTCGCGGAATTTCTTCCCGCACACCACGATGCCGCCGTGGGGGACGACGGGAGCTCTCAAGCCCGAGGAGATCGTTCACATCGTGGCATACCTGCAGACCTTGAAGGGACCGCTGTCGCCCGAGAAGGACCCGAACCGGAACCCGGACACGCGGGCCAAGCCGGTCGGCTTCGGCGATAACCTGGATCCGACCAACAACCCGGGGATCGTCCTGGCCGAAGGGGCCATGAGCCTCTGGAACAAGAGGGGACCGGCGGGAAAGGCGTGCGGCGACTGCCACGCCGGCGGCCCGGCGAAGGCCATGAAGGGCGTGGCGACGCGCTACCCGAACTACGTGAAGGCGTTCCAGCGCGTGATGAGCATCGAGGACTTTCTCACCGTGCACGCGCCGGGGACGACGGGCCTGCCCATGCTGGCCGAAAGTGATGAGAACCTCAGCACGACGATGCTGATCAAGATGCAGTCGAACGGCATGCCGGTCCAGGTGGACCTCGTGAGCCCGGAGGCCCGGGCGGCATTCGAGCGCGGCCGGGCCAGTTTCTGGAAGAGAGTGGGGCAGCGGGACCACGCCTGCGCCGACTGCCACACCAAGGGAGCCGGACGGGGCGCCGACAAGTTCCTGGGCGGCCGGCTGCTCGCTGACGTGGACGCCGGGCTCACCAAGCATTTTCCCCTGTGGCGGACCAGCGTGGGCGCCGTCTGGGACATGCGCAAGCGCATGCAGTGGTGCATGACGCCGCTGGGGATGAACATGCTGCCGGCCGACGCGGTGGAGTACGCCGAGCTGGAGCTTTTTCTCACCTCGTTCGACAACGGAAAGCCGATGAGCGTCCCCGGCATTCGACATTAGCCTCCTCCCGGACATGGAGGTGACGCGGCGGGATTTTCTGAAGCTTATTTCCATCGGCGGCGGCCTGGCAGCGCAAAGCCCGGACGCGCTGGCCACCCTCCTCGGCCCCGAGCGGCTCCTCGAGTTCCAGGCTCTCGGCAACGTGACGCTCCTGCACCTGACCGACCTGCACGCGACGCTTCTCCCCGTCTACTACCGCGAACCCGACACGCTGCTGGGGATCGGGCCCGAAGCGGGGAAGCCGCCGTACCTGAGCGGCGAGGCCTTTCTCCGCGCCTACGGCCTGGCGCGCGGCTCCGCGGAGGCGTACGCGTTCACCCACGTGGACTTCCCGGCGCTGGCAGCCCGGTACGGCAAGATGGGCGGCTACGCGCACCTGGCCACGCTCGTGAAGCGAATCCGCGAGGAGCGGGCGGGCAGGACGCTCCTCCTGGACGGCGGCGACACCCTTCAGGGGTCGGCCACCGCCCTCTGGAGCCGCGGGGAGGACATGATCCGGGCGGCCAACCAGCTCGGCGTGGACGTGCTCGCGCCCCACTGGGAGTTCATCTACGGGCTCGACCGCGTGAAGGAGCTCTTCGGCGACCGGGAGCGCCGCGGGCTGTTCAGGGGCGATTTCGTCGCCCACAACGTCTCGGAGGTCACGTGGGGCGATCCGGTCTTTCATCCCTACGCGATCAGGGAAGTCGGCGGCGTCAAGGTCGGCGTCATCGGCCAGGCGTTTCCGTACGTTCCGGTGTCTCACCCGCGGCGCTTCGTTCCCGACCTCACGTTCGGCATCCGAGAAGAGCAGGTCCAGCGGCTGATCAACGAGCTTCGGGAAGGGAAGAAGGCGGACCTGGTGGTCCTCCTGAGCCACAACGGGATCGCGGTGGACCTCAAGCTCGCCGCGCGGGTCCGCGGCCTCGACGTCATCCTGGGCGGCCATACCCACGACGCCCTGCCCGAGCCGATCCTCGTCGGCAAGACCCTCGTCATCAACTCGGGCGCCCACGGGAAGTTCCTGAGCCGGCTGGACCTCGATGTGCAGGGGCGGCAGGTCGCCGGCTATCGCTACAAGCTCCTCCCGGTCCTCTCCCGCGACATCCCGGAAGACCCGGACATGGCGCGCCTGATTGCCCAGATCCGGAGACCGCACGCGACCGAGCTGTCCGAGACGCTCGCGGTCTCGGAGACGCTCCTCTATCGGCGCGGAAACTTCAACGGCACCTTTGACGAGGTGATCCTGGACGCTCTCCTCAAGCGGGCCGACGCCGAGGTGGCCTTCTCGCCGGGCTTCCGCTGGGGGATCACCATCGTGCCGGGCCAGGCCATCATGCTGGAGGACGTCTACTCGCACACCGCGCTCACCTATCCGAACACGTGGGTGCGGGAGCTGACGGGGGCGGAGATCCACCGCCTCATGGAGGACGTGGCCGACAACCTCTTCAACAGGGATCCGTACTACCGCCAGGGCGGGGACATGGTGCGGGTGGGCGGGCTCACCTACGCGATCGACATCCGCAAAGACGTGGGGCGGCGGATCACCGACATCCGCGTCGGAGGCCGCCCCCTCGATCCGTCCCGTCGCTACAAGGCGACGGGCTGGGCCAGCCTCGGGGAGGCGGACGGCCCGCCGGCCTACGAGGTCGTGGCCCAACACTTGAGGTCCGTCAAGCGGGTCAGGCTCGATCCGCGCCCGCGCGTCCGGGTGCTCGGGTGAGGCCGCTGGGAACACTCCTCCTCGTCCTGCTCGGCGCCGGCGCCGCGTTCGGGGCCGACGGGCCCGTCCTCAAGAAGATCGTCGTCAACCTCCCCTTCGAGGAAGCCGAGCTCGTCATGACCTCGGAGGCGCAGCAGAAGAACCTGAACCTGATCAACGTCATAGACATCCGGAAGGGGATGGAGAACCGGGGCGGCACCTTCCAGAAATACAAGATCTACCAGTTCTGCAACCTGGAGCTCGGCGTCCGGATCCTGTCCGATTCGCTCGACTACGGCGCCTTCCAGCTGTGCAGCATCCTCATCTACGAGGTGGACAGGGCCCGCACCGCCCTCGTGTCCGCCCGCCAGAGCTGGGTGATCCAGAGCCTGCCCGACCACCGCCCGAGCCCCGCCGCGCTGGGCCTCGCCCGCCAGTTCGAGCGCATCATCGACGACATCTTCGACGCGGTGGTGGAAGAGGCCAAGGTGAGGGGGAAGTAGCTGGAGACGATCGAGACGGACGTGCTGATCCTGGGAGCCGGCGGCGCCGGGCTCTGCGCCGCGCTCCACGCCGCCGATCTGGCGCCGCGCCTGTCGGTCACGGTCGTCGTCAAGGGCCTCCTCGGACGGGCGGGCTGCACGCGGATGGTCCAGGGCGGCTACAACGCTGTTCTCGCCGCGCCCGACTCCCTCGAGGCGCACTTCCTGGACACGCTCCGGGGGGGCGGCTGGATCAACGATCAGGAGCTGGTCTGGACGCTCGTCAGCGAGGCGCCGGGCCGCGTCGCGGAGCTCGAGGGGCGCTACGGCTGCTTCTTCGACCGGACGCCGGAGGGGCGCGTCCACCAGAAGCCGTTCGCCGGCCAGTCCCACGACCGGACGATCCACAAGGGCGACCTGACCGGCATCGAGATCATGAACCGCCTGACCGAGCAGGTGTGGTCTCGCCCTTCCGTGCGCGGCCTCGAGGAGCATCGGGCCGTCGAGCTCCTCCAGGACGACGCGGGGCGGGTCGGCGGGGCGCTGCTGCTCGATGTCAGGCGCGGGAGCTTCGTCCTCGCCCGGAGCCGCGCCACGCTCCTGGCGATGGGGGGCGGCCCTACCATGTACAAGGTGATCGCGTGCTCGGCCGACAAGGCCGCCGACGGCATCGCGCTCGCCTACCGCGCGGGCGCGCCACTCAAGGACATGGAGATGGTCCAGTTCCATCCCACCGGCCTCGTGATCCCGAACTCGCTCATGACGGGCGCGCTCCTGGAGGAAGGCCTCCGGGGCGCCGGCGGACGGCTCCTCAACGGACCGGGCGAGCGCTTCATGGCCCGCTACGACGCCGGGCGGATGGAGCGCTCGACGCGCGATCTCGTGTCGCGGGCCGCGTTCACCGAGATCTCGGAGGGGCGCGGCACGCCCAACGGCGCGGTCTGGATCGACGTTTCCCACCTGGGGGCGGCGTTCGTCGAGAAGAACTTCCGGGGGATGGTCAAGCGCTGCCGCGACTTCGGCCGAGATCTGGCGCGCGAGCCGGTGGAGGTGGGGCCGACGGCCCACTTCATGATGGGCGGGGTCGTCATTGACCCGGCGTGCCGGACGGCGCTCGAGGGGCTTTTCGCTGCCGGCGAGGACGCGGGGGGCGTCCACGGCGCCAACCGCCTCGGGGGAAACGGGGTCGCGGACTCGACGGTCTTCGGCGGCCACGCGGGGGACGTCATGGCCGAGTGGGTGATCGGTCGCGCCCTTCCGGCCGTCTCTCCGGGGCGCGCGGAGGATGTGGCGCGACGGCTCGCCGCGCCCTTGGCTAGGACCGGCCCGCCGCCTTACCCGCTGCTCGCGCAGCTTCGCTCGCTCATGTGGGAGCGGGTCGGGCTGATCCGCGATCGCTCGGGGCTCGAGGCCGCGCTCGCCGAGCTCGACGAGATCCTAGCCCGGGCCGCGGCCGTTGCCGTGCCGGGCGGCCCGGAGTATAACCTTGCCTGGCAGGACTGGTTGAACCTGACGAACATGACGACGGTCGCGCGCTTGATCGCCCGCTCGGCGCTGGAGAGAACGGAGAGCCGGGGGTCGCACTACCGGCGCGATTTCCCCGACCCCGACCCGGGCTGGCTGGCGAACGTCTTGGTCCGGTGGGAGAACGGAGCGGCCAGGGTCCGGAAGGAAGCCGTGCGCTGCTCGCGTGTCCCCGCCGAGGCGCCGGGCGCCGCGATGCTGGCCGTCGAAGTCGGCGACTAACCCCTCACCCTGCCCTCTCCCCCTCGGGGAGAGGATGAAGGTGAGGGGGTGAGAGGAAACCATCATGATAAAAATCGCGAAGCGAATGCTCGGCGCGATGCTCCTCCTGGCGCTGGGTCTCCTCCTGGCCGTTCCGGTGGCCGAGGCTCAGGAGGCCAAGGTGATCCGGATCGTCAAGCAGCCCGGGCTCGGCTACCTGGGCCTCATCGTCATGCGGGCCAAGGGCTTGCTCGAGAAGCACCTGCCGGGCGTGGCGGTCGAGTGGCACGAGCTCACCTCCGGGCCGGCGATCCGCGACGCCATGCTGGCCGGCCAGCTCGACATCGGCTCGGGCGGCCTCGGGCCGTTCATCCTGGCCGTGGACAAGGGGCTCGGCTGGAAGATCGTCGGCGCGCTCAACGACATGCCGCTCTACCTCAACACCTACAAGCCCGAGATCAAGAGCCTCAAGGACTTCACGCCCGGTGACAAGATCGCGCTCCCCGCCCCGGGCTCAATCCAGCACGTCACGCTCCAGATGGCGGCGGAGAAGGAGCTCGGCAACCCGAAGGCGCTCGACAACCTCATCGTGGCCATGGCGCACCCCGAGGCCCGGGCCGCGCTCCTCTCCAAGCGTGAGATCACGGCGCACCTCACGTCGCCGCCGTTCCAGTACCAGGAGCTCAAGGCCGGCGGGATCCACAAGGTGCTCGACTCCTACCAGGTCGTGGGCGGCCCCCACACCTTCAACGTCGTCTGGACCACGGAGAAGTGGGCGAAGGCCAACCCCACGCTCCTCAAGGGGTTCTATGGCGCGCTCAGCGAGGCGCTGGACTTCGTCCACAAGTCGCCGCTCGAGGCGGCGCGGGTCTTCGTCGAGTCCGAGAAGTCCAAGGACACGCCGGAGACGACCCTGGGCTACATGAAGGAGCCCGGCGTCCGCTTCGTGATCTACCCGACCGGGCTCATGAAGTACGCCCTGTTCATGCACAAGACCGGCGTCATCAAGCGGCTGCCGGCGTCCTGGAAGGAGTACGCGTTCGATCATCTGCACGGATTCGCGGGGAACTGATGGCCGAGCTCCTGTCGGTCAGGAGCGTGACGATCTCGTACCCCACCGAGACGGGCACCTTCACCGCGGTGAAGGAGGTCTCCTTCGGAGTGGCGCCGGGGGAGAAGTTCGTCCTCTTGGGGCCGTCGGGGTGCGGCAAGTCCACGCTTCTCAAATCCGTCGCGGGGTTCATCGCGCCGTCGGCCGGCTCCATCGAGCTTGAGGGGCGAAGCATCACCCGCCCGGGGCCGGATCGGGTCGTGATCTTCCAGGAGTTCGACCAGCTCCTCCCGTGGAAGACCGTGCTAGGGAACGTCACCTACCCGCTCAGGATCGCCAGGCGGATGGCCGACGGCGCGGCGCGCGAGGAGGCGATGCGCTTCATCCGGATGGTGGGGCTCGAGCAGTTCCGGGACTCCTACCCCCATCAGCTCTCGGGCGGCATGAAGCAGCGCGTGGCCATCGCCCGCTCGCTCGCCCTCGATCCCAGGATGCTCCTCATGGACGAGCCCTTCGCGAGCCTCGACGCGCTCACGCGGCGGAAGATGCAGGAGGAGCTCCTCGGCATCTGGGAGGCGACCCGGAAGACGATCCTCTTCGTGACCCACTCCATCCAGGAGGCGGTGCTCCTGGGCGATCGCATCCTGGTCCTCTCCCCCGGGCCCGGCCGCGTCAAGCGGGTCCTCGGCAATCCCGCGGCGGGGCGGCGGGACGGCCCCGAGTTTCTCCGGGCGCAGGAAGAGGTCCAGGCCCTCTTGGAGGCCCCGTGAAGAAGCTCCTCCACAGGCCGCTCGTCCGTAAGGGGGGGATTGTCCTCGCGCTCCTCATTATGTGGGAAGCCTGGACGCGGCTCGGGGACGTCAACCCGCTCCTCTTCCCCTCGGCCTCCCAGGTGCTCGCGAGCATGATCCGGTCCACCGCGAGTGGAGAGCTCCCGGGCTACGCCTGGCAGTCGCTCAAGGTGCTTCTCATGGGCATGGCGATCGGCTCCGTCGGCGCGCTCGTGCTCACGACGGTCGCCGTGAGCACGCGCCTCGGGGCCGAGATCCTGGAGACGCTGACCGCGATGTTCAACCCGCTCCCCGCCATCGCTCTCCTGCCTCTCGCACTCCTCTGGTTCGGCCTCGGCGTGAACTCGCTGATCTTCGTCATCATCCACTCGGTCCTCTGGCCCATGGCGCTCAACACCTACACGGGCTTCGTGACGGTGCCGCCCACGCTCAAGCGCGTCGGCCAGAACTTCGGCCTCTGCGGCTGGCGCCTCGTGACGGGGATCCTGCTTCCCGCGGCGTTCCCGTACATCCTCTCGGGGCTCAAGATCGGCTGGGCCTTCGCCTGGCGGACGATCATCGCCGCCGAACTCGTCTTCGGCGTGGCGGCACGGCAGGGCGGGCTCGGCTGGTTCATCTACCAGAACCGCTTTGACCTGAACACCGACCTGGTCTTCGCCGGGCTCCTGACCGTGATCCTGATCGGCCTCGTCGTGGAGAACCTGATCTTCAAGTGGGTCGAGCGGAAAACCGTGCTCCGCTGGGGCATGTCCGCCGCCCACTAAAAACCCCCTCTCCCCACGGGGGAGAGGGCTAGGGTGAGGGGATCGTGTCTGACGACAAAGTCCTGAAGCGCGAGTGGACCACCGCCGAGGGGTGGCGCGGCACCCGCGCCGGAATGTGGGCCTGGCTCCTCCAGCGCGCCGCCGCCCTCGTCCTGATCGTCACGCTCGTCCTGCATCTCAGGAATCCGTTCCTCCGCTGGGTGCAGGCGGTGCTCCTGGCGTTCGTCCTCCTCCACGGCCTTCTCGGCGTGCGCGCCATCCTCTTGGACCTGGGCCTCTCCGTCCGCTGGCAGAAAGCCCTCTTCGCCCTGGCTTTGATCATCTCCGCCGCCCTCTTCTGGGCCCTCTGGTACTGGCGGTGGTACTGAATTGACCGGCTCAACTACGGGTCCAAGAAATTGCCGGTGGGTACATGAGAATATTGATCGTGGCGGGTGCGTGGTTGCTGCTGGCTCTGCTCGTCGGGTCGTCCGGAGTTCTTGCGTCAGTTCCGCCCCCATTCCCGCAGGTGGTTCTTTTGGGCCTGACGGGGACTCTGCTATTGCTCTTTTGGAAGTCCTTGGTATGCCGTCGCTGGATTCTCTCCGTCGATATTCGAGCGCTGGTACTGGTTCATGTGTCGCGGTTCGTCGGCATTTACTTCCTCGTCCTTTACTCGCGGGGTGAACTCCCGTATGCTTTCGCGGTACCCGGCGGCTGGGGTGACATAGCAGTCGCCGCGACAGCGCTCGGTGTTTCGACTTTTTCGCCTACTAGCGGGGCAGTGCCTTGGCGAGTGTTTTTCCTGTGGAACGTTTTCGGTCTCATTGACATCTTGCTGGTTGTCGCGGCGGCTGCAAGATTGGGAACGGCGGGCCCTGAATCGATGAGCGCACTTACAAAGCTGCCGCTCAGTCTTTTGCCTACATTCCTGGTACCGATAATCGTTTCCAGCCATATCATCATGTTTGCGCGGCTGCTGGCCAGTCGAAGGGAAGGTTACCGCACGTTCTGACGGAGGCTCAGGTGAGCGAACCCCGTTTTCGCAATCGATGATCCTGAAAGTCTTTCGATACACGCCCGGTAGTCCGGAGACGACACCGAAGTACCGTGTCGAGCCCAGGCCGGGCATGACCGTGCTGGACGCGCTGGTGGAGGTCCAGCAGAACCAGGACCCGACGCTCGCCTTCCGCTACGCCTGCCGGGTCGGGATGTGCGGCTCCTGCACGATGGTCGTCAACGGCCGCGAGCGCTGGGCGTGCCGGACGCTCCTAGCCTCGCTCGGGACCGGCGTCGTCACCGTGCGTCCCCTTTACCACTTCCCGCTGATCCGGGACCTCGTCGTGGACATGGAGCCGTTCACCCGGAAGATGAAGGCGGTGGGGGCCGCGTTCGTGGCGAAGGGCGAGGCGACGGGCTTCGCGCCCATCGGCCGCGATTCGAGGGAGCGCAGGCAGATTGATCCCGCCGTCGAGTGCATCGGCTGCGGCGCGTGCCTGTCGGCGTGCACGATCGTCGGCTGGAACGGAAACTTCGCCGGGCCCGCGGCGCTGAACCGGGCGTTCACGCTCATGGCCGACAGCCGCGACGGCGCCGGGGCCGAGCGCTGGCCCACGCTGCTCTCCGAAGAAGCCCTCTTGCGCTGCCACGGTCAGGCCAACTGCACCGAGGTCTGCCCCATGGAACTTTCTCCGACGGACAGCATCCTGAAACTCCGCCGGAAATCGATTTTTCAACTAGTTAGCCGTGGTCGCCGCCTTGACACTCGGGGACCGGCGTGTTAGCGTACGCTTGCCGCTTCGAGAGCGGGATTTGATCGCCTCCTGCCCCCGTACGGGCGGGGGGCGATCCGTTTGATCGGGTTCCACCGGCAGTCCGGAGGCCGACGATGAGCGCCGCGCAGATCGAGAAGCTGTACGCGTCCCTGCCCGAGCGGCTGGCCAAGGCGCGGAGAAAGTTCGGCCGGCCTCTCACCTTCGCCGAGAAGATCTTCGTCGCTCACGCCTTCGACTTCGACGCCCAGCAGTGGGAGCGGGGCAAGGCGCAGCTCAGGCTCAGGGTGGATCGCGTCTCCATGCAGGACGTCACAGGGCAGATGGTGATCCTCCAGTTCATGCAGTCCAAGAAGAAGCGCGTCGTCCTTCCGAGCACCTTGCACTGCGATCATTTGATCCGCGCCGAGAGCGGCGCCTCGGATGACATGCGGCGGGCGGTCACCGAGAACAACGAGGTCTATAACTTCCTCCGCTCGGCGGCGCAGAAGTACGGGATCGGCTTCTGGAAGCCGGGCTCGGGCATCATCCACCAGGTTGTCCTCGAGAACTACGCCTTCCCCGGCGGCCTCATGATCGGGGCCGACTCCCACACGCCCAACGGCGGCGGCCTCGGGATGCTCGCGATCGGCGTCGGCGGGGCCGACTGCGGCGAGGTCATGGCGGGACTGCCGTGGGAGGTGCTGCACCCGAAGCTGATCGGCGTGAAGCTCACCGGGAAGCTCTCGGGGTGGACGGCGCCGAAGGACGTGATCACCTACCTCTGCGGCGTCCTCACCGTCAAGGGCGGCACGAACAAGGTCCTCGAATACTTCGGGCCAGGGGTCGGGTCGATCAGCGCGACGGGGAAGGGGACCATCTGCAACATGGGGGCCGAGCTCGGCGCGACGACCTCGATCTTCCCCTTTGACGACCGGATGGCCGCGTACCTCGAGGCCACCGAGCGCGCCGACGTCGCGAAGCTGGCCACCCGCTACCGCGAGCACCTCGTGGCCGATCCCGAGGTCCACGGCTCACCCGAGAAGTTCTTCGATCAGGTCGTCGAGATCGACCTCTCGACCCTCGAGCCGCACATCGTGGGCCCTCACTCGCCGGATCGGGCGCGCTCGATCAGCAAGCTCGCCGCCGAGGTGAAAGCGAATGGCTGGCCCGCCAATCTGAAGGCCGCGCTCATCGGGTCTTGCACCAACTCTTCCTATGAGGACATGAGGCGGGCCGCCCACATCGCGATGCAGGGGCTCAAGGCCGGCCTCAGGGCGAAGGTGCCCTTCCTGGTGACCCCCGGCTCGGACAGGATCTTTCAGACCATCAAGCGCGACGGGATCATGGAGACCTTCGAGAAGATGGGCGGGACCGTCCTGGCCAACGCCTGCGGCCCGTGCATCGGCCAGTGGAAGCGCTCGGACGTGGGCAAGAGCGAGACCAACTCGATCGTCAGCTCGTACAACCGGAACTTCCCCGGCCGGAACGACGGCAGCGCGGCGACGCTCTCCTTCCTCACGAGCCCCGAGATCACGACGGCCCTCGCCTTCGCCGGGACCCTCGAGTTCGACCCGGTGAACGGGACGCTGACGGCGCCCGACGGCAAGCGCTTCCAGTTCACGCCTCCCGAAGGGGAGGAACTTCCCAGAGCTGGGTTCGCCAAGGGCCACGAGGGGTACGAGGCTCCCGCTGAGGATGGCGACAGCGTGGCGGTGGAAATCTCTCTCACCAGCGAGAGGCTCCAGGTGCTGGAGCCGTTTCCACGGTGGGACGGCCAGGACTTCGTGGACCTCGTGATCCTGGTCAAGACCAAGGGGAAGACGACGACGGATCACATCTCCCCGGCCGGGCCTTGGCTTAGGTTCCGTGGCCACCTCGACAAGATCAGCGACAACATGTTCCTCGGCGCCACCAACGCCTTCTTTCCCGAGGCCGGGAAGGGCACGGACGTCCTGAGCGGTGAGTCGGGCCTGCTCCTCACCCAGATCGCCCGCCGGTACAAGGCCAAGGGAGTCGGCTCGATCGTGGTCGGAGACGAGAACTACGGCGAGGGGTCGAGCCGTGAGCACGCCGCCATGTCGCCGCGCTACCTCGGCGTCAAGGCGGTCCTCGTCAGGAGCTTTGCGCGCATCCACGAGACGAATCTGAAGAAGCAGGGGATCCTGCCGCTCACGTTCGCGAACCCGAAGGATTACGATCTCCTGGAGCAGAACGACCGGGTCAGCGTCCTGGGCCTGGCGACCCTGGCGCCCGGCAAACCCGTCACGGTCAGCGTCAGGAAACCCGATGGCCGCTCGGTTTCCTTCGCCGCGAACCACAGCCTGACGGCCGAGCAGATCGGCTGGTTCAAGGCCGGCTCCGCCCTCAACGCCTTGAGGTGACAATGCCTAGCCGCCTGAAGATCCCTGCCGGAGAGAAGGTCATCCTTGAGCACGGAAAACTCCACGTTTCGGAGACGCCGATCATCCCCTTCATCGAGGGCGATGGCACGGGCCCGGACATCTGGCGTGCGGCGGTCCGCGTCCTGGATGCCGCCGTGGCCCGGGCCTACAAGGGCCGCAAGAAGATCGCCTGGTGCGAAGTGTACGCGGGGGACAAGGCCCGCGCCGCCTACGGCCCCGATTGCCCGCCCAACCTCCTGCCTCCCGAGACGCTGGACGTCATCCGGGAGCATTTGGTGGCCATCAAGGGGCCGCTCACGACGCCGGTGGGGGCGGGCTTCCGGAGCCTGAACGTCGCGCTCCGCCAGGAGCTGGACCTCTACGTTTGCCTCCGCCCGGTGCGCTATTTGAAGGGCGTCCCGTCCCCGGTCAAGCACCCCGAGAAGGTGGACATGGTGATCTTCCGGGAGAACACGGAGGACATCTACGCCGGCATCGAGTGGGAGACGGGGACACCGGAGGCCAAGAAGATCGTGGAGTTTCTCCAGAAGGAAATGGGCGTCAAGAAGATCCGCTTTCCGGCGACGTCGTCCATCGGCATCAAGCCCATCTCGCGCGAGGGATCCGAGCGGCTGATCCGCGCGGCGCTCCGCTACGCGGTGGAGCACAACCGCCGGAACGT
Source organism: Candidatus Rokuibacteriota bacterium (assembly GCA_023248995.1). GTDB lineage: Bacteria > Methylomirabilota > Methylomirabilia > Rokubacteriales > CSP1-6 > JAHFDN01. Next base: position 19,975 of record JAHFDN010000012.1, read on the forward strand.
CACCATCGTGCACAAGGGGAACATCCAGAAGTACACCGAAGGGGCGTTCATGCGTTGGGGGTATGCGCTCGCCAAGCGCGAGTTCTCGGACCGCGTGATCTCCTGGGAGGAGTGCGGGGGTAAGCCGCCCGCCGGGAAGATCCTGATCAAAGACGCCATCACGGACGCCTTCCTCCAGCAGATTCTGACCCGCCCGGACGAGTTCGACGTGATCGCGGCCTGTAACCTCACGGGCGACCTCCTGTCGGACGCGCTCGCCGCCCAGGTCGGCGGCATCGGGATCGCGCCCGGCGGCAACATCAACTACGAGACCGGCCACGCGCTCTTCGAGGCCACTCACGGCACGGCCCCCAAGTACGCCGGGCAGGACAAGGTGAACCCGGGGTCGCTCATCCTTTCCGGCGAGATGATGCTGCGCCACCTCGGCTGGACCGACGCGGCGGATCTCATCCTCGCCGGCCTGGAGAAGACCATCCAGTCCAAGGTGGTGACTTACGACTTCGCCCGCCTCACCGAGGGGGCCAAAGAAGTGAAGTGCTCCGAGTTCGCGAGCGCCATCGTCCAGAACATGGGGGGAGCGTGAGGTGCGACCCAAGGTCACGGTAGTCGGTGCCGGCAACGTCGGGGCCTCGGTGGCCCAGTACACGGTCGAGAAGGAGCTGGCTGACGTCGTGTTGGTGGACGTCATCGAAGGCGTCCCCCAGGGCAAGGCTCTGGACCTCCTCCAGGCCGGGCCGATCCACCGCTACGACTCGCGGCTCACGGGCTCGAACGGCTACGACGAGACGGCGGGCTCGGACATCGTCGTGGTAACGGCCGGCTTCCCCAGGAAGCCCGGGATGACGCGGGACGACCTGCTGTTCAAGAACGCCGAGGTCATCCAGGCCGTGACCCAGGAGGTGGCCCGGCGCTCCCCCAACGCCATCCTGATCATGGTCACGAACCCGCTGGACGCGATGGTCCAGCTCGCCTGGAAGGTGTCGGGCTTTCCGTCCCAGCGCGTGATGGGGATGGCGGGCATCCTCGATTCGGCGCGCTTCCGCACCTTCGTCGCCATGGAGCTCGGCGTGTCCGTGGAGAACGTGACCGCGTTCGTGCTCGGGGGCCACGGCGATACCATGGTGCCGCTCCCCCGCTACTCGGCCGTCGCGGGGGTCCCGCTGCCCGAGCTCCTCTCCAAGGAGCGGATCGAGGCGATCGTCAAGCGGACGCGGGAGGGCGGCGCCGAGATCGTCGGCCTCCTGAAGGTCGGCGGCGCCTACTACGCCCCCGGCGCCGGCGCGGTGGAGATGATCGAGGCGATCTTGAAGGACAAGAAGAAGATCCTGCCGTGCGCCGCCTATCTGGATGGCCAGTACGGGATCAAGGGCCTCTACGTCGGCGTCCCGGTCAAGCTGGGGCGGAGCGGGGTCGAGCAGGTGATCGAGATCAAGCTGACGCCGGAGGAGGACGCCGCCTTCAAGAAGTCCGCCGCCGCCGTCCGCGAGCTGGTCGAGAAACTCAAGCTGTAGGAGTCTGACCATGCGCGAGATCCACGTCTCCGCGATCTCCGACGCGGTCAAGAAGCTCTGCATGGACGCCAACTGGGACCTGGGGACGGACATGCTGCGGGCGTTCGACCGGGCTCTCACGACGGAGCGCTCCCCCGCCGGCAAGCAGGTGCTGGAGATGCTGAAAGACAACGCCCAGATGGCGCGGACCCAGAAGATCCCGTACTGCCAGGACACGGGCTTCGTGGTCTGCTTCGTCGAGCTCGGCCAGAACGTGCACATCACCGGCGGCCTGCTCACTGACGCGATAAACACGGGCGTTAGCCAGGGCTACACCGAAGGGTATCTCCGCGCGTCCATCGTGAAGAGCCCCTTCGACAGGAAGAACACCGGCGACAACACGCCCGCCGTGATCCACGTTGACGTTGTGCCGGGCGAGCACCTGAAAATCATGGTGATGGCGAAGGGCGGCGGGTGCGAGAACCGATCCAAGTACAAGATGCTCACCCCGGCGGATGGCCTGGACGGCGTCAAGGACTGGATCCTCGAATGCATCAGAACGGCGGGGCCCGACGCCTGCCCGCCGCTCATCGCCGGCGTGGGGGTGGGCGGGACCTTCGAGAAGGCGGCCATTCTCTCCAAGAAGGCGCTCTTCCGGGAGATCGGCTCGTCGAATCCGGATCCGGCGGTGGACGCGATCGAGAAGGACGTGCTCGAGAGAGCCAATCGCCTCGGGATCGGGCCCCAGGGCTACGGCGGGGACACGACCGCCTTCGCGGTCCACATCGTGACCTATCCCTGCCACATCACCTCGCTCCCCGTCGCGGTGACGATCGAATGCCACGCCCACCGCCACAAGGAAGTGACGCTATGAGAGTCGGCTCCTGTCGCGGCGAGCAGGGCGCGAGGGGCGGGCGGGAGGCGGCGGACGGGGAGCCCCGCGGCGCGGAGCGCACCGCGAAATCGGTGCTGCTGTTCGGCAACAGGACTGATCGCTATGGGGCAGACTCGCGCATGCGGGAGCGAGCACCGTGGGGCTGTCCGCCGACAGGACCCGCCCGGCCCGGAGTCCTACGCGCGTGATCAAGGCGTCGCCAGACGGCATCAAAGATGTCACCACGCCCCTCTCCGACGCGGACGTCGAGTCGCTCAAGAGCGGCGACCGCGTCAGGATCACCGGCACACTCTATACCGGCCGCGACGCGGCCCACGCCCGGTTCCTCCCGCTGATGGACGAGGACAAACCCCTCCCCTTCGACGTCAGGGGGCAAATCATCTACTACACCGGTCCGTCCCCGGCCCGTCCGGGCATGGTGATCGGCTCCGTGGGCCCCACCACCGGGAGCCGCATGGACAAGTACGCGCCCAAGCTCCTGGCCCTCGGGCTCAAAGGGATGATGGGCAAGGGGAGCCGATCGATGGAGGTCCGGGCGGCGTTGAGGAAATACAAAGGGGTGTACTTCGGGGCCGTGGGCGGGGCGGGGGCGGTCCTCTCGCGCTACGTCCGAAAGGTGGAGATCGTGGCCTACGAGGATCTGGGCACCGAGGCGATCCGCCGGATGGAGGTGGAGGGCTTTCCCGCCATCGTCGTCAACGACTGCCACGGCAACGACCTCTACCAGGAGGGGATGAAAGCCTATGCCCGCTAGCGAGCTCACGGCGACGGCCACGCTGCGCAAGGACACCTGGTGGCTCGAGCCGCTCCTGATCGTGCTGGGGCTCGGGGCCTTCGTGGTCTACACGACCTGGGCGGCGCTCCAGGGGGCCCACTACGAGTACAAGAACTACCTCTCGCCCTTCTACTCGCCGACGTTGAAGCCGTCCTGGTGGCCCTTCTCCCCCGCGATCCTGATCCTCTGGGGCCCCGCCGGCTTCCGGCTGACCTGCTATTACTACCGCAAGGCCTACTACCGCTCGTTCTGGTGGTCGCCGCCCGCGTGCGCCGTCCGCGACGCCCGCTCGGGGTACACCGGCGAGACCGGCTTCCCGCTGATCCTCCAGAACATCCACCGGTACTTCTTCTACGTGGCCACGGCGTTCCTGATCTTCCTCTGGTACGACGCGATCTACGCGTTCGTCTTCGACGGCCGCTTCGGCGTCGGCCTGGGCTCGGTCATCATGCTGGTCAACGTGGCGTTGCTCTCGATGTACTCCTTCTCCTGCCACTCCTGCCGCCACCTGTGCGGCGGGTGTCTGGACCGGTTCTCCTCGAGCCCGCTCCGCTACCGGCTCTGGCGGATAGTCACCACGCAGAACGAGAGGCACATGCTCTGGGCCTGGCTGTCGCTCGTCTCGGTGGCGCTCACCGACGTCTTCATCCGCCTCCTCTCCATGGGGATCATCCGCGACGTGAGGTTCTTCTGATGGCCAGTGACAAGTACGAAAACCACGAGTACGACGTGATCGTCATCGGCGCCGGCGGCGCGGGCCTCCGGGCTGCCATCGAGGCCTCCGCCCAGGGGGTGAAAACCGCCCTCATCTGCAAGTCCCTCCTCGGCAAGGCCCACACGGTCATGGCCGAGGGCGGGATCGCCGCGGCGCTCGGCAACGTCTGGCCCGAGGACAACTGGAAGGTCCACTTCCGGGACACCATGCGCGGCGGCAAGCTCCTCAACAACTGGCGGATGGCCCAGCTCCACGCCCAGGAGGCCCCGGACCGCGTCAAGGAGCTGGAGGCGTGGGGGGCGCTCTTCGACCGCACGAAGGACGGGCGCATCCTCCAGCGCGACTTCGGCGGCCACCGCTACGCGCGCCTGGCGCACGTGGGAGACCGGACCGGGCTCGAGATGATCCGCACCCTCCAGCAGCACGCCGTGCACAAGGGGATCGACGTCTTCATGGAATGCACGATTACGCGCCTGCTGAAGGACGGCGACCGGGTCTCGGGCGCCTTCGGCTACTGGCGTGAGACTGGCCGGCTGGTGGTCTTCAAGGCGAAGGCGGTAGTGCTCGCCACCGGCGGCATCGGCAAGGCGTGGAAATTTGGTACGAACTCGTGGGAGTGCGTTGGCGATGGGGTCGCCCTGGCCCTCGAGGCCGGGGCCGAGCTCATCGACATGGAATGCTACCAGTTTCACCCGACTGGGATGGTCTGGCCGCCGAGCGTGCGCGGCATCCTCGTGACCGAAGGCGTCCGCGGCGACGGCGGCACGCTCAAGAACGCGCTCGGCGACCGGTTCATGTTCAAGTACATCCCCGAGTTCTTCCGGGCCGAGACTGCCGACACCGAGGCGGAGGCCGACCGCTGGTACGCCGACAAGAAGAACAACCGCCGAACTCCCGACCTCCTCCCCCGCGACGAGGTGGCGCGCGCGATCAACGCCGAGGTCAGGGCGGGGCGGGGGAGCCCCCACGGGGGCGTGTTCCTCGACATCGCCAGCCGGCGCGACGCCGAGTACATCAAGCGGCGGCTTCCCAGCATGTACCACCAGTTCAAGGAGCTGGCGGACGTGGACATCACCAAGGAGCCCATGGAGGTCGGCCCCACCGCGCATTATATGAACGGCGGGGTGCGCGTGGACGCCGATACGGAGGCCACCGCCGTTCCGGGGCTCTTTGCCGCGGGCGAGGTCGCAGGGGGACTCCACGGCGCGAATCGCCTGGGCGGCAACTCGCTGTCGGATCTCGTGGTGTTCGGTCGGCGGGCGGGCCTTTACGCCGCCGAGTACGCGAAGGTCTTCAAGGGGACGCCCACGGTGGACGCAGGCCAAGCGGAGGCCCTCGCGCGGGAATGTCTCGAGCCCTTCGAGCGGAGCGGCGGCGAGAACCCCTACGCGATCCACCAGGACCTCCAGGAATGCATGCAGACCCTGGTCGGGATCATCCGGACCGAGGGCGAGCTCACGAAGGCGCTGGAGGAGATCGCCACGCTCCGGGAGCGGTGCCGCCGGATCAGGGTGGACGGCAACCGCCAGTACAACCCCGCCTGGCATCTGGCCCTGGACCTTCAGTCCATGCTCACGGTTTCCGAGGCGGTGACGCGCGCGGCGCTGGAGCGGAAAGAGAGTCGCGGCGGCCACGCCCGCGAGGACTACCCGAAGATGGATGCCGAGCTCGGGAAAGTGAATATGGCGGTGCGGAAGGTGGGTGAGGAACTCACGGTCACCCGGGAGCGGATCCCAGAAATGCCCCCGGACCTCAAGAAGCTTCTCGAGGGAGACAAGTAATGCCCGACGCGGTCATGCGGCTCTGGCGCGGCGACGTCCGGGGCGGCGCCTTCCGGGAGTACCGCGTCCCCACCGAGGAGGGCATGGTCGTTCTCGACGTCATCCACAAAATCCAGGCAACCCAGGCCCACGACCTGGCGGTCCGGTGGAACTGCAAGGCGGGCAAGTGCGGCTCGTGCAGCGCCGAGGTGAACGGCCGCCCCCGGCTCATGTGCATGACGCGGATGAACCTCTTCGCCGCGGGCGAGCCCATCACGGTGGCCCCGATAAAAACCTTCCCGCTCATCCGGGACCTGGTGGCCGACGTCTCCTTCAACTACCAGGTGGCGAAGACCATCCCCGCCTTCCGGCCTGGGCCGGGCGAACCCGACGGCACGTTCCGCATGATGCAGGAGGACATCGACCGGGGGCAGGAGTTCCACAAGTGCATCGAGTGCTTCCTCTGCCAGAACGTCTGCCACGTCATCCGCGACCACCCCGATAACATGCCTTTCTTTGCGGGGCCTCGATTCTTCGTCAGGCTCGCGGCGCTCGAGATGCACCCGATGGACGAGGCCGCCCGCGCGGAGTACCTCCGGCTCAAGGCCGGGCTCGGCTTCTGCAACATCACCAAGTGCTGCACCGAGGTCTGCCCCGAGCACATCAAGATCACCGACAACGCCATCATCCCGCTCAAGGAGCGGGTGGTGAGCGAGCACTACGACCCCATCGTGTGGACCTGGCGGAAGCTCACCGGGCGCAAATAAAGTCCGGGCTCGCGGAGTGGAGGGGGCCGGGGAGCCTGTCGGCCAGAATGCCTGACGAAAGAGGGAGATAATATCCATGCCTCACGTACTGATCCGGCATAAGGTCGAAGACTATACGAAGTGGAAGTCCGTGTTCGATGCGCACAAGGCCATGCGCAAGGCCGGCGGCGAAAAGACCTATCACATCTTTCACACCACCGATGATCCCAATAACCTCGTGCTCCTCTTCGAATGGAACAGTGTGGACAATGCTCGACGGTTTCTGGAGTCTCAAGAGTTGCGCCAGGCGATGAAGAAGGCTGGCGTCAAGGACCAGCCTGACATTTATTTTCTAAAAGAAGGTCAGCAGGGGTCCGTGTAGCGCGCCTCGACACCCCCCGAATCCATGAAGATCCACGAGTATCAGGCCAAGGCGATCCTGAGGGAGTTCGGCGTTCCCGTGCCGGCCGGGGAGGTGGCCGACACTCCGGCCGCCGCCAGGGCCGTCGCCAAGAAACTGGGCGGCCGCGTGGTGGTGAAGGCCCAGATCCACGCCGGGGGACGGGGCAAAGGCGGGGGGATCAAGCTGGCCGACGACCCCGCCGCTGCGGAGGCCGCCGCGCGGCAGATCCTCGGGATGAGGCTCAAGACCCCCCAGACGCCGCCCGAGGGAATCGAGGTCAGGCGCGTCCTGGTCGAGGGCGCGTCTCCGATCCGCCACGAGCTTTACCTCTCTGTCACGCTCGACCGCGCCAGGGCGACGCCGGTGGTGATGGCCTCGGAGGCCGGGGGCATGGAGATCGAGGAGGTCGCGGCGAAGTCTCCCGAAAAGATCCTCCGAGCGTGGGCGCACCCGGTCCTCGGCCTTCAGGCCTTCCAGGCCCGTGCCCTCGCCTTCGGCCTCGGGCTCTCCGGCGATCTCCTGAAGGTCGGCGTGACGACGATCCTGAGCCTCTATCGGTGCTTCGTCGCCAAGGACTGCTCGCTCGCCGAGATCAACCCGCTCGTCCTCACCGCCGACGGCCGCCTCCTGGCGCTGGATGCCAAGCTGAATTTCGACGACAGCGCCCTCTACCGGCACCCGGAGATCCAGGAGCTCAGGGACATCAACGAGGAGGATCCGCTCGACGTCGAGGCGTCGAAGTTCAGCCTCAACTACATCAAGCTCAACGGCGACGTGGGCTGCATGGTCAACGGCGCGGGGCTCGCGATGGCCACCATGGACATCATCAAGCTGGCGGGCGGCGAGCCCGCCAACTTCCTGGACGTGGGTGGCGGCGCCTCGCCCGAGCAGATCGACAACGCCTTCCGCATCCTGTCCTCCGATCCCAGCGTGAAGGCGGTGTTCATCAACGTCTTCGGCGGGATCCTGCGGTGCGACCGCCTGGCCGAGGGCGTCATCGCGGCCGTCAGAAAGCTCGGGCTCCGGCTGCCCGTCGTGGTCCGGATGGAGGGCACGAACGTCGAGCTCGGCAAGAAGATGCTGGCCGAGTCGGGCCTGGCCCTCACGACCGCCGAGGACATGGGGGACGGCGCCCGCAAGGTCGTCGCGCTCGCCCGGAGGGCGGCGTGAGCATCCTGGCCGACAAGCGCACGCGAGTCGTCGTGCAGGGGATCACCGGCCGCGAGGGGGCCTTTCACGCCGCGCGCTGCAAGGAATACGGCACGACCGTGGTCGGGGGCGTCACGCCGGGCAAGGGGGGCACGACCCACGAAGGGTTTTTCGTCTGGAACACGGTCGCCGAGGCGGTGGAGCGGGAAGGCGCCAGCTGCGCCCTGATCTTCGTGCCGCCGCCTGCGGCCGCGGATGCGATCATGGAGGCCGCGGAGGCGGGCGTCGCTCTGATCGTGTGCATCACGGAGGGTATCCCCGTCGCCGACATGGTGCGGGCGAAGCATTTCCTGGCCGGAGCCCGGAGCCGGCTCGTCGGGCCCAATTGCCCCGGCGTGATCACCCCGGGACAGGCCAAGATCGGCATCATGCCGGGTCACATCCACGCGCCGGGCGCCGTCGGCGTCGTCTCGCGGAGCGGCACCCTGACCTACGAGGTGGTGCACCAGCTCACCCAGCGCGGGCTCGGCCAGTCCACCTGCGTGGGGATCGGGGGGGACCCGGTCAACGGGACGAGCTTCGTGGACGTGCTCCGGCTCTTCAACGAGGATCCCGAGACGCGGGCGATCATGATGATCGGCGAGATCGGGGGGACCGCGGAGGAGGAGGCGGCCGTCTTCATCAAGGAGCACGTCAGGAAACCCGTCATCGCCTTCATCTGCGGCCAGACGGCGCCCCCCGGCCGCCGCATGGGTCACGCGGGCGCCATCATCGCCGGCGGCAAGGGAACGGCGGCGGAGAAGATGGCGGCCTTGGGCGCTGCCGGGGTGACCTTGGTCAAGAGCCCGGCCGACATGGGCGTCACGGTCGAGCGTGTGCTGAAGGGCTAGCCGTGGCGATCGAGCGCACGCTGGTCATTGTGAAGCCCGATGCTGTCGCCAAGGGCGTCGCCGGAAGGATCATCAGCCGCTTCGAGGAGGCGGGGCTCAAGATCCTCGCGGCCAAGATGGTTCACCTGACGAAGGCCCGAGCCGCCGGCTTCTACGCCGTCCACAAGGATCGCCCGTTTTACGAGAGTCTCTGCACCTTCATGACCCAGGGACCGTGTGTCCCGATGGTCCTCGAGGGGGAGGACGCCATCGGCCGGGTGCGGGAGATCATGGGAGCGACCGATCCGGCCAAGGCCGCCCCCGGCACGATCCGGCGCGAGTATGCCTCTTCGATCGAGGCCAACGCCGTCCACGGCTCGGACTCCCCCGAGTCCGCGGCGTTCGAGATCCCCTACCTCTTCAGCACGCCGGAGATTTTCCCTCGGTCGTGAAACCACCCTTCCGCAAGATCCTGATCGCCAATCGCGGCGAAATCGCTGTCCGCATCATCCGCGCCTGCCGGGAGCTGGGCATCGCCTCCGTCGCCGTCTTTTCCGAGGCCGATCGGGAGGCGCTCCACGTGCTGATGGCCGACGAAGCCTGCTTCCTCGGCCCTCCCCCGGCGGCGGAGAGTTACCTCGTGATCGAGAAGATCCTGAGCGCCGCCAAGGCCACGGGGGCCGAGGCCGTGCATCCGGGCTACGGGTTCCTCTCCGAGAACGCCGCGTTCGCCGAGCGTTGCCGGGCGGCGGGCCTCGTGTTCATCGGGCCGCCCGCCGAGGCGATCAGAATCATGGGCGACAAGACCGCGGCGCGCCGGGCCGCCATGGCCGGGAAGGTCCCGGTGGTGCCGGGCACGGCCGAGCCCCTGGGGAGCGACGCCGATGCCGCGCGGGTCGCGCGCGAGCTCGGCTATCCCGTCATGCTGAAGGCGGCGATGGGCGGCGGCGGGAAAGGGATACGCCTCGTGCGCGAGGACAAGGATCTGGCCTCGGCGCTCCGGATGGCGCGCTCCGAAGCCACCCGCGCCTTCGGGGACGACTCGGTCTACCTCGAGAAGTACGTGGCAGAGCCACGGCACATCGAGATCCAGGTGCTCGCCGACGGCCATGGCACGACGATTCACCTCGGGGAGCGCGAATGCTCGATCCAGCGGCGTCACCAGAAGCTGATCGAAGAGTGCCCGTCGCCGCTCGTGGACGACCGGATGCGCGCGCGGATGGGCGAGGCGGCCTGCCGTCTCGTCTCCGCCGTCGGCTACGTCAACGCCGGCACCGTGGAATTCCTGGTGGACGAGCAGAAGCAGTTCTACTTCCTCGAGATGAACACCCGCCTCCAGGTGGAGCACCCGGTCACCGAGCTGGTCACCGGCCTCGACCTGGTGAAGGAGCAGATCCGGATCGCGGCGGGGGAGGCGCTGGGGTACACGCAGAAGGACGTCCGGTGGCGCGGCTGGGCCATCGAGTGCCGGATCTACGCCGAGGACCCGTACCGAAACTTCATGCCGTCGCCCGGCCAGATCCGGGGGCTCCGGACCCCGGCAGGGCCGTGGGTGCGGGACGACTCCGGCGTCTACGGGGGAGCCACGATTCCGATCTTCTACGATCCGCTCATCTCCAAGCTCATCGTGTGGGGGCCGGACCGGGGAGAGGCCATAGCCCGGATGTCCCGCGCGCTGGCCGAGTACAAGGTGCTCGGCGTCCGGACCACGATCCCCGTGCTCCGGCAGATCATGGCGGACCCCGACTTCGTCGCGGGGCGCCTCTCCACGCACTTCCTCGAGCGCCGGATGACCGCCGAGCGGCCCGCGGCGGATGACCGTCGCCAGAAGGTGGCGCTCATCGCCGCAGTGCTGGCGGCGTACGAGCGGCTCGGCACCACGGCTCCGCTGTCGTCCTGCCGGCAGAGCGAGTGGAAGCTCTCCGCCCGTCGGGAAGGGTCCCGCCCGGGGTAACGCCGTGCGGCTGGCGGTGACGCTGGACGATCGCACCCAGACGGTCGAGGTCGCCGAGGCCGACGGCCAGTTTCGCGTGACGATCGGGGAGGAGGTCTGGGAGGTGGACGCCCGCCTCGCCGCTCCGGGGATCCATTCGCTCCTGATCGGGGGGGCATCCTACCTGGCCGACGTGCGGGAAGAGGAAGGGTGGTTCGTCGTGGACGTGGACGGCGAATCGTACCGGGTCCGCGTCGAGGAGGAGACTCGCCACATCGTCAGGACCCGAGGCACGGGCGCGGCGCGCCAGGGGGGGTACGTCCTGACGGCGCCGATGCCCGGGAAGATCGTGAGGGTGGAGGTGGCGGTGGGCCAGCCGGTAGAGCCGGGGGACGGGCTCGTCGTCATCGAGGCCATGAAGATGGAGAACGAATTCAGGGCGACGACCGCGGGGACCGTCCAGGAGGTCCGCGTGCAGGCCGGCCAGACGGTCAACGCCGGGGACGTGCTGATCGTGGTCGCGTGAGCGCCGCGTTTGGGCTATACTGACTGCCCTCGGAAATGAGCATGGAGACCGACCGCTTCGGAAACCCCCTGGCACCCGGGCTCCCCTACGCCCGGGGCGCGATCCTCCGGAGCACCGAGGACGACCTCAGGAAGCTCGAGCGCGCCTGGCGGCTCATCCGGCGGAACCTCCGCCGGGACGGCCCGGAGTCGGTGTTCAACTTCTCAGGGCTCGAGCGGTCGCTCCCGATGGAGCCCGAGGACCTCGCGCTCGCCGACGACGAGCTGGCGCCGGCGCTCCACGGGGAGCGGCTCAAAGCCCTGGCCCTCGAGCACCTGGGCGGCTCCTCCGAGCGCCACGACGTGGCGCTGCTCAACCGGCTGACCGCGGCGACCCTGGCGACCCACCTGGTGCTGGTCAAGCCGGGCGACGTCGTGATCGGCGTGTCGCCCAGTTACAGCCATCCCTCCGTCGTCCGGGCCGCGGCGCACGTCGGCGCCGGGTTCGTGGACACCCGGGACGTGGACGCGCTCGCCCGGGCGCTCGACCGGAAAGAAAGGGTGGCGCTCGTCGTGCTGACCCGCCTCGCCGTGACGTACGATCTGTTCCCGCTCGACGTCCTCCGTCGGGTCGTTTCGCTCGCCCACGGGCGTGGGGTGCCCGTGTACGTGGACGACGCGGGCGGGGCGCGGGTGGGCCCGGCGGCCTTCGCCCAGCCGAAGACGCTCGAGCTGGGCGTGGACGTGGGCGCGACGGGCCTCGACAAGTACGGGACCTCGGGACCGCGGCTCGGGTTGCTCGGCGGAGAGAAGGCTCTCGTGGCGCAGATCCGCGCCCGGGCGTTCGAGTTGGGACTCGAGGCGCGTCCCATGCTTTACCGGGCCGCGGTGCGGTCGCTCGAGCGGTACAGCCCGGACGGGGTGCGGACCCTCATCGACTGCACCAGGAAAGTGGCGGCGGCGCTCCGCGCCGTCTTCGGTAGGCGTCTGCACGAGACGCCGGTAACCGCGCAGCTCCTGGCCGAGACCATCCTGGAGCTCGCGATGGAGCGGGCCGGCCTCGCTCAGCCGCCCATCGTTCCCTATGAGGCGACGGCGGCCCTGGCCATGCTGCTCTTGGAGGACCACGGGATTCTCACCGTCCATTTCGCCGGCGTTCCGCCCGGGACGTCGAGCCTCCTATTCAAGTTCATCCCGCCGGCGACGCTCGAGCGGTTCGGAGGGCCGGAAGTCTTCGCCAAGGCGGTGGACGCCGCGCTGAGCAAGCTGGCGAGCCTGATCGGCGACCCCGAGAGCATCCGGGCGCTGCTCGTGGGCGACGTGGCGGAGTGAGGCCGTGAAGAACTCGACGGCCATCGAGTTCAGGCAGGTCAACAAGTGGTTCGGGAAGCTTCACGTCCTCAGGGACTTCTCACTGAAAATCGATCCGGGCGAGGTGGTGGTGGTGTGCGGCCCCTCAGGCTCGGGAAAGAGTACCTTGATCCGCTGCGTCAACCGGCTGGAGCCGATCCAGTCCGGCGAGATCATCGTTCTGGGCGAATCCATCACGCAGCCGGGCGTGAACCTGTCGAGCCTCCGCGCGCGGGTGGGCATCGTGTTTCAGTCATTCAACCTGTTCCCGCACATGACGGCCCTCGAGAACATCATGCTCGCCCCGGTCAAAGTGCGAGGCCTCACCCGCGACGAGGCCGAGAAGACCGCCCGCGCCCTCCTCGAGCGCGTGGGGATCCCGGAGAAGGCGAACAACTACCCCGCGAACCTCTCGGGCGGCCAGCAGCAGCGCGTGGCGATCGCGCGGGCGCTCGCCATGCAGCCCGCCATCATGCTCTTCGACGAGCCGACGTCCGCCCTCGACCCGGAGATGATCAACGAGGTGCTCGATGTCATGACCGACCTCGCAAAAGAGGGGATGACCATGATCGTGATCACCCACGAGATGGGGTTCGCCAAGCGGGTGGCCCGCCGGATCGTGTTCATGGACGAGGGGCAGGTTATCGAGGAGGGCGGCCCCGACTCCTTCTTTGACGCGCCGAAGTTCGATCGTACACGGCAGTTCCTCTCCAAGATTCTCTCTCATTAAAGGAGGTCACCATGAAACGGATGCTTGCTGGCCTGCTGTCTCTGGCGATGGTACTGTCCCTCTCAGCACCGGCGTTCGCCGAGACGACGCTGGAGAAGATCAACCGGACCGGCGTGCTGACGATCGGCACCCGGACCGGCTCGCCGCCCTTCGCCTTCGTCAACAAGCAGAACGAGTGGGTCGGCTTCTCGATCGACCTGGTCGAGCAGGCCATCGCGCCGGCGATCTCGAAGAAGCTCGGCAAGCCGGTCAAGGTTGAAAAGAAAGAGTCGACGCCGGCGACGCGAATCCCGCTGCTCGCCTCGAATGCAGTGGACCTCATCGCTGGCACGATGACGGACACGCGCCCCCGGCGCGAGAGCGTGGATTTCACCCTGACCTTCTTCGTGACCGGCGCCCAGTTCCTGGTGAAGAAGGGAAGCCCGATCAAGGGGATCCAGAACATCGCGGGCAAGCGCATCGCCGCCCAGCAGGGCTCGACCAACGAGCGAATCATCCGGGAGCGGGTGCCGACGGCCCAGCTTCGCGTATTTCCGGACCAGCCCGGCGCGTTCCAGGCGCTGGCCCAGGGGCAGGTGGACGCCTACACCAACGACGGGGTCCAGCTCGCCGGGCTGATTGCAAAGGCGCCAAACCCGGCCGATTGGCACATCGTCGGCGACTTTTACTCCTACGAGCCGTACGGCATGGCGATGCGGAAGAACGAGTCGGACTTCCGCAACCTCGCCAACAACGGCCTGATGGAAGCCATCGAGTCCGGCAAGTACTTCGAGCTCTACGACAAGTGGTTCGGCCCGAAGGGCGAGGTGCCGTATCCGCTGACGACTGAGAACAAGCGCTTCATGGAACTGCAGGTGGTGCCGAAGTAGGAGAGGCAGCCGCCCCTCACCCCGCCCGGATGACGCCCCTCACCTCTTCTCCTCTCCCCATTGGGGAGAGGTAGGGTGAGGGGGGGGAGAGGATAAAGGTGAGGGGGCGATGGCGCGGCGTGAAGTACGACTTTGACTGGAGCGTGCTCTGGAGCGGCGAGTCAGGCGGCTGGCTGCTCCAGGGCATCCTCACCACGCTGGAGATCTCCGCGCTGGCGTGGCTCCTCGCGGTCGCGCTCGGGATCCTCTCGGGCGCCATGCGGACGGTTCCTTTCGCCCCGCTGCGTGCCATTGCGACGTTCTACGTCGAGTTCTTCCGCAACGTCCCGATCCTGGTCTGGATGTTCTTCTGGTACTTCGGCGTCCCGCCGCTCCTCCCTCACGCCATCCGGGACTGGCTCTTCAATCACGGGGCCGAGTTCTGGGCGGGGATGTTCGCGCTCGGGGTCTATCACGGCGCGCGGATGTCGGAGGTTATCCGCTCCGGCATCCAGTCCATTCCGAAGACCCAGTTCGAGGCCTCCATGGCGATGGGGCTCACCGTCTGGCAGGCTTACTGGCTCGTGATCGTGCCGGTTGCCCTCAGGCTGATCGTCCCCCCCGCGACCAACGAATCGCTCAATCTCTTGAAGAATTCGTCGGTGGCGCTCACGATCAGCGTGGCGGAGCTGACGTTCCAGACCCGTCAGATCGAGACCTACACCGCCAAGGCCATCGAGGCGCTGACGGCGGGCACGCTGATCTACCTCGTGCTGTGCGTGTCTATTGCGATCATCATGGCGCGCATCGAGCGGCGCTTCGCGATTCCGGGGCTGATCGCGCGCGTCGGGGCGGGGTAGGCGATGCTCGATTTCGGGGTCGTGCTGAGCAACTTCAAGTTCCTGATCGTCCAGGGCTTCCTGGGCGTGGGAAGCTTCGGCGGCGGGACCCTCCGGCTCGCCATTCCGGCGATCGTCCTCGGCTTCCTCCTCGGCATCTTCATCGGGCTGGCGCGGCTGGCCAACGTGGCGTGGATCCGTTTCCCGGCGACGATCTACGTGGAGTTCTTCCGCGGCGTTCCGCTCGTGATGGTGATCTTCTGGTTCTGGTTCATCATCCCGCAATTGCTCCAGCTGCCGATCCCGGAGTACGGCGTGGCTCTGACGGCCTTCGTGATCTTCGAAGCCGCCTACTTCGGCGAGATCGTTCGGGCGGGTGTCCAGTCGGTGCCGCGCGGCCAGGCGGAGGCCGCGACGGCTGTCGGGCTCAGAGGGAGTCAGACACTGCGCTTCGTCGTGCTCCCGCAGGCCCTCCGGAACATGATCCCCTCGCTCGTGACGCAGATCATCGTCCTGTTCAAGGACACCTCGCTGGCCTCGATCATCGGCTACGTGGATCTGACCAAGGCCGCCCAGATCGTGAACAACCGCGAGATCCGCCCCTTCGAGCTCTATCTCTTCATCGCCGTCGTGTACTGGATCTGCACCTACTCGATGTCGCGCTACGCCCGCCGCTTGGAACGCCGCCTCGCCCACGCCTGATTCGCCGCGGCTACTCCTTCGGCCGCCACGGGGCCTTTCATCGTCGTCGGCTCCCTCCCGAGGGCGACGCGGGCAGGAGACCCTGGTGGACCAGCCACAAGGACACGATCCCCGAGAGCTCGCGGATGAGCTCCCCCTCGGACGGCTGGACGTGCTCGCTCTTCACCCAGATGAGGTCTTTCGGCGCCCGCGCCGCCTCGTAGAGCGCCAGCACGCTTGCCCGCGGCACGAGCGTGTCTTCCGAGCCGTTCAGCATGAGGAACGGGCGGGGGGAGATTGCGGGGGCGTACCGCTCGGGATCCAGGGGGAGGAGGAGCCAGGCCAGCGCGTGGCCGGTCAGAAGCGCCCGCCAGTGTGAATACGGGACGTCCTGTGCCGGATTTTCCAGGGTGTGAGTGACGAGCGGGGCCAGTCGCGCGCCCCCGTACATCGCGACGACCGCCGCCGGCCGCGGGTCCACCCCGCCGGCCACGGTCACGACCACCGCCCCCATGCTGCCGCCGACGAGAAACAGCCGATGGCGCGCCACATCGGGACGCGATTCGAGGTAGTCTAGCAGGAGCAGCACCTCGGCCACGGCGTCCAAGGCGGCGGGGCGGAGGCTGAGCGCTGTGGAGAGGAAGTTCACCCCTGTCCACGAGCGGCGTCGGGGGTGGATCGGGTAATCGGGGGAGACGACGACCGCGTGGCGCGCGATCTCGTCGAGACCGGGCGCCGTCACGACCTTGCGGCCCCGCTTGATCCCGCCGACGAGGACCGCTGCCGGGTAGGGCGGTCGGGCGCCGCGGGGGAGGCGGAGGAGGGCCCGCACCTCGAGGCCGGTGGAGCTTTGAAGCGTCAGCTCCTGAAAGAAGGATGTGGCATCTTCCCCGGCCGGCGCGAGCGCCGCGCGCGTGATCTGGCCCTTTCGCTCGAGGAGGGCGGCAGGCGAGCCCTGATGATAGGCGAGAGCGATCAGGAGGGCCAGGACGCTCGTGAGGCCCGCGGCCGATCCGCCCGCGATCCGGAGCCACCGCGGCATCGTCTTCATTCGCTCCCTCGATTCTCCACATGCTAGGGACACGTCCGCTCCCTGTCAACCTGCCGTCTTTGCTCATCCCGCATCTTCGGTGTATCGTAAAGCCGCGATGAACTCCCGGTGGTCCGACGCGGACGCGAAGGGGCTCGTCGGCCTCGACCTGCTCGTCTACGGGTCGCGCCTGATCGGCGCCGAGCCGTCCCTGGTCGTGTGGGGGGGCGGCAACACCTCTCTCAAGGTGGAGGAACGCGACTTTCGAGGGCGAACCGTCAGCGTGCTCAGGGTGAAGGGGAGCGGCTCGGATTTGAAGAGCGTCGAGCGCAAGGATTTCCCCGGGGTGAGGATGGACGACGTCCTGGCGCTTCTCGAGCGGGACGACATGGGCGACCAGGAGATGGTGGACTATCTGGCCCACGCCCTCCGGGAGTTGGCGGGCGCCCGGCCGTCCATCGAAACGCTGCTGCACGGCTTCCTCGCTCACGACGCGGTCATCCACACCCACGCCGACGCCATCGTCTCCCTCTCCAACACCGACCGCTGCCGCGAGGTGGTCCAGGAGGTCTACGGCAAGAACGCGGTCTCGATCCCGTACCGGCGACCGGGATTCCGCCTCTCCAGGGACGTCGCCGACGCGCTCAAAGCAGAGCCGGGAGCGACGGCGGTCATCCTCGAAAAGCACGGCACGATCGCCTGGGGGCGGACGGTCAAAGAAGCCTACCTCCGGACGATAGACCTGATCACCCAGGCGGAGGAAGCGATCAAGGCCCGCGCCAGGGGCCGCCCGCGCTTCGGCGGCCCGAGGGTAAAGCTGCTGGCCGAGGCGGAGCGGCGCGAGACGGCGCTCGCGGTGGCGCCGTTCCTCCGGGGACTGGTGAGCCGCCAGAAGCGGGCCATCGTCCACTTCGACGACGCCCCGGACGTGCTGGAGTTCGTCGGCGCGGCAGAGGCCGGGATGCTCTCCCAGGTCGGCCCCGCCACGCCCGACCACACCATCTACACGAAGCGGGCCGCCTGCCACGTCGAGTGCGACCGCCCCGGCGATCCCGATCGCGTCCGGGCGGCCGTCGGCGAGGCGGTGGAGCGCTTCGTCGCCGACTACACCCGGTACTTCGAGGCCCACCGCCAGGAAGGCGCGACGCTCCTCGACCCGTTTCCCCGGGTGATCCTGATCCCCGGGCTCGGCATGTTCACGACCGGCAAGGACAAGCGCACCGCTCTCATCGTGGACGACATCTATCATCACACGATCGCCGTGCTGGGCGCGGCCTCGACCCTCGGCCGCTACGTGTCGCTGACCCCCAAGGACGCTTTCGACGTGGAGTACTGGCCGCTCGAGCTCTACAAGCTGACGCTGGTGCCCCCCGAGAAGGAGCTGGCGCGTCGCGTGGCGCTCGTCACCGGGGCGGCCAGCGGCATCGGCAAAGCGGTGGCGCGCCGGCTGGCCCGGGAGGGCGCGCACGTCGTCGTGACGGACCTCGACGCGGGCGGCGCCAGGAAGGTCGCCGACGAGATCGTCGGCGGCGCCGGCACGGGCCGGGCGCTGGGCCTCTGGATGGATGTGACCCTCGAGGCGTCGGTGCGTGACGCGTTCCAGGCGGCGACGCTCGCCTACGGCGGGCTCGACATCGTCGTGTCGAACGCTGGGATCGCCCACAGCGCTCCGCTGGACCTCACGGCGCTTGCCGATTGGGAGCGCTCCTTTGCCGTGAACGCGACCGGCCACTTCCTGGTGGCCCGCCAAGCCCTGCGTCTCCTGAACGCTCAGGGGCTCGGCGGGGCGTTCGTCTTCGTCGCCACCAAGAACGTCATGTCGCCTGGAAAGGACTTCGGCGCCTACAGCGCCTCCAAGGCCGCCGAGGCGCAGCTGGCCAAGATCGTGGCGCTCGAGGGCGGGGTCCACGGAATTCGCGCCAACATCGTGAACCCCGACGCCGTCTTCCAGGATTCGCGCCTGTGGTCGCCGGAGATCCGCCGCGAGCGGGCCCAGGCCCAGGGGATTTCCGTGGAGCAGCTCGAGGATTTCTACCGGACGCGCAATATTCTGGGCGCCTCGATCCTGCCCGAGGACGTCGCGGAGGCGGTGCTGTTCCTGGCCTCCGACCGCTCGGCCAAGACCACCGGCTGCACGCTCACGGTGGACGGCGGCGTCAAGGATGCCTTCCCCCGCTAGCCCCATCCGGTTCGGGGTCTCCCTGTCGCCCCATCCGCCGATGGAGCAGTGGGCGCTCGCCGAGCGGGTGGAGGCGTTCGGCTTCGACTCGCTCTGGTGCGGCGATCACATCTCCTTCTACACCCCTCTCTACGAGTCGCTCACGCTGCTCGCCTTTTACGCGGCGCGCACGCGGCGGATCCGGGTGGGGACGGCGGTCTACCTCCTGGCGCTCCGTCATCCCACGGTCGTCGCCAAGATCACCTCCACGCTCGATGTCCTCTCCGAGGGGCGCCTGATCTTCGGCGTGGGAGTGGGGGGGGAAAACCCGAAGGAGTTCGAGGCGTGCGGCGTTCCGCGCGCCGAGCGCGGCGCCCGGGTCGACGAGGGGATCGAGGTGCTGCGCGCGCTCTGGAGCCGGACGCCCGCGTCGTTTTCGGGGCGGTTCGTCAGGTTCGAGGGGGTGAGCATCGACCCCAAGCCCCTCCAGCCGGGCGGCCCGCCGATCTGGATCGGCGGCCGGTCGGACGCCGCGCTCCGCCGGGCGGGGCGGGTCGGCGACGGCTGGGTCTCCTACGTCGTGACCGCCGAGCGCTACCGCCAGAGCGTGGCGAAGATGCGGGAAGCGGCGGCCGCCGCCGGGCGCGACCCCGGACGATTGGAGACGGCGCACCTGGCGTTCATCACGGTCGGCAAGGATTACGAGAGGGCGAAGGCGACCTGGGTGGCGCGCCTGAGCCGCCGCTACAACCAGGACTTCGGCCCGCTGGCGGACAAATACGGCTTCATCGGGACGCCCGCTCAGTGCATCGAGCAGCTCGAGCGGTTCGTCGAGGCCGGCTGCCGCTACTTCCTGCTGAACGCCGCGGCGGAGCCGTCCGACGAGGCCCTGCAGCTCGAGCTCCTGGCCGCCGAAATCCTCCCCCACTTCCGCCACGGGGCCTGACGGTGGCTCCGCAGGTCGTCGAGTGCAGGGCGCGGGTCGAGGCGGTCCGCTCCCTGACGCCCGAGATCGTCGAGGTGGACCTCCGGCTCCTGGAGCCGGCCGAGCTTTCCTTCGAGGCGGGGCAGTGGATGTCGGTGCCGTTCGGGCCCAAGCGCGTCCGGGCGTACTCGATCGCCTCGACGCCCGCGACAGGCCGCGGGCGCATCAGCCTCTGCGCCGACGTGGCCCCGGGCGGGATCGGCTCGCGGTGGTTCCGCGAGCTCAGGCCCGGCCAGGTGGTGGAGTTCAGGGGGCCGACGGGCGGCTTCGTGTTCAACCGAGCGGATCCCCGCCGCCCGCTGTTCGTCGCCGAGGAGATCGGGATCGTCCCCATCCGCTCGATCCTGTGGGACCTCTACCAGACCGGCTTCGGTCGCCCCACCACCCTGATCTACTGGTGCCGCGATCCCTCCTGGCTCGCCTACGACGGTGAGTTCAGGCTGCTGGCCCGGCGCTTTCCGTCGTTCGCGTACCTGCCGGTTGTGAGGGAGCCCGGTCCCGGGTGGCCGGGAGAGAGGGGGGAGGCGCCGGACCTCGTCGAGCGCACGATCCCCGGCGTCGAGGGGCTGATCGCCTACGTCGCGGGCGGCAGGGACGCGATCAACAAGGTGCGGGCCGTCCTCGTCGCCAAGGGGATGGAGCGCAAGGCCGTCAAGTGGGAGAAGTTCTGGTAACCACACCTCGCGCGTGAGGATCACGTTCGTCTCTCCACACGTGAGGATCGCGGGCGGCGTCCGCGCGATCCTCACCTACGCCGACCGCCTCGCCGGCCGCGGCCACGCCGTGACGGTCGTCGTTCCGGCGAAAGGTCCCATTCGCGCCTGGTGGAGAACCCTCCGGGGCGTGGGCCCCGGTTGGATCCCGGGCTTCAGGCCGCGACTTCGCTGGGTGGGGCGTCTCGGTGAGGAGACGCTGCCCGACGGGGACGTGATCGTGGCCACGGCCTGGCAGACGGCGGGACCGGTCAACGCGGCGGGCGCCCGCTGCGGGAGGAAGTTCTACCTCATCCAGCACTACGAGAGCCTCTACCACGGCAGGCCGGAGCAGGTTGATCAGACGTACAGGTCTCCCCTGAGGAAGATCGTCATCTCCACCTGGCTCAAGGGGATCATGCGGGAGAAGTTTCAGAGCGACGCCGAGCTGCTCGTGACGCCGGTGGACCCGGCGCTCTTTTCGCGCGTGGAGGGGGAGCCCGGCGACGGCCTCGTCCGCGTGCTGATGCTCCACCACGACTACGCGTGGAAGGGCGTGGCCGACGGGCTGGAGGCGGTGCGGCGGGTCAGGGCCCGGCATCCGGAGGTCCGGCTGGTCGGATTCGGCCTGAAGCGGCCCAGGGCGGGAGAAGCCTACGACGAGTACCACGAGAACCTCCCCCAGACGCGCCTGGCGTGGCTCTACAGTCGCTGCCCGATCTACCTCTGCCCGTCCTGGGACGAAGGGCTCGGGATGCCGTCCATGGAGGCGATGGCGTGCGGCGCGACCCTCGTGACCTACGACAACGGCGGCTGCCGCGACTACGCGGTGGACGGCCGGACGGCCCTCGTGGCGCGGCGCCGCGACGTGGCGCACCTGGCCGAGAGGCTCGAGCGGGCGGTGGCCGATCCGGGGCTCCGGGCGACGCTCGCCCGGCAGGGGATGGCTCACGTCAGGCGGGAGTTCGACTGGGAGCGGGCGGTCGCCCGGATAGAGGCGCTCTTCGGCGCCTAGAGGCCCAACATCCGCCGGAAGCTGCCCACCCCTTCGCTGACGGCCCGCCCGGCCTGAGTGAGCGGCGAGGAGGCACCGGCGCGGAGTCGCAGGTGAACCTCGCCGGTCTGCCCCGCGCGCACGTGGATCGAGCGGACCTCCGCGCCGAACCGAGGATGGCTCGCGCGCAGACGATACGGTCCCGGCTGCAGAGCCGCGCGCGCCCGGCCGAGGGAGTCCGGCGAGAGCGTCGTGACGACCTCGTTCCTGGGGGTCAGGATCTCGATGGTCGCGCCGGATACCCCTCTCTGGGACCTGGCCTCCTGGACGATCGCAAGCACCTCTCCCGTGCCCGGGGCGGGCTTGAAGAACTGCGAGGCGGAGACGACGGCCCCGAGGATCGAGAGGATCCCGGCCGCGAGGCCGACGACGGAGTGTACCCGTGAGAGCGAGGCGTTCAGGCGGGACCAGATCCGGCGCGACCAGCCGAGCCAGAGCTGCTCCTGACCCGGCTGATCTGTGGTTCCGGAGGGCGAGTTCTCGCTCGGCACGGCGTCGTCTGTCATGCCTATCCGCCGGTAAAGCTTACTTGCCTCGGCCGCCGCTCTGGCCGCTGACGCCCGACCGCCCCAGACCGCCTGCGGCCGAACTGTCACTCTGGCCGTAGCCGTTCCCACGGCTTGGCCCGCTCATATTGCCGCCGCTGCCGGCGTTGCCACTCGACGCATCGTTATCGAGGCCGCTGCGGCCCGATGTGTCGGAGGGTTCGAGCTTCCCCTTGTGCCCGACGACCGTGCTCCGACCGCTCGCGGTGGTGATCGTTGTGCCACTAGAGGTCCCCGACTGGTATCGGCCGCTCACGAGCTGTCCCAGGTTCTTCACGTCCGCCGGGATCTGCCCGCTGGCCTTCATCTCCTTGAAGATCTCGCCCCAACCCTTGTGCTGCTTCATCGCGGCGATGTCGTCCAGCGAGTACGGACTCGTCGTGAGCGGCTTCGTCGTGCCGCTCTGCTGCTGGCCGTCGTAGAGCGCCTGCGCGATCTTCTGGTTGCCGGCGGAGAGCTTGTCGTACGCCCCCTGATTCGGGCTGGAGGCAGGCGACGTCTGTGCCGCGGCCGACGCCACGACCACGGTCAGGGCAAGAAGCGTGACAACCAACGTTTTCAGCATGGTCGGATCCTCCTTCGCTATTTCTTGGAAGCCGGGGCCGCTGCGGGGGTCGGCTCGCGGACCAGCCTCGGCTCGTCATCGAGCGTTCGCTCGGTCTGGACGATGATCTCCGTCGCCGTGGCGCGATCCCTGAAGAACGTGCCCTGCTTGGCGCTGACACGCATGCGGGTCGTCTTCGGGGTCATGCGGTCCAGCTCGATCTCGATGGTTCGGTCGCCGGCCTGGGCCACGATGTTCCGCCCGGAGTCAGTCACCTTGTTCTCCTTGACCTCGATGTCCATCCGCTTGAGGGTCTTGAGCGTCGCAGTCCGGAGGACTCCCTCGGAGGTCGTGAAGGTTTTGTAGGCGACGCTGTCCAGGGTGTAGGAGACCCCCGTTCCCGCGCTGACCCCGGCCCCGACGCCGAAGAGCGTGAGCGCGATGGCCGCGCAGCCCGCGCTGCCAGCCGTGGCCAGGAGCAGCAAGAAGAGCATCAGCCGATGTCGGTACACGCGTCAGGGCCCCCAGGGTCAGGATTACTCGCCTACCAGGTGGTTGAGCAAGGCCGATGCCAAAGGCCGGCGGTGAGGAACCCATTGAAATTGCGCACGACCGACCCTGGGGAGGCCTGGGGCCCCGTCCGCCGGGAGACAAGGAGTGGCGGGGTTAGTGCTAAAATGGGGCACTGTCCCAGGGGGGGCACCGGCTATGCCCATCTACGAGTACGAGTGCCAGGATTGCCGTCGCTGGGTGAGCCTCCTGATCCTCACCTCTTCCTCCCTCTCCCATCCGCGCTGCCCCCAGTGCGGCGGCGGTTCGCTCAGCCGGGTGATGTCGCGCTTCGCCACCGTCAAATCGGAGGAGGCCCGGCTGGAGTCTCTGGCTGATCCTGGGAAGCTGGGAGATGTGGACGAGGACGATCCCCGGAGCGTGGCGCGGTTCATGAAAAAGATGGGGCAGGAGATGGGCGAAGACCTGGGGGAGGATTTTGACTCTGCGGTGGACGAGGCCACCACGGAAGCCGAGGCGGAGTCGGCCGGGGATGGGCTTGCCGAGGAGGAGGCGTGAAGGTCGAGTCGCTGGAGCGGTTCGACCTGCTCGACGAGGAGACCTGGAACGGGCTCCTGGCTCGGACGGCCGCGCCCGTCCCGTTCCTCACCTGGCAGTGGCAGGAGCACTGGTGGGGCGCCTTCGGCCGGGACCGCGCTCTCCGCTTGCTCGCGGTCCGGGATTCTTCGGGACAGCTGGCCGGCCTGCTGCCGCTCTATGCCCTATCCGCGGCCACGTTCAGGATCGTGGGCGGGGTGGACGTCTCCGACTATCTGGATCTCCTGGCGCCGGCCGGGGGTGAGGAGGACGTGTGGGCCGCCCTCCTCGAGTACCGGAGTGGCGAGCCGGCGGCGTGGGACCTGCACTGCCTCCGGGCCAGCTCCGCCACCGTCAGGCTCCTGCCGGCGATGGCGCCGGCCCATGGGCTCGTCGCCCGCCTCGTCCGGGAGGAACGCTGCCCGGTTCTCCGCCTGCCGGGGACGTGGGAGCAGTACCTGGGGGGCCTCGCGGGCAAGGACCGGCACGAGCTGCGCCGGAAGATGCGGCGCCTGGAGCGCGAGCTCCCGGGGACGAGGGTCCGCGGGCATGCCACGGTCGACGGGCTCGACGAGGCGATGACGGCGTTCCTCACCCTCCACCGGAAGTCCAAGCCGGGCAAGGCCCGCTTCATGGACGGGCGGATGGAGGACTTCTTCCGGGACGTCGCGCGGAGGCTGGTGGAGCGGGGGTGGCTCCGAGTCTGGTTCCTGGAGCACGCGGGAGCGCCGCTGGCCGCCTATCTGACCTACGAGTTCGGGGAGAGCGTGGGCCTCTACAACTCGGGCTTCGATCCGGCGCGGGCGACACTCTCTCCGGGGATCGTGCTGCTCGCCCACGTGATCCGCGATGCCATCGAGCGGGGCTTCCGCCGCTTTGACTTCCTCCGGGGTGAGGAGCCCTACAAGTACGCCTTCGGCTCGACCCCGGAGGATCTTTTCAACGTGGTGGTCACCCGATGAGGCTCAGGGTGGCCGTGCTCAGCGTTCACACCTGCCCGCTGGCCTCCTTAGGCGGCAAGGAGACGGGAGGGATGAACGTGTACGTGCGCGAGGTCGCGCGCGCCCTCGGCCGGATGGGCGTCCACGTGGATGTCTTCACCCGCTCCCAGAATCCCGCGATCCCCCGCGTGGTCCCCATGGGACCCAGTTGTCGCGTCGTCCACCTCCCCGCCGGGCCGGAGGCCCCGATGCCGCGCGAGGAGGTGCACGCCTACCTGCCCGAGTTCGCCGCTCACGTAGAGGCTTTCAGACAGCGGGAGGGTCTGGCGTATGCGCTCGTTCACGCCCACTACTGGCTTTCGGGCGTCGCGGGGCTCGGCCTCTCCGCCCGGTGGGGGGTCCCGCTCATCCAGATGTTTCACACGCTGGGGCGCCTCAAGAACCGGGTGGCCCGGTCGCCCGAGGAGCGGGAGCCTCCGCTCCGCGTCACCGAGGAAGAGCGGATCGTGCACGGGGCCGACCGTCTCGTCGCGTCCAACGTCGTGGAGCGCGCCCACCTCGTCTGGTACTATCGTGCTCCTACCGACCGGATCCGCGTGAGCCCGTGCGGCGTGGACGTGGAGCTCTTCCGGCCGATGGACCAGCGGGAGGCCAAAGCGGCGCTCGGCCTGGCTCCGGTCCCGCTCGTGCTCTACGTGGGCCGGCTCCAGCCGATCAAGGGGCTCGAGACCCTGCTGGAAGCGGTGCCGCTCGTCCGGGCCCCGGGATCGGAGGCGCCGCTCCTCCTGGTGATCGGCGGTGACGCCGACGAGCCCGAAAACGGCCACCTGGCGTCCCTGCGCGAGCGCGTCGCGGCCCTCGGTCTCGAGGGCAGGGTACGGTTCCTGGGAGCCCAACCCCAGGAGCGTCTCAAGCTCTACTACGCCGCCGCGGAGATGACGGTGATGCCGTCCTACTACGAGTCGTTCGGGATGGTGGCGCTCGAGGCGATGGCCTGCGGCAACCCCGTGATCGCCTCGCGCGTGGGCGGGCTCGCGACGACGATCCGGGATGGCGTCACGGGATATCTGGTGCCGGAAGGCGACGCGCGCGTCCTCGCAGACCGGATGTCGGCGATCCTGGAGGACGAGGGCCTTCGCCGCCGGCTCGGCGCCGCGGCCGTCCGTCGGGCCCGGCGGTACCGGTGGCCGTGCGTCGCCGAGGCCGTCTGCCGCCTCTATGCCGAGCATGTCCCCGACGCGCGCGGGCACCTCCATCGGGCCCGCTGTCGCTGAAGCGCGGGAGGGAGAGGACACATCGCATGCGGACCCCAGCGCGTCGCGCCCTCGTCTTCCTGATCGACGGCTTCGATCCCGACTACGTGCGCGCCACGGATTTGCCGAATCTGATGGGCCTGGCGCGCGCGGGGGCGTTCACGCTCGACGGGCAAGGCGTGATGCCGAGTCTCACCAACGTCAACCACGCCTCGCTCCTCACGGGGACATTCCCGGATCGCCATGGCCTCTGCGCAAACTTCTACTACGACCGGCCCACGGGTAAAGAGGTGTTCCTGGACCAGGCGGCGTTCGTGGAGCAGCCGTTCCTCTTCGAGCGGGCCAAGGCGGCGGGATGGTCCACGGCGCTGGCCACGGCCAAGGAGAAGCTCACCCGCCTGCTCCGGCGGGACCTGGATCTCTGCGCGGACATGTCGAGCGCGCCGCCGGAGATCGCCAAGGTCGTCGGCCCCCCACCGGACATCTTCACGCTGGAGATCAACCTGTGGGTGCTGCGCATGGCCCGGGAAGTCGCGCTCCGCCACGCGCCGCGCTTTCTCTACGTCGCCACCACCGATTACCCGGAGCACAAGCTGCCGCCCCAGAGCCCGGAGATGAAGGCCCACCTCCGTGAGATGGACGCCCTGATTGGCGACATCGTCCGGTGCTACGACCTGTCGGATTCGGTGGTGGTGCTCACCGCCGATCACGGGATGAACGCCAAGACGCGCTCGGTGAGCCCGGTGCGGCTCCTGGCCGACGCGGGCATCCGGGCCCGCGGCGTTCCCCTCATCAAGGATGGGCTCTTCGCCCACCACCGGGACCTGGGGGGATCGCTCTATCTCTTCCTCGAGCGTCCCGAGGGTGTTCGAGACGCCGTGCGCGTCCTCCGGGGCGCGCCGGGGCTCGATGTGGTGATCCCGCAGAGCGAGGCCGGACGCTACAACCTGCCGACCGAGCGGGTGGGGGACCTCGTCTGCTTCGGCCAGCGGGAGTGGGCGCTCGGGATCTGGGCCGAGGGCCCCGCCGTGCGCGACGAGGCCGGGCTCCGCTCTCACGGTTCGGTGCACGAGCAGACCATCCCCATGCTCCTCGCCGGTTGCGGGGTCAAGGGCGGCGCGCGGATCGAGGGGGGGCGGATCGTGGACCTGGCGCCGACCCTCTGCCGTCTCCTCGGCTTCACGGACGGGGCCTTCCAGGGACGCGTCCTGGAAGAAGTGCTGGTGTAGACGATGGGGATGCTGCTGGAGGTCCGGGGTCTTCGCACGCACTTCTTCACGGGCGCCGGTGTGATCCGCGCGGTGGACGACGTCTCTTACGACGTCGGGGTCGGGGAGACCGTGGCGCTCGTCGGCGAGTCGGGGTGCGGCAAGACCGTTAGCGCGCTCAGCATCATGCGCCTCATCGCGGCCCCCGCCGGCCGTATCGTAGGCGGCGAGATCCTCTTCAAGGGCCAGGATCTCCTGGCACTGGAGGAGGAGGGAATACGGCGGATCCGAGGGCGGGAGATCGCGATGGTCTTCCAGGAGCCGATGACCTCGCTCAACCCGGTCCTCTCGATTGGCCGTCAGCTCACCGAGCCGCTGGAGATCCACCTGGGGCTCCCGCCGGCCGAGGCCCTCGCCCGCGCGACGGAGCTGCTCGCGCTCGTCGGCATCCCCGATCCGGCGCGCCGCCTCGACCAGTACCCGCACCAGTTCAGCGGCGGCATGCGCCAGCGGATCATGATTGCCATGGCGCTCTCCTGCAACCCGTCGCTGATCCTGGCCGACGAACCCACGACGGCGCTGGACGTCACGATCCAGGCCCAGATCCTCGAACTCATGAAGGACCTTTCCCGGCGCCTCCGGGTCGCGATGCTGATCATCACGCATAACCTGGGCGTGGTGGCCCGGTACGCCGACCGAGTCAACGTGATGTACGCGGGAAAGATCATCGAGCGGGGCACCGCCGGGGAGATCTACGCCACCCCCCGACACCCCTATACCCTCGGGCTCCTGCGCTCGGTGCCGCGTCTGGACGAGCCGCGCAAGTCCAAGCTGAGTCCCATCGACGGGCAGCCACCGGATCTCGTGCGCTTGCCGCCAGGATGCGCCTTTGCCCCCCGCTGCCGGTACGCGGTTCCCCGCTGCGCGGAGGAGGTCCCGCCGCTCCGGCCGGTCAGCCACGGCCACGAGTCGGCCTGCTGGGTGGCCGAGGACGTGGGAAGCGAGGTGCGCGTATGAGCGCTGCGGTCCTGGCGCCGGCCGGAGTCCCGCGCGCGGTGCCGTCGGGACAGGTCATCCTCGAGGTGCGGAACCTCGTCAAGCACTTCCCCGTCCGCGGACGCGGGCTCTTTGCGGGGAGCGCCGGAGTGATCCGGGCCGTGGATGGCGTGAGCTTTTCAATTCTCGAGGGGGAGACGCTCGGGCTCGTGGGGGAATCGGGATGCGGGAAGACCACGACCGGCCGGTGCATTCTCCAGCTCGAGCACCCCACCGCCGGGGAGGTCATCTTCGAGGGAGAGGAACTGACCAGGCTCGCCCCCGCCGAGCTCCGTCGGGTCCGGCGGAAAATGCAGGTTATCTTTCAGGATCCCTACAGCTCGCTCAACCCGCGCATGACGGTCGGCCAGATCATCGCCGAGCCCCTGGCGGTGCACGGGATCGTCGCCGACCGGGGCGCGCGGCAGGCCCGCGTGCACGACCTGCTCTCCCGGGTGGGGATCCCGCCCTCGCTGGCTGACCGCTACCCGCACGAGATGTCCGGCGGCCAGCGCCAGCGCGTCGGGATCGCCCGCGCGATCGCCTTAGAGCCCTCGCTCATCATCTGCGACGAGCCGGTCTCGGCCCTGGACGTTTCGATCCAGGCGCAGATCATCAACCTTCTCGAGGAGCTCCAGGCGGAGTTCCACCTCACTTATCTCTTCGTGGCTCACGACCTCTCCGTCGTCCGGCACATTTCGGACCGGGTGGCGGTGATGTACCTCGGGAAGATCGTGGAGATCGCCGATCGGCAGACGCTCTACCAGGATCCCCTCCATCCGTACACCAAAGCCCTCCTCGCCGCGGTGCCCATCCCGGATCCGGCCGTCGAGGCCAGCCGCGAGCGCGTGGTGCTCAAGGGAGAGGTCCCCAGCGCGCTCAATCCGCCCTCGGGCTGCGTCTTCCACCCTCGGTGCCCCATCGCGATCGAGGAGTGCAAGGGGGTCGTGCCCGATCTGCGGGAGGTCAGGTCGGGGCATCGTGCCGCCTGTATCCGGGTCTAGTGCCGTGCCGGGAGCCTGGAGCCCGTTGCTCTCGGAGAGGCTACGGAGTAAGCTCAGGGCGTGAGCACCCTGGCGCGTCGGTCGCTCCACACCGCCGCCCGCGCGCTCGAGCGGGACGAGCGGGTGTTCGCCGTGCTGCTCACCGTCATCATGGTCGGAGGCTTGGCCACCCTCGGGCTCGCCCCCCTCAGGCCGCGGTACCGGATCGATCTCTTTCCCCTCGTCGTCAAATTCGCCGCCTACAAGCTCGGCGTCTTCGCGCTGGTGACCGTCAATCCGCGAGCCACGCGCGCGGTGCTCCTCGGAGCGCTCACCGTGGACCTGCTGCTCATCTTCGTGCTGCTCTGGTTGACGGGCGGCGGCGACAGCCTCTTCTACCTGCTGTTCTTTCCGCTGGTCGCCGTCAACGCGTATTACTTCGGCCCGTGGGTGGGGCTGGGCGCAGCACTCGTCGCGGGCGGGCTCTATGCCGCGGCGGCGGCGCTGGCCCCGCCCTGGGTCGGGTGGACGCCCGTCACGATCCTGTCGGCGCTCGTGGGTCTGCCCGCCTTCGCGCTGGGGCATGTGGCCGAGCGGGAGCGGCGGGCGCGTGGCGAGGTCGAGCGTCTCAACGTCGAGCTCAAGCAGACGCTGGGGCGCCTGGAGGCCACACAGGAGGACCTCATCGTCGCCGAGCGGATGGCGACCGTCGGCCGTCTGTCGCTCAAGGTGGCCCACGAGGTCAGAAACCCCATCAGCGCCATCGAGCTCAATGCGGAAATGCTCGAGGACATCGTCCGCAATCACCCGGGTGCCGACATGGAGGAGGCAGGGGGCCTGGTGGGAGCCATCCGGGAGCAGGTGAACGCGCTGGACGCGCTGACCGAGGAGTACCTGGCGTTCGCGCGGTTTCCCCGGCCGAACTTCGAGGAGGATGCGGTCAACGAGATGGTGCAGGGGGTCGCGGAGTTCGTCCGGCCGGTGGCCACGAGGCAGGGCATCACCGTGAAGGTCGTGTGCGATGCGGCGGTTCCGACGATGGTCATTGACCGGACGCTGCTGCGCCAGGCCGTGCTCAACCTGGTCAAGAACGGGCTCGAGTCCCTCTCGCGCGGCGGGTTCCTGACCGTCAGCACGTGCCGGCGGCCCGGGATCGTCGAGATCGCTGTGGGCGACAGCGGTCCCGGGATTCCGCCGGACATCGCTCTGCGGCTGTTCGAGCCGTTCTTCACCACCAAACCGCAGGGCACGGGCCTCGGCCTGTCCATCGCCCGCCAGATCGTGGAGGAGCACGGGGGCGAGCTCCGGTGGAGCAGCACGCCGGGCTCCGGGGCCACCTTCACGATCGGCCTCCCGCTCAAGGACGACGAGCATGGCTGAGCCGCCCACGCTCCTGGTGGCCGACGACGATCCGGCGGTGAGGGAGAGCCTCGAGCGCACCCTGAAGCGCGAGGGGTACCGGGTCGTGGTGGCCTCGGACGGCCAGGCGGGCCTCGAGCGCCTCAAGGCGGGGGGCGTGGACCTCGTGCTGGCGGATCTCAAGATGCCAGGGCTCAACGGGCTCGAGCTTCTCCGCGCGGCCAAGACGGTGGCCCCCGACGTGGACGTGATCATGCTGACGGCCTTCGGCACGGTGGAGGAAGCCGTCCAGGCCATGAAGGACGGGGCCTACGACTTTCTCACCAAGCCCTTCCAGCGCGCGCAGCTCATCCGCCTGATCCGGAAGGCGCTGGAGCGGCGGGCGCTCATCGAGGAGAACCGCGCGCTCCAGCAACGGCTCGAGGACCTGCTCCGGCAGGGCGCGGTCATCGGCACCAGCGCGGCGTTCCAGCGCATGATGGTGCTCATCGAGCAGGTCGCGTCGAGCTCGGCCACGGTCCTGATCCAGGGGGAGAGCGGGACGGGGAAGGAACTCGCGGCCCGTGCCATCCACGAGCGCTCGCCGCGCCGCACCCGCCCGTTCGTCGCCGTCAACTGCGCGGCCCTGCCGGAGACGCTGCTCGAGTCCGAACTGTTCGGCTACGAAAGGGGAGCGTTCACCGGGGCCACCGGGAGGAAGGAAGGCCGGTTCGAGCTGGCCGATGGGGGCACCCTGTTCCTCGACGAGGTGGCCGACCTGTCCCCGGTCACGCAGCCGAAGATCCTCCGCGTGCTGCAGGAGGGCGAGTTCGAGCGTGTCGGAGGGACCAAGACCATCCGGGTGGACGTGCGCATCGTGTCGGCCACCAACCAGGATCTGGGGCGCCTCGTGCGGGAGAAACGGTTCCGCGAGGATCTCTACTACCGCCTCAACGTGATCACGGTCCCGGTTCCGCCGCTCCGGCAGCGGCAGGAAGACATCCCGATGCTCGCGCACCATTTCCTGCGCGTGTACGCGGCGAAGAACAACCGGCGGCTGGAGGGCTTCAGCGAGGACGCCTTGAGACGGCTCGAGGCCTACGCCTGGCCGGGGAACGTCCGCGAGCTGGAGAACGCCGTGGAACGCGCCGTGGTCCTCGCGCGGGAGTCCGTGATCGAGGTGGCGGACCTTCCCGGGAGCGTCGTGGGGACCGCGCCGCGGGTGGAAGGGCTGGTCAGTATCCCGGTCGGCACGCCGCTCGCCGAGGTCGAGCAGCGGCTGCTGGAGGAGACGTTGCGGCATACCAAGGGGAACAAGACCCTCGCCGCCAAGCTGCTCGGCATCGACCCCAAGACGGTGTTCCGGAAGCTCAAGCAGGGCGGGGGCGAGGACGCCGTCGGCGCCGCGCCCGAGGCGTCGGGGGAAGGCGCCGACGCGGACCAGTGACTGTCCGGACGCACTTTGTCCTTGACAGGTTTTTCGGCCCCGGGCTACCCTACCCCCGGCCCGCGAGGGGCCTGTTTTCTGTCGAATGAGACATCCAAGGAGGTGCTCCATGGCTTACCTGCTGAGTCGGCTCCGTGGCGTGGGGGCTCTCGCCTTCCTGCCCGTGCTCATCGTGGGCGTCGTCCTGCCCTCGCCGGTGATGGGGCAGGACAAACCCCGCTACGGCGGCGAGCTGATCTTCCCTGTGCCCTCCGAGCCGCCCTCTTACGACGGGCACCGGGAGGAGACGTTCGGCCTGATTCACCCGATCGCGCCCTTCTACAACACGCTGCTCCGGGTGGACCCGAGGGATCCCTCCGGCACCAAACCGATTGGGGACCTTGCCGAAAGCTGGACGGTCGCCAGGGATGGTCTCACGTACACCTTCAAGCTTCACAAGGGAGTCAAGTTCCACGACGGGAGCGAGATGACGTCGAAGGACGTCAAAGCGTCTTACGACAAGATCATCTTCCCGCCTCCGGGCGTCGGAAGCTCCCGGAAAGGGCAGTACGAGGTGGTGGAAGCCCTCGAGGCGCCCGATCCCTCCACGGTGCGGTTCCACCTCAAGTGGCCGACCGCCTCGTTTCTCGCGTCCCTCGCTTCGCCCTGGAACTTCATTTACAAGGCGGACATCCTGGTCAAGGACATCCATTGGTACGAGACCCACGTGATGGGGACGGGTCCCTTCACCTTCGTCGAGCACGTCAAGGGCTCTCACCTGGTCGGGAAGAAGAATCCGACCTACTGGGACAAGGGGAAGCCCTATCTCGACGGCTTCCGCGCGATCTTCATCTCGTCGTCGTCGGCTCAGGTGGCCGCGATCCGGGGCGAGCGGGCGCACATCCAGTTCCGGGGCTTCGGCCCCGCCGATCGCAACAGTCTGAAGGCGTCGCTCGGCGACAAGATCACCGTCCAGGAGAGCCCCTGGGACTGCATCCTCCTGGGGGCCATCAACCACAATAAGAAACCGTTCGACGACAAGCGGGTCCGGCGGGCCCTCACGCTGGCGCTGGACCGATACGAGGGCTCCAAGGCGCTCTCCAAGATCGCCATCGTGAAGGAAGTGGCAGGGGTCCAGGTTCCGGGCACGCCATATGCGACCCCTCCAGAGGAGCTGGCCAAGCTCGCCGGCTACGGGAAGGACATCAATGCCGCGCGCGACGAGGCCAGGTACCTCCTGAAGGAAGCCGGCGCCGAGAAGCTTTCGTTCACCTTCAAGAACCGTGGGATCCCCATGCCCTACGAGCCGCTCGCCATCTGGATGATCGACCAGTGGCGGCGGGTGGGCCTCAACGTCAAACAGGAGGTCATCGAGGCGGCCGCCTACTACTCCGTCCTCCGGAAGGGTGACTTCGAGGTCGCCATGGACTTCCAGTGCGGCTACATCGTCGAGCCCGACCTGGACATCTACAAGTTCATCTCGACCGACAAGAACCCGGCCAACTACGGGGCCTACACTGACCGGGTGCTGGATGATCTCTATGTAAAGCAGTCCCGGGCCACGGATTACGAGGAGCGGAAGAAGTACATCCGACAGTTCGAGAAGCGGGTCCTCGACGCGGAGGCCCATTATCTGATGACGCTGCAGTGGCATCGGATCATCCCGCACTCGAGCAAGGTGAAGGGGTGGCAGATCACGCCGAGCCACTACCTGAATAACCAGCTCGACGCCGTCTGGCTGAGCGAGTAGTCGGGCCGGTCCCCCTCTTCTCTCATGGGGAAGTACATCCTGAAACGATTCCTCCTCATGATCCCCACCCTCCTGGGGGTGGCGGTCCTTGTCTTCGTGCTCCTCCGCGTCGTGCCCGGCGATGTTGTCGAGCTGCGGTTCATGAGCGGGGAGGGGCAGTTCGCGGACCCGCAGATGCTGGCGATGGAGCGCGCCAAGGTGGGCCTCGACAAGCCGATGTGGAAACAGTTCCTCGACTGGATGTGGGGGATCGTCAGGCTGGATCTGGGCGTCTCCATGTGGACGGGAGCCCCCATCACGGAGGAGATCAAGCTCCGATTCGCGCTCTCCCTTCAACTGGCGATCATGGCGACGGTCGTGGCGACGCTGCTCGCGATCCCCCTCGGGATCCTCGCCGCCCTCAAGCAGGACACATGGGTGGATTACACCGTCCGCGTCTTCTCCATCGCCGGGCTGGCGATGCCGTCGTTCTGGCTCGGCATCCTGATGATTCTCGGCTTCCTCGTCATCTTCAAGTGGCTCCCGCCGATGGTGTACACGCCTCTGTGGGTGAACCCCTGGCAGAACCTGGCCCAGCTCATCTGGCCGGCGCTGGCGGTGGGCTACCGCTATTCTGCGGTGGCGACCCGGATGACCCGCTCGGCCATGCTCGAGGTGCTCCGCGAGGACTACATCCGTACGGCCCGGGCGAAGGGGCTCTGGACGAAGCTGATTCTCACGCGTCACGCGCTGAAGAACGCCATGCTGCCGGTGCTGACGGTGATCGCGCTCGAGTTCGCCTTTCTCCTGGGCGGGCTCGTCGTCACCGAGCAGGTCTTCAACTTGAACGGCCTCGGCATGCTCTTCGTCCAGGCGATCTCCCACCGCGACTACACCCTGACCCAGTCGCTGGTGCTGCTGGTGGCTTTCGTGTTCATCTTCGTCAACTTTCTGATGGATCTGCTCTACGGGCGGCTGGATCCCCGGATCCGATACCGGTAATGGCGATCAACGTTCCGGCCGAGACCATCGCGGAGGTTTCGCTCGCCCCGGCCCGTCGAGCATGGATCGCCGCGGCCATCAAGTTCACGCGCCAGCGCCCCATCGGGGCGCTCGGCGCCGCGATCATCCTCGTCATGGCGGCGGTGGCGTCTCTCGCGGGCGTTCTGGCCCCCTACGATCCCCTGGCGACGGATTACGGCGGCATGCTGGCGCCCCCGAGCGCGACCCACTGGCTCGGCACCGACGCGTTCGGCCGGGACGTGCTCTCCCGGATCGTCTACGGGTCGCGCACCGCGCTGTTGGTCGGGTTCGGCGCCTCCGTTCTCGGGGCGACGCTCGGCGTCTTCGTGGGCGTGGCGAGCGCCTACTTCGGAGGACGCGTGGACCTCCTCGTTCAGCGCGTCATGGACATCTTCCTCTCGTTCCCGCTGATCGTCCTGGCCCTGGCGGTCGTGGTCATCCTGGGGACCGGCGTGTTGAACGTCACCCTGGCCATCATGGTGCCGATGATTCCGCGGTGCGCGCTGGTGGTGCGCTCGAGCGCCCTGGCCATCCGCGAAATGCCGTACGTGGAGGCGGCCCGCGCGGCCGGGTTCGGCCACGCCAGGATCATCTTCCGGCACATGCTGCCGAACGTGATGGCTCCCTACCTGATCATGCTGACGGCGTTCCTCGGCCAGGCCATCCTCCTCGAAGCCTCGCTCTCGTTCCTGGGTCTCGGGGTGCAGGAGCCCACGGCGGCCTGGGGACTCATGCTCCGGGGGGCGGCGGTCGAGTTCGCCGAGGCCGCGCCGTGGATGGCGCTCTTCCCGGGCCTGGCCATCAGCCTGGGCGTGTTCGGCTTCAGCCTCTTCGGCGATTCCCTCCGCGACGCGCTGGACCCCAAGCTCCGCACGCTGTGATCGGCCTCAGAACCTTGACAGGTTCGCTGGCTTCGGGTAAAAATATGTCCGTTCGCGCTCAGACATCTCACCGGGTGACCGGTTAATGAGGGAGGCTTGAATGGCGTATATCATCGCCGAGCCGTGCATCAACGTGAAAGACAAGGCCTGCGTGGAAGTCTGCCCCGTGGACTGCATCTACGAAGGGCCGGAGATGCTCTACATCCACCCCGACGAGTGCATCGACTGCGGCGCCTGCGAGCCGGTCTGCCCGGTGAAGGCGATCTTCGCCGAGGACGAGACGCCGGAGAAGTGGAAGAACTTCATCGAGCTCAACAAGCAGTTCTTCAAGGATAACCCCGGGGTCAAGCCTGCCACCAAAGCCTAGGCATCCCGGACACCTCGCTCGACTCGCGGGGCCCCCATTCGGGGCCCCGATTTTTTGCACACCGCTCCGTGCAGCGGCAGGCGCCGTTGCACATCGCGCCATGCAGGGCCGAGCCTCGGTCTTGTTCCAACTCCTTGAAATCTCGCCCTCGGCCGCCTGGCACGCTGCTTGCCCTTCACACCGGGCGTGGAGCAGGGGAGCGTTCTCGGATTCCGCGGAGCGGTGGAGGAGTTCAAGCGCCGCCTCATCGAAACAGCGCTCCGTCAAGCCGGCTGGAACCGGACCCACGCGGCCCGGAGTCTCGGGCTCCAGCGGACGTATCTCCTGCGCCTGATCCGTGACCTGGGCGTGCCGGTGCGGCCGGCGGGCCGCCCCTTCCAGCCGGGTGGGCCGCTCACCCCCGCCCGTCCGCCGCGCCCGCCCGCTCCCACGGCCCCCGTGAACGGCCCGCGCCCCGCCGAAAAGCGTTGACACCTTGCGAACTCCCGGAGTGAAATAGAGCAGATTTCAATCCCTTCGGGAGTCGACCGTTGCCGGATGTCTGGATCGCCGGGGCGGGGATGACCCGCTTCGGCAAGCGCGAAGAAAATCTTCCGGATCTCGTGGCCGAGGCCGCCCGCGCGGCGCTCGCCGCCGCTCGGCTCGAGGCGCCGGATCTGGTTGTCGTCGCCGCCATGAACCCGGAAGAGTTCATCGGCGAGGGCAACTTCGCGTCTCAAATCGCCACCCACCTGGGGTTCGCCCACGTGCCGGCCCTCCGGGTCGAGACCGCCACCTCCTCGGGCGCGGCCGCGGTCTACACGGCCTTCGCCGTCGTCGCGGCGGGCCTCTCCCGATCGGTGCTCGTCGTCGGGGGCGAAAAGATGACGCATCTCCCCACGCCCCGCGTGTCCGAGATCATCGGGCGCTCCATCGATCGCGACGAGCGCGCTTATGGCGCGACGATGCCGGCGCTGGCGGGCCTGATTACCCGGGTCCTTTTGGCCAAGACGGGCGTCACGCTCAAGGAAATCTCGCAGGTCTCGGTGAAAAATCACGCCCACGGGGCGCTGAATCCGTACGCCCACTTCCAGGAACCGGTGACGCTGGCGGCCGTGATGGAGAGCCGGATCGTCGCCGATCCCCTCAGGCTCTATCACTGCTGCCCGATCTCCGACGGCGCCGCGGCGCTCGTCTTGAGCGCCGATCGCACCCCGGTCCGGATTGCCGGGATCGGCCACGGGACCGATACGCTGGCCGTCCGATACCGCGACAGTCTCGTGAGCTTCCGGGCGACCCAGGACGCGGCGCGCGCGGCGTACCGGATGGCGGGCTTCGGGCCCGAGCGGGTGGAGGTGGCCGAGGTCCACGACGCCTTCAGCCCGTTTGAGCTCATCGCGCTCGAAGACCTGGGGCTGGTTCCGGCCGGAAAGGCCGGCGCCGCCACGCTCAGGGGCGAGACGGCGCTCGAGGGGCGCCTACCGGTCAACCCCTCCGGAGGGCTCAAGGCGCGCGGCCATCCCCTGGCCGCGACGGGCATCGCCCAGATCGTGGAGCTGGTCTGGCAGCTCCTCGGCCAGGCCCATGGCCGGCAGGTGGCGGCGCGGGTGGGGCTTGCCCACTCGATCGGCGGCCTGGCGACCAACAACTGGGTCACCTTGCTGGAGCGGGTCTCGTGAGCGAAAAGATCCCAGCCGCCCGGTGTCCGCGGTGCGGGCGCGTCGTCGCGCCGCCCACCCGCTTCTGCCCCGACCATCCGGTCGCGCTGGAGCCGGCCTCGATTGACGGCTATGGCGAAGTCGTATCCTTCACGACGCTCCACTCCCCGCCCGAAGGCTTCCGGTCCCCGCTTCACATCGCGCTCGTGGCCCTCGACGACGGGGCCCGGCTCTTCTGCCACGGGGCCGGGACCCGGGGGATCCGGGTCGGTAGCCGCGTGGCGGTGGAGGCCGTGGACGCGGTGTACTACTTCTCGCACCTGGGCCTCGTGGAGCGGGCGCGGCTCTTCTGGCGCCGCGCGGGCGCTCGGGGGGAGACCGTGACGTCCATCGCGAAGAGCGCGGCCAAGCGTCTCTGGAGGGGGGGCCGTGGCGCCGGCGCGTAGCGGCCCGCGGGGAGGCCCTCCGCCCCTCCGGGGGATCCGGGTTCTGGACCTGACGCGCGTCCTGGCGGGCCCGTTCTGCTCCATGATGCTGGGCGACATGGGTGCCGAGGTCATCAAGGTGGAGGAGCCGGGCAAGGGCGACGACACGCGGACCTGGCCGCCGTTTTCCGGAGGGGAGTCCACCTACTTCATGTCGGTGAACCGGAACAAGAAGAGCCTGACGCTCAACCTCAAGGCTCCCGAGGGGCGGCGCATCCTCCGCCGGCTCTGCCGGCGCGCCGACGTGCTCCTGGAAAACTTCCGCCCCGGCACCATGGCGCGGCTCGGCCTCGGGTATGAGAGCTTGAAGCGCCTGAACGCGCGGCTCGTGTACTGCGCGATCTCGGGCTTCGGCGAGTCCGGGCCCGAGGCCGGGCGGCCGGGTTATGACCTGATCGTTCAGGGGGAGTCCGGCCTCATGGACCTCACGGGCTTCCCCGACGGGCCGCCCGCGAAGGTCGGCACCTCCATCGCCGACCTGGTGGCGGGGATCGAGGCCTGCCACGGCGTGGTTCTCGCGCTCTATGCGCGGAAGAAGACCGGCAAGGGCCAGAAGGTGGAGGTCGGCATGCTGGACGTCACAGCCTCGCTCCTGACCTATCAGGCCGGGATCTACTTCGGGACGGGGCAGCGTCCCACCCGCCGCGGCAACCAGCACCCGTCCATCGTGCCGTACGAGGTGTTCAAGACCGCCGATGCCTACCTGACCGTGGGGGTCGCCAACAACTCGCTCTGGGAGCGCTTCTGCCAGGCGCTGGACCGGCCCGAGCTCGCGAAGGATCCGCGCTTCGACACCGAGGCCAAGCGAGTGGAGGCGCGAGCGCTGTTGATCCCTCTCCTCGATGCCATCTTCAGGACCCGCCCGGCCGAGGAGTGGCTCGGCCGCCTGGACAAGGGGGGAGTCCCGGCCGGCCGCATCAAGAGCGTCGCCGAGGTCTGCGAGAGCGCGCACCTCAAAGACCGCGGCATGATCGTGTCGCTCCCTCACCCCAAGGCGGGGATCGTCAAGGTGTTGGGAGTGCCGATCCGCCTTGAGGCAACTCCCGGCCGGCTGACCGCGCCGCCGCCCCTCCTGGGCCAGCACACCGAGGAGATCCTGACGCGCCTGGGCGGGCTGACGCGCACGGAGGTCGCCCGGCTCCGTCAGCGAGGCGTCTCGTGAGCGACCCCGTGTCGAGCCCGCCCCCGGCCGCGGCGCCGGAGTTTTTCCGGGACAGCCTCGCCCTGGCCAAGTTCCGCTGGGCCATGCTGGCGGTGGGCGCCGGCCTGGTGGCCGTCCTCAGGGTGACCGCCGGCGTGCCGTCCCCGGCCGCGCCGATCTTCTGGGTCCTCGGGGCCTTCGTCGTCGAAAACGCCGCCTTCACGCTCCTCTCGCGGCGGGGCCTTGCGGGCAAGCCGGGGCGCTGGGGGCAGAGCGTCCTGGACTGGCAGGCGCTTGCCGATCAGCTCCTTCTGGGCGCGCTGATCGTCGTCACCGGGGGGATCGAGAGTCCCGTCCTCTTCGTCACCTTCGCCTCGCTCGTGGCGACGACGATGACGGTGCCCCACCTCGGACGCGTTTACTTTCACGGAGCGTTCGCGGTGGCCGCGGTCACGGCGGCCTCCGTGCTGGTCCAGCGCGGGTGGGGTCTCGCCCGGTCGTCCGCCGTGCCCCCCGGCGAGGTGCTCGAGCGCCTGGTGATCTACGCGCTCGCCGTCGGCTTCGTCCTCCAGGCCGGGACGGTGCTCTACCGGATGGCCCGCGAGCGCCAGCGGCGCGCCCTGCTCCTCCTCTCGGCCGGGCAGACCTTCTCCTCGCATGCCACGCGCGAAGAGATCCTCTCGACGGGCCTGGGGAATCTCATGCGGGCCGGTCGCGCCATCGCGGCTTTCGTCTGGATCGCGAGGCCGGAGGGGAGGGTCCCGTCGGCGGCTTCCGTGCAGGTCTTTGCCTTCCGGCAGGGCGGAAG
This sequence comes from Candidatus Rokuibacteriota bacterium, assembly GCA_023248995.1. Taxonomy (GTDB): domain Bacteria; phylum Methylomirabilota; class Methylomirabilia; order Rokubacteriales; family CSP1-6; genus JAHFDN01. The sequence goes on from JAHFDN010000012.1 coordinate 60,011, forward strand.
GCTGACGGAGGTCTCCGCGGGGGACGCGCCCTCGCTGGGGCTACCGGATCCCGGACCCCGTGGCACGACCGTCGAGCTGTCCGAGCCCCTCGCCTCGATGCTGGGCGTCGAACCCTCGCGACCGGCCCTCGCCCTGCCGCTCGTGTGCCCGGGCGGCGCCCTCGGCGGGGTGCTCCTCCTCGGGGCGAGCCGCCAGGTCTTCTTCGCGAGCGACCTCGCCACCTCGGAAACCCTGGCGCGCCAGCTCGCCGTGGCGCTGGAGAACGCCCGGCTTCACGCGGACCTCCAGCAGCGGGTGACGGAGCTCCAGCGGACCCAGGCGCAGCTGGTGCAGTCGGGGAAGCTGGCGCTCCTGGGCGAGCTGGTGGCCAACATCGCCCACGAGTTCAACAATCCCTTGACGAGCATCATCGGCTACGCCTCGGAGCTCAGGTTGAGCCTATCGGAGAACGATCCGCGGCGGGACGAGGTCATGATCATCGAGGGTGAAGCGCTCCGCGCGCGCAAGATCGTCCGCAACCTCCTCGATTTCTCCCGCCAGCGCGCGCCGGCCCTGGAGACGGTCCCCCTCAACCCGCTGCTCTCCCGGGCGGTATCCATCTTGAGGCACCAGGCCCGGGTTGCCAACGTCGAGGTCGTGGAGGACTACGGGGTGGATCTGCCGACGGTGGAGGCCGACGCCGACCAGCTCCGCCAAGTCTTTCTGAACCTGGTTTCCAACGGGCTGGATGCCATGCCCGGCGGCGGACGCCTCCGGATCACCACGGGCGTGACCGAGGACCAGGGGGCGTACTGGGTCGAGGTGTCCGTGCAGGACACGGGGGGCGGGATCGCCCCGGAGCACCTGCATCGCGTGTTCGAGCCGTTCTTCACGACCAAACCTGAGGCCAAGGGGATGGGGCTCGGACTTTCGGTGAGCCTCGGCATCGTGGAGAGCCACAAGGGGCAGATTCTCGTGGAGAGCCAGCTCGGCCGCGGATCAAGCTTTCGCGTGCTGCTTCCCACGTTCCCGCGGCTGGGAAGGAATCCTTGACAGGCGCGGCGGCGGTGCCGCATCATGAGCGGTACGTTTCCGATGGCTGGAGGGAAACTCCCATGCGCAGGCTGATCAAGATCTACGACACGACGCTCCGGGACGGTACGCAGGGCGAAGGCGTGGCCTTCTCCATGGAGGACAAGGTTCGGATCGCCCAGCGCCTCGACGCGCTCGGGGTCCACTACATCGAGGGGGGCTGGCCAGGGTCCAACCCGAAGGATCTGCGGTTCTTCCGGCGCGTGCAGGATGCGGTGTTCAAGACCGCCAAGATCGCCGCCTTCGGGGCGACGCGCCGGCCGGGCGTGCGCCCCCAGGAGGATGCCAACCTGCAGGCCCTGGTCGAGGCTGGCCCGCCGGTCGTCACCATCTTCGGGAAGTCCTGGGACTTTCACGTCACGTCCGCGCTCGGGACCACGCTGGAAGAAAACCTCGGTATGATCGGCGACTCCATCGACTTTCTTCTGAAGCACTTCGAGGAGGTCATCTACGACGCCGAGCATTTCTTCGACGGGTTCAAGCGCAACCGCGAGTACGCGCTCCGCACGCTCCTCACCGCCGAGACGGCCGGGGCCCACTGCCTCGTGCTCTGCGACACGAACGGCGGGAGCCTGCCGCACGAGATCACCGAGATCATTCGCGAAGTCAAGAAGGCCGTGAAGCCGGCCACGCGGCTGGGCATCCACGCCCACAACGACACCGAGTGCGCGGTGGCGAATTCCCTGTCGGCGGTCTCCGAGGGCGTCGAGCACGTCCAGGGGACGATCAACGGCTACGGGGAGCGCTGCGGGAACGCGAACCTCGTTTCGATCATCCCGAACGTCATGCTCAAGATGAGGTTGGAGTCCATTCCCGAGGGGAACCTGAAGGAGCTGAGGGCTGTTTCCCGGTTCGTCTCCGAACTGGCCAACCGCAAGCCGTGGCAGGCCCAACCCTATGTCGGCGACTCCGCCTTCGCCCACAAGGGGGGGATTCACGTTTCCGCGGTGCTCAAGCACCCCGAGACGTATGAGCACGCCGACCCGGAGCTGGTGGGCAATCATCGGCGGGTGCTGGTCTCGGAGCTGGCGGGGCAGTCCAACATCCTCTGGAAGGCGAAAGAGTACGGGATCGACCTCGGCAAGGGCACTCCCGAGGCCCGGAGCATTCTCCAGACGCTCAAAGAGCTCGAGGACCAGGGGTACCAGTTCGAGGGGGCTGAGGCTTCCTTCGAGCTCCTGATGGAACGGGCTCTCGGCAACCACCGGGCGTACTTCGAGCTCGAGGGGTACCGCGTGACGGTTGACGAGCGCAAGGAGGACGCCGAACCCGTCGCCGAGGCCTCCGTGCGGCTCAAGGTCAAGGGCATCCCCGAGCACACGGCCGCGTCTGGCAACGGTCCCGTCAACGCGCTCGACCACGCCCTTCGGAAGGCCCTGGAAGACTTTTACCCGAACCTCAAGGAGATGACGCTTCTGGACTACAAGGTGCGGATCCTCGACGAGTCCAAGGGGACGGGGGCCAAGACCCGGGTCCTCATCACATCCGGGGACGGGGAGGAGTCCTGGGGGACGGTGGGGGTCGCGGATAACATCATCGAGGCCTCCTGGCTGGCCCTCGTGGACTCGATCGAGTACAAGCTCCGGCGCGACGAACGCAGGGGCCGAAGGTAGGCCGGAGGTCCCGGATGCGCATCCTGGTGGTGGACGACGAACCCCCCATCATGGCCCTCTGCCTCAAGATCCTCGGGCGGCTCGGCCACGAGGTCGAGGGGGTCACAGCCGGGGACCAAGCGCTCTCCAAGCTGGCGGTAGCGCCGGTGGACCTGCTGGTCGTGGATTACAAGATGCCCGGCCTGAACGGCTTCGAGGTCGTCCGCCGCGCGCGGCAGCTTCATCCCGCCCTCAAAGTGGTCCTCATCACGGGCCACGGGACGCGCGAGGTGATGGGCGAAGCCATGAACGGGAAGATCAACGGCATCCTCGTCAAGCCGTTCACCCCTGACGAGCTGGTCCATACGATCAAAGCGGCACTCGAGTAGCACCCTCTGAATCTCTCCCAACTTGGCCCACCGGCCGACCCGTTCGCGGGATCACTCTGGCACGAAACTGCCAAAAGTTGTCACTTCCTCTCGGCTGGCCAAGAAGACAATCGAATGATTTCAGATAAATAGCTTCACATATTTGTTGATTTTTCTGGCATCCCTCCTGCACCGTAGCAGCGTGGCGTGGTTTAGCCTGGGGCCGGAGTGTCCCCGCATCCCGTGGAGAGGGGGACAGTGAGCGGCTCCCGGGGAGGGGGGGTTCGCTGGCTCTTCGCCAGAGGATATGGAGCCTTCCATGACGCGATTTTTGGCCGGTTCCAGCCGTACCAGGCCCTTCGGGGGGAGGTCGCCGAGAGGGTCGGGCGGTCGCTCGGCTCCCGGCCGGACCCCGGTCGGGCCCGGGTGCTCGAGCTTGGATGCGGGACCGGGAATTTCTCCCTGGCCCTGGCCGAGCGCGGCTTCGCCGTGGTCGGCGAGGACCCCTATGAGCCCCTGGTCGAGCGGGCCCGGCAAAAGGCCGGGGCCCGGAGACTGTCGAACGCAGTCTTTCGCGCCGGCTCCGGGGCCGACGGAGGATACGACGTCGTGATGAGCGTCCACGTGCTCTACGCGCATCCGGACCCGGTCGCGGAGCTCGGGCGGGCCTTCGGCCGTCTCGGCCGCGGCGGTCACGCGATCATCGTGAACTTTGTGCGGAGTGCCCCGGTGGTGGCGACCGCCAGAGAGGTCTGGTCCCGTAAAGGGGCCGGGGCCGCACTCCATTCCTTGCTCTGGCTTCTGCCGAACGCCCTCTTTGACGTGCTGAGAGGGCGGCGGCCGTCGCACTACTGGACGGCGTCCGAGTTCCGGTCTTGCCTCGAAGACGTGGGCTTCGAGGTGCTCGACATGCGACCCACGTTCCTGAACGGCATCAGCCTCCTGGCCTGGTGCCGGAAAAATGCCGAGGGGAGCGAGACACGATGAACATTCGAACACTCAAGGTGGGCAGCATCCTCAGCGCGGCGCTCGTGCCGGTGCTGGGCCTGCTGTTGCTGATGCCAGGCGCGGCGTGGGCGCAGGCGCCGGTGGCCCAGGTGACGATGTACGAGGTGCTCGAGGCGCTGCAGTTCAAGAAGCCGATCAGGCACACGACGCCGCAGGCGTTCGCCAGGCGGTTCGCCGAGGCCTCGTTACTGGGCAACAGCATCATATCCTTCGGCGATCCGGTCTTCAGCGCGGCGAGCTACATCGGTGCCGAGGCGACGTCCAATGTCAACATCAACCCGGCCAGCCGCAATTTCGGCACCGGGCCGATCCAGGGCGAGTTCGACTTGCTCACCGACTTCAACGGCGGGGACGTGGACCATCTCTCCGACCTCGCCGTCGTGGCGAGCGGCAAGATCGACGGCACGCTCGACCTTCGGCCGGCGCTGGACCCGACGAACCCGCAGCCAATCGCCCCGGTGAGCGGCAACTGGA
>JAHFDN010000013.1 GCA_023248995.1 Candidatus Rokuibacteriota bacterium
CCGGGATGCTCGCCTACTTTTTCCTCGGCCACCGGGCGCTCGGGCGCACCGTCCTCCAGTCGCTGGGGCTGGTGATCCGCGAGGCGGCCCTCGCGGGGCTGATCGGCGCCGCCCTGGTCGCCCTCTGGTTCCTCCTCTTCGACCTGGCCAAAGGCCGGCCGTTCGAGACCCCGGCGCTCCTGGGCGCCGCCGTCTTCCAGGGCATCCGCACCGTCCAGGAGGTCCAGGTCACGGCGGCCATCGTGCTCGGCTACACGGTCCTCCACGGCCTGGCCTTCGTCGCTTTCGGCCTCCTGTGCGCGATCCTGATCGCGGCCGCGGACCGCGAGCCCGCGCTCGCCTGGGCCTTCGTCCTCCTCTTCGCCTGTTTCGAGGTGTTCTTCCTGGGGCTCGTCGCGATCTTCGCGCGGTCCGTCATGAGCGGCCTTGTCTGGTGGGCGATCCTGGCGGGCAACCTGCTGGCCTCGGCCGGGATGCTCGCCTACTTCTTCCTCGGCCACCGGGCCCTGGGCGCGACACTCCTCGGCGCCTGGGGCCGCGTCCTCCGCGAGGGGATCATCGCCGGGCTGATCGGCGCGGCGCTCGTCGCGGCGTGGTTCCTGGCCTACGACCTCTTCAAGGGGCACCCGCTCCGGACCCCGACGCTGCTCGGGGCGGCGGTCTTTCGCGGCGTCACGGACCCCGGGATACTCGAGCGCGAGCTGGGCCTGGTCCTCGGCTACACGGTCCTCCACGGCCTGGCCTTCGCCCTCTTCGGGATCATCGCCGCCCTGCTCGTGGTGGCCGCCGAGCGGCAGCCGATCCTCACGGTGGGCCTGTTCATGCTCTTCGCCGCGTTCGAGGTCCTCTTCTTCGGGCTCGTCACGGTCCTGGCCCAGTCGCTCCTGGGGGCGCTCGTCTGGTGGAGCATCTTCGTGGGCAACCTGCTGGCCGCGGCGGGCATGCTCGTCTACTTCTTCCGCGGCCACCAGGCGCTCTCGCGCCGTCTCACCGAAACCTGGCCCGCCGAGGACTAGCCCCGCGCTGAACCGGCGCCCGGCCGGCGGCCGAGGGGAATGCCCTGGCTGGCGAGCCGGCGGCGGAGGTGTCCCGCAGAGCGAATCTGAGGAGCCGGGTACCCGCGCCGAAGGCGTGGGTGGGCCGGCGAAGCGCAGGGCGCTGGAGTGCTGGAGGCGCGAACCTTGGCCGTTCTCAGCGTTTCTGCTATAGTTTTTGAGCCATGAATATCTGCGTTGTCGGCACCGGCTACGTGGGGCTCGTGACCGGAGCGGTGTTCGCCGATCTGGGCAACGAGGTCGTCTGCGTGGACAAGATCCGGGAGAAGATCGAGGGCCTCCGGCAGGGCCGCATGCCGATCTACGAGCCCGGGCTGGAAGAGATGGTGGCCCGGAACGTCGCCGACGGCCGCCTCTCGTTCACCACCGACCTCGCCCAGGGCGTCAGGAAAGCCGAGATCATCGTCATCGCGGTCGGGACGCCGGCCAAGACGAACGGCGAGACCGACCTCTCGGCGGTGGAAGAGGTCGCGCGCGGGATCGCCCGCGCCATGGACCGCTACAAGGTCGTCGTCAACAAGTCCACGGTCCCGGTCGGGACCGGCGATCTCGTGCGCGAGATCATCCTCAAGAACCAGCCGAAGCCGGTCGAGTTCGACGTGGTCTCGAACCCCGAGTTCCTGCGCGAGGGCTCGGCCATCGAGGACACGCTGCGCCCGGATCGGATCGTGATCGGGGCGCCGACCCAGCAGGTGGCGATGACGCTCCTCGAGCTCTACGCGCCGCTCGAGCGCCCGATGATCATCACGGACGTCCCGTCGGCCGAGATGATCAAGTACGCCTCCAACGCCTTCCTCGCGGCGAAGATCTCTTTCATCAACGCCATTGCCAACGTCTGCGAGCTGGCGGGGGCCGACGTGACCCAGGTGATGAAGGGCCTCGGGCTCGACCCCAGGATCGGCCCCGCGTTCCTCCAGGCCGGGCTCGGATTCGGCGGCGCCTGCCTCCCCAAGGACGTCGACTCCCTCATCCAGACGGCCGCGACGCTCGGCTACGACTTCAGGCTGCTCAAGAGCGTGGCGGAGATCAACCACGAGCGCGCCCAGCACCTGCTGGACGGGATGCGGAAGGCGCTGGGCCCGCTGGACGACAAGATGATCGCGGTCCTCGGCCTGGCCTTCAAGCCCAACACCGACGACATGCGCGAGGCCAAGAGCGTGGAGGTGGTCACGCTGCTCCACGACAGCGGGGCGCGGATCAAGGCCTACGACCCCGTCGCGACCGACAAAGCGCGCCCGCTCCTGCCGCCCAGCGTCACCTACTGCGCCTCCGCCTACGAGGCCGCCGAGAAGGCCGACGCGCTCGTGCTCGTCACCGAGTGGAACGAGTTCAAGTTCCTGAACCTGGAGCGCCTGCGCGCGGTCATGCGCCGCCCCGTGATCTTCGACAGCCGGAACCTCTACGAGCCCGAGCGGATGCGGCGGCTCGGCTTCGAGTACCACTCGATCGGGCGCAAGCCGGTCCTCCCCGCATAGGCTATGCGCGCGCTGGTCACGGGCGGCGCCGGCTTCATCGGCTCCCACCTCTGCGAGTTCCTCCTCGCTCGGGGAGGGGAGGTCGTCTGCATGGACAACCTCCTCACCGGGAGCGTGGAGAACATCGCCCACCTCACGGATCCCCGCTTCACCTTCGTCAAGCACGACGTCACCAACTACATCTACGTGGCCGGGCCCCTGGACTACGTGCTGCACTTCGCGAGCCCGGCCTCGCCCGTGGACTACGCCCAGCTCCCGATCCAGACCCTGAAGGTGGGCGCGCTCGGCACCCACAAGGCGCTCGGCCTGGCCAAGGAAAAGCGCGCGAAATTTCTCCTCGCCTCCACCTCCGAGGTGTACGGCGATCCGCTCGTCCACCCCCAACGGGAGGAATACTGGGGGAACGTGAACCCGGTCGGGCCGCGCGGCGTGTACGACGAGGCCAAGCGCTTCGCCGAAGCCATGACGATGGCCTACCATCGCTTCCATGGCCTCGATACGCGCATCGCCCGCATCTTCAACACCTACGGGCCGCGGATGAGGATCGGCGACGGCCGTGCGATCCCCACCCTCGTCACCCAGGCGCTCCGGGGGGAGCGCCTGACGGTCCACGGCGACGGCTCCCAGACGCGGAGCTTCTGCTACATCTCCGACCTGGTGGATGGCATCTGGCGCCTCATGCAGGCGCCCGTGAGCGAGCCGGTCAACCTCGGTAACCCCAAGGAGATGACGGTCCTGGAGCTCGCCGAGAAGATCGTCGCGCTCGCCGGCTCGCGAAGCACGGTGACCTTCACCGCGCTCCCCGTTGACGACCCCAAGGTGCGCCAGCCCGACGTGACGCGGGCCCGCACGCTCCTAGGCTGGGAGCCCCGCGTGGGCCTGGACGAGGGGCTCGCCCGGACGCTGGACTGGTTCCGCGCCAAGCTCGGGGCCCCATGAAGGTCTTGGTCACCGGGGGAGCGGGCTTCATCGGCTCCCACGTCGTGGACCGCCTGCTGGCCTCCGGGCACGAGGTGCTCGTCGTGGACAACCTCTCCACGGGCCGGCGCGACTTCGTCAACCCCGGGGCGAAGCTCCACGTCGCCGACATCCGGAGCACGAAGCTCGGTGAGATCGTCGAGGCCGAGCGTCCGGAGGCGGCGATCCACATGGCCGCCCAGGCCGAAGTGCGTCGCTCCGTGGAGGACCCGGCACTCGACGCCGAGGTGAACATCCAGGGCACGCTGAACCTCCTGCTCTGCTGCCGCCGCGCCGGCGTCTCCCGCGTCGTGTACGTCTCCTCCGGCGGGGCGGTGTACGGCGACACCGACCGGCTGCCGACCCCCGAAGAGCACCCGGCCCGGCCGGCCTCCCCCTACGGGATCGGGAAGCTCATCGCCGAGCACTACCTGGCGTGCTGGGGCCCGCTCTACGGCGTGGGAGGGATCGCCCTCAGGTACGCCAACGTTTACGGCCCCCGGCAGAATCCGCTGGGAGAAGCCGGCGTGGTTGCGATCTTCTGCCACCGGATCCTGAGGCGGGAGCCTCTCACCATCAACGGCGACGGAGAGCAGACGCGGGATTACGTGTATGTAGAGGATGTCGCCCAAGCCACCGTGCTCGCTCTGGAGCGCGCCGACGCGCGGGGGGCGGTCAACGTCGGCACGGGCATCGAGATCTCGGTGAACGCGCTCCTCGCACGGCTCGAGGCAGTGGCCGGGATGCGCGCCGCGGCGCGCCACGGACCCCCGAAGGCCGGCGAGCAGCGGCGGAGCGCCTTGGACCCGAGCGCCGCGAAGCGATGCCTCGGCTGGACCCCGCGCGTGACACTCGACAAGGGCCTGGGCAAAACGCTCGACTACTTCAAACAGGAGACTCAACGATGATCGACGAGGAACTCAAGGCAATCCTGGCCTGCCCGGCCTGCAAGGGCGACCTGCTCTTCGAGGAAACCCGGATCATCTGCCCCGCCTGTCGGAAAGCCTATCCGATCCGCGACGGCATCCCGGTCATGCTGATCAGCGAGGCTGAGCCCTGGACGCCACGGGAGCCGCGGTAATCCTGGCCGGGGGGCAGGGGACGCGGCTCCGGCCGCTGACGCTGGCCCGCCCCAAGCCCATCGTCCCCCTCCTCAACGTTCCGTTCCTCCGCTACCAGCTCGCCTTGCTCCGCCGGCACGGGATCAGCGACGTCGTGCTCGCCTGCTCGTATCTGGTGGAGACCATCCAGGCGCTGCTCGGGGACGGGCGGGAGGCGGGCGTCAGGCTCCGCTACGTGATCGAGACGGAGCCGCTCGGCACCGCCGGGGGAGTCCGGAACGCTGCCGACCTGACCACGGGGCGTCTCGTCGTCCTGAACGGCGACATCCTGACCGACGTGGACCTCTCCGAGATGCTGAAGTGCCACGAAGCGCGGGGGGCCCGGGCCACCATCTATCTGACCCCCGTCGACAATCCGACCGCCTACGGACTCGTGGAGACGGACGCCGACGGTCGGGTCCGGCGCTTCGTCGAGAAGCCGACGTCCGCCCAGGTCACCGCCAGCACGGTCAACGCGGGCATCTATCTCCTCGAGCGCGAGCTCCTCGAGCTGATCCCGGCGGGCCGGGCCGTCTCCATAGAGCGCGAGGTCTTCCCGGACCTCGTGGCCCGGCGCATCCCCTTTTTCGGCTTCGTGAGCCGGGCCTACTGGCTCGACATCGGGAGCCCGGAGAAATACCGCCAGGCGCAGATGGATCTCTTGAGGGGTGCTGTGGACACCCCCATCCGCCCCCCAGGAACCAAGAGTGGCGACGTGTGGATGGGGGAGGCGGTCTCGATCGCGGAGGACGCCGTCGTGGCGGGGCCCGCCGTCCTCGGCTCCGGTGTGAGGCTCGCGGCCAAGGCCAGCGTCGGCCCCTGGAGCGTGCTGGGCAACGGCGTCAGCGTGGGCCGGGGCGGCCGCGTGGAAGGCGCGGTGCTCTGGGACGACGTCTCGGTCGGCGAGGCCGCCGTCGTCCGCGATTCCGTCGTCGGGTCCCGGGGCCGCATTGGGGCCCGGGCCCGCGTCGGCCCCGGCGCGGTCGTCGCGGAAAACGAATTCGTCCCGTGATATCCTGAAGGTCGTGACGCTGTCCCGCATCCGAAACTTCTCCATCGTGGCCCACATCGACCACGGCAAGTCCACGCTGGCGGATCGCCTGCTGGCCTTGACAGGCGCCATGGATCCCAAGAAAGCGGTGGACCAGGTGCTGGACTCCATGGACCTGGAGCGGGAGCGGGGGATCACGATCAAGCAGCACACCGTGCGCCTGCCCTACCTGAGGCAGGACGGCCAGGAGTACACGCTGAACCTGATCGATACCCCCGGTCACGTGGACTTCTCGTACGAAGTGTCCCGATCGCTGGCGGCCTGCGAGGGGGCGCTCCTGATCGTGGACGCCGCGCAGGGGGTCGAGGCCCAGACGCTGGCCAACTTCTACCTGGCCCTCGAGGCCAACCTGACGATCATCCCCATCATCAACAAGATCGATCTCCCGCAGGCCGACGTGGAGGGAACCCGGCGGCAGATCGCGGAGATCCTGGGGCTCAATCCCGAGGACGCGATCCCCATCTCGGCCAAGTTCGGAACCGGCGTCCCGGAGGTGCTCGAGGCGATCGTGCACCGGATCCCACCGCCTCCCGGGGACCCGGCGGCCCCGCTCAAGGCCCTCGTGTTCGATTCGTTCTACGACCCTTACCAGGGCGTGGTGGTTTACGTGCGCATCTTCGACGGCCGCGCGCGCGCCGGCATGCCGGCCCTCCTCATGTCCAACGGGCGCGTGTACGAAGTCCAGCAGGTGGGTGTGTTCACCCCCGAGATGAAGCCGGTGGAAGAGCTGGCGGCGGGTCAGGTCGGCTACCTCACCGCGGGGATCAAGCGCGTGGCGGACGCCAAGGTGGGCGAGACGATCACCGACGCCCACCGCCCCACGGCGGCGTCGTTTCCCGGCTACCGCGACGCCAAGCCGATGGTCTTCGCCGGGCTCTATCCGGTGGAGGACACGGCCTACCAATCGCTCCGGGACGCGCTCGACAAGCTCAGGCTGAACGACTCGGCCCTGACCTTCGAGCCTGAGACCTCCCTCGCCCTGGGCTTCGGCTTCAGGTCTGGTTTCCTCGGGCTCCTGCACATGGAGATCGTCCAGGAGCGCCTCGAGCGCGAATTCGGCCTGACGCTCATCGTCACCTCCCCGAGCGTCCGGTACCGGGTGGTCACGACCGGCGGGGAAACCCTCGAGATCGACAACCCCTCCAAGCTCCCGCCGGCCGGCGCCATCGCCCACCTCGAGGAGCCGTACGTGCGGGCGGCCGTCTTCGCCCCGACCGAGTTCATGAACCCGATCTACCGGCTGGCGCAGGACAAGCGCGGCGAGCACCGGGCCCTGGAGTACCTGGGCAAGCGGGTCCACATCACCTTCGACTTCCCGCTGGCCGAGATCATCGTGGACTTCTACGACCGGCTGAAGTCCATCTCGAAGGGGTACGCGTCCCTCGACTACGACTTCCTCGAGTTCCGCCCCTCGGAGCTGGTCAAGCTGGACATCCTCCTGAACGGCGATCCCGTGGATGCGCTTTCGGTCATCGTGCACGGGGACAAGGCGTACGACAAGGGCCGGGCGCTCGCGGAGAAGCTCCGGGCGGTGATTCCGCGCCAGCTCTTCGAGGTGGCGATCCAGGCGGCGATCGGCAGCCGTGTGATCGCCCGCGAGACGGTCAAGGCCATCAGGAAGAACGTCACCGCCAAGTGCTACGGCGGCGACATCACGCGGAAGCGGAAGCTGCTCGAGAAACAGAAAGAAGGCAAGAAGCGGATGAAGCAAGTCGGCAAGGTCGAGGTGCCCCAGGAGGCCTTCCTCTCGGTGCTGAAGAGCTGACGTCGTGGATCCCAACGCTCCCAAGGAAACCCCCGTGACCGACGAGGTCGCTCCGTCCGTCGAGGCGGCGCAGAAGCGGCGCAAGTCCCTCACCCGCGAGTACCTCGAGGCCATCGTCTACGCCGTCCTGCTGGCGCTGGTGATCCGGACCGTCGTGATCCAGGCGTTCACGATCCCCTCGGGCTCCATGATGGACACCCTCCTGGTGGGAGACTACATCCTGGTGAACAAGTTCATCTACGGCGCCGAGATCCCGTTCTCAGAGCGGCACCTGCCCGGGATCCGCCAGCCCTGGCGGGGGGACATCATCGTGTTCAAGTACCCGAACGACGAAAGCCGGGACTTCATCAAGCGGATCATCGGGGTCCCCGGGGACACGGTGCAGGTGCGCGACAACCGGGTCTATCGGAACGGCCAACTGCTCGACGAGCCGTACGTGCGGTCCGGCTCGTTTCGGGACACCCTGTCCAACCACTGCGGCTATTCCTATGCCTGCGAGCCCCTCGTCGTCCCTCCCGGCTCCTACTTCGTCATGGGCGACAACCGCGACAACTCCCAGGACAGCCGGTACTGGGGGTTCGTCAAGCGCGGAAAGGTCCGGGGCAAGGCCTTCATGATCTACTGGTCGTGGAACGGGGACAGCCACTGGCTCCGCTGGAACCGCCTGGGCCGGTACCTGCCGTGATCGGGCTCGCGGATCTCAGGCCAAGTCAATCGGGCCCGGCGCTGGGTCTCTACCTCCACATCCCCTTCTGCCGGCAGCGCTGCCACTACTGCTCCTTCAACACCGGCCCGTACCGGCCGGCCGCCATGGAGCGCTTCCTCACGGCCCTCTGCCGCGAGATTGACCTGGTCGGCGACGCCGACTGGGCCGGACGGGCCAGCATCGGAACGGTCTTCTTCGGTGGCGGAACGCCGTCGCTCCTCGAGGCCGACGAGATGGAGAGGCTCCTCGAGCGGCTCCGCAAGCGCTTTTCGCTGGCGCCGGCCACGGAGGTCACGGTCGAGTGCAACCCCGAGAGCCTGACGCGCGAAAAGGCGGAAGGGTATCGGCTGGCAGGCGTCAACCGGCTGAGCCTCGGCGTCCAGAGCCTCGACGCCGGCCTCCTCGTGAAGCTCGGGAGGCTGCACTCGCCGGAGGAGGCACGGCACGCCTTCGAGACCGCCCGCCACGCCGGCTTCGACAACCTGAGCGTGGACCTGATGTATGGCCTTCCCGGGCTCGACCTCGCCCGCTGGGAGGAGACGGTGCGGGAGATCCTCGCCTGGAGGCCCGAACACCTCTCCGCGTACGCTCTCACCCTCGACGCGGGCAGTCGCTGGGCACGCTCGGGCGTGGCCGGGCTCCCCGACGAGGACACGGTGACCGCTGAGTACTGGGCGCTCGCGCGCCGCGCGGCGGCGGCAGGCTACGAGCACTACGAGATCTCCAACTACGCGCGGCCCGGCTTCCGCTCCCGCCACAACCAGGTCTACTGGCGCGGGGAAGAGTACGTCGGCCTCGGACCGGGAGCCTCGGGCTTCCTCGGCGACATCCGCTACGGGAACGTCGAGCCGGTGGAGCGGTACTGCGCGCTGCTGGAGGCCGGAACCCGCCCCCTGGGCACCTACGAGACGCTCACCACCGCCCAGCGGCAGGCGGAGCGCGGGATCCTGGGGCTCCGCTTGAGCGACGGCGTCCCGCCCGACTGGCTCGCGGGCGTCGGCCCCCTGGTCGAGGCGTGGAAGTCTCTCGGGTTGCTTGAGGTCGCCGGCGGGCGCTGCCGCTTGACCGAGGCGGGATTCTGGCTCTCCGACTCCCTCTTCGTGGAGCTCCTGCCGCCCGCGCCTTGACAAGGCCGCCGCGCTCAGGAGAGTAATGGAGGCGGGAGCACGACGGATGGCCGAATCGATCCTGGACGAGCGCTGCCGGCAGATTCTCACCGCCGTCATCGCCGAGTACCTCGAAACGGCGGAGCCGGTCGGTTCGCGGGCCGTGTCCCGCCGGCACGGCCTCGGCCTCTCTCCGGCCACGATCCGGAACGCCATGGCGGATCTGGAAGAGATGGGCTACCTCCATCAGCCCCACACCTCCGCCGGGCGCGTCCCTACCGACAAGGCCTTCCGCCTCTACGTGGACTCGGGTCTCGGGGACCTAGAGCTCCCGGAGAGCGAGGCGCGCCAGCTCCGCCAGCACTACACCCGACCCCAGGGCGGGGTCGAGCAACTGATGGAGCAGACCTCGTTCCACCTCTCGGCGCTTTCGCGCATGACCGGGGTGCTGCTCGCTCCTCCGCTCAGGCAGACGACGCTGACACGTATCAACCTGATCCTCCTCTCCGACGACCGGGTCCTTTCGGTGGTGGTCACCGACTCGGGCTGGGTCATCACCCGCACCCTGAGCCTGGAAGCGCCGGTGACGGCCGAGGATCTCCGGGAGGTGGCGCGTCAGCTCACGCGGCGCTTCGGGGGCAAGACCTTCCACCAGATCCTGGAGGAGGTCTCCCGCGCGCCGGATCCCCTGGACCCGCTCCGGACCCGAGCCGCCGCCCTCGTGGACCAGATCTCCTCGCTCTTCCGCGACCGGCGCCTCTACGTCGGCGGCGCCATGAACATCCTCGCGCACCGGGAGTTCTGGGACCTCGAGACGATGCGGGCGCTGCTCCGCGCTTTCGAGGAAAAGGTCCGGCTCATCGAGCTCTTGTCCACGCTGGCCGGCGGCCGGGGGGTCCAGGTGATGATCGGCCGGGAGAATCCGGTCGAGGAGATGCAGGCGTGCAGCCTCGTCGCCGCCCCGTACACCTACCGCGACCGGGTGCTCGGTATCCTGGGGGTGGTGGGGCCGAAGAGCATGCCGTACTCGAGGATGATTCCGCTCGTGAACGAAACCGCCCGGCTCGTCAGCCAGTCGCTGTCCCGGGTGAGACAGGAGCTGTACCTGCCGTCTTGATCCCCGGCGGACCGCGCCGGGACCTCAGAGCCTCCCCTCGGGCCCCTGCTATAATACATGTCTGCCATGACGGACGACACCAAGGCTGCTGAACCCGGGCAACCTGACGACGAGCTGACCGCGCTCCGTCGGGCCCTCGACGAAGCCAGGCGGCTCGTCGAAGAGAAGACGGCAGAGGCCCGGGACAACCACGACCGCTCCCTCAGGGTCGCCGCGGAGCTGGAAAACTTCAAGAAGCGCACCCAGCGAGAGCGTGAGGAATACGTCCGCTTCGCCAACGAGTCGCTCCTCCGGGAGATCCTGCCGGTTCTCGACAACTTTGACCGCGCGCTGGGCGCCGCCCGAGCCGCTCCGGAGGCGCAGGGCTTCGTGACAGGCGTGGAACTGATCCAGCGGGAACTCCTGAGGGTGCTCGAGAAGTTCGGCGTGTCGCCGTACAGCGCCGTCGGCCAGCCGTTCGACCCCGAGCGCCACGAAGCGGTCCAGCGGGTCGTCAGGCCCGGCGCGAAGGAGATGATGGTCGTCGAGGAGACGCAGCGCGGATACTTGCTGAACGGCCGGGTGCTGCGCCCGGCCGTCGTGGTCGTCGCCGTCCCGCCGGATAGCGAGAACGCCTAGTGCCGGGCCGGGACTACTACGCGATCCTGGGCGTCTCCCGGGACGCCGACGAGGGCGAGCTCAAGAAGGCCTACCGTCAGCTGGCGCTTCAGTACCACCCGGACCGCAACCCCGGCGACAAGAAGGCCGAGGAGCGGTTCAAAGAGGCCAACGAGGCGTACGCCGTTCTCTCCGACTCCGACAAGCGCGCCCAGTACGACCGGTTCGGCACCGTTGCCGCGCCCGGCGGGTTCGACGCCTCCGATATCGGCTTCGGCACCATCCTGGACGACCTCTTCGAGGGCTTCTTCGGCGGCGCCCCCAGGGGCGGACGGCGCACCCGGGCGCGACGCGGCGAGGACCTCCAGTACACGCTTGAAATCAGCCTGGAGGAGGCGGCCGGCGGGCTCGAGACCAAGGTGCAGATCCCGCGCCTCGAGGCGTGCGAGACCTGCAGGGGTTCCGGCCTCGAGCCGGGTACCCAGCCCGAGACCTGTCCCACCTGCCAGGGGCAGGGCCAGGTGCGCTTCTCCCAGGGATTCCTCACGGTGGCCCGGACGTGCCCGCACTGCGGGGGCCAGGGCGAGGTGGTCAAGCACCCCTGCAAGAAGTGCCGCGGCGAAGGGCGCCAGCGCGGGGAGCACCTGCTCAAGATCAAGATCCCGCCGGGGGTGGAGGACAGTTCTCAGCTCCGCCTCTCGGGGGAAGGGGAGGCAGGGACCCACGGCGGACCGGCCGGCGACCTCTACGTGGCCATCCGCATCCGGCCCCACCTGTTCTTCACGCGGCACGGGGACGATCTGCTCTGCGAGCTGCCTCTCACCTTCCCGCAAGCCGCACTCGGCACGGAGGTGGAGGTCCCCACTCTCGACGGCCACGCGCCGCTCGAGGTGCCCGCCGGGACAGAGCCGGGGCAGATCCTCCGCCTCAAGGGCAAGGGGATGCCGAGCCTTCGGAAACGGGAGCGCGGGGATGCGTGCTACCAGATCGTCCTGGAAGTCCCCTCCCGGCTCACCGCCAGGGAGCGCGCGCTTCTCGAGGAATATCAGCGTGCCTCTGGGGGCAAGGCGGGCCCGCTCCTCACCTCGTTCCTCGACCGCATGAAGAAGCTCTTCGGATCCTAAGTGCCGTTCTGGGAGCTCACCGTCCCGGCGTCCGCCGAGGTCTCCGAAGGCCTGACCAACTTTCTCTGGGAACAAGGCGCCCTCGGCGTCGTCGAAGAGGAGCGCCCCGGCGAGTCTGCCCGACTCCGCGCGTTTTTCCCCGAATCCACCCCCTCGACGCGGCTCGTCGAAGCAGCTCGCCGTTACGTGGACTCCCTCCGCGCTCTCGGCTTCACGGCGGACGGGAGCGACCCGCTCCTGACGCCGCGCCTGGAGGAACCCTGGGCCGAGGCGTGGCGCCAGGCCTTCGTCCCCCAGCGGGTGGGCCGGCGCCTCCTGATCGCGCCACCCTGGGAGGTCCCCGCGCCCGAAGACGGCCGAACAACCGTCATCATCGAGCCGGGGCGCGCGTTCGGCACCGGCACCCACGGAAGCACCCAGGGATGCCTCGTCCTCCTCGAAGCGCTCCTCGCCCGGGAGGCCGTGGCGGAGGCCCTCGACGTCGGGACCGGCAGCGGGATCCTCGCCATCGCCGCGGCGGCGCTCGGCGTCGGGCGCGTGACGGCGCTCGATACGGACCCGGATGCGGTGGCCGCGGCCCGGGCCAATGCCGCCAGGAACGGCGTGGCGGGCCGGATCGAGTGCCTGATCGCCGACCCGCGCGACTGGGCCGGGCTCGCGGCGCCGCTGATCGTCTCGAACCTCCTCGCCGGCACCCACGTGAGGCTGGCTCCCGACTATCGCCGGCTTCTGGCCCGGGGTGGCCACCTGATCCTCGGCGGACTCCTGCCCGAGGAGGCGGCCTCCATCCCGGCAGCGCTGGGGCCTCACGGCTTCACCTCCGCCGAGCACGCCGACGTGGAAGGCTGGGTCTCCCTCCTCCTCCGCGGGTAGGCCGTGTCGAGATTCCACGTCAGGCCCGAGGCGGTAGAGGCTGACCGCGTCGTGTTCGACGCCGAGGAGGCGCACCACCTGGCCCGTGTCCTCCGCCTGGCGCCGGGGGATACCGTCCGGGTCGTAGACGGCCGGGGCATGGAGTTCACGGTCCGCCTGGAATCCATCGAGGGGCGGAGGGCGACGGGCACGATCCTCGCCCGCGCGGCGACCCGGACCGAATCGCCGCTCGCCATCACGCTCGCCCAGGGGATCCCCAAGGGCGAGAAGATGGAGTGGATCGTGAGGACGGTGACGGAGCTGGGCGTGGTGCGCCTGGTCCCGCTCCTGACGGAGCGCACCATCGTGAGGCTCGAGCCCGGCCGCTGGCGGGAGCGTGCGCGGCGGTGGCAGCGGGTGGCCAAGGAGGCCGCCAAGCAGTGCGGGCGGGCCGTGGTCCCGAGCGTGGAGACGCCCCGCTCGATCCAGGAGCTCGCCGACTCTGGCTGGCCGGTGGACCTTGCGCTCTGCCTCTGGGAGGGCGAGCGCCGCGGTCTCTTGGAGGTCCTGGACGCCGAGAAGGGCACCGTGACATCCCTCCTCCTGGTTGTGGGTCCCGAGGGGGGCCTCGCGCGGCGCGAGGTCGAGATGCTCGAGAAACGAGGATTCAAGCTCGCCGGACTCGGCCCCCGGATCCTCAGAACCGAAACGGCGGGGCCCGCCGCCGTCGCCCTCCTCCAGGCGCGCTTCGGGGACCTGGGAGCTCCGCGCCCGTGACCGCCGCGGCGGGCTACGACTACTTCGACGTGGTCGCCGACGTCGGCGTCGTGGCGTGGGCGCCCACGCTGGCCGAGGCCTTCGCCCAGGCGGGCCTCGGCGTCTTCGCCCTGATCGTGGACCCGCGGGGCGTCGAGCCGCGCGAGTCGCGGGAGGTGCGCGCTCAGGGGGAGAGTCGCGAGGGGCTCCTCGTGCACTGGCTCAACGAGTGCCTGTACCTCCACGACATCGAGGGATTCGTGGTGAACCGGATCGAGTTCGCCGTCTTCGAGGAGGGGCGGGTTCACTCCCTCCTCTGGGGGGAAGGGCTTGAGCCGGGGCGGCACCGGGTGGGCACGCTCGTCAAGGCCGCGACCTTCCACCAGCTCCTGATCACGGAGAGCCCTGGGCGGTGGGAGATCCGAGTCATCCTGGACATCTGAGCTGTTGCAAAGATGTGACACCCGCCGGGATTTGCCGTGTCTTCCAGGTAACGCGGCGACCGCCTGGCCGGTCTGTCAAGACACGAAGCTAACTGGAAAATCAAGTGCTTAGAAAGGCCGCTGGGCTGTGGCACCGAGGTTGCTACAAAAACGACGGTCTCCTATGGATTTCCAAGGGACGATCCGGAAGTCGGTGACAGCCGAAGGAGTGGGGCTCCACTCGGGCCGGCCGTCGAGGATCACCCTCTCCCCCGCCCCGGCCGATAGCGGCATCGTCTTTCGCGCGACGGACCCCCATCGGACGCTGATCCCCGCACGCCAAGAGACGGTGGTGGACTCGAGCTTCGCCACCACGATCGGCGTCAACGGCGCCCGCGTCCGGACCGTCGAGCACCTCATGGCAGCCGCGGCGGCACTCGGGATCGACAACCTCCTCGTCGAGGTCGAGGGGGAGGAGATCCCCGCCATGGACGGCAGCGCTCGACCGTTCGTCTCGCTGCTCTACGCGGCCGGCAAGGCGACGCTCGGGGTCCCGCGGCACCCCCTGGTGATCACCGACCCGATCCGCGTGGGCGATGACGCGCGCTGGCTCCAGATCCTCCCGGCCGATGAATTCAGGGTCAGTTACACCCTGGACGTGAACCATCCGGCGGTCGGCATCCAGGCGCTCTCGTTCACCTGCACGGAGCGGGTCTTCGTGGATGAGCTGGCCTCGGCCCGGACGTACGGCTTTCTCAAGGACGTCGGGACCCTCAGGAGGAACGGCCTCGCCAAGGGCGGTTCCCTGGACAACGCCGTGGTGGTGGGGCGCCGCGCGGTCTTGAACTCAAGCCTCCGCTACCGCGACGAATTCGTCCGTCACAAGATCCTGGACCTGATCGGCGACCTGGCGCTCCTGGGACGCCCGGTGCTGGGACACATCGTGGCCCGGAACGCCGGCCATGCGCTCAACCATGAGCTCGTCGCCGCCATCTCGGAGTTCTTCTCCGACAACGGCCACGCGGGCGTGACCGCGCGGCCCGCCCTGTCGCACCGCGCGACCCCCGTGCCGCTGCCGGGCATCGCCGCGCTGTAACAGAAGACTTCTTCCACCCCTCCGCTGCCGGCGCTATAATGTCCTGTCCAACGTATGCGTGCGCCTGCGCGACGGGTTTCGGCGCCCTCGGGAGCGTGGCTCGGCGGCCGTTTCGCCCTGCCCCGATGGTCGCTCGCCTGGACCCTGGCCCTCGCGGCTTCGCTCGCCACCGCTCCCGCGGGCGCGGAGCTCCGGTTCAGCGACCGTCCCGAGATCTTCCTCAACGACTTCGACCTCACCGTGCAGGTGGTGCTGCTGGGCGCGCTCCCGCCGTCGTTCCAGGAGAGCCTGCAGAGCGGAGTCCCCACCCACATCCGCTTCTACGTCGAGCTCTGGCAGCACAGCCGGTTCTGGTTCAACCGGCCCCTCCAGGCCCGGCTCGTGGAGCGCCAGCTGACCTACAACGTGGTCACGAAGGAGTACAAGGTGGCTTCCGTCGCGGGCGAGGAGCACGAGCCGTACGTCACGAAAGATCTCAGAGAAGCCCAGCGCGTGGCGTCGGAGCTCCGGGGGTTCAAGCTCGGACCGGTCTCGGGCCTGGATCCCCGCGAGCTCTACTTCGTGCGGGTGCGCGCCGATGTCTCCCTGAACGGGGTGAACTCCTTCCTCGCCCGCCTGACGGGGGACGCGGAGGAGACGCCGTGGCTCCCATCCACCTTGCTGACCCCGACACGGACTCAATGATGCCTGGAGAGAGGCCGTGCCGCTGACGGGCGACCACCAGCGTCGCAAGCGGAACCTGCTGATCATCGGCGGGCTCCTCGTGCTGCTGACGGCCAGCATGGTGACCGTGTACGAGGTAGGCCTCCGGTCTCCCCGGATCCCGGTCGCCTCCAACCTCCTGGTCTTCGCCCTCTTCAACCTCACCCTGATCGTCTTCCTCCTGCTGCTGGTGCTCCTCTTCCGGAACTTCGTCAAGCTCCTCTTCGAGCGGCGGCAGAAGGTGTTGGGCTCGCGGTTCAAAACCAAGCTGGTCGCGGCGTTTCTCTCGCTGTCCCTGATCCCCGCCCTGCTCATCTCGATCATCGCGTCGAACCTCCTCAACACTTCCATCGAGGGCTGGTTCAAGCCCCAGGTGGAGAGCCCCCTGGACCAGGCCCTGGAGGTCGCGCAGACGTACTACCAGACGCTGGAGGCCACGGTCCTCCGTCATGGACGCCAACTCGCCCGGGTGATCGGGCGCGACCAGCTCCTCGCCGACGACCGGCGCGAGGCGCTGGCGGCCTATCTGGTGGAGCAGCAAGAGGCCCTGGGACTGGCCGCCATCTCGGTCTTCACCCCGAAAGGGCAGGAGCTGGTCCACGTCAAGGATCCGGTGCTCGCCGCCGTCGCCACACGCGACGTGAATACCGACCAGGTCAGGCGCGGGCTGGGAGGCCAGGAGCTCACGACGGTGCGAGAGCTCGACAACGGCGACCTGATCCAGGCGGTCGTCCCCATCCGCTCCGACGGGAGCGACGCCCAGATCCTGGGCACGCTGGTCGTCGCCACGCACGTGGCCCAGCGGCTCGAGGCCCGGATCCGCGGCATCTCCCAGGCGTTTCAGGAATACAAGCAGCTCAAGCTCCTCAAAAACCCGATCAAGGGCATCTACATCCTGCTCTTCCTCTTGACGACCCTGATCATCGTCTTCTCGTTCACGTGGTTCGGCCTGTACATGGCCCGGGGCATCACGGTGCCGATCCAGCTCCTAGCCGAGGGAACCCGCGAGGTGGCGGCGGGAAACCTCACCTACAAGGTGCGGGCCCAGGCGGACGACGAGATCGGCATCCTCGTGGATTCCTTCAACCGGATGACCAGCGATCTCCAGGCCAAGCACAACGAGGTGGAAGAGCGGCGGCGGTACACCGAGACCGTGCTCCAGGCGGTGGCGACCGGCGTTGTGAGCCTCGATCCTGGCGGTCGCCTCACCACGATGAACGCCAGCGCGGCCCGGATGCTGGGACTGCCGGGCGGGTCCGTCGTGGGCCAGTCGTTCCGCCAGCTCTTCCCGGGAGCGCCATTCGGCGAGGTGAGCGCGCTGATCCAGCGGATGGACCGCCTCCGCGAGGGGACGCTGGAGCGCGAAATCCACCTGCACCGCGATGGTCACGCGGTGACACTCCTGGGCTCGTCCACGGCGCTCCGCGGGCCGGACGGCGAGTACGCGGGCATGGTGCTCGTCTTCGACGACCTCACCGAGCTCCTGAAAGCCCAGCGCCTGGCGGCGTGGCGCGAAGTCGCCCAGCGCATCGCCCACGAGATCAAGAACCCGCTGACTCCCATCCAGCTCTCCGCCCAGCGGCTCAGGCGGCGCCTGGCGGACCGGGGCCCGGATGACCGCCGGCTCCTGGAGGAGTGCACGGGGACCATCATCCAGGAGGTGGACGGCCTGAAGCACCTGGTGGACGAGTTTTCCCGCTTCGCCCGGATGCCCGCGCTCCAGCCGAAGCCCACGGAGCTCAACCGCCTCCTCGAGGGCGTGGCGGCCCTCTACCGGGAATCGCATCCCGCCCTCGCGCTCAAGACCATCTTCCAGCCCGATCTGCCCACGCTCGAGGTGGATCCGGATCAGATCAAGCGCGCGGTCCTCAACCTGGTGGACAACGCCGTCGAGGCCGTCGGCGGGGCCGGCGAAGTCACGGTCGGCACCGCGTTCCTTCCGGAGACGAAGCGGGTCCAGGTCCAGGTCGGCGACAACGGGGTCGGCATTCCGCCGGAGGACAAGGACAAGCTGTTCCTGCCATACTTCTCCACCAAGAGCTCGGGGACCGGGCTCGGGCTCGCCATCGTCCACCAGATCATCACCGATCACGGGGGCCGGATCTGGGTGGAGGACAACGCCCCGAAAGGGAGCCGGTTCGTGATCGAGTTGCCGGTGGATCGACCGCCGGCCCGCGCGGAGGCGTAAGTGGCCGGTGAGAGCATCCTGATCGTGGACGACGAGCAGGCGATCCAGACCTCGCTGCGGGGCGTGCTGGAGGACGAGGGATTCCGCGTCAGCACCGTCGGGAGCGGGGGCCAGGCCCTGGCCCGGATCGGGGAAGAGCCGCCCGACCTCGTCCTGCTCGACATCTGGATGCCGGGCATGGACGGCCTGGAAGCCCTCGGCGAGATCAAGCGGGCCCGTCCCGAGCAGGCCGTCGTGATGATCTCGGGCCACGGGACCATCGAGACCGCCGTGAAAGCCACCAAGCTGGGCGCCTACGACTTCATCGAGAAGCCCCTGTCGCTGGAGAAGACGCTCCTGGCCGTGGCGCGCGCCCTCGAGCACTCGCGGCTCGAGCGGGAAAACCGGGCGCTCAGGGAGCAGCTCGAACGCGGGCAGGAGATCGTCGGCGAGAGCGCGGCGATTCAGGAACTGCGTCGCCAGATCGCCATCGCCGCTCCCACGAGCGGGCGCGTGCTGATCCACGGCGAGAACGGCTCCGGCAAGGAGCTGGTCGCCCGGGCCATCCACGCCCTGTCGGCGCGCCGGGAGGGTCCCTTCATCGAGGTCAACTGCGCGGCCATCCCGGAGGAGCTGATCGAGTCCGAGCTCTTCGGCCACGAAAAGGGCGCCTTTACGGGAGCCGTCAGCCGCCGCAAGGGCAAGTTCGAGCTGGCCGACCGCGGCACGCTCTTCCTGGACGAGGTCGGCGACATGAGCCTCAAAACGCAGGCCAAGGTGCTCCGGGTGCTGGAGGAGCAGGCCTTCGAGCGTGTCGGAGGAACGGAGCCGATCAAGACCGACGTCCGGGTGATCGCCGCGTCCAACCAGGACCTCGCCGACCTGATCGCCGGCGGACGCTTCCGGGACGACCTCTTCTACCGGCTCAACGTCATCCCCATCGACGTGCCCCCGCTCCGGCAGCGGAAGGAGGACATCCCGCTCCTCGTCGAGCACTTCGTCCGCGTCTTCGCGCTGGAGAACGGAAAGCGCGCCAAGACCGTGTCCGTCGAGGCGCTGGCCTACTTTCTGTCCTACGACTGGCCCGGGAACGTCCGCGAGCTGCGGAACATGGTGGAGCGGCTCGTCATCATGTCCCCACGGGACGTGATCGGCCCCGACGACCTCCCGCCCCCCCTCCGGCCGAGGGAGGCCGCGACCCCCACGGATCAGATCAAGGAAAAGAGCCTCAAGGAGGCGCGCGAGGCTTTCGAGCGGGCCTACATCCTGACCGAACTCCGCGCCCAGGATTGGAACATGACGCGCACCTCCGAGCGGCTCGGGATCGAGCGCACCCACCTCTACAGAAAGCTCAAGGCCTACGGCATCACGCCGCCCAAATGAGCGGCCCCCCCATCTCTTCTCCTCCCTTCACGCAAAGCGCGGGGGAATTCTCCTTGACGCTCTCCCCCCGCAAGAGGTATCCTGGAGGACGGTTGCTCCTTTAAGTGGACCCGGCGAGGTCCATAAGGACAAACGATGGACATCCGGCATCCGTACGGCGCGTCCCTTCCGAATCCCCGGAAGGGGCCTTTTTTTTGCCCATGACCGCCCGGGAAAAAGCCCAGGTCCTCGACGAGGCGGCCCTGGACCGGGCCCTCATCCGGATCGCCCACGAGATCGTCGAGAAGAACGGCGGGACCGCCGACTTGGCCTTCGTGGGGCTCAGGACGCGCGGCGTGACCCTCGCCCACCGCCTCGCGGAGCGGGTCGCGGCCATCGAAGGCGTGAAGCCCCCCGTCGGCGCGCTGGACATCACCCTCTACCGGGACGACCTGGGGCTCAAGGCCGAACAGCCGGTGGTCCGCGGGACCGAGATCCCCTTCGACCTGACCGGAAAGACCGTCATCCTCGTGGACGACGTGCTGTTCACCGGGCGGACGATCCGTGCCGCGCTCGACGCCATCATGGACCTCGGGCGTCCCAAGGCGATCCGCCTCGCGATCCTCGTGGACCGCGGGCATCGGGAGTTGCCGATCCGCCCGGACTACGTCGGCAAGAACCTCCCCACCGCCCGCCGCGAAACGGTGGCCGTCCGCCTCAAGGAACACGACGGGGAGGATCGGGTCATCATCGAAGAACCGGAGGACTAAGGCGATGGGCTGGACCCGCAAGGACCTCCTGACCATGCAGGAACTGGAGCCCGCGGAGATCGGGTCGATCCTGGATACCGCGGCCTCCATGAAGGAGATCGCGGCCCGCGAGATCAAGAAGGTCCCGACCCTCCGGGGCCGCACCGTGGTGAACCTGTTCTACGAGCCCTCCACACGCACGCGGACTTCCTTCGAGATCGCGGGGAAGTGGCTCTCGGCCGACGTCGTCAACTGGAGCGCGCCGGGCTCCAGCGCGGCCAAGGGGGAGAGCCTCCTGGACACGGCCAGGAACATCGCCGCGATGAGCCCGGACGTGGTCGTGGTCCGTCACGGGGCGGCGGGGGCGGCGGCCCTTCTCGCGAAGGCGCTCCGCTGCGCGGTGGTCAACGCGGGGGACGGCGCCCACGAGCATCCGACGCAGGCCCTCTTGGATCTCCTCACGATCCGCGAGAAGAAGGGGCACCTGGAGGGGCTGTCCGTGGCCATCGTCGGGGACATCGCCCGGAGCCGCGTCGCCCGATCGAACATCCACGGCATGAGGAAGCTCGGGATGACGGTCACGGTGGCGGGGCCGCCGACGTTGATCCCGCCCTTCGTCCAGGAGCTGGGCGTCAAGGTGAGCCACCGGCTCGAAGAGGCCATCGCCAACGTGGACGTGATCATGATGCTTCGCCTCCAGCAGGAGCGCATGATGGGAGCGCTGATCCCCTCGCTCCGCGAGTACGCGCGCTACTGGGGGCTCACGCCGACGAGCCTGGGGGCGGCCCGGCAGGACGTGCTCATCATGCATCCGGGCCCCGTGAACCGGGGGATCGAGATCGCGCCCGAGGTGGCCGACGGCCCGTACTCGGTCATCCTGGACCAGGTGGCCAACGGTGTGGCCGTCCGGATGGCCGTCCTCTTCCTCCTTGCCGGCGGAAAGGCCCAGCCATGAAACACCCTGTGTCCAGTGGCGCGAGCTTCAGTGCTCGGCCCGGTACTTGTTCGAGCGCCGGCTTTGCCGGCGCAATCTGCGGGGGGAGGAATCGGAAGGGGCGGGGACCCGGGCATCCACGCCGCAGGCGTGGGGGGGCCTGGGTGGCCCCCCTCCGAGCGTAGGTATGAACGCGCTGATCAGGGGCGGCCGAGTCCTCGACCCTGCCCACGACGTCGACGCCGTTCAGGATGTCCTGATCCAGGACGGGAAGATCTCCCGCCTCGGAACGGGCCTCCGGGCCCCCGACGGAACGCCGACCATCGAGGCGGGTGGCAAGGTGGTGTGCCCCGGCTTCATCGACGCCCATGTGCACCTGCGCGAGCCGGGCTACGAATACAAAGAGACGGTGGCGACGGGGACCAAGGCCGCCGCCGCCGGAGGGTTCACGGCGGTCGCCTGCATGGCCAACACGAACCCCGTGAACGACAACCGCTCCGTCACCGACTATGTCCTCGCCAAAGCCCGGAGCGAGGGAGCTGTCCGGGTTTACCCGATCGGCGCGGTGTCGCGCGGGCTCGAGGGGAAGGAACTGGCGGAGCTCGCCGAGCTCGCGGAAGCCGGGTGCGTCGCCTTCTCGGACGACGGCCACCCGGTCATGAACTCGGCGCTCCTCCGCCACGCCATGGAGTACACGCTCCCCTTCGGCCTGCCCATCATCTCCCACGCCGAGGACGCCCACCTGACGGGCGGTGGCGTGATGAACGAGGGCGCGGTGTCGACCGAGCTCGGCCTGGCGGGCCGGCCCTCCGCGGCTGAGGAAGTAATGGTGGCTCGCGATCTTTGCCTGGCAGAGCTGACCGGAGCCCATGTTCACATCGCCCACATCTCGACCGCCGGCGCGGTGCGCCTGCTGAGGGACGCCAAGGCCCGGGGCATCCGCGTGACGGCCGAGGTCACCCCGCATCACCTCCTCCTGACCGAGGAGGCCGTGCGCGGCTACGATCCGAACACCAAGATGAACCCGCCGCTCAGGACCAAGCGCGATCGGGAAGCGCTCGTGGAGGCCCTGGCCGACGGCACGATCGACTGCATCGCCACCGATCACGCGCCCCATGCTGTCGCCGAGAAGGAGGGCGACTACGACCAGGCGGCTTTCGGGATCGTGGGGCTGGAGACGGCCGTCTCCCTCCTTCTCGATCGTCTGGTCCGTCCCGGCCTCCTCGATCTCAGGACGCTCGTCAGCCGGCTCACCGTGGGGCCCGCCCGGCTCCTGAACCTGCGTGGCGGGAGCCTGGCGGCGGGCGCGGACGCCGACGTCACCATCCTCGACCTGGAGCGGCGCCTCACGATCGACCCCCGGGCCTTCCACTCGAAGAGCCGCAACACGCCCTTCGACGGCTGGGAGGTGACGGGGATGCCGTGGATGACCCTCGTGGGCGGCCGGGTCGTGATGTGGGAACGCGTGATCAAGGGCGGCGCCGGCAAAACCGGCGCTCGAACAGGCGCGTCATGAGGAAGCCGGCTCTCCTGGCGCTGGCGGACGGCCGGGTCTGGAGGGGCGAATCGCTCGGGGCCGAGGGCGAGACTGTCGGTGAGGTGGTCTTCAACACGGCCATGACGGGCTACCAGGAGATCATGACCGACCCCTCGTACAAGGGGCAGATCGTGGCGATGACCTACCCGCTCATCGGCAACTACGGGATCAACGACGAGGACGTGGAATCGCGCCGCCCGTGGGTGGAGGGGTTCGTCGTCAGGGAGGCTTCCCCTACTCCGTCGTCCTGGCGGGGCCGGCGCACGCTGGACGCCTACATGCGCGAGCACGCGATCGTCGGGATCCAGGGAATCGACACGCGGGCGCTGACCCGGCATCTCAGGGATCACGGGGCCCAGGAGGGCGTGATCTCCACCGAGGAGCTGGACCCGGCGCGCCTCGGCGCCAGGGCAGAGGCCGCGCCCGGGCTCCTCGGTAGAGACCTGGTGCGCGAGGTTACCGTCGCCGGGCCTCACGGCTGGAAGGAGGCGACGT
Source organism: Candidatus Rokuibacteriota bacterium (assembly GCA_023248995.1). Taxonomy (GTDB): domain Bacteria; phylum Methylomirabilota; class Methylomirabilia; order Rokubacteriales; family CSP1-6; genus JAHFDN01. The sequence goes on from JAHFDN010000013.1 coordinate 23,126, forward strand.
GGGACCGGGTGCGGGGGTACCGCCTGCCGCCGGCGGCGCGGTTCAACGTCGTGGCGTTCGACGCCGGGATCAAATCGAACATCCTGCGCCAGCTCGTTTCGGCCGGTTGCGACGTCACGGTGGTCCCCGCCTCCACCTCCACGTCGGCCGTACTGGAGCGGAAGCCCAACGGCGTCTTCCTCTCCAACGGACCGGGGGATCCGGAGGGCGTGCCGTACCTCATCGAGACCGTGCGGGGGCTCCTCGGGAAGGTCCCGATCTTCGGGATCTGTCTAGGACACCAGATCCTCGGCCTGGCGGCGGGCGGCCGCACGTACAAGCTCAAGTTCGGCCACCACGGGGCCAACCATCCGGTGAAGGACCTGGCGACGGGAAAGGTGGAGATCACGGCCCAGAACCACGGCTTCGCCGTGGACCCCGAGTCGGTCGGGCCCCGCGGCTTCCTCCTGAGCCATGTCAACTTGAACGACGGGACCTGCGAGGGTTTCACCCACCGGGAACTGCCGGTATTCTCGGTCCAGTACCATCCCGAAGCCTCGCCCGGGCCCCACGACGCCAACCACCTCTTTCAGCGTTTCGCCGATCTCATGCAGGGGACGAAAGGAGGGTGATCGAACCTATGCCGAAGTACCTGATCTCGTACCGGAAGACCGAGGAGGTGGGGCAGAAGCCCGAGTGGACGTCGTTCACCATGGAGAGTGACGTCTCCCTCGAAGGCCACGCCATTCGCGAGCGCGTGGACAAGCGCATGAGCGTCCTCGGCGAAAAACTCTGGGGCAACGGCGAGGTGGTCTGGGTCGGCGGCGGCCGGCTCGACGACATCCTCTACAAGCGCGAGGAAGCCGCCCCCGAGACGTCCATCGTCTATGGGCTGGTGGAAGGGTCCTAGCGTTGCCCAAGCGCACGGACATCAAGAAGATCCTGCTGATCGGCTCGGGCCCGATTGTCATCGGGCAGGCGTGCGAGTTCGATTACTCGGGGACCCAGGCCTGCAAGGCACTCCGGGAGGAGGGGTTCGACGTCGTCCTCGTCAACTCGAACCCGGCCACGATCATGACCGACCCCGAGATGGCGCAGCGGACCTACGTCGAGCCGCTCACCCCCGAGATGGTGGCCAAGGTCATCGCGCGGGAGCGCCCCCAGGCACTCCTCCCGACCCTCGGCGGCCAGACCGGCCTGAACCTGGCCGTGGCGCTGGCGGAGCAGGGCACGCTGGACCAGTACGGCGTCGAGCTGATCGGCGCCAAGCTCCCGGCGATCAAAAAGGCCGAGGACCGCGACCTCTTCAAGACCGCGATGCAGGCGATCGGCCTCGAGGTGCCGCGGTCCGGCTATGCGAAGTCACTGGAAGAAGCACGGGAGATCGTCAGGCTCGTCGGCTACCCGGTGATCATCCGGCCTTCCTTCACGCTCGGCGGCACCGGCGGCTCCGTCGCCTACAACCCCGAGGAGCTGGAGGAGGCGATCCGGTGGGGGATCCAGACCTCGCCAGTGGGGACGATCCTGGTGGAAGAGTCGGTCATCGGCTGGAAGGAATTCGAGCTGGAGGTGATGCGCGATGGGAAGGACAACGTCGTCATCATCTGCTCCATCGAGAACTTCGACCCCATGGGGATCCACACGGGCGACTCCATCACGGTGGCCCCCGCCCAGACGCTCTCGGACAAGGAATACCAGCTCATGCGCGACGCCGCCGTCGCCATCATCCGCGCGATCGGCGTGGAGACCGGCGGGTCCAACATCCAGTTCGCGGTGAACCCCGAGGACGGCCGCCTGGTCGTGATCGAGATGAACCCGCGCGTTTCCCGCTCCTCGGCGCTGGCGTCCAAGGCCACGGGGTTCCCCATCGCCAAGATCGCCGCCAAGCTCGCGGTCGGCTACACGCTCGACGAGATCCGGAACGACATCACCCGCGAGACGCCCGCGTCCTTCGAGCCGACCCTCGACTACTGCGTGGTGAAGTTCCCGCGCTGGGCCTTCGAGAAGTTCCCCGAGGCCGACCAGACGCTCACGACCCAGATGAAGTCGGTGGGCGAGGCGATGGCGATCGGCCGGACCTTCAAGGAGGCGCTCCAGAAGGCGGTCCGCTCCCTCGAGCAGGACCGCTGGGGGCTGACGCCGGACAAGCCCTTGGCCGACGGGGAGGAGCTCCGCGCGAAGCTCCGGGTGCCGAACGCCGAGCGCGTCTTCGTGATCGCCGAGGCCTACCGGCGGGGGGTCCCGACCCAGGAGATCCACGCGCTCACGAAGATCGACCCGTGGTTCCTCGAGAACATCCGGGAGATCGTCGAGTTCGAGGGCGAGATCCAGCGGGCCGGGCTCGGCGACCCGGCGCTCGTCAGGAAGGCCAAGCAGCTCGGCTTCTCCGACAGCCGCCTGGCGGAGCTCTGCCGAAGCACCGAGCTGGAGGTCCGGAGGCGCCGGCTGGCCCAGGGGATCCAGGCGACCTTCAAGATGGTGGATACCTGCGCCGCCGAGTTCGTCGCCCACACACCGTACCTCTACTCGACCTACGAGGAGGAGGACGAGGCGCCGCCCACGCCGCGCCCGAAGGTCGTGATTCTTGGCTCGGGCCCGAACCGGATCGGCCAGGGGATCGAGTTCGACTACTGCTGCGTCCACGCCGCCTTCGCGCTCAAGGAGCTCGGGATCGAGGCGATCATGGTGAACTGCAACCCTGAGACCGTCTCGACGGACTACGACACCTCCGACCGCCTCTACTTCGAGCCCCTGACGCTGGAAGACGTCCTCAACATCGTCGAAAGGGAACACCCGCTGGGCGTGATCGTCCAGTTCGGCGGCCAGACGCCGCTCAAGCTCGCCGTCCCGCTCGAAAGAGCCGGGGTGCCCCTCCTCGGGACGTCTTCCGATGCCATCGACAGCGCCGAGGACCGCGAGCGCTTCAGCGCGCTCCTCACCGGCCTCGGCCTGGCCCAGGCCCCGTGCGGCATCGCGCGCTCGTTCGCCGAGGCCCAGCGCATTGCGGTGAGCATCGGCTACCCGGTCCTCGTCCGCCCTTCCTACGTCCTGGGCGGACGCGCGATGGAGATCGTCTACGACGAGCAGGACCTGGCCCGCTACATGGGGGAGGCCGTGCGCGTGTCCCCCGAGCACCCCATCCTGGTGGACAAGTTCCTGGAGGACTCTCTCGAGATCGACGTGGACGCCATCGCCGACGGCGAGCGGGTGGTCGTGGGCGGCGTGATGGAGCACATCGAGAAGGCCGGCATCCACTCGGGCGACTCGGCCTGCGCGCTCCCGCCATATTCGCTCGGCGACGATCAGGTGGAGCAGCTCAAGGTCCAGGGCAAGGCGCTCGCCCGGGAGCTCGGCGTCGTCGGGCTCATCAACATCCAGTTCGCCATCAAGAACGAGCAGATCTTCGTCCTCGAGGTGAATCCCCGCGCCTCCCGCACGATCCCGTTCGTCTCGAAGGCGATCGGCGTGCCTCTCGCGAAGCTCGCCACGAAAGTCATGCTTGGGCGCACGCTGGCCGACCTGGGCTTCGCCGAGGAGCGCGAGATCGCCCACATCGCGGTGAAGGAGGCGGTCTTCCCCTTCGTGAAGTTTCCGGGGGTGGACGTGGTGCTCGGGCCGGAGATGAAGTCCACCGGCGAGGTGATGGGGATCGACCGGGACTTCAGGAAGGCCTACGTGAAATCCCAGCTCTCGGCCGGGTCGCCGCTTCCGACCTCCGGGAAAGTCTTCCTCTCGGTCAAGAACCGCGACAAGCGCGCGGTGGTCCAGATCGCCAAGCGCCTCGCCGAGATGGGGTTCAACCTGGTGGCCACACAGGGGACCGCCAAGGTCCTCACGCGCCACGGGATGAGCGTGGAGGTCATCCACAAGGTCGCGGAAGGGTGGCGCCCCAACATCGTGGACCTGATGAAGCGCGGGGAGATCGCGCTCGTGTTCAACACCCCCGAGGACGGCCGCGCCCGCAAGGACTCCTACCTGATCCGCCGGACGGCGGTGACGCAGAACATCCCGTACTACACGACCGTGGACGGCGCCCAGGCGGCCATCGGCGGGATCGAGTCGCTCCTCAAGAGCGAGATGGGCGTCCAGTCGCTGCAAGAGTACCATGCCGGCGCGTGAGCCCAAGGACCGGCTGGTCGTCGCGCTCGACGTCGAGAACCTGGGCCAGGCCGAGACGCTCCTGGATCGCCTCCAGGGGGTCGTGAGCACCTGGAAGATCGGCTCGCGGCTCTACACGGCCGCGGGCCCGGCCGCGGTCGAGCTCGTGCAGAAGCGCGGGGGCTCGGTCTTCCTGGACCTCAAGTTCCACGACATCCCCCACACGGTGGCTGGCTCCGTGCGCGAGGCCACGCGGTTGGGCGTCGGCATGCTCACCGTCCACGCGTCCGGGGGCAGCCCCATGCTGACGGCCGCGGCCGAGGCCGCCCGGGAGGCGGCGCGGGAGCTCAACGTGCCCAAGCCGCTCTGCCTGGCCGTGACGGTGCTGACCAGCCTCAGTCGCGCGCTCCTTCAGCGGGAGCTGAACGTGCCGCTCGCCGTCGAGGGTCACGCCCTCCATCTGGCCCGGCTGGCCCGGGACGCCGGGCTCGACGGAAGCGTCTCCTCACCCGAGGAGACCCGGACCATCCGGAACGCGCTCGGGCGGGAGTGGGTGATCGTCACCCCGGGTGTGAGACCCGCCGGGAGCGGCGCCGACGATCAGGTCCGCGTCGCGACACCCGAGGCGGCCATCCGTGCCGGCGCCGACTACCTCGTCGTGGGGCGTCCCATCACGGCGGCCGCCGACCCGAAGGCCGCGGCGCTCGCCATCCTCGAGGCCATCGCCCGCGCATGACCGAGACAGAGGTCCTCGAAATCTACGAGCGCGGGGGAGGGCTCCTGCGTGGCCACTTCCTCCTCTCCTCCGGCCTTCACTCGAACGCCTACCTCCAGAGCGCGCTCGTCCTCCAGCACCCGGGACAGGCCGAGGCCCTAGGCCGGGAGCTCGCCAAACGGTTCGGGGGGGACGGCGTCCAGGTGGTGCTGGCCCCGGCCATCGGCGGGATCCTGGTGGCTCACGAGGTCGCCCGGGCTCTCGGGGCGCGCGCCGTCTTTACAGAGCGGGAAGATGGCGTGATGCGCCTCCGCCGCGGTTTCACCCTCGCGCCCGGCGAGCGCTGTCTCGTGGTGGAGGACGTCATCACCACGGGCGGCTCCACCCGCGAGGTCATCAAGGTCGTGGAGGACGCCCGGGGCGTGCTGGTCGGGGTGGGCGCCTTGATCGACAGGAGCGGCGGGGCCGCGACGTTCCCCGTGAAGAAGGCTGCCCTCGCCACGCTGGCGGTCCCGACCGATAAGCCGGAGGACTGCCCGCTCTGCAAGACGGGCGTGCCCGCCGTGAAACCAGGAAGCCGGACCTCGCCCAAAGGGTAAATGCCCGGCACCCCCTTCGCGCATGCGAGCGAGCGCGAATTCGCCCGGCTCCTCACCTTCTACGCGGTGCGGTGGCAATACGAGCCGACGACCTTCCCCCTCGAGTGGGACGACCAGGGGCGCGTCACCGAAGCCTTTACGCCGGACTTCTATCTACCAGACCAGGATCTCTACATCGAGTTGACAACGAAGGAGCAGCGCCTGATGACCGCCAAGCACCGGAAGATCCGGAAGGCGCTCGGGCTCCACCCCGACCTCAAGATCCGCCTCCTCTCCCGGAAAGACTGCCTCGCCCTGGCACGTCGGTTCGGCTGGCGGAAGGGCACGACGGACACCCCGCTGACATGAGCCTGTCGGACGACCTCGAGACCGTCCTGCTGGACGAGGAGGGGATCCGGGCCGAGGTAGAGCGCCTGGGGCGCGAGATCTCCAAGGATTACTCCGACCGCGCGCCCCACCTGATCAGTGTCCTGAAGGGCTCCGTGGTCTTCCTCGCCGACCTGATCCGCGCTCTCGCGGTGCCCGTCACCGTGGACTTCATCTCCATCTCCCCCTACGGCACGCCCACGCCCTCGGGGGTGGTCAGGATCCGGAAGGACCTGGACGAGCCGATCGAGCGGCGGGACGTGATCGTCGTGGAGGGGATCATAGACACCGGCCTCACGCTCTCCTATCTGCTCAGGAACTTCCGGACCCGCAACCCCGCCTCGCTCAAGGTTTGCGCCTTCGTCAACAAGCGAGCCCAGCGGATCATCGATCTGAGCGTGGACTACGTGGGGCGGGAGATCCCCGACAAGTTCGTGGTCGGCTACGGACTCGACTACCGCCAGCGCTACAGGAACCTCCCCGTCCTCGGCGTCCTCAAGCCCTCCGCGCTCGAGTAGCCCCACGATACCCGACGGGGCTCACGGGAGCGCTCCCCCAGGGTTCCAAGAGGACACCGGGTAGCGGCGCTTCCACCAGCCGAGGAGCATGAGAACGGCCAGTAGCCCGCTCCCGCCCCCGACCGCGAACGCCGCGGGCACCCCCAGCGTCTGGGCGACCGAGCCGACGAGGAACGAGCCGATCGGAGTGACCCCCGCGAACACGAACGCGTAGAGGCTCATCATCCGCCCCCGCAGCCGGTCCGGCACCATCAGCTGAAGCGCCGTGTTGCAGCTCGCCATAAAGAGGATCTGCGAAAATCCGACCACCGCCAGTAAGAGCGCTGCGAGCGAGAAGGACCGGACCCCTGCCAGCGCCAACGTCGCCACGGAGACGACGACGGCGGGAATCACCAGGACGCGCAACGCGGGCACGCCCTGGCCGGCGAGGGTCAGGATGAGCGCGCCGGCGACGGCGCCGGCCCCCAACGCGGCCATCAGGAACCCGAAGCCGTGCGCCCCCTCGTGCAACACCTCCCTCGCCAGCAGCGGAACGAGCACGTTGTAGTTGACGACGAACAGACTCACCGACAGCAAGAGGCCCAGGACCAGCGCGATCAGGGGGTTGCTCGCGGCGAAGCGGAGTCCCTCGAGGATTTGCTCGAAGACCGTCGTCCCCGCCGGCGCGCGCGCGAGCCCCTCGGTTCTGATCGCGAGGAGGGCCATGATGACCGCCAGGAAGCTCACGCCGTTGAGGAAAAAGGCGGATGCCACGTCGTATCGAGCGAGCAGGAGGCCCGCCACTGCCGGCCCGACGATGCGCGCCCCATTGAACATCGCGGAGTTGAGGGCGATCGCGTTCATGAGGTCGTCCCTGCCGACCATGTCCACGAAGAACGACTGGCGGGTCGGCATGTCCAGCGTGTTGGCGAGCCCGTACAGGGTCGCCAGCAGCGCCACGTGCCAGTACCGCACATGGGCCGTCCAGACCAAGCCCGCGAGGGCGAATGCCTGCAGCATGAGCACCGTCTGGGTGCCGAGGATCACCCGTCGCTTGGGAAGCCGGTCTGCGAAGGCGCCCGCGACCAGCGAGAAGAGGAGCATCGGACCGAACTGGAGGGTGCCGATGAGCCCGAGCTTGAAAGGAGAGTTCGTCAGCTCCAGGACCAGCCACGCTTGCCCGACTGTCTGCATCCACGTCCCGACCAGTGAGACCAGCTGGCCGGTCCAGAAGAGGCGGAAGTCCCGGTGGTCGAAAGCCCGAAGCCCGGCAGGGAACGGCATCGGGCGCGAGGCTCAGCGGCAGCCGCCGGCCAGCGCGAAGGACTCGGGCACGGTCCCTCTCAGCTCGCCTGAAAGCCGATCTTACTGTGCGTGCCGTCGCAGAGCGGCTTGGTCGCGGAGCCGCCACAGCGGCAGAGCGCGATCTTCGGGCGCCCGCCGGTGTCGATCTTCGCCCCCTTGGAATCGTAGATCTCGCACTCCCCTTCGACAACATACGGGCCGTTCGGTCGAGCCGTGATCTTGACGGTCATGGATTCCTCCTTGTCAGGTCTGGGAGAAGCCCTGGGCGTTCGGGCGCGACTTTACACCGGGCGGCCCCGCCTGTCAACGCCCGAGAGGCCCAAACACATTGACACTTCAGCGAAATTTGGCTATGCTTCGGTGATGGCTGGCCTGCTGTTCGCCTCTCCTTTCTCCCGCTCAGGAGACCCATGATCCGCAGCATGACGGGGTTCGGACGGGCCGAGGTGGCGGCGGCGGCCTTCGCCGTGTCCGTCGAGGCCCGGTCCCTGAACCACCGCCACCTGGACATCTCCCTCAGGCTCCCCCGCGCGTTCGCCGGGCTCGAATCGGAGGCCCGGCGCCTGATTCAGGAGCACGTCCAGCGGGGACGCCTCGACGTCAGCGTGAGCGCGAAGCCGCTGGCCGGACCGGCGAGCCCGCTGACACTGGATGCGGCGGTGGCCCGGCAGTACCTCGACCAGGTGCGGGCGCTCGGTGAAGCGGTCGGGCTCGCGGCCAGGCCGACGCTCGAGTGGCTCCTCGAGCGCCCCGGAGTCGTGACCTCCGGCGAGCCGGAGCCGCTCCCTGCCGAGACCGCCTGGCCGGTCCTGGCCGACGCGCTGACCCGGGCCCTGGGGGACCTGGTGGGGCGCCGCGAGACGGAGGGAGAAGCGCTCGGCAAGGAGTTGAGCGCGCTCCACGACGCGCTCGCCGCCGAAGTCGAGCGGATGGCCCGGCGCGCCCCTGCGGCTCTCGCCCAGCGCACGACGCGGGGCCGGGAGCGGATCCGGACGCTTCTGGGCGAGCTCCCGCTCGACGAGGGGCGGCTCGCCATGGAGGTGGCCGTCTGGGCCGACAAGACCGATGTCAGCGAGGAGCTCGCGCGGCTCAACGCCCATCTCCGGCAGTTCAGGGCGCTCCTGGAGGACGGCGGTCCGGTGGGGAAGGCGCTGGACTTCCTGATCCAGGAGATGAACCGCGAGGTGAACACGACCGCCTCCAAGGCCAACGACCTGGAGCTCTCGCAGTTGGCGCTGGCCTCCAAGGGGCACCTGGAGAAGATCCGGGAGCAGATCCAGAACGTCGAATGAGCCCGAGCGGGGACGCGGTCACGAAGCGCCGGGGAACGCTGGTGGTGGTGTCGGCCCCCTCGGGGGCGGGCAAGACCACGCTCTGCAGCGAGGTGCGCTCGGTGGTCCCCGACCTGGCGTACTCCGTCTCCTCCACGACCCGGCCGCCCCGGCCGGGCGAGGTGGACGGCAAGGACTTCCACTTCGTCAGCGTGGCTGCCTTCAAGGCGATGACGGAGCGGGGGGAATTCGCCGAGTGGGCGGTGGTGCACGGCAACTTCTATGGGACCCGCTCCCGGCCGCTGGAGGAGGCGCTCAACGCCGGGCTCGACATCCTGCTCGACATCGACACCCAGGGGGCGCGGCAGCTCCGGACGAGCTACCCCGAGGCGATATCGGTCTTCATCGTGGCCCCGTCGCTCAAGCTTCTGGAACAGCGGCTCCGGGAGCGGAAGTCGGACGCGCCCCACGAGATCGCCCAGCGCATGGCGCGGGCTCGCGAGGAGATCGCGGCCTGGCGCGAGTACAATTATCTCATCATCAACCGGGACCTGAAGGAGGCGGTGGAGCAGCTCGCCAGCATCATCCTGGCCGAGCGCTGCCGGACGAGCCGGCTCAAGCTCGCGATCCCCGACCTCAGGCTTCCGGAGTCATAGGAGGCGACGCACGGTATGGCCTTTCCATCACTCGAAAAGTCGCTGCAGAAAGTGTCGAACCGGTACCTCCTGGTCGTGCTCGCGTCCAGGCGCGCCCGCCAGATCAATCGCGGCGCTGCGGCTCAGGTGGAGTCCAAGCACAAGAAGTGCACGAGCGTGGCCCTCGAAGAGGTGGCCCAGGCCAAAGTCGCCTATCGTCTCAAGGACGAGGGCGAGTCGCTGAAGCTCTAGCGCGATGACGCAGCTCACGGGCAAAGAGATCATCCTCGGGGTCACCGGCTCCATCGCCGCCTACAAGGCGGTCTATCTCCTCCGCGAGCTGACCCGGCAGGGCGCCGGCGTGACGGTGGTCACGACCCAGCACGCCCAGAAGTTCGTGGGCCCCCTCACCTTCCGCACCCTGAGCGGCCGTCCGGTGCTGGCGGATCTCTTCGACCCCGCGACCGACGCGGCCGTGGAGCACGTCGAGCTGGCGCAGAAGTGCCACGCTCTGGTGGTGGCGCCGGCCACGGCGAATCTCCTCGCCAAGGCCGCCCACGGCATCGCCGACGACTTCCTGACCACGCTCCTCCTGGCGACCCGGTCACCGGTCCTCATGGTCCCCGCCATGGACGCGGGGATGTGGGATCACCCGGCCGTGCGGGACAATGTCGCCACGCTGCGGTCCCGCGGCGTCGCCGTGCTCGATCCCGACGTCGGGAAACTCGCCTCAGGCCGTGCCGGCACGGGACGGCTCCCGGAGGTTGACGTGATCCTCGAGGCCCTGCACCGCCTTCTGTCGCCGGTCAAAGACCTGGCGGGCGATCGCGTGCTGATCACCGGCGGCCCCACGCGGGAACCCCTGGACCCCGTCAGGTTTCTCTCCAACCGCTCCTCGGGCAAGATGGGCGTGGCCCTCGCCCTGGCCGCGCTCCGCCGCGGCGCCGAGGTCGTGCTGGTATCCGGGCCCACCAGCCAGGCGCCCCCGTCGGGGGCGGTGTTCGTCCCCGTGGAGACCGCCGAGGAGATGCGCGAGGCCGTGCTCCAGCACCTGGCCCAGGCCACCATCGTGATCAAGGCCGCCGCCGTGGGCGACTACCGGCCCCGGGAGGCCAGCCCTGTCAAGATGCCGTCCAAGCAGGGCGGACTCACCCTCGAGCTGGCGCCCACCCCGGACATCCTGAAAGAGGTCGCGGCGCGAAAGGGCGACCAGTTCATCGTCGGGTTCGCCGCCGAGACCCAGGACGTCCGCCGGCGCGCGCGCGAGAAGCAAGAGGCCAAGCGCGTGGACCTCATGGTGGCCAACGACGTGAGCCAGGCGGGGATCGGCTTCGACGCCGACGACAACCAGGTGACGCTCCTGGACCGCTGGGGCGGGCTGATCGAGCTCCCCAAGATGCCCAAGCTCGACGTCGCCAACGCGGTGTTCGACCGGATCCTCTCCCTCCGGGCCGCCAAGCCCGCCCACATCCCGCGCTAGGCCGTATGGAGACGGAGGCGCTGGCCGAAGCCCTCCGCTCTCTCGCCGAGTCGCTTCGCTTCTACCAGGCCATGGGGGTGACCGATCTCCCCCTCGGCCGCGACTACCTGCCCGGCCCCGAGGGGGCGCTCCAGCGCCAGGAAGAGAACCTCCAGGGCTGCCCGCGATGCAAGCTCTCTCGGGGCCGCACCACCATCGTCTTCGGCACGGGCAACCCGCGGGCCGGGCTCATGTGCATCGGCGAGGCGCCGGGGGCGGACGAGGACGTCCAGGGCAAGCCGTTCGTCGGGCGGGCCGGACAGCTCCTCACCAAGATGCTCCAATCGGTCGGGTTCGATCGCGACCGGGACTGCTATATCACGAACATCGTCAAGTGCCGGCCGCCGGCAAACAGGAATCCCGAGTCGGACGAGATCGCCGCGTGCGAGCCGTTCCTCCTGGCGCAGCTCGCGACGATCCAGCCCAGGGTGGTCCTGGCGCTCGGGAGCTTCGCCGCGCAAGCGCTGCTCCGAACCAAGGAGCCCATCGGCAAGCTCAGGGGGCGCGTGTACCCGTATCACTCCATGGTCCTGATCCCGACCTTTCATCCGGCCTTCCTCCTGCGCAACCCGGGCCAGGAATTCCGGCGCCTGGCCTGGGAGGACCTGAAACTCGCGCGGCGCGAGTACGAGCGGCTCCCTTCCCGATGATCGTTGACGTCGTCTTCGACCTCCCGCTCCCCCACCCCTTTTCGTACCGCGTCCCCCCCAACCTCGCCGTGTCGCCCGGCCAGCGCGTGCGCGCGCCGCTCGGGAGCCAGACGCGCGTGGGACTCGTGGTGGCGGCGCGGGAGGGCGAGGAGCGCGCGCTCAAAGCGATCGCGGATGTCATCGAGTCGGGACCAATCTTCTCAGGCGCCCAGTTGGAGCTCACGCGCTGGATCGCCGCCGAAAGCCTGTCGAGCTGGGGGTCCACGGCGTCGGCGCTTTTGCCGCCGGCGCCCCGGGCCCCTGCCGAGGTCGCCGCGCCGCCTCCCGACCAGGCGGGACGGGCCGCCGAGCAACCCGAACTGTTCACCGGGGGGGACCGGGAGCTCCGCCTCCTCAGGCGGCTTCAGGAGGAGGTGGAAGCCCGGCACCTGCTCGTCGTGGCACCCGAGATCGACCAGGCCCGCGCGTGGGCGGATCGGCTGCGCGCGGCACTCCGGGTATCAGTCGTGAGGCTCGACAGCGGCATGCCCGACCTGGACCGGTGGAAGGCCTGGATGGCGCTGGCCCGCGGCACGGCCCAGGGCGGCGTCGGCACCCGCGGAGCGCTCCTGGCGCCGGCCGCGGCCCCCGCCACGCTCGTGCTTCTCGACGAGCACGATCCGGCCCACAAACCCCCCGGCCCGCCGAGGATCCACTCCCGCGAGATCATGCGGGAGCGCGCCAGACGCGAAGGGAGCACGCTCTACCTGACCTCGGCCACGCCGAGCGTGGAGAGCTGGTGGCGCGCGGAAGAAGGGGAGATCCGCCGCGCCGCGGACGGTCCCTCGCCCTGGCCGTCCGTGTCGGTCGTGGACGCGCGGGGAATGCTCCGAGGAGAGCCGCTCTCGCCGGTGCTCCGCGACGCGATGAGGGAAACGCTCGCGGCCGGTGGACGGGTCCTCCTCCTCGTGACTCGCGTCGGCTCGGCCATGGCCTGCGGCGAATGCGGCTTCGTCGTCCGCTGTCCCGACTGTGCGATCGCGATGGCCTTCTCCCGGGCGCGCCAGGAGCTGGCGTGCCGGCTCTGCCGTCGCCGTCATGCCGCCCCCGACGCCTGCCCTAACTGCCGGGGCCGGCAGCTCACGCCGCTCGGTTGGGGGACCGAGCGCGTCGAGCAGGTGGTGAGGGCCCAGTTCAGGCGCTGGAGCGTCGCTCGGCACGATGCCGACTCGCGCCGTGGCCGGGGTGTGGCGTCCGCCTCCGGGGAAGGCGGAGCCCGGGTGGTGATCGGCACACGCGGCGCCCTCAAGGCGTTCGTCCCGCGTGGGCCCTCCCTCGTGGGGTTCATCACCCCCGATCCCCTCCTCAATCTTCCGGACCTCAGAGCCGGTGAGCGGGCTTTTTCCTTCCTCTGGGCGGCCGCGGAGCGGGTGGCCGAGGGGGGCAGAGTCGTCATCCAGACCCAGCATCCCGGCCACTACGCCGTCCGCGCGGTGGCCGACCAGGACCTGGCGGCCTTCTACAAGCCCGAGCTCCGGTTCCGGGCGGAGCTGGGCTACCCGCCCTTCCGGCGCCTGGCTCTCGTCACGGTCAAGAGCCGCACCGAGGGGACGGCGGGCGGGCTGGCGGAGTCCCTCTGTCGGGACTTCCGTGCGCTTGGCGGCGTGACGGTCTATCCTCCCGCGCCCGTCGGCCGTTCGCCTCGGGCGCTCCGATGGCAGATCGTCCTAAAGGGAGGAAAGGATCTCCCGGCGCGGCTTGCCCCCGCGCTCGCGCCCCTGGCGGAACGCCGGCGCGGCCGACGCGGTATGATAGAGATCGAGATGGACCCGATCGAGTTCATCTGAGGAAGGAGAGCCTGACCCCGTGGTCCTGAAGGTCCGGCGGTACGGCGACCCGATTCTGAGGCGGAAGGCTGCGCCCGTCGCCGCCGTCACGCCCGAGATCAAGGGCCTCATCGCCGACCTGGTCGAGACCATGTACGATCAGGTCGGCCTCGGCCTCGCCGCGCCCCAGGTCGGCATCCCGCTCCGGGTGATCGTCGTGGATGACGACAAGGGAGGCGGGGCACGGCCCCTCATCAACCCCGCCATCAGCGCACGCGTCGGCAGCGTGGTGGGCGAGGAGGGGTGCCTCTCCCTCCCGGGAGTCTTCGCCCCCGTCGAGCGCGCCCTATGGGTTGAAGTCCGAGCGCTCGACGGCGACGGCCTGCCGCTCGCGCTCGAGGCGCGCGGGATCTTAGCTCGGGTCATCCAGCACGAGATCGACCACCTCGACGGGATCCTCTTCATCGACCACCTCGACACCGTGAGTCGAGACCGGATCAAGCGGAAGATCAAGAAGGAAGGGCTTCCCGACGAGGCCCCCCACTCGGCCTTCGCCCTCTGATCTCCTCGGAGGGGGGCTTGGCCCCCCTTCCGACGCCCCGCGGCCATGAAAATTTTGTTCTACGGGACCCCGGAGTTCGCCGTCCCGACCCTCGAGGCACTCCTCGAGCGGCACCAGGTGGTCGGCGTGATCACGCAGCCCGATCGACCCGCCGGCCGAGGGCAGCGCCTCACGGCCAGGCCGGTGAAGCGGCGCGCCGAGGCCGCCGGGCTCCCCATCCTCCAGCCGGCGCGGCTCACGGAGTCGCAATGGCCCGAGAGGCTCCGCGCGCTCGGCGCCGACGTCGCCGTCGTCGTCGCGTTCGGCCAGCTCCTCCCGAAAGCGGTGCTGGACGTGCCGCCCCGCGGCTCCATCAACGTCCACGCCTCCCTCCTGCCGCGCTACCGGGGCGCCGCCCCCATCGCGTGGGCGCTCATCCGGGGCGAGACCGAAACCGGCGTCACGACCTTTCTGATGGACGAGGGGATGGACACCGGGGCGATCCTCCTCCAGGAGCGCGCGCCGATTGACCCTGAGGAGACCGCGGAGGAGTTGGCGGCGCGGCTCTCGCGCCTCGGAGCCGGGCTGCTCCTTCGGACGCTGGAGCAACTGGATACGCTGACGCCGGTCCGCCAGCGCCACGAGCTGGCCACCTCGGCCCCCCGCCTCAGGAAGGAAGACGGGATGCTCGACTGGAGCGAGCCCGCGCGCGCCTTGGTCAACCGGGTTCGAGGGTGCACGCCGTGGCCGGGCGCCACCACCGAAACTTCGCGCGGCAGGCTCCGGATCTGGCGTGCGGCCGCGCTCGACGAAGCCTCGACCTCCGGGCCCGGAGAGATCGTGAAGAGCGCGAGCGGAGCCCTCGCCGTGGCGACGGGGGCCGGCCTGTTCCTCCCGCGGCTGGTCCAGCCCGAGAGCCGTCGGATCATCGCCTGGCACGATTTCCTCCTGGGCGCCCGAATCGGCCCCGGCGACCGCTTCGGCGCGCCCCGTCGCGCCACGGCATGACGGCGCGCCCGCTGCCGGCCCCGCGCGCCGGGGCGTCTCCGGCCCGGGTCGAGGCCCTCCGAACCCTCTGCCGCGTAGAGGAGGACCGGGCGTTCGCCGATCTCGCCCTCGAGGCGGCGATCGAGCGCGCCAAGCTCTCCCCGCGCGACCGCGCTCTCACCACCGAGCTGGTTTACGGGACCCTCCGCTGGCAGCGACGCCTGGACTGGATCCTCGCCCCTCACTCGCGGCGGCGCCTCGAGCGGCTCGATCCCTGGGTGAGGAATCTCCTCCGCCTCACCGTCTACCAGCTCCAGTTCCTCGACAAGGTCCCGGCGTGGGCCGCAGTGAATGACGCCGTGAGCCTGGCCAAGCGGCGCGCTCACGGCGAGGCGGCCCCGTTCGTCAACGCCGTCCTCCGGTCGTTCACCCGCGGCGGGGGAGGGTTGCCTCTTCTCCCCGACGACCCCGTGGAGGCCATGGCCACGCGGCTCGCGTTTCCGTCCTGGCTGGCCCGTCGCTGGGCGCAGCAATTCGGCCTGGACGGGGCGGAACGGCTGATGACGGCGCTCGACGAGCGGCCGAAGGCTACCGTCCGGGCGAACCTCCTCAAGTGCTCACAGGCCCAACTCGCCCAGCGGCTCAAGGAGGAAGAGGAGGTGGCGTGCTCGGCCACAACCTTCGCCCCCGAGGGGCTGGCGCTCGAGAGCCCGGGGCCCGCGGCCAGGTTCAAGGTCTTCAAAGAGGGGTGGTTCACCCTCCAGGACGAGGCCTCCATCCTGGTCGGCCACCTCCTGGGACCGAAGCCCGGCGAGACCGTCGCCGACGTCTGCGCGGCACCGGGGACCAAGACCACGCACCTGGCGGCGCTCATGCAGAACTCGGGGAAAGTCGTCGCGATGGACCCCCACGCCGCCCGTCTCAAGCTGGTCTCTCAGTCAGCAGCGCGGCTGGGAGTCAAGATCGTGGAATGCCACCGCGGGAGCGCCGAGGCCCTCGCGCCCCGGTTCACTGATCGCTTCGACCGGGTGCTGGTGGACGCCCCGTGCTCGAACCTCGGCGTTCTGCGCCGGAACCCCGACGTGAAATGGCGGCGCGCCCTGGCCGACCTCCCCCGCCTCGCCCTGCGCCAGCGACAGATCCTCGACGCCGCGGCTTCCATGTGCCGGCCGGGAGGCGTCCTCGTCTACGCCACCTGCTCGCTGGAGCCCGAGGAGAACGAGGGAGTGGTCCTTCCGTTCCTCGACACCCACCCCGAGTGGCGGCTCGAGCCCCCGGCGGACTTTCCGATTCCCCTGGAGCCGCCCGCCGTGCTACGCTGCCTCCCGCACCGGCACGGCACCGACGGCTTCACCGCCTTCCGGCTGCAGAAAAGTAAATGATCAAGATTGCGCCGTCCATCCTTTCGGCGGACTTCGCCGCCCTCGGGGAGGAGATCGCCCGGGTGGAGGCGGCCGGCGCCGACCAGCTCCACGTGGACGTGATGGACGGCCACTTCGTCCCGAACCTGACCATCGGGCCGCTCGTCGTCGAGGCGATCCGCAAGCACACCCGGCTGCCGCTGGACGTCCACCTGATGATCGAGGCTCCCGAGCGCTACCTGCCGGCCTTCAGGTCGGCGGGCGCGGATCTCCTCACGGTCCACGCCGAGGCATGCCCGCACCTTCACCGGACGCTCCATCAGATCAAAGAGCTCGGGGCCAAGGCAGGGGTCGCCTTGAATCCCTCGACGCCGCCCGGCGCGCTCGAATCCGTCCTCGATTCCGTGGATCTGGTGCTGGTGATGTCCGTGAACCCGGGCTTCGGCGGGCAGGCCTTCATCCCCGCCACGTACGTGAAGGTCCGGCAGACGCGGACGCTCCTGGGAAGCCGCCCCGTGGACGTGTCGGTGGACGGCGGGGTGAAGCTCGAGCACGCCCGGCCCCTGGTGGCCCACGGGGCGACGGTGCTCGTGGCGGGGTCCCTGATCTTCGGCTCCCCGGACCCCGGCGCCGCGGTCAAGCGGCTCAGGGATGCTGCGGAAGTATCGAAGTAGCCTTGACTTTTTCCCCTTCCTCCCGTAGAGTTTAATCTTTCCGAGCGACATCCAGCGACGTCAGGCCATGTTCGACACTCTCAGTACGCGGCTCACCCAGATCTTCGACCGCCTCCGGGGGCACGGACGGCTGACGGAGGCGAATATCCAGGAGGCGCTCCGCGAGGTGCGCGTGGCGCTCCTCGAGGCCGACGTCCACTTCAAGGTCGTCAAGGGCTTCATCGAGCGGGTCTACGACAGGGCCGTCGGCCAGGACGTCCTTCGCTCGCTCACGCCGGGCCAGCAGGTCGTCAAGATCGTCCACGACGAGCTCGTCCTCCTGCTCGGCGGGAGCGGCCACCGCCTTCAGATGGCGCCGCACCCGCCGACGGTGATCATGCTCATCGGGCTCCAGGGATCGGGCAAGACCACGTCGGCAGCCAAGCTCGCCCATCACTTCCAGCGCCAGGGCCAGCATCCCCTCCTGGCCGCCGCGGACGTGTACCGGCCGGCCGCGGTGGAGCAGCTCAGGACGCTGGGCGCCCAGCTCCAGATCCCCGTCGTCGGGAGCGCGGGGGAGCGACCGCTCGACATCTGCCAGGAGGCGGCCCGCGCCGCGGCCGACCGCGGGCTCTCGCCGCTCATTGTCGACACCGCGGGCCGGCTCCACATCGACGAGCCCATGCTCGAGGAACTCAGATTGCTCAAGTGCGAGGTTCGCCCGCACCACGTCCTCCTGGTCGTGGACGCGATGACCGGCCAGGACGCGGTCACCATGGCCGAGCGCTTCAACGCAGCCGTCGGCATTGATGCCGTCATCATGAGCAAGCTGGACGGCGACGCGCGTGGTGGCGCGGCGCTCTCCATCCGGCAGGTGATCGGCCGCCCCATCACCTTCGTCGGGACCGGAGAGAAACTGGACGCGCTCGAGCCGTTTCATCCCGACCGCATGGCCTCCCGCATCCTCGGCATGGGCGACGTCGTCTCCCTGGTCGAAAAGGCCCAGGCCAGCGTGGACCAGGCGAAGGCCGAGGAGCTCGCGAAGAAGCTCCGGGAGGAGAGCTTCACCCTGGAGGATTTCCGCGACCAGCTGAAACAGCTCCGCTCCATGGGCCCGATGGGGGAGCTCTTGCAAATGATCCCGTTCTTCAAGGGAAAGCAGGGGGTGCCCACCGAACTCGCCGGGCAGGAAGCCGAGCTCACGCGCTACGAGGCCATCATCGGCTCCATGACTCCCGAGGAGCGGGCGGAACCCCAGATCATCAGCGGCAGCCGGCGCGCCCGGATCGCGCGCGGCAGCGGCACGACTGTCCAGGACGTCAACCGCCTGCTCAAGCAGTACGCCCAGCTGAAGAAGGTGATGCGAGGGCTTCGGCAGATGGAGGGGCGGGCGGGGAAGCTCAAGGGACTCCCGTTTCAAATCCGTAACTGAGGAGGTGACAGGGTGGCAGTCCACATCAGGCTGAGACGCGCAGGGAAGACGAAGAAGCCCGCGTACCGTGTCGTGGTGGCGGATTCCCGGGCGCCGCGAGACGGCCGGTTCATCGAGAGCATCGGCTACTACAACCCGCTGAGCGAACCGCCGACGATCCAGATCGACCTGGACAAGGCCGCGGCGTGGCTCAAGAAGGGCGCTCAACCGTCGAACACGGTCCGAGTTCTCCTTGCTCGCGCGGGCGCCAGCAAAGGTTGATCCGTGAGTGCGCGGCCACTGGTGGCGCTCGCCCAGGTCGTCAGGCCTCACGGCCGGCGCGGGGAGGTGAAGGCGCGCCTGCTCACGGACGAGCCGGCCCTGCTGGCAGATCTTGCCGACTGCGCTCTGTGGGACGGCCGGGGCGACACCCCTGAGCCGTGCCGGATCCAGCAGTGCCGCCTCGTGCGGGGCGCCGCGATCGTCGCGCTCGAGGGGGTGGATTCCATCGAGGCGGCCGAGCGGCTCGTGGGGCGGTTCTTGGCGGTGTCCCAGGAGGCGCTCGCTCCCCTTCCGGGAGGGATCTTCTACGCGGCCCACCTCGCCGGCGCGCGGGTGGTGACCGAGGAGGGGCTCGAGGTCGGCGTGTTCGTCGGCCTCGAAGAGGCGCCCGGTCACGACCTCTGGGTCGTGAAGGCGGGCGGGCGGGAGCACCTCATTCCCGCAGTGGCCGAGATCGTGCGCCGGGTGGACGTGGCGGCGCGCCGGATCACGATCCGTCCCCCCGAGGGCCTGCTGGAGCTTTCGAGCCCGTGAAGATCGACATCGTGACGCTCTTTCCGGCGATGCTCGCGGGGCCTCTCGGGGAATCGATCCTGGGTCGCGCCCAGGCCAAGGGGCTCGTGGAAATCCGAGTGGCCGATCTGCGGGAGTGGGCCGAAGGCCGCCATCGCGTGACCGACGATTACCCGTTCGGCGGCGGGGGAGGGATGGTGCTTAAGCCGGAACCGCTCTTTCGCTGCGTCGAGGCGCTCCGCCGCCCGGGCGCGCGCGTCATTCTCCTCGATCCCCAGGGTCGCGCCTTCGGTCAGGAGGTGGCGGCCGAGCTGGCAAGGGCGGAGCACCTCATCCTCCTCTGCGGGCGCTACGAAGGCGTGGACGAGCGCGTGCGCGAACACCTGGTGGACGACGAGATCTCCATCGGCGACTACGTCCTGACCGGCGGAGAGCTGCCGGCGCTGGTCGTGACCGACGCGGTCGTGCGGCTCTTGCCCGGCGCCCTCGGCGACGAGGCGGCGCCGGGGAAAGACTCCTTCGGCAGGGGACTCCTGGAGGGACCGCACTACACGAGACCGGAGGAGTTCCGCGCGTGGCGCGTTCCGGAGGTCCTGCTCTCCGGCGACCACGCGCGCGTGGCCCGCTGGCGCCGGGCGCAGTCGCTCTGGCGGACCTGGCGGCGCCGGCCCGACCTGCTGGAGACGGCGGAGTTGACCCCGGAGGAGCAGAAGCTCATCGAGGAGTTCCGCCAGGGCAAGAAACCGGACGCATAAATCTGGCCCCTCACCCTGCCCTCTCCCCCGTTGGGGGAGAGGATAAAAGGTGAGGGGGAACATCGTGGAGAGGCTAAAAGATGGATCTCATCGGCGTCGTCGAAGCGAGTCAGATGAAAAAGGACCGGGGCGCGTTTGCCCCCGGAGACACGGTCAAGGTCCAGGTCAAAGTCGTAGAGGGTGAAAAGGAGCGCGTCCAGTCTTTCGAAGGCGTGGTGATCCGCAGGCGCGGCGAGGGGGCGCGCGCCTCGTTCACCGTGCGGAGGATCTCCTACGGTGTCGGCGTGGAGCGGACGTTCCCGCTCCACTCCCCGATGATCGAGCGTGTCCAGGTCCTTCGCCGGGGGGAGGTCCGTCGCTCGAAGCTCTACTACCTGCGCGCCCTGACGGGCAAGGCGGCGCGCCTCAAGGAAAAGCGAACGGTCATTCCCACCAGCGGCGAGTAGCGGAGCCGGAGCCCGGGCGAGATGGGCGCGCCGTACCGGTACGAGCGGGCGGCGTGGCGCTCGGGCTTCCTGCGCGTGGCGGGAGTGGACGAGGCCGGCCGGGGCCCGCTGGCGGGTCCCGTCGTGGCCGCCGCGGTCGTCCTGGCGCCGGACCGCCCTATCCCGGGTCTCCAGGACTCCAAGCTCCTGACGGCGGCTCGGCGAGAGTTCCTCTTCGACCGGATCCTCGAGGAGGCCGCGGCGGTGGGGATCGGCATGGTGGACCCCGAGACCATTGACCGCGTGAACATCCTGGAGGCCACCCGTCTGGCGATGCTGGCGGCGCTCGACAAGCTCGCCCCCCGCCCCGACCTGGTTCTCGTGGACGCGCTGAGACTCTCCGCCCTGCCATGCCCCCAGACGTCGCTCGTCCGCGGCGACCGCCGCTCGGCCTCCATCGCGGCAGCCTCCATCGTCGCCAAGGTGACCCGGGACCGGCTGATGCTCGAGGCCGAAGCGCGCTTCCCGGAGTACGGCTTCGGCCGGCACAAGGGCTATCCCACCCCCGAGCACCTGGCCGCCCTCCGGCGCCACGGTCCGTGCCCGATCCATCGCCGGACGTTCCACGGCGTCTGGCGGCAAGACGACCTGTTCGCCAGCTCCTAGCGCCCCGAGTCATGGATCCGCGCCGGTCCGTCGGCAGACGCGGCGAGGAGGAGGCGGCGCGATTCCTCGGCAAGCGGGGCTTTGCCATCCTCGACAGGAACGTCCGATCCCGGCTCGGCGAAATTGATCTGGTGGCGCGCGAGGGCCAGACGCTCGTCTTCGTCGAGGTCAAGACGCGGCGGGAAGAGGATTCGCCGGAGGCCTCGGTGACGCCCCAGAAGCAGCGCCGCCTGGGGCGCCTGGCGCAACACTACCTCAAGTGGAAGCGCCTCGGGGAGGTCCGATGCCGCTTCGACGTGGTCGCCGTCACGCTGGACGCGCAAGAGCGGGTGAAAGCCATCCGCCACCTCCCCGGCGCGTTCGACGTGGACCCCTGGTAGGCCGGCCCCGGCGAGCGTCAGCTGCGCGTGATGACGACGATCCGCCCCCGGTCACTCAGAAAGGCGGTCAGGAGCCAGCTCACGACGCTCACGATCAAGGCCCCGAAGATCGCCGCCCAGAAGCCGTGGATCTCGAACCCTTTCACGAGCGTCGAGGTCAGCCAGAGGCACAGGCCGTTCAGGACGAAGAGGAAGAGACCCAAGCTCACGAGCGTCAGCGGGAGAGTCAGGATCAGGAGCACCGGGCGGACGATGGCGTTGACGACGCCGAGGACGAGGCCGGCCCCGAGCGCCGCGAGGACGCCGCGGATTTCGATCCCCGGCACGATGGCAGCGGCGAAGACGATCGCCAAGGCGTTGACGAACACCCGGACGACAAAGCCCATGGGCGTACTGTACACCCTTGACGCCCCCTCCTGCCCGTCATAGGTTTATCACATGCCCGACAGCCCCTGGCAGATCACGCCCGTCCCCACGCCGGAGCCGAGCCAGGCTGACGAGCACACGCACAACCCGCTCGTCCGCTACTTCAAGCTCCTGGGTCCGGGGCTGGTGACCGGGGCATCGGACGACGACCCCGGCGGGATCGCCACCTATTCCGTCGCCGGCGCCTCGCTCGGCTACGGGCTTCTGTGGACGGCGCTCGCCACCTTCCCGCTGATGGCCGCCGTCCAACTGATCTGCGCCCGGATCGGCCTGGTTTCCGGGCGAGGGCTGGCCGGCGCCATCCGACGCCACTACCCGCGCTCCTTCCTCTACGCGGCCTGCCTCTTGCTGCTCGCCGCGAACGTCTTCAACATCAGCGCCGACCTGAGCGGCATGGCCGAGTCGGCCGAACTTCTGACGGGGATCCCGTCTCCCTTCTTCGTCCCGGCGTTCGGGCTCCTGATCCTCGCGGTCACGACCTACACGAGCTACGCCACGTTTGCCAGGTACCTCAAATGGCTGACCGCAGTCCTGTTGGCGTACGTGATCGCCGCCTTCCTGGCGGGTCCCGAGTGGAAGCGCGTGGCCTTCGCCAGCGTCGTTCCGACGCTCAGCTGGGACGCCACCTACGTCGTCACCCTCGTCGGGATCCTCGGGACGACGATCTCGCCGTACCTCTTCTTCTGGCAGGCCTCCCAGGAGGTCGAGGAGGAAAAGGCGCACGGGCGCCGAACGCTCGCCCAGCGGCGCGGCGCCACCGAGCACGAGCTCCGCGACGCGTGGCTGGACGTCAACACCGGCATGTTCTTCTCCAACCTCGTCATGTACTTCATCATCCTCGCCACCGCGTCCACGCTCTACCGCGCAGGGCAGCGCGACATCCAGACGGCTCGCGAGGCGGCCGAAGCGCTGCGGCCGCTCGCGGGTGATGCGGCATACCTCCTGTTCGCGCTCGGCCTCATCGGGACGGGGCTGCTGGCGATCCCCGTCCTCGCGGGCTCGGCTTCCTTCGCCGTGGCCGAGCTCTTCGGCTGGCGGGCGGGGCTCGATCTCTCCCCCCGCCGCGGCCGCCGCTTCTACCTGGTCATCGCCGGGGCCATCGTGGCCGGCATGATCCTGGACCTCTTCGTGACCAACCCGATCCGGATGCTTTTCTGGTCCGCCGTCCTGAACGGCATCCTCGCCCCGCCGCTCCTGCTGCTGGTCATGCTCGTGGGGAATAACCGGCGGATCATGGGAGAACACGCGAACGGCTTCTGGCTGAACGTCTTCGGCTGGACGGCGACCGCGCTGATGACGGCGGCGGCCGTTCTCTTCTTCGTGACCTCACTCTGACAAGGAGGAAACCCCCCGTGGAGCCTCTTCATACGCTGACCGCCACCGAGATCTCGACCAGGATCCGAGCCGGGCAGCTTTCTCCGATCGCCCTGACGGAGGCGCTCCTCGCCCGGCTCGACGCCCTCGATCCCGAAGTGAAGGCGTGGGTCTCCGTGGACCGGACCGGTGCCTTGGAGGCCGCGCGGCAGCGGGCGGCGGAAGCGGCGGCCGGCCAGCTCGCCGGCCCCCTCCACGGCGTCCCCGTGGGGATCAAGGACATCTTTCACGTGGCCGGAATGCTCACCACGGCCGGGGCCGGCGTGTTCGCGCACGAGCGGCCGTCGGAGGACGCCACGAGCGTGGCGCGCCTCCGCCGGGCCGGCGCGATCATACTGGGCAAGACCAAGACCACCGAGTTCGCCTTCCTGGATCCCGCCGACACGTGCAATCCCTGGAACCCGGCGCACACCCCCGGCGGCTCGTCGAGCGGCTCGGCGGCGGCTGTCGCGGCGCGCATGATCCCGCTCGCCCTCGGGTCGCAGACCGTCGGCTCCACGCTCCGGCCGGCCGCCTACTGCGGCGTGGTCGGCCTCAAGCCGACCCACGGACGGATCAGTTGCCGCGGCGTCATCCCGCTCGCCTGGAGCCTCGACCACGTGGGGATCTTCTGCCGGAGCGTGGCCGACGCGGCCCTGGTCCTCGGAGTCCTCGCCGGCCACGACCCCGGCGACCCGCTCTCGGCGAGGGAGCCCGCGGCCGACTACGTGGGCGCGCTCTCGAAGGCCGAGCGGCCACCTCGCGTGGGGCTCGCGCGCCAGTTCTTGCTCGAGCGGGCAAGCGCGGAGATCGCGGCGCACCTGGAAGCCACTGCCCAGAGCCTGGGCCGGGCGGGGGCCAGCGTGGAAGAGATCAAGCTCCCACCGAGCTTTTCGGGGATCCACGAGGCCGGGACGCGGGTGATGCAGGTCGAGGCCGCCGCCTTCCACGCCGAGCGCTTCTCGGTCCACGCGGCCCGCTACCGACCGAAGATTCGCGCCCTCATCGAGGGCGCGCTCAGGCTGAGCGCGGTCGAGTACGCGGCGGCCCAGCAGCACCGGTGGCGGTTCCGCGCCGAGATGGGGCCGGTGTTCGAGCACGTTGACGCGCTGCTCATGCCGGTCGCCGGAACGCCGGCTCCCCGGGGGCTTGATTCGACCGGCGACCCGTGGTTCTGCGCGCCTTGGAGCTTCGCGGGGCTGCCGGCGATTTCGCTCCCGTCCGGACTGGCCCAGGACGGCCTCCCGCTGGCCATCCAGTTGGTGTCGGGCGCCTTTGACGAAGCGCGACTCCTGGCTGTGGCGCGGTGGTGCGAGGCCCCCCTCGCCTTCTCCGCCGCGCCCCCCGACTGACCGCGCCACTCCAGCAAGGGCCTGCGGGAGGCGGCGGGCAGGGAGCCCCGCGGCGCGGAGCGCACCGCGAGAAATCGCAGGAGTTCGGCCAAGAACCCACCAGGCTCGCGTAAGTCCGGGCCTGCGGGAGCGAGCACCGTGGGGCTGCCCGACGACAGGACCCGCGGGCCCGAAGCAGGGTGGTCGTTAGCCGCCGACGCCGAGGTACGTCGTGGTCACCTGCTGGTTCGCGCGAAGCAGGGCGGGTGTCCCTTCGAAGACGATGGTCCCGTGGTCGATGACATAGACCCGATCGGCCAGCTGAAGCGCCATCTCCGCGTTCTGCTCGACCAGCAGCATGCTGACGTGTTCCCGCTTCAACTCCCGGATCGTCCCGATCACGGCCTCCACCACCAGGGGGGCAAGCCCCTGGGAGGGCTCATCGAGGAGGAGCAGGTCAGGTCCGGTGAGCAGGGCCCGGGCGATCGCCAGCATCTGCTGCTCCCCCCCGGAAAGCAACCGGCCTTTGCGGTCCAGCACTTCGCCCAGCTGAGGAAAACGCTGGAGCACATTCTCCACCTGCCAGCGGGAGCGGGGCCGGCGCGCAATCGAGAGGTTTTCGCGCGCGGTCAGGTACGAAAAAATGCCCCGCGTTTCAGGCACGAGAGCGATCCCCATCTGGGAGATCCGGTGCGGGCCGAGATCGGCGATGGTGCGCCCCTTGTAGAGGATCTCCCCCGTGCGGGGCGGCGTCAGCCCTGTGATGGAGCGGAGCGTCGTGGTCTTGCCGGCGCCATTCCGGCCCAGGAGCGCCACCACCTCGCCTTCCCCCACCGTGAGCGAGAGGCCATGGAGGATGTGGCCCAGCCCATAGTAGGTGTTGATCTCGCGAACGTCGAGGATCATTCCACCACCACGCCGCCCAGGTAGGCGCGCTGCACGTCGGCGTTCCGCTGAATCTCCGCCGGAGTCCCCTCGGCGATGAGGCTCCCGAAGTGCATCACGGACACGCGATCCGAAACACCCATGATGATATCCATCTTGTGCTCGATGAGCACGATCGTGTAGCGCCCCTTGAGCCCGCGCACCAGAGCCACCATGCGCTGGGTCTCGTCGGGCGAGAGGCCGGCGGCCGGCTCGTCCAGCAGCAGCAGTCTGGGCGCGGCGGCGAGCGCGATGGCGAGCTCGAGCTGTCGCTGCTCTCCGTGAGAGATTTCGCGAGCCAGCTGGTTCGCCCTGTCCTGGAGCCCGACGTCACGCAGGGCGGCCAGAGCACGCTCGGTGACTTCCGGGTAGCGATCGGCCCGCCGCCAGGCGAACCCCCGCCAGGAGCCCCGGCGGGCGAAGGCGGCGATCCAGACGTTGTCCAGGAGCGACAGCGCGGGAAAAACGTTCGTGCGCTGGAAGGACCGCGCAATGCCCAGGTGGGCGACCCGGTGGGATGGCGTGCCGGTGATGTCACGCCCATCGAAGACAATCCGGCCCGACGTCGGGGTCAGCTGTCCCGTGAAGAGGTTGAAGAGCGTCGTCTTGCCGGCTCCGTTAGGGCCGATGATCGAATGGAGTGACCCGGCCTCAACCTCCAGGGACACCCCGTTGACCGCCGTCAGGGCGCCGAAGGCCTTCGTGACGTTCTCGGTCCTGAGAAGCGCCATCGCTAGCTCGCCAGCCTCGTCGCCATCCGGCGCCTCTCCCGCCAGGACCAGAAACGCGCCCAGGCCTCCACGCAGCCGCCACGGAAGAAGATGACCACGATCACGAAGGCGACCCCGAGAAGCAGGGGCCAGCGCGCCCACACGACGCTGACGGACTCGGAGAGCCAGATGAAGACGAAGGAACCGACGATGGGTCCGTAGAGCGAGCCGCTTCCACCGATGAGGGTGGCGAACACCACATTGCCCGAGAAGACGAACCCGATGGCTTCCAGGGGGACGATGCCGAAGAGCATGGCGTACAGCACCCCGGCCAACCCGGAGAAAGCGCCGCCGATGACGAAGGCCAGGAGCTTCAAACGGGCGCCGTCGTAGCCAACCGCTTGGGCGCGCACCTCGTTTTCCCGGATGGCCTGGAGGATCTTGCCCAGGGGCGATTCGACAATCCGCTTCATCACCCACAGCGAGACCAGGAAGAGGAGGGCGACGAAGATGTAGTAGGCGAGCGGCTGGCGGAAGTCCACACCAAGCAACACCGGCCGACCGATCCCCGGCATCCCGTCCTCGCCGCCCGTCACGGTGGTCCACTGGTAGGCGATGAAGTAGAACATCTGGTTCAGCGCGAAGGTCAGCATGATGAAGTAGAGGCCGGAGCGCTGAACGCACAGATAGCCCACCAGCGCCGCCGACACGGCCCCCACCAAGACGCCGATGCCCAGCGCGGCGAAGACGTTGATCCCGTAGTGCTTGAGAAGGTAGCCACTCACGTAGCCGGCCGAGCCGAAAAACGTGGACTGGCCGAACGACAGGAGGCCCGTGTAGCCGAGGAGGAGGTTCAGCCCCAGCCCGAAGATCGCGAAGATCCAGATCTCGCTTGCGATGGCGTGGCGGACAGCGAGGGGGAGGAGGATAACCGCGGCGAAAACCGCCAGCCAGGCCCGGCTCATCTCCCCTCGGATGGGGGCCACCCAGGCGCCCCCACGCCTCCGGCGTGGAAGCCCGGGTACCCGCCCCTTCCGAACCTCCCCCCGATGGATTGCGCCGGCCCAGCCGGCGCTCGAACGATCGCGCGGCTGAGCCGCCACGTGCAGGCGGGCATCCGCCGGCTCACCGGATTCCGAAGAGCCCCTGGGGGCGGACGAGGAGGACGGCGGCCATCACCGCGAAGATGACCGCCACCGAGGCCTCGGTCCAGTAGAACGCCACGATGCTCTGGGCCACCCCGATCAGCAGGCCGGCGGCGATGGCGCCCAGGAGGTTCCCGAGGCCCCCCAGCGCGACGACGACGAACGCGATCCCGAGCATGTCCACACCCATGCCGGGGGACAACCCACGGATGGGCGCGGTGAGGGCGCCGGCGATCCCGGCCAAATACGCGCCGAGGGCGAAGGCCGCGGTGAACAGCCGGTGGATATCGATCCCGAGAAGCGAGACCATTTCCTTATCTTCAATGCCGGCGCGCATGATCGCCCCGTACCGGGTCTTTTCGAGGAAGAGCCAGGTGGCGAGCACAAGAAGCCCGGCCATCACCATGACGAAGAGGCGGTACTTGGGATAGAAGATGAAGCCCAGGTCGAGCCCGCCCCGGAGAATCGGCGGCGGGAGCTGGCTGAAGCCGATCGGGCCCCACACGACGATGATCCCCTCGCTCAGGATCAGCGACAGGCCGAACGTGAAGAGCAGCTGGTAGTCGTGGCCCGCCCGGTAGAGCGGGCGGATGCCCGCGTATTCGATGGCGAGCCCCAGGACCGCCACGCCGACGGGGGCGAGGACGAGCGCGAGCCAGAAGTTCCCGACCACGTGGAGCGTGCTAGCCAGAAAATAGGCGCCCACGGCGAAGAGCGCGCCGTGGGCGAAGTTGGGGATGTTCAGGATCCCCGTGATCAGCGACAGGCCGAGCCCCATCAGGGCATAGAGCATGCCCGTCGCGATCCCGTTGAGAACCTGGCCGAGGAGCTGGCTCAGAAGCTACCGATGTCCTTGCACGCAGCGTAGGCGGCCGGCAGCGGCGTGTCGCCCGTGGCGATGATGTCCGCGAAGTCCATCGGGTTCTTCATCGCGGCCTTCGGCTTGCAGCGCATGAAGAAGAACGGGCGGAGCGTCTGATGGGTCTTCGCGTCTACCCGCATCCGCCCCACGAGGTCGTTGACCTCGATCCCCTCCAAAGCCTTGATGACGTCGGGCACCTCCGTGGATTTGGCCCTGTCGAAGCCGTGGAGCAGCATGCGCGTCATGCCGTAGGCGGCCGCCGGCGCGTAGCCCGGGGGATTGCCGAACTTAGCCTGGTAGTCCCTCGCGAATTCGCGGGCCACCGACGTCTCCGCCGTGTAGTAGAAATTGGAGCCGACCCAGATGTTCTCGCGGTTTTCCGGCGACAGCTGGACCAGCTCCTCCACCCCCGAGGACCACGCCATGATGAGCGGGATCTTGGGCGTGAGGCCGAAGTTGAAGATCTCTCGGGCGGCCGTGACGGCGTCCAGGCCGAAGTTGACCATGGCCACCACGTCCGGCTTGTTGCCCGCCGCCTTCGTGACGTAGTTGGAAAACTCACGCTCACCGAGCGGGTGGCGGTCGGCGCCGACGAACTCGATCCCGTGGGTCTTGCCGACCTCCTTGATGTACTTCTCCACCGACCAGCCGAAGGCGTAGTCGGCGACGAGCAGGTGCCAGCGCTTGGCCTTGGGGTTGGCCTTCATGAAGGTGTCCACGTCGGTCTTGGCGGCCGTGTAGGGGCTCGCCGCCCACTGGAAGGAGTAGCGGTGGCAACGCGCGCCGGAGATGTCCTCGGTGCCGCCACTGAAGTAGTGCAGCACCTTCTTCCGCTTGGCGACCTCGGAGACGGCCAGGGCGACGCCGGACGACCAGGGGCCGATGACGAACTTCGCCCCCTCGCCATCCACCGCCTCCTCGACCCGCCGGGTAGACGCGCCAGCCTGGGTCGCGGAGTCGCGCGTGACGTACTTGATCGGCTTGCCCAGGATCTTCATCCCGCGCTCCTCGAGGGCCATTTTCATGCCGCGGTCGAGGATGGGCCCCACGTCGGCGAAGGCCCCGGTGAACGGCCAGATCCCGAGCATGACGACCTCCTTGGCCTGGCCCCGGACCACCGCCGGGAACCCGAGGCCCCCCGTGGTCCCGACGGCGCCGACGGCGCCCAGCTTCAAGACGTCCCTGCGAGTCAGTTCGCGCATGGTGGACCCTCCCCCAGACGATACGAGGTTTTCTCCCCGGACGACGCCAGCAAGCCGGAAGCCTACTATGTGTTCGGGAAAAGCGCAACGGGCCCCGACGGGTCCGCGGGCGGCGGGGGACGGCCGAAAAATAAGGCTTGCAACATCAATTGAATTAGGGTAGCCTAATGTTCCGGTCCAACCACGGGAGATGCCGAGATGAGACGACTCATGGCGGTTCTGGTCAGCCTGGGGGTGGCGGCCCTGATGGCCCTCCTAGGGGTCGCGCGCGCCGCCGACACGCCTCGGGAGGTCCCCCTCACCATCGAGGGGAACCGCTTCATGCCGGAGGAGATCGCAGTCAAAGCCGGCGCCCCGTTCGTCCTGATCATCACGAACAAAGACCGCGGTCCCGAAGAGTTCGAGAGCCGCGACCTCAAGATCGAGAAGGTGATTCCGGCCGGAAAGACCGTCCGGTTGAAGATTCCCTCCCTGAAGCCGGGGACGTACGGCTTCGTCGGGGAATACCACGAGAAGACGGCGAAGGGCCGCATCGTCGCGGAGTAGCGCGTGGGCGCCACCTTCGTCGTCACGCTCCGGGAAGCCTTCGAGGCAGCGCTGGTCCTCGGGATCGTCTACACGTACCTCGAGAAAATCGGCGGCCGTCAACACTACCGGTACGTCACCTGGGGCGGGGCGCTGGGGGTGGTCGCGAGCATCATGATCGCCGTCGGCGTCGGCTTCCTCTCCGGCCCCCTGCTCGATCTCGGTCCGGACGTCGTGGCGACCGGCGTCATCTTCGTCGCCGTGGCGGTGCTGACGTGGCACGGGTGGTGGATGCAGCAGCACGCCCGGGCGATCAAGGGCGAGGTGCAGCGGCGCCTTGACGAGGCGCAGGCCACTCGGCGGCTCTGGATCGTCGCCCTGATCGCTTTTACAGCCGTCTTCAGGGAGGGGACGGAAACCGTCCTCTTCCTCTGGGGTCTCCTAGCCCAGGCGACTGACGCCGCGGGCGGGGTCGCGAGCTGGAGCGGTGTCGCCGGCGGCGCGATCGGGATTACCGTGGCCGTCGGGCTGGGGTGGACGATTTTTCACGGCGGCAAGCGCGTGAGCCTGCAGAAGTTCTTCTCCGTGACGTCCCTGCTACTCATGTTCCTCTCGGCGGGTCTCTTCAGCGCCGGGATCGGCAAGCTCCAGGGGTTCGGCCTGCTCCCGCAGGGAAGCATCGTCTGGGACACTTCCCCGCTCCTCAGTGAGCGGAGCTTCCTCGGCGCGTTCCTGAGCGGCCTCGTCGGGTATCGCGCGCGCCCGTCCGGGGTCGAAGTCGCCGCCTACCTCACCTACCTGCTCCTCGCGGCAGCACTCCTGTTCGGTCATCGTTGGAGCCCCGTCCGCGCCGCCGACCGGCTCGACCCCGCCTGATCGCTGCCAGGGCCCCGGCGCTCCCCTTCTCGCTTGATTTCGGTCGCACCGTGCCCAAGATCAGGGGCGGGTCGCACCATCTCATTCCGGGGAGGCTTCCATGAAACTCAAAGGTCGGACGGCGTTGGTGACAGGAGCGGGCCAGGGGATCGGCGCGGTGAACGGGGGCGATCAGGCGCCCGGCGAGATTCCGCGGGCGAAGCGCCAGTCGAACGCCTGCACTTCGAGAAAGCCGAGCATCACCCCGAGACGACTCAGGGTGACCGGCTTGCGCAGGATGTCGAGGGCGCCGAGCGCCAGGCACTGGCCCGCCTCTTCCTCCGAGGCGATGCCCGACACCACCACGGAGGGCAGCCGCTGCTGGCGCTCCTTCAGGAGCCGGAGGAGCTGCACGCCACTCATGCCCGGCAGGTAGACGTCCAGAATCATGGCGTCGGGATAGAAGCGGTCAACCATCTCGAGACCGGTCTCGGCGCTTTCGGCGACGAGGGGCTCGTGGCCCTGGCTGCGAATGAAGTCCGAAAAGACCTCCGCGACCCGACGCTCGTCTTCAACGACGAGCACTCTCAAGGGCTGTCGCGGGAGCAATGAGTCCACGACCTTTTGGATGCGCTCCACGGCCAACCGCTCCAGGTCCACGAACGAGAACGCCAGGCCGTTCGGGTCCTGGCGGATGATCAGGGAGGACACCGTGATCCCCGGAGGGCCGTCCGGCAGCTTGAAATTCAGGCGCACTCGGCGCCCGGGCTGGAGGTTGGCGTCGGTTTTCACCTTCACGCCGCCGGTGCTCAGGTTGAGGGACTCCCCGTGCCACGTGCGGCCGGCGGCGTCTTCGAGCCTCACCGGGAACGCCACATCAACCCGTGGATACCTTCGGCGACCCAGCCCCATCTGCTTCACCTCGAATATGGAATTTTCAGGCTGCCCACGTGATTGAGCAATCGCCGTACCAAGGGAACCGGCGGGGGGCTTCTAGCTCAAACCCCTCAGAATCCCGGGCTCTTACCCAACCGCCCATCGTGCTGGCCGGGAGCGAGAGCCGCCGCCTCCTGTCCTCTTCCTGAGCCAGTTCGTCATGAGGTTGCCACCGTGACCCCTCCTAAGGGGTTGACAGGTTTACATGGCCGGGTTACATTCTTTCTATCTAGATCGGGAAAGAGAACAATATCATGAATTTGCCAGCCCTGGCGGCCCCCATCGGCATCCTGGATGAGCACCCCGAGTGGTCAAACCGCCTGATCGCGGAACTGGCCGGACGCCGCCTGCCCTTCGAGAAGATCGATCACGCCAACCACGCCTTCGATCCTCGGGTCCGGACGCCCCGCTATTCGGTCATCGTCAATCGCACGAGCCCTTCCTCTCACACCCGCGGGCACGGAAGCGTCCTGTTCTACGCCGAAGCGCTGCTAAGCCATTACGAGTCTCTCGGGGTCCCCGTCATCAACCCGGCGGCCGCCTACCGGTTCGAGAAATCCAAGGCTCTGCAGCTCGATCTGTTCGAACGGCTCGGGGTCTCTTACCCGCGGGCCGTCGTCGTGAACCATCCGGACCAGGTGCAGAAGGCGCTCGATCGCCTCCGCTTCCCGGTGCTGGTCAAGCCCAATGTCGGCGGCTCCGGGGCGGGCATCCGGCGGTTCGGCACCCGCGCCGAGCTCGAGGCTGCCGTCCAGCACCTGGACTTCGGACCCGACGGGACGGCGCTCGTCCAGGAGTACGTCGAGCCGGAGGACGGCGCCATCACGCGCGTCGAGGTGATGGGGGGGGAGTATCTCTATGCCATCCGGATCGTGCGGGAGGCCGGCACCGGCTTCAATCTCTGCCCCGCGGACCTCTGCCAGTTGCCCGGCGAGCGCGCCGCGCCTCGGCAGCCCGAGTGGTCGGCGTGCCCGGAAACCGCCGTCGGCGGACCGACGTTGAGCGTCACGCGGGTGGAGGCCCCCAGAGAAGTCATCGACGCGGTGCTCCGCCTCGCCCGGGCCGCCTCCGTCGACATCGGGGGCGTGGAATACCTCGTTGGCGCGGCGAACGGGAAGATCTACTTCTACGATATCAACGCCACGTCGAACTTCGTCGCCAACGCTCCGGCCGTCCTGGGGTTCGACCCGCTCCCGCGCTTCGCCGACTACATCGTCCAGGTCGCCTTAGGGCGCGGGAAGACCCTCGCTTCGTGAGCTGATCACCGGCTCGGCGGCCTCTCCTGCACGGCTTGTCTCCGCCGGGTTTCTCGCTCCTCCCGATCGAGCATCTTCGCGACCACCAGCAGAATGGGAATGAGGTACATGTGCCCGCTCGTCCACATGATCCCGCCCGCCATCGCCTGGTCGTCGAGCGGGCTCAAGCCGAAGGACGGGCGAGGCCGGGCGTAATAAGGGTAGAGCAGCTGCTCCGGCAAGGCGATCAGTGCGCTCAGCAGCGTGTTCTGACCGGTGGCCGCGAGGAGGTAGAGGATGGCGAACCCGCGGGGCATCCGCTCGTGGAGCCGCGGCGCCGGCTCGATGATCGGCCACCAGAAAACAACCGCCGTTCCGAAGAAGGCCAGATGCTCTACATCGTGGAGGAGGTGGTCCCGAAGGGCGGCCTGATAGAGGACGGGGAGGTGCCAGAGCCAAAGGTTGAGGACGAAGAGCAGCCACGCGACCGGCATCAGCGTGACCGCCCAGAGCACCCGGCGCAGCGGCGCGTTGCGGGTAAGGAGGCGCCCCACCCGTCGCCTGAGCCGCCTCGGCAGCCCCCAGAGGCCGACCGGGAGCGGGTTCCCGAGCAGGAGCAGCGGCGCCGCCATCATCATCAACAGCAAGTGCTGGATCATGTGCGCGGACAGGAGTACCTCAGCCAGATCGTGGATCGGCGAGAGGAGGGCCACCGCCAGCGTCGCCAGGCCGATGAGGCAGGCGGCCAGCCGCCAAGCAGGCACGAGCTGCCGGTGCCCCGCGCCGCGAAGACGCCACCACCCGGACGCGTATACGCTTGCCAGGATCACCAGGACGAGGACCACCTCGGGGCGCCAGATCCAGGGGGCGAGCAGGAGTTGGCTCTCTTCAGGCTGCATGATTTCGACGAGCGGCGCTGACGGAGGGAATGAGATGATCGGAGTCCAGGGCGGGCCTCAGCGACGTCGGGGTCGACTCAGGACAACACTTCCCTGGCACATGCCGCCATAATAGTAGGAGACGTCCCCAGGGGAATCAAGCCGGGACGTGTTGTCTCGCCTATGACATTTTGGCCCACACCAGCTAAGGCACCGTCGGCGAGGCGTCGGCGAACCCCCTATCACGCATAGAATTTCTGGTGCCGAAGGCGTGGCATCTTCCTTGCTGATTCGGTCATCGGTAGCACATAGTCGGAGGGATTACCTCGCGACATAAGGAGAGATGATGGGTCGAGACCGGCGACGATACCCTCGAGTCGGCACAACGCTGGCCGTATCGGTTGAGGCCACCGGGAGCCGCTGGCACGGGAAGACGGTGGACCTGAGCCCTTACGGGGTGAAAGTGACCCAACCGCCGACACCGCTCAAGCTGGCTCCGGGGAGCAGCGTCCGGCTCGAGCTCAGCTTGCCCGATTCGGGCACGCCGCTCTGCCTGACGGCGAGCGTGGTCAGAACGGCGTCCGACGGCATCGCGCTCAACTTCGTCAACCCCGAAGCCGCGCACTTCGAGCGCCTGAAGGCCCTCGTCGACTCCCTTCTGGAGAGCCTGGCCGGCGGCGCACCGCCTGCCGGCGTCAGCGTCAAAATGACGAGGGAACGGCGAAAGAGCGCCCGGATTGACGCGGCGCTGGACATCAGCTTCGAGGCCGAGAAGCCTTACGATTGGAACGGCAAGACGATCAACCTGAGCCCCTACGGGGTGAAGGTCAACCTGGCAGCGTCGAGCATCCGGCCTTTGGAGGGAACGAGCGTTCAGCTCCAGCTCGTCGCGCCCGAGGCCCCCCCTCCCATCGCCATCAAGGGCATGGTCTGGCGGCGGGAGCCCAAGAGTACTATTCTCCTGTTCGTGGACCTCCAGCGCGAGGAACTCGAACGACTCAAGTCGCTGGTCGAATCCCTGGCGCCGGCCTAGTTCCCCTGCGCCGCTCGACCGGCGCTCGCTTTTCCCCCTTGCGTCGCGCGAAGCCGATCATTATAGTGGGCCCGACGGATGGCTCCCGTTTTTCTCGTGGCGTTGCTCCTGGGGTTAGAGCCTGGCGAGGCAGCGCCGACATTTCCGTGGGCTTCCTTCCAGTCCATCCACCGGGAATACTCATTGGGCGAGGTCAACCTCTGTAACCCGCGAGACAGCCGGACGCGGATCACCGAGTTCTTCATCCAGCGCCCGCGCGGGTTCTACCGCCTCTGGGCGATGCTCCACGGTCGAGACTGGGTCGCGGTTCACTACGACGGGAGTGCCCGCCCGGACTGGGTCTGGCGCGGCGTCTGGTCGGGCGACGATCTCGTCGTCAGGTCGGTGGCGTCGTTCGATCCGGTCGCCCACGCCTCGGCGTGCGAGCTGCTCTTCGAACCACGGCCGTAAACCCGGCCGTTCATGCGACTCGTCCCCGACCTCATCTTCACGGAGGGGGAATTCCGGCCCGCCCTGGCGCTGACGGTCTCCGACGGCGTGATCGCCGGAGTGGAGCCCGCGGGCGCTCCCCGCCCGGGCGACCTCTCCCTTCCGAGGCGCGCGCTCCTCCCCGGCACCATCAACAGCCACTGCCACACGTTCCAGTCCCTCCTGCGCGGGCTGGGGGACGACCTCGACTTCGTCGCGTGGCGGGATCGCGTCCTCTACCCGTTCTCCGAGCGGCTGGACCGGGAGGCGCTCGCGCTCGGCGCCGCGTTCGCGTTCGCCGAGATGCTCCTCCACGGCGTGACGACGTGCGTGGACTTCTTCTACCTCCAGGACGACGGCAACGAGAACGCCGAAGCGGTCATCGGTGCGGCGCGGTCCGTGGGGATCCGCCTCGTGCTCGCGCGGGCCATGTACGATTGGCCGGGCGCGCCGAGGCGGTACCGGGAGACGCCCGCCGCCGCTCGGCGCCGGGTCCACGAGCTGATCGTCCGTCACCGCGACGATCCCGTGGTGCGGGTCCAGCCGGCCCCGCACAGCCCCCACGGGGCATCGGCCGAGATGATCCGAGCCGGCTGGGAAGTGGCGGAGGAGACCGGCACCCCGTTTCACATCCACGTCGCCGAGGCTCGCTACGAGGGCGAGCACACGCTCCGGGAGCACGGCGCCACGCCCGTGCGCTACCTGGAGCGGCTCGGAGTGCTCGGCCCGCGCCTGATCGGCGTGCACTGCGTCTGGCTCGACGACGCCGAGATCGCGCTCATGGGCGCGCGCGGCGCCGCGCTCGCCTACTGCCCGAGCTCCAACATGTTCCTCGGCGACGGGATCACGCGGATCCCGGAGATGCTCCGGGCGGGCGTCCGGATCGGGCTCGGCACGGACGGGGGCTGCACGAACAACCGCCTCTCCATCTTCGAAGAGATGCGGATGACCTCGCTCCTCCAGCGGGTGCGCCTCCTCGATGGGGCGGCACTCCCCGCCGAGACCGTTTTCCGGATGGGGACCGAAGGGGGCGCGCAGCTCCTCGGTCTCGACGCCGGCGCGATCGTGGCCGGGCGCCTGGCGGATCTGGTCGCGCTCGACCTGGAGCACGTCTCGCTCAATCCGCCGACGGCGCTCCTCAAGAGCGTCGTCCACGCGATGTCGCCCCAGGCGATCACCGACGTCTGGGTCCACGGACGGCGCGTCGTGGAAGCCGGCCGGCTCACCACCACCGATCTCGCCGAGCTCCTGGGCCGCGTCCGCGCTCTCACGAGGGAGTGGCGCATCTGACGTCGGAGCGGCCGTCTACTCGCCCCTGAGGGTGGGATCGAGTATATCGCGGAGCCAGTCGCCCGTGCGGCTCACGACGAATGACGTGACCATCAGGATGATCCCCGGCGTGGTCGAGATCCACCACGCGGTGTCCAGGTACTCGCGCCCCTCGTGGATCATCCCCCCCCAGGAGGGCGTGGGTGGCTGGATGCCGAGGCCGAGAAACGACAGCGTCGCCTCCAGCACGATGGCGCGCGCCAGCTCGAGCGTGGCGATCACGACGAAGGAGGACATCACGTTAGGCACGACGTGCCGGAGCAGGATCCGCCCCGCCGAGCCCCCCAGCCCCCGGATGGCGTCGACGAACTCCCGCGAGCGCAGCACGAGCACCTGCGACCGCAAGACCCGCGCGTAGGCGACCCACCCCGACAGGCCGACCACGACGATCAGGGTCGGGAAGCTCGGGCCCAGCACGGCGATGATGCCGATCGCGAGCAGGATGAAGGGAAAGGCGAGCTGGGCGTCGGCGATGGTCATGATGACGTTGTCCACCCAGCCCCCGCGGAAGCCGGCCAGGAGGCCTAGCGTCCCGCCGACCAGGCCGCCCATCACCACCGCGGCAAAGCCTACGACGAGCGAGACGCGCGAGCCGTAGATCAGCCGCGAGAGCACGTCGCGGCCGAGGTGATCGGTCCCCAGAAGGTGCCCCTGCCCGTCGGGCCCGGTCAGCGCGGGCGCCGCGAGTCGCGTCCGGAGAGACTGGCGCACCGGATCGTACGGGGCGAGCGCCGGCGCCGCCACGGCCACGACCCCGAGCAGGACCACGAAGACCATGCCCGCGAGCGCCAGCCAGGCGGCCCGGCGCCCGCGCGCGAAGGAGCGTGCCGAGACTGCCGGCAGCGGCCGCGCGTCAGTGGGAGCGAATACGGGGATCGAGGAGCCCATAGGACACGTCGACAAGGAAATTGATTACGACGAACATCGCCGCCGACAGGAACACCGTGCACTGCACCACCGGATAGTCTCGGTTGTAGATGGACTGGATGGCCAGCCGCCCGATCCCGGGCCACGAGAACACGGTCTCCGTGACGACCGCACCGCCCAGCAGAGTGCCGAACTGGAGACCCGTGATCGTCACGATCGGGATCGCGGCGTTCTTCAGCGTGTGCTTGGCGACGACGAGCAACTCGGACAGCCCCTTGGCGCGGGCGGTCCGGATGTAGTCGGCGCGGAGGACTTCGAGGATGGCCGAGCGCGTGAGCCGCGCGATGGAGGCCATGGAAAAGGCGCCCAGAGTCAGCGCTGGGAGCACCAGATGTGTCCAGTCGCCGCGGCCGGACGTGGGGAAAAGCCCCGCTTTCAGCGAGAGGAGGAGGATGAACAGGATGCCAAGGAAAAACGTCGGCGCAGACTGGCCTACCAGAGCCAGCCCCATGCTTGCGTGGTCCAGGAAGGAGTTCCGCCTCATCGCTGAGAGCAACCCGATGGGGACGGCGATGACCACCGCGAGGCCGAAGGCCGTGAGCCCCAGCTCGAACGTCGCGGGCAGGTAGCCGAGGACCACTCGGAAGGCGGGCTCGCGGAAGTGGATGGAGCGCCCGAAGTCGCCGCGGGCGACGTTGCCGAGGAACACCCCGTACTGGGTGGGAAGCGGACGGTCGAGGCCCAGCTCGGCGCGCACCCGGAGGATCTCGCTGTGCGGGGCGTCAGGCGGCAGCAGGAGCGGCACCGGATCCCCGGAGAGCCGCATGACGACGAACACGACGGTGGACACCAGCCACAGCGCGATCAGCGCGCGGAAGAGCCGGTGACCCAGAAACGGTAGGAACCCGCGCATGGGAAGGGCCCGGGGCCCTGCGCGGGCCCCGGGCCGACTGCGTCTAGGCGCGGTGGAACTTGAAGTTGAAGCGGCGGATCTCGAACTGCTGGTTGGGGTTGGGTGTCCACTCCACGTACTTCTGGACGCCGTAGTCCTCGTACGGCTGGATCACGGGGATCCACGGGAAGTTCTCGAGGAAGATCTTGGTCATCTCCCGATAGGCCCCGCCCCGGAACTTCTCATCGACCGAGAAGCGGGCAGCGTTTCCCAGCTCGTCGAAGCGCGGCTGACGCCAGTAGTCCTGGGGCCCGCCGGGGCCCAGGAGGCGCCACATCATGCCGTCAGGATCTCCGAGGGTGGAGGTGGGGTCCGACCAGAACATCCCCTTGAAGCTCTTCTCGCGGTTCTTCTGGGCCCGGACCGAGTACTCAATGACCTCCACCTTGGCGTTGATCCCGGCATCCCGCCACATGGCCACGATCGCTTCAGCCATCGTCTTGTCGTTGGAGACGTAGGCGACTGTCGTCTCAATGAACACCTCCTCGTTCTTGTAGCCGGCTTTCTTCAGGCGCTCGCGCGCCTCCGTTGGGTTATAGGCAAGCGGCGGGAGGGAGGGGTCGAAGTGATTGTCCCCCTTCGCGATGGGGCCGCTCGGCACGATGCCACGGCCGCGCCAGAGCTCCTTGACGATTGCGTCCCGGTCGATGGCGAGCGAGAGCGCCTGCTTGACGAGTGGGTTGTCCAACGGCGGGCGCTTGCTGTTGACGGCGAGAACGTAGAGCCCGGCGTAGAGGGCACCCTGAACCTTTGTCGCGGAGTTGCCGGCCACCCGTTCACCGTGATCCGGCGGGAGCTGGGTAATGACATCCACCTCGCCCTTCAGAAGGGCGGCGATCCGCGGCGCCGCCTCGGGGATCGAACGAACGACCACCCGGTCCGCATCGATCTTGCCGCCCCAGTAGGCGGGGTTCGCCTCGAGCACCAGCTTATCGTCCTTCACCCACGACACGAAGCGCACGGGGCCCGTGCCCACGGGCTTGGCGTTGAACGCGTCGTTACCGACCGCCTCCAGGTACTTCTTGGGGACGACCTGGCCGCCGTAGAAAGCCAGCCGCGCGGGGAGCAAGGGGTCGGGCTTCTTAGTATGGATGACCAGCGTCAAGGGATCGGGCGCCTCGATCCGGTCAATTGTGCTGAGAGCGGTGGCGACCATGGTCTTGGCGGCGGCATCGTACGTCCGCTCGATGCTGAACTTGGCGTCAGCGGACGTGAACGGATCGCCGTTGTGCCATTTCACGCCCGGGCGAAGCTTGAACCGATAGGTCGTCTGACCCTCGAGCTTCCACTCGGTGGCGAGCCCGGGGTAGAGCTTGCCGTTAGGGTGGCGACTGGTGAGGTTGTCGAAGATGTTGAACGAGACGCGGATGTCGTTGGAGGACGTGCTGAAGTGGGGGTCGAACTTCGAGATGTCACCCCCCTGTGCGACGACGAGCTCGCGCTTCTTGGTCGTCTGCGCCTGGGCCGACCCGCTCAGAATGTGGGGAAGCGCTCCCGCCGCCCCGAGACCGGCCATGCCCTTGAGGACTTCGCGTCGGGTCAGCTCGATCATAGGGACCTCCCTGGTCACATCGTGTAGGGTGGGAGGATTCTAGTGGGTCCGCCGGGGCCTGTCAAGCGACGGGGGGCGGTGATACAATTGAGAGCCGGATGCCAAGCGCGGACGTCGTCGTCATCGGTGGGGGCGCCAACGGGACCAGCACCGCCTACCACCTCGCCAGCCTCGGGGTCACGAGCGTCGTCCTCCTCGAGCGGCGTCATCTGGCCGCGGGCGCCACGGGCAAATCGGGCTCGCTCGTCAGGACGCACTACACGAACGAGGCCGAGTCGCGCCTGGCCTTCGAGAGCCTCAAGGTCTTCCACGACTTCGAAACGCTCGTGGGGGGCCACGCTGGGTTCGAGCGCGTCGGCTTCGTCCAGATCGTTCCGCGGGGGTACGAGGAGGCGCTCCGCAAGAACGTGGAGCGGCACCGGCGGATCGGGATCGACACGCAGGTGCTCTCGCGGGAAGACCTGGCGCACCTGCTCCCCGGGTGCTACTCGGACGACGTGGGCGCGGCCGCCTACGAGCCGAGCTCGGGCTTCGCCGATCCCAACGCCACCACCTTCGCCTTCGCCGAAGCGGCCAGGCGCCTGGGCGTGAGGCTCCACCTGGGCTGCCAGGCCACCCGGATCGTCACCCATCGCGAGCGGGTCGTCGCCGTGGAGACCACCGACGGCCGCTTGGACACGCCGACGGTCGTCGTCGCGGCCGGCGCCTGGGCAACCCCGCTGCTCGCCCCTCTCGGCCTCGACTGGGGCCTCACCCCGCACCGCGTTCAGGTCTCGATCTTCCGGTGGCCGCCCGGCTGGAGCCGCCGCCACCCGGCCGTGATCGATGCCATCCACCACTCGTGGCTGCGCCCCGAGGGGGCGGCCTCGACGCTCGCCGGGGTGGACCTGGGAGTGAAGCACGCCGACCCGGAGTCCCTGGACGAGGGGGTGGACCCGGTGTACGTGGCCCGCTGCCGGGAGAAGCTCGCGGCGCGCCTGCCGATCTTCGGCGACGCGCCGATGCGCGGCGGCTGGGCCGGCCTGATCATGATGAGCCCCGACGGCCGACCGATCATCGACCAGATCCAGTCCGTCCCCGGCCTCTACGGGATGCTCGGGGACTCGGGCACCTCGTTCAAGACCTCGCCGGCGATCGGCAAGTGCCTGGCCGAGTGGATCGTCCACGGCAAGCCCCGGACGCTGGACCTGACACCCTTCAGGTCAACCCGCTTCGCGGAAGGCCTGC
>JAHFDN010000014.1 GCA_023248995.1 Candidatus Rokuibacteriota bacterium
CTCGACGCGGAGCTAACATGGGGATCCTGAAGGTGGATCACCCGGACATCCTCGAGTTCATCGAGTGCAAGCTCGACGGGGGGATCACCAACTTCAACATCTCCGTGGCCGCCACCGATCGTTTCATGGACGCCCTCGAAAAGGGCGAGGACTACGAGCTGATCAACCCCCACACGGGCGCGGTCGTCGGGAAGCTGTCCGCGCGCGAGGTGTTCGAGCGGATCGTGAGGGCGGCTTGGCGCACCGGCGACCCGGGCATGGTCTTCATCGACCGCATCAACCGGAGCCCGGCCAACCCGACGCCCGAGATCGGCATGGTTGAGGCGACGAACCCATGCGTGACCGGCGACACGCTGGTGGCAACGCCGGAGGGAATGCATCGGGCTGATCGCATCCGGCCTGGGGATCTCATTCTCACTGTCAAAAGCCCTCGACCTGTTGAGTGGGTGGAGACTAGCCGCAATACGCCGGTCTTCCGAGTCCGGTTCTCAGACGGGGGAACCATCCGGGTAACAGCCGGTCATCAGTTCTATGTGCACCGAGAGGGAGCTGAGATTGAGCCGATCCGGCTGGATCGCTGCTGTCCTGGCGATGAAGTTCAGACATTCCATGCCGGCGTCTCCGGCGCGGCGAAAATCCTGAGCATCGAGCAGGCTGGAGTGGAAACCACTTACGATCTGTACGAACCAGAAACTGATACTTGGATCACGGAGGGTTACGTTTCTAGAGGCTGCGGTGAACAACCTCTCTTACCGAACGAAGCGTGCAACCTCGGCTCCCTCAACGTGTCCAAGTTCGCCAGGCGCGCCCCCAACGGCGAGTGGACCTTGGACTGGGAGGAACTCGAGCGGGTGGTGCGCCTCGCGGTGCGCTTCCTCGACAACGTGATCGAGATGAACCCGTACCCGCTGCCCCAGATTGACGCCACGGTCAAGGCCAACCGGCGGATCGGGCTGGGGGTCATGGGCTGGGCGGACCTCCTGTTCATCACGGGGATCCCGTACGACGGCCAGGAGG
Source organism: Candidatus Rokuibacteriota bacterium (assembly GCA_023248995.1). GTDB lineage: Bacteria > Methylomirabilota > Methylomirabilia > Rokubacteriales > CSP1-6 > JAHFDN01. The sequence goes on from JAHFDN010000014.1 coordinate 1,018, forward strand.
CGCTGGACCTGGCCGAGCAGCTCATGGCGTTCATCAAGGAGAAGGGGCACGACCAATCGGCCAAGCTCGCCGAGGAGCGCGGGCCCTTCCCCAACTGGTCGCGCTCCATTTACAAGCACGGCCGGCCCATGCGCAACTCCACGGTGACCACCATCGCTCCCACCGGGACCATCTCCATGATCGCGGGTTGCTCCTCCGGCATCGAGCCGATCTTCGCGCTGGCTTTCGAGCACCGGGTGAAGCAGGCGGACGACGAACGCGTCCTGACGTTCGTCAACGACGCCTTCGAGCGGATCGCACGCGAACAGGGCTTTTACTCCGACGCGCTGATGCGGGAGGTCCTCAAGCACGGCAGCCTCGGCGGGATCCCGGGAGTGCCCGAGCAGGCCCAGCGCGTCTTCAAGACCTCCCACGAGATCTCCTACGACTGGCACGTGCGCCACCAGGCGGCCTTCCAGAAATACACGGACAACGGCGTCTCCAAGACGATCAACCTGCCTAACTCGGCGACCGAGGAAGACGTGGAGAACGCGTACAAGCTGGCCTGGGACCTCAGTTGCCTCGGGATCACGGTCTTTCGCGACGGCTGCAAGGGCGAGCAGGTGCTGAACGTCGGGGTCGGCGCCAAGGTCAAGAGGGAAGAGGCTCCGTCGGCGGCCCCCGCGCCCGCGGTCATCCGACCGCGGCCGCACAGCCTGAGCGGCAGCACGTACCGGATGGAGACACCCATCGGCACCGCCTTCATCACGGTGAACGAGACCACCGAGGGAGAGCCCTTCGAGGTCTTCGTCCAGGTTGGCAAGGGAGGCTCAGACACCATGGCGGTGGCCGAGGCCCTCGGGCGCCTGATCTCCCTCGTCCTCCGCCTGCCCTCGCCGTTCTCGGCCACACGCCGGCTCGAGGAGGTCATCAGCCAGCTGTCGCGCATCGGCGGCGGCCAACCCACGGGCTTCGGCACCGCGAAGGTGCTCTCTCTGCCCGACGCCCTCGCGCGCACCCTCGCCGAGCACCTCGGTCAAGTAAAGGGGGAAGCGGGGGAGCAGGGGAACGGGTCCCGGCCGCACCGGATCGGCGACCTCTGTAAGGAGTGCGGCCAGGCGACCTTCATCTACGAAGAGGGATGCAAGAAGTGTCTGTCCTGCGGCTACAACGAGTGCTAGAAGGCTCAGGAAGCAGGGGGTGAACGGGGGCGGGAGATCCGCCCCCGTCGTCTTTCAGCCCGGCGGCCCGCCCCGGGTGAAAGGAGAAAACCATGGAGATCCTGCGCACGCTGATCATCCTCTCCATCCTGTTCGCCGGGACCTGCTTCGTCGTGGGACTCGCGTACATGGCTGGCATGATCAGCACCGTCTACCGAGTCACCCCCGGGGGCTGGCTCAACGGCGCCCAGACCTTTCTTCTCTTGGCCATCGCGCTCTACTGTTATGGCCGCTCTGTCAGGTGGTAATCTGCTAGAATACCGGGGTGTTTTCCGGGGGAACGTACGAAGAGGTCGGCCGCTGGCTCCTGGGTTTCCTCAACTCCCACGCGAAGCGAGAAAGCCCGCGGGCTGAGGCCGTCGTCGAGGCCGGGGCGGATCGGGCTGGCAGGTCGTTCGGCGTCAGGCTCCGCCTCGGTGAATCGTACTACCCGCCGCTGAGCCAACCGGCCATCGAGCTCTCGTTCCACGAAGCCTCGACCGGCAAGGGTAGCTTCTCCTGGTGCGACGCGCTGGCCAAGCGCGCGCGCGGCTGGGCCAGGGAGTTGCTCGCCGCCGAGCCGAGCCAGACCAGCAAGTCGGCCTGACTCGACCATCGGAACCCATCGTCGGACGCGGGGGAGGGGAAGGGATGAATATCGCGAGCATCCTGGCAACCAAGGGCGGTCGGGTGATCACCATTCGGCCGGAGCAGTCGGTCGGAGAAGCCGTCCGAGTGCTCGCGAGCCATAACATCGGCGCGCTGGTCGTCGTGGACCAGGCCCTGACACCGGTCGGGATCCTCTCCGAGCGGGACATCGTGCGGGCGGCCGCCCGGAGCGAGCAGGCGTTCGCGCAGCGCGTGAGCGAGATCATGACCAGGGACGTCATCACCGGGCTGCCGCACGATGACCTGCTGTCGGTGGCCAACACCATGACGGACCGGCGAATCCGGCATCTGCCGGTCGTGGACGGGGGCAGGCTCGTCGGGATCGTTTCCATCGGCGACCTCGTCAAGGCCGAGCGGGACACGTACCGGGGCAAGGTGGACACCCTGGAAACGCAGATCCTCGCGGACCCGGCGTGACGGGGCTGCCGGGCACCGGCGCGCGGCCGCTGCGGGTGGGGATTGTCGGGTCCGGCCCGGCCGCCTTTTACGCCGCCGACCACCTGCTGAAACGAGAGGCCCCGGTCGTCGAGGTCGACATGTTCGAGCGCCTGCCGACGCCCTACGGGCTCGTGCGCGCCGGCGTGGCCCCCGACCATCAGAAGATCAAGTCCGTGACCGCGGTCTTCGACAAGACCGCCGCCGATCCCCGGTTCAGGTTCTACGGCAACGTGGAGTTCGGCAAGGACCTCACGCTGGCGGACCTGAAGGAGCATTACCACCAGGTCCTGTTCGCCACGGGGGCCCAGACCGACCGGCACATGGGCATTCCCGGCGAGAATCTCACGGGCAGTCACGCGGCGACCGAGTTCGTGGCCTGGTACAACGGTCACCCCGATTACCGGGGGCACCAGTTCGACCTCACACAGGAGCGAGCGGCGGTGGTCGGTGTCGGCAACGTGGCGGTGGACGTCGCGCGCATCCTGTGCCGCACGCCGGAGGAGCTCGCCGCCACCGACATCAGCGACGAGGCGCTCGACGCCCTGCGCGAGAGCCGCGTCAGGGAAGTGTACATGCTGGGGCGCCGCGGGCCGGCGCAGGCGGCGTTCACCAATCCCGAAGTCAAGGAGCTGGGGGAAATGCCCGGGGCCGACATCGTGGTGCTCCCGGAGGAAGTCGAGCTCGATGAGCTGAGCCGTGCCGCGCTGGAGCGGAGCCAGGACCGCGCGGTGCTGAAAAAAGTGGAGATCCTGCGAGGATTCGCGCTCGGCAAGCCGAGCGCGAAGTCCCGGAAGTTAATTCTCCGCTTCCTGGTCTCGCCCGTCGAGCTGCTCGGCGACGCGGCGGGTCGGGTCGTGGCCATGCGCCTGGTGAAGAACGAGCTCTACGCCACCCCGGCCGGCACCCTCCAACCTCGCCCCACCCAAACATTCGAAGACCTGCCGGTAGGCCTGGTCTTCCGCTCAGTCGGGTACAGAGGGGTCCCGCTCCCGGGTCTGCCCTTTCACGAGGGCTGGGGGCTCATCCTGAACGAGAAGGGGCGGGTGGTGGATCCCGAGACGCGCCAGCCCGTCGTCGGTGCCTACGTCGCGGGCTGGATCAAGCGCGGGCCGACGGGTGTCATCGGCACGAACAAACCGGATGCGGCGGAAACCGTGGCCTGCATGCTCGAAGACCTGGCGCGCGGAGCGATCCTGGCCCCGTCGCTCCCCGAGGCGAAAGCGGTGGACGAACTGGTCCGCCAGCGCCAGCCGCATTATTTCTCCCTCGCCGACTGGCAGCGCCTCAACGAGCTGGAACTGGCCCGGGGGCGGCGTGCGGGGCGTCCGCGGATCAAGTTCACGCGCGTGGAGGAGATGCTGGCCGCGCTCGGCCGACAGCCGTGCTGAGAAACCGCTTGACCAGGGTCTCCCGGCGCGGTTAAATACGCGCGTCGGTTTGACAGAGCCGCCCACGAGGCGCCTCCCGCCGTCGGGCCCGCCCCGTGAATGGGCACCGGGCCTCGCCCGTCAGATAAAGCGAGAGAACCGCCAAGAGGAGGGGACATGAACGCGCGCTGGTTTCCGCCCACCAGGGGAGCAGTAGCGGTGACAGTGACGGCCGTCCTCGCGCTGGGGACGGCGGTCTGGGCCCAGGGAAAGTGGGTGGCGCCCCCCGAAGCCAAGAACGTGAAGAACCCGGTCGCCAAGTCGGACAAAGTCGTGGCCGACGCCAAGAAGACCGTCGAAACCAACTGCGTGCCCTGTCACGGGCCCAAGGGACTCGGCGACGGACCGGCCGCGGCGGCCCTGCCCGTCAAGCCCGCCAACTGGACCTCCGCCGCCGTTCAGGCCGAAACCGACGGCGAGCTCTTCTGGAAGATCACGAACGGACGCGGTCCCATGCCGCCCTGGAAGCACCTCCCCGAAAAGGATCGCTGGGGACTGGTGCAGTACATCCGGAGCCTCAAGAAGTAGACCCTGTCCTGGCTTCTACGCCTCCTCCGAACCGGGCGGGGGCGTTTTCTCTTTCCGCGAGCGCGTAGGCGGAAGTTGCACTTGACTTGCGCTCGCCATCCTCTCTATAATTCGCGCGACTTCTGCCCGCGCCGGCGTCCTCCCGCTCGACCGTCTGCGGCACGCGCACGGCAACCCTGCAGCCGCGGATGATGCGTCCCGGGCCGCGAGGTCCGGAAGGACCCTGAATGGATCGCCCTCAGGTTGAGCCGCAGGACCACCCCCTCTGGAATTCCCTCTTCGAGGTGGGCCAGGCCCTCGAATCACTGCGCGAGCGGCTAGCACAACTGGAACGATCCGCCGCGTCCCCCCCGCCAGTCGCCCCCGAGCGGCCGCCCGAGGCGGCACAGGCGGTCGGGGGCGCGCCCCTGACCGAGCCCCAGCGGTCGGTCCTGGCCAACCTTCAGGAGATCGCGTCAATCCCCTCCACCAGCCTCGACCCGAACGAGCTCTTCGACGTGGCCATGGACCGAGTCACCCGCCTCCTGATCGTGGACCGGGCCGTCCTCTTCCTCCTCGACCCCGACGAGGGCCGCCTGCGCCCGCGAGCTTCCCGGGGGTTCCGCCGGGACGACCTGACGGAGTTCTCGCTGATGGCGGGAGAGGGGCTCGTCGGGCAGGCATTCCGGGAGGGGCGGCCGCTCGTGTATGGGGCGCCAGGGGGAGACTCCCAGGTTGATCCGCTTATCTTCCGCTTCCCGGTCCGGGACGCGATGGCGCTGCCGATCCGCGCCGAGGGGGAGGTGGCCGGGGTCCTGTTCGCCGGTCGGAGCGGCCGGCCCGCGCCCTTCACCGTGGACGAGCTTCAGCTCCTGAGCCTGATCGCCGACCGAGTCGGAACGGCCCTGGCTCACCGCCGGCTCGTGGACAAGACGAGCAGCCAGGTGGACCGTCTGCGGGAACTCGCGGCGGTTTCTGCGCGATCGAGCCTGCGCGACGATGTCGGGCAGATGCTGTCGTCCGCCTGCGAGGCCGGCTGCCGCCTGCTCCACGTCGGCTCCGCCGTCCTCGCCGTCGCCACTCCCGACGGGGAGTTGACGCTCCGCGGCAGCTACGGGGTGCCCGAAGAGGCGCTCGGGCAGTGGCGCCCCCGAGTCGACGAAGGCCTCACGGCCGAGCTCTTCGCGAGCCGGCAGCCGGTGCTCTGCTCCGACCTCCTGACGGGTTCGGCGCCGAAGGACCCGCTGCTGGAGGCGCTGGGCCTGCGCTCCTTCCTCCTCGTGCCGATCCGGACGCGGAACGGGATGATGGGGTGCCTCTACCTCGGCGACCGGGGGGTCAAGGACTTTTCCGCCGAAGACGTAGAGGCGGCCCGACTGCTGGCGGCGCTGGTCGGGATCGCCGTGGAAAACACCCAGCTCTACAACGAGCTCCGCCAGTCTCACGAAGAGATCCAGGCCACCCAGGAGCAACTCGTCCAGAGTGAGCGGGTCCGGGCCCTGGGTGAGATGTCGGCGGGCATCGCCCACGAGTTCAACAACATTCTGGCCATCATCGTGGGGAAGACCCAGCTCATGCACGAGCGGGGCCAGACAGCTTCGCTCCGCGAGGACTTCGCCGTCATCGAGGAGGCGGCCTGGCGCGCGGCTGACATCGTGCGCCGGCTGCAGGCGTTCGCCCTGACACGGATGGAGGAAAAGCCCGCGTCGCTGGATCTCAACCGGCTCGTGGAGGACGCCGTCACCCTCACGCGACCGCGCTGGAAGGACGAGGCCGAGGCGCGGGGGCTCCGTCTCGAGGTCGTCACGGATCTGGACGAGACCGCCGTGGTCCTCGGCAACCCGGCGGACCTGCGCGAGGCCGTGACCAACCTCATCCTGAACGCGCTCGACGCGATGCCGAACGGAGGCCGGCTCGTGCTCAGCACCCGCACCCGGCGGGACACGGTGGAGCTCCTCGTGACCGATACCGGCGTCGGCATGCCGCAGGAGGTCCGCCGCCGCGTCTTCGAGCCGTTTTTCACGACGCGCGCCCCGCAGCGCTCCGGGCTCGGCCTCTCCGTCGTCCACGGGATCGTCGCCCGCCACAAGGGAAGCATCGAGATCGAGAGCCAGGAGGGACGGGGAACCACCTGCCGGGTCCTTCTGCCGGCCGGGACCTCGGCGGGGATCGTCGGCGCACCCCAGGTCGCTCCCCCGGGCCCCCCCGCCCATAGAGGCGCCGCGATTCTGGTGATCGAGGACGAGGACCACCTCCGGCGAACCCTCGTGGACATTCTGACGGCTTCCGGGCATTCGGTGGAGGCGGCCCGCGACGGCCTGGACGGACTGGCCCGCTTCCAGCGCGGCCGGTTCGACCTGGTGATGACCGACCTCTCCATGCCGGAGCGCTCCGGCCTGGACGTGGCCCGCGCCGTGAAAAAACTCAGCCGGGGGACGCCCGTCGTCCTCATGACGGGCTGGGGCGATCTGCTGGACCCGGCCCGCATCCAGGAGGCCGGCGTGGACCTGATGATCGTCAAGCCGTTCCGAGTCGAGCGCGTCCGGAACGTCGTCGCCGACGCCCTCGGACTTCGACGCCCCGCCGGTTCCTGACATTCGCCGTCTGGCCGCCATTGACCTCGGGACCAACACGGTCCGGCTGCTCGTCGTCGAGCTCTCGAGCCCGGGCCCCTGGCGCGCGCTCCACCAGAGCCAGGCCATCACCCGCCTCGGCGAAGGCGTCGGCGCCACCGGGATCCTCGGCGACGACGCCATGGCACGCACCATCGAGACCGTCGCCGACTTCTGCCGGACCGCCGAGGCCCTCGGCGCGCGCGAGGTCCTGATCGTCGCCACGAGCGCGGTGCGCGACGCCCGGAACCGGCAGGAGTTTCTGGACCACGTCGAGCGGAGTGTGGGCCGCAGGGTGAAGGTCGTACCGGGAGAGCAAGAAGCCCGCCTCGCGCTCCTCGGAACGCTCCACGGGCTCCCCGGTCTGTCGGGCTCCTTGCTCCTCTTCGACATCGGAGGCGGGAGCACAGAGTTCATCCTGGCCCGGGAGCGGCGCCTCGCGGCCGCGGTGAGCCTGAGGCTCGGGGTGGTGGCGCTGGCCGAGAGCTACCGGACAGCGGACCCCGTGAGCCCGGCCTGCTACGCCCTGATGGAGCGGGAGGTCCGTGCCCGACTGGCGACCGGCCTCGCCGCGCTCGCCCCCGTCACCCGCCCGGACCACCTGGTGGGCACGGCGGGGACCGTCACGACGCTCGCCGCGCTGGACCAGGAGCTCCCGACCTACGATCCCGAACGGGTCCACGGCTACGTCCTCGGGCGAGACCGGATCGAGCGGCTCCGCGAGCGACTGACCGCGCTCCCCGCGAGCGTCCGCGCCGAGCTGCCGTGCCTGCCGGCCGGGCGGGCCGACGTCATCATCCCGGGGATCGCCATCTGCCTCGCCGCCATGGAGCGCTTCGGGTTTCCGTCGGTCCGCGTGAGCGAGTTCGGCCTTCGCGAAGGAATCCTGATCGAGCACGTCGCGGCGATCGCGCCTTGACCCGTGCGCCGGGGCGAGGCTAGGGTCCGAGCATGCTGCGGGCGCTCCTCCTCTATCTGTCCCGCCGAGAACGCCTCGGGCAGGCGATGGAGCGACTCCCGTTCACCCGCCGGCTGGTCCGGCGGTTCGTGGCCGGCACGGGAGCCGACCAGGCCTTCACCGTCATCGCGGATCTCCAGCAGAGCGGGCTCCTCTCCGCCGTCACCTACCTGGGAGAAAACGTCCGCACGGCGGACGACACGCGGCGGGCCCGAGACGTCTATCTCGCGCTCCACGACGAGATCAAGCGCCAGGACTTCCGCTGCACCCCGTCGCTCAAGCTCACCCACCTGGGGCTACACCTTTCGGTGACGATCTGCCGGGAGAACCTGGAGCGCGTCCTCGAGCACGGGCAGGGCAACGGGCAGCTCACGTGGATCGACATGGAGTCCTCGACCTACACCAACCGCACCCTCGACCTCTACGACTCCGTGCGGCAACGGTACCCCAGCGCCGCGTGTGTGATCCAGGCGTACCTCAGACGGAGCGAAGCGGACATCCGGCGACTCATCGCCCGCGGGGCCATCGTCCGGCTCTGCAAGGGTGCCTATCGAGAACCCCCGCGGCTGGCTTTCCCGACGAAGCAGGAGGTGGACGAACAGTACGCGCAGCTCATGGACCTGCTCCTCTCCCCCGAGGCGCTCGCCGCGGGGGTTTATCCCGCCTTCGCGACCCATGACGAGCGCCTGATCGCCCGCGCAGTCCGCCGGGCCCGCGACCTTCAGGTCCCCGCGGAGAAATTCGAAATCCAGATGCTCTACGGGATCCGCCACGACCTCCACGACCGGCTCCGCGATCAGGGGGTGCGGCTCCGCGTGCTCGTGCCCTTCGGGGAAGAGTGGTACGGGTACTTCGTGCGGCGGCTGGCCGAGCGGCCGGCCAACCTGATCTTCCTCTTGAGGAGTCTCTTCCGTGGCTGACACCGGCCCGGGCCTGTCTCCAGAACGGACAGGGCCGGACGTCCGTTTCTGTCAGCACTTGCGATTCCCTCTCCCCCACGCCAGGCTAACTGCCCGAAAAGTCAATCCCTTCTGGATCGAGGGCTTTGGCATTTCACGTGCAGTCCTCCTAGCCGGGGGGAAACCACTATGGGTGTCCGTGGAGGAGCCGTGGCACATCTGGAGTATCGGCAGAGCCGTCCTTGGATCGAGCTCATCCTCCCCCTCTACGCCCTGGCCATGGTGATCGTCTACTATCGCCCGCAGGCACTCCCCGCGGCCATCGAAGAAAAGTTCGTGGACGGGATGTTCCGGTGGGCGCTCTGGGGCATCGTGGGGGCGATGGGCGGAGTCCTGGCCCTCTCGGCATTCTTCCTCGCCTTCTACCTCCTGTATTCCCCCTTCTACCTCGTGGAGAACGCCAAGCGGATCCTCGACCCGCACGCGTGGGTGGATCAGCGCGAGGTGCGCTTCTACGTCGGCTGCTTCCTTGTGTTCTGCAGCCTCCTCGCGCTCGGGTTCCTGAACCCGGAGGCTGCGCTGGTTTCCTTCACCCTCCTGGCGGGGTCCGCCCAGTTCCTCTGGCGCCTGCTCGTCTGACGAGCTTCGCCGACCGATCCGCTCGACGGCCGGAGGGTCCCCCGGAGGTTGACAGCCGCGACCCTCCCGACTATGCTTTGTCAGATATATGGATGAAATTGCCGTACTGGTCCTCAACTACACCTTCGAGCCGCTTCACTTCACCAACGCCAAGCGGGCCGTCACCCTCCTCCTGAGCGGGAAGGCCGAGAGCGTCGAGCCATCCCCCCGGGTCATCCGCTCGCCGTCCGTGAGCTTCCAGTTGCCCGCGGTGATCCGGCTGGCGGTCTACATCCGGAAACCCTTCCTGGACCGGGTCGCGTTCAACAAGAAGAACATTCTTCGGCGCGACAGCCACACCTGCCAGTACTGCGCCCGACGCGGCGAGCGCCTGACCGTGGATCACATCCTGCCGCGCTCGCGGGGCGGGGAGACCACCTGGACCAACGTGGTCGCCGCCTGCCTCCGGTGCAACCTCCGGAAGGGCAACCGCACGCTCACCGAGGCGGCGATGTCGCTGATCCGCGAGCCTGGCCACCCCCAGTTTTTGTTCTCCGTGCACCTCTTGCGTCATCCCCACGCCAACTCCTTCCTGGACTCCTGGCGCAAGTACCTGGTCGCCGTTCCCTCCGTCCTCTAAGCCTCCGTGTTCCAGCTCTCCTCGGAGTTTGACCCGCGGGGAGACCAGCCCCAGGCCATCGAGCACTTGGTCCACCTGATCGAGGCCGGCCGACCCCAGTCCGTCCTGCTCGGCGTCACCGGCTCGGGCAAGACGTTCACGATCGCCAGCGCCCTCGCGCGGCTCGGGCGGCCCATGCTCGTCATCTCCCCGAACAAGACCCTGGCCGCCCAGCTGCACGGGGAGTTCAAGGCGTTCTTCCCCTCGAGCGCCGTCGAGTATTTCGTCTCCTACTACGACTACTATCAGCCCGAGGCCTACATCCCCCAGACCGACACCTACATCGAAAAGGACGCGCTGATCAACGACGAGATCGACCGGATGCGCCACTCGGCGACCCAGGCCCTGTTCGAGCGGCGCGACGTGGTGATCGTGGCCTCGGTCTCCTGCATCTACGGCATCGGCGCCCCGGAGACCTACCGCGGCATGCACCTCGGGCTCTCCGAGGGCGCCACGCTCGACCGGGATCAGATGGTCAGGCAGCTGGTCGCGATCCAGTACGAGCGCAACGACTACGACTTCCACCGCGGGACCTTCCGGGTTCGGGGAGACGTGGTCGAGGTGTTCCCGGCTTCGGGGGACGCGGCTGCGCTCCGGATCGAATTCTTCGGCGACACGGTGGAAGCGATCCACCAGATTGACCCGCTCCGGGGACAGCTCCTCGGCCGCGTCGGGCAGGTGGCCGTCTACCCGGCCAACCACTACGTCACGCCCGAGGATCAGCTGGAGCGCGCGATCGAAGGGATCAAGGACGAGCTGGCCGAGCGCCTCGCGTTCTTCCGCTCCACGAACCGGCTCCTGGAGGCCCAGAGGCTCGAGCAGCGCACGCTCTTCGACATCGAGATGCTCCGGGAGATCGGCTACTGTCACGGCATCGAAAACTACTCCCGCCACCTGACCGGGCGGAAGCCCGGCGAACCGCCGCCCACCCTGCTCGACTACCTCCCCAAGGATGCCCTGGTCGTCATTGACGAGAGCCACGTCGCGGTCCCGCAGATCCGCGGAATGTATCACGGCGATCGCTCCCGCAAGGAGACCCTGGTGGAATATGGCTTCCGCCTGCCGTCCGCCTTCGACAATCGCCCGCTGAATTTCGAGGAGTTCTGCGCGATGACCGGGCAAACGGTGTACGTCTCCGCGACGCCGGCGGAGTACGAGCTCGGCCGGGCGGACGGCGCCGTGGTCCAGCAAATCATCCGACCCACCGGCCTCATGGACCCCCGCATCACCGTGCGGCCCGCCGCTCTACAGGTGGACGACCTGCTCCACGAGATCCGGGCGCGCGCCGAGCGGGAGGAGCGGGTCCTGGTCACGACGCTGACGAAGCGGATGGCGGAGGATCTGACCGAGTATTATCAGCAGACGGGGCTCCGGGTCCGCTACCTCCACTCGGACATCGACACGCTGGATCGGGTGGAGCTGATCCGCGACCTCCGCCTCGGCAAATTCGACTGCCTGATCGGCATCAACCTCCTCCGGGAAGGGCTGGACATCCCGGAGGTCTCCCTGGTGGCCATCCTGGACGCCGACAAGGAAGGGTACCTGCGCTCGGCCACCTCGCTCACCCAGACGGCCGGCCGGGCCGCCCGTCACGTCCGCGGCGAGGTGATCCTGTACGCCGACCGCGTCACCGATTCCATGAAGGTGACCCTGGCCGAGACCGAGCGCCGACGGACGCTCCAGGAGGAGTACAACCGCCGGCACGGGATCACCCCCGAATCCATCAAGAAGTCCATCCGCGAGTTGCTCCAGTCCGTCTGGGAGCGCGACTACTACACCGTGGAGGTGGTGCGCGGGGAGGAAGACGTCTTCGCATCGGCCGACGCCCTGGAGACGCGGCTCAAGGAGCTGGAGAGCGCGATGAAGGAGGCGGCGAAGCGGTTAGACTTCGAACGGGCGGCGGAGCTCCGCGACAGGATCAGGGCGCTCAGGAAGAAGGAACTGGCGCTGTGACCTTAGAGGACAAGCTCGAACGCGCGCCGGACCGGCCCGGCGTCTACCTCTTCAAGGACGCCAAGAGGCAGGTCATCTACATCGGCAAGGCGGCCTCGCTCCGGAGCCGCGTGCGCTCCTACTTCCAGGAGTCCCGGGCGCGCGACCCGAAGACCGACGCCCTCGTCCGGCAGATCCGGGACCTGGACTACATCCTCACTGACAACGAGCTCGAGGCCCTGATCCTCGAGTCCAACCTGGTCAAGAAGCATCGCCCCCGTTACAACATCGTCCTGCGCGACGACAAGCACTACCCGTTCCTCAAGCTCACGACCAACGAAGACTTCCCGCGGCTGTTGGTCGCCCGCCGCGTCGAGAAGGACGGTGCCGCGTACTTCGGGCCCTTCTATCCCGCCACCGCCATGCGCGAGACGCTGCGCCTCGTGCGGCAGCTGTTCCCCCTCCGTACCTGCCGGATCAAGATCGACGGCACCCTCGAGCGCCCCTGTGTCCAGTACTACATCCACCGGTGCAAGGCCCCGTGCACGGGGTGGGAGACGCAGGACGGGTACGCGCAGACCGTCCGCGACGTGCAGCGGTTCCTCGAGGGCAAAGACGACGACCTGGCCAAAACCCTCACCCGCGAAATGGAGGATGCGGCGGCCGAGCTCAGGTTCGAGCGGGCCGCGGTGCTTCGGGATCAGATCCAGGCGCTCCACAAGGTCCGGGAGCGCCAGAAGATCATCTCGACCGACGAGATGGACCAGGACATCCTCGGGGTGGTGCGCCAGGGGGGTGACGCGTGCGTGCAGCTGTTCTTCGTCCGGAAGGGACGTCTCCTGGGGCGGGAGTCGTTCTTCTTCGAGCGGCTGGCCGGCGTCGGGGACGGCCTGATCCTGGAGGCCTTCATCCGTCAGTTCTACGCTCGTAACGTCACGCCGCCGCCCGAGATCCTCCTCTCGGAGGAGACCCCGGAGCCGGCCCTGACGGCCGAGTGGCTGAGCCGGCGCCGGGAGGGCCGGGTGGAGCTCCAGGTGCCCCGCCGCGGCAAGAAGCGCGAGTTCATCCTCATGGCCGAGGACAACGCGGCCCAGGCGCTCCAGACCCACCTTCTCTCAAGGGACGACCGGCAGCAGGTGGTCCAGGGCGACCTCCGTCGTGCGCTCAACCTCCCCGGCCCGCCCCACCGCATCGAGGGATTCGACATCTCGAACATCCAGGGGAGCGAAGCCGTCGGCTCCATGGTCGTGTGGGAGAACGGGGCCATGAGGAAGGACGACTACAAGCGCTTCAGGATCCGGAGCGTCAAGGGCGCCGACGACTACGCCATGCTCGAGGAGGTGCTCTCCCGCCGCTACGCGCGAGCGCTCGAGGAGGGGACCGCGCTGCCGGACCTGATCCTGCTCGACGGCGGGCGCGGGCAGCTCAACGTGGGGGTCAAGGTCCTCGAGGCCCTCGGGCTCGACTGGCTCCCCATCGTCTCCCTCGCCAAGCGCGAGGAGGAGGTCTACACGCCCGAGGGCCTCCACCCACTCGTGCTGGACCTGACCTCCCCGGGGCTGCTCGCGCTCCGGAAGATCCGTGACGAGGCCCACCGCTTCGCCGTCTCCTATCACAAGAAGCTCAGGAGCCGCCGGACGATCCAATCGATCCTCGACCAGATCCCCGGCGTCGGCCCCGCGATCAGGACCAACCTCCTGAAGTCGCTGGGATCTGCCCGGAAGGTCCGGGAGGCATCGGTCGCCGAGCTGGCGGCCGTGGCCAAGGTCACCCCGAAGCTGGCCCAGAAGATCCACGCGTTCTTCCACCCGCCGGACGAGCCGACCCGCACCACCTGAGGGCGCGCCACCGGTCTCCTGGATGGAGGGCGCCCGACCCGGTGCGCGCCCAGAAGACTCCTACCCATGGAGCCCAGCCTGGGGCATAATAGCTGGCCGTCGGCCGGACCTTCCATGAGCCAGGGGAACCTTTGGGGGAGCCCGGCTGTTACGCGCAGTGGAATCTCTCACGAAAGGGGGTGAATCCTTGATAAAAGCACTCGTCATCGCGATTGCGGCGCTGAGCCTGGTGGCCAGCCCCGCCATGGCCAGCCAGTGCCCGCTCCTGATCAAGCAGCTGAACGAGTCGGTCGGCAAGATGAAGGCCGACGACCCGAAGGTGGCCAAGGCCAAGGGGATGATCGCCGAGGCCCAGAAGCTCCACGACGCCGGCAAGCACGCCGACGCCATCAAGCAGGCCGAGGAAGCGGCCAAGCTTCTCGGGGTCAAGCTCCAGATGAAGAAGTAGCCCCCGTGGTCCCGGGGTGGATGGGCCGCCGGTCCATCCACCCCCTGCCGTTCTTGCTTCCCGCCGCTAAGTGTGGTAAAAATCGGCATTAATATGGCCCTCCCGGATGGTCCGGACCGCTATCCCTTCCGCGAAATCGAGGCCAAGTGGCAGAAGGTGTGGGAGGAGGGGAAGGCCTTCAGGGTCTCCCCCGACCCGGCGCGCCCCAAGTTCTACTGCCTGGAGATGTTCCCCTATCCCTCCGGCCGGATCCACATGGGGCACGTGAGGAACTACGCCATCGGCGATGTGGTGGCCCGCTACAAGCGGATGCGCGGCTTCAACGTTCTGCACCCGATGGGGTGGGACGCCTTCGGGCTCCCCGCCGAGAACGCGGCCATCGAGCACGGCGTGCATCCGGCCGTCTGGACCTACGAGAACATCGACTCCATGCGGGCCCAGCTTAAGAAACTCGGCGGCTCCTACGACTGGGACCGGGAGATCGCCACGTGCGATCCCGACTACTACAAATGGGAGCAGCTCATCTTCATCCGCATGTTCGAGCGCGGCCTGGCCTACCGCAAGCGCTCGGGGGTGAACTGGTGCCCTTCCTGCCGGACGGTCCTCGCCAACGAGCAGGTCGAGGCGGGGCGCTGCTGGCGGTGCGAGGCCGAGGTCGTCCCCAAAGAGGTCGAGGGGTGGTTTTTCAAGATCACCGAGTACGCGGACGAGCTCCTGACCTGGTGCGATCGCCTGGGAGGCTGGCCCGAGCGCGTCCTCACGATGCAGCGCAACTGGATCGGGAAATCGGAGGGCGCGGAATTCAGCCTGCCGGTGGTGGGAGCCAAGGAGCTTTCGATCCGCGTCTTCACCACGCGCCCGGACACCTCTTTCGGCATGACGTACGCGGTGCTCGCTCCGGAGCACCCGCTGGTGGACCGCCTGATCGCCGACAGGGACGAGGCGGCCGCGGTCGCCCTGTTCCGCGCCGACGTCGCGCGGCAGTCGGAGATCGAGCGGCTGGCAGCCGACCGGCCCAAGCGCGGGCTGCGCCTCAAGGCGCGCGCCGTCAACCCGTTCACCGGCCAGGAGATCCCGCTCTTCCTCGCCGACTACGTGCTGATGGGCTACGGCACCGGCGCCATCATGGCGGTGCCGGGTGAGGATCAGCGGGACTGGGATTTCGCCAAGGCCCATAGCCTGCCGATCATCCGGACCGTCGAGCCGCCCGAAGGGTGGGAAGGGGAGGCGTACCTGGGCGACGGTCCGGCGATCAACTCCGACTTTTTGAACGGCCTCATGGTCGCCCCAGCCCAGAAGAAGGCGACCGCATGGCTGGTGGGCAACGGCATCGGCGAGGCCAAGGTCCACTACCGCCTGCGCGACTGGGGGATCAGCCGCCAGCGCTACTGGGGGGCGCCGATCCCGATCGTCTACTGCGAGCGCTGCGGCATGGTGCCCGAGAGGGAAGAGCGCCTGCCCGTCATCCTGCCGCGCGACGTTCAGCTCCGAGGCAAGGGCGGCTCGCCCCTGGCCGACGTCGCCTCCTTCGTGAACACCGCGTGCCCCCGCTGCGGGGCGAAGGCGCGCCGCGAGACCGACACGATGGACACCTTCGTCGAGTCCTCCTGGTACTTCCTCCGCTACTGCTCTCCGACCTACGCGGGCGGAATGGTGGAGCCGACCGCCGCCAACTACTGGATGCCCGTGGACCAGTACATCGGTGGGATCGAGCACGCGGTGCTCCACCTCCTCTACGCGCGCTTCTACACCAAGGTGCTCCGCGACCTCGGGGTGACCAAGCTCGACGAGCCCTTCGTCAACCTGCTCACCCAGGGGATGGTCATCAAGGACGGCGCGAAAATGTCCAAGTCGAAGGGGAACGTCGTGGATCCGGACGACCTGATCCGGGCCTTCGGCGCCGACACCGTTCGCTTGTTCTCGCTGTTCGCCGCGCCGCCCGAGAAGGACCTGGACTGGAACGACCGCGGCGTGGAGGGCGCCTCGCGCTTTTTGAACCGCGTGTGGCGCTTCGTCCTCTCCCACCTGCACGAGCTCGGCGATGGGCAGGCGCCCCGGGGCCCGCTCTCGGCCGAGGGGCGCCGGTTCCGGCGGGCGATCCACGAGACGATCAAGCGGGTCACCGACGACATGGAGGACCAGTTCCATTTCAACACCGCGATCAGCGCGATCATGGAGCTCGTCAACGCGCTGTACGCGTTCGCCGCCTCGTCCATGGACACGCTCGGCCAGGCCGAGCGCGCGGCGCTGCTCCGCGAGGCCGTGGAGACGCTGCTCCTTGTCCTCGGGCCCTTCGCGCCGCACCTGGCCGAAGACCTCTGGGCGCAGGTCGGCCACCCCTCGAGCCTCTTCGGGCAGCCGTGGCCCAATCCCGACGCCGCGGCGCTGGCGCGCGAGGAGGTTCTGATCGTGGTTCAGGTGGACGGCAAGGTCCGGAGCCGGCTTCAGGTGGAGGCCGGCGCGGGCGAGGAGCAGATCCGGAGCCGGGCGCTCGACGATCAGCGGGTCCGCTCCTGGCTAGAGACGCGTCAGGTGGACCGGGTGGTCGTGGTCCCCGGCCGGCTCGTCAACATCGTGACCCGCCAGTGATGACCCGGCGCGCCCTCGTCCTGTCCCTGGCGCTGGCCCTCCTGGGAGGGTGCGGGTACTCCCTCCGGGGGAATCTCCCCGGCCACATTCGGACGGTGGCCATCCCCGTCTTCGCCAACAAGACTCAGCAGCCCGGCGCGGAAACCCTGCTCACGGCCGCGGTCGTGGATGCTTTCGTCACGAGCGGGCGGCTCCGGGTCGTCCGCCCGGAGGAGGCCGACTCGATCCTCCAGGGGGAGATCGTTGGCTACCAGTTGAATTCGCTCTCCTTCGATCCCGGCGCCAACGTCCGGGAGTACCGGCTGACGGTCACGCTGAACCTCGAGTTCCGCGACGTCAAGAACAACGCGGTGCTCTGGCGCCAGGATGGGCTCCAGGAAAAGGGCGACTTCCGGGTCCAGGGGCAGGTGGCGGCGACGATCACCAGCGAGGAGACCGCGCTCCGCGGCGCGGCGGTGGACATCGGACGGTCGATCGTCAACCTGGCCGTGGACCGGTTCTAGCGGTCGCGGCGGATGGACTACGCCGGCTTTCTCCGCGAGGTCGAGCGGGGCGGCGTCCCGCCGGTCGCCCTTCTGCACGGGCCCGAGGCGCGCCTGCTTGACGAGGCGCTCGCCCGGGTGACGCAGGCTCTCTTCCCCGATCCGGCCCTCATTCCGCTGAGCCGCGAAGTCTTCCATGCGGCCGAGACCGAGGTCGAGGTGATCGTCCGGTCGGCGCTCACCCTGCCGTGGACGACGGCCGCCCGGCTCGTCGTCGTCAAGGGTGCCCAGGCGCTCTCGGGAAAGAACGCGGCGGCGCTCAGCGACTACCTGGGGGCACCCAACGCCTCCGCCCGCCTTCTCTTCCTGGCGGCGGAGCCGCTTCCGCCGACCCACTGGCTCGTCAAGGCGTTTCCCCCGACGGGGATAGTCGAGGTCCCGCGTCTCGCGGGCCGGGCGCTGGTCGCCTGGCTCCGGGCTAAGGCCGACGAGGAGGGGTACGAGTTGACGGAGCCGGCGGCCCAGCTCCTGGTCCGCTGGGCCGGCGAGGACCTGACGACGCTCTCGGGCGAACTCGAAAAGGCCCTCCTCTTCTCCGGGCCGGCGGCGCGCAGGATCGACGAGGCAGAGGTGCGGCAGGTGGTCGGCGAGCACCGACTCCTCAAGACCTTCGAGCTGGCCGACGCTCTCGAGCGGCGGCAGCTGAGCCAGGCGCTGCCGCTGCTCGAGCATCTGCTCGCCTCGGGCGAAGAGCCGCTGGCGATCCTCGGGGCCCTCGTGCGGCAGGTCCGGACCACCTGGCAGGTGAAGGAGTGGCTCCGCCAGGGGAAGTCGGCCGAGGAAGTCGCCCGGACTCTCCGTCGCCCCGCCTACGCGATCGAGAACCTCGCCCGGACGGCCACATCCCTGACCTCCCGCTCGCTGGCCCGCGGCCTCGCCCAGTGCTGGGAGGCGGAGCGGCGCCTGAAAGCGAGCGCGCGGCCGCGCTCGGAGCTGACGCTGCTCCTCGCCGACCTGTGTCGAGCCGGATGAGGCGTCGGCTCGCTCTGGTCGGCCTCACCGTCCTCTGGCTCTCTCTCTCGGGGTGGTCGGCAGGCGCCGTCCGGGCCTCGGCCGAAGGGCGCCCTCCCGTCGGCCGCCCGGCCGGTCCGGGACTCCTCGCCGGCGCCCGGACGGTGGACGTCGCGCTCCCGGTCGGAGTGCCGCTGGCGGGCTACGGCGGTCTCGAGCGACGCCTCCGGATCCCCGACGTCCTGAATCGCTACCCGTACGCCTTCTGGTTCAAGCCCGGGACCGGCACCCATGATCCCATCACGGCGCGGGCCCTCGTGCTGGAGGGCGGCGGGCGGCGGCTCCTGTGGCTCGCCGTGGACCTCGTCGCGGTCGAACGCGACATGGTGCGAGAGGTCCGAACGCGCCTCGAGAGCCGGGGGTACCGCTACGACGGCGTCATCCTCGCCGCCTCCCACACGCATTCGGGCCCGGGGGCGTTCTCCCGCTCCGCCTTCCTGGGCTTCCTCGCGGTGGACCGCCTCGCCCCCGCCGTCCGCGCGCGACTCCTGGACGCGATGGTCCGGGCGGGCGAAGAGGCCGAGAGTCGCAAGGCCCCCGCACGCGTCGGAATCGGGCGGGGTGAGGTGCAGGGCATCACCCGGAGCCGGGTTGGCCGACCGCTCGACCCTGAAGTCGGGGTGCTGAAGGTCGTCGGCACCGACGGGGAACCCATCGCGCTCGTCTGGAACTACGCCATCCACGGGACCGTGCTCGGCAAGGGCAACCTGCTGCTCTCGGGGGACGTCATGGGCGCCGTCTCAGAGGAGGTCGAGGGCGCCCTCCACGTTCCGGCGCTCTACGCCAACGGCGCCGTCGGGGACGTGAGCCCGGCCCTTCACGGCTGGCGCGGCCTCCACGAGATCAGCCAGGCGCTCTCGAGCGAACTCCTCGCCGCGTGGAAACGCATACCGGTCGCCGCCGGCTCGCCCCTCTCCGTGGTGTCCCTGCGCGTCGGGCTGCCGCCTCCCCACCTGGCGCTCCGGAACTGCCTCGGCCGGGGGGTGCCGCGGTGGCTGACGCTCGGGATGGGGTGGGCGTTCCCCGCCGAGTCGGAGATGGTCGCGGTCGCCATCGGCGACAGCGCCTGGGTGACGATCCCGGGGGAACTTGAGACGCAGCTCGGGCAGGCGGTCAAGGCGGAGGGCCGGCGGCTCTTCCGCCATGCCTTCGTCGTGGGGCTCGCGAACGATTACGGCGGGTACTTCCTGACGCCGGAGGCGTACGACCGGCCGAGCTACATCGCGTGCGCAAGCCTCTACGGAGACACCGGAGGACGCGTCGTGACGGAACGGGCGAAGGAAATCCTCAGAACGCTCTACGACCTGCAGGCCCGGGGAACGTAGGCGGAGCGACTAATGCGCGAGCCCGCGCGCCAAGGCGGACTTCCGCCGCGCCGCCGTGTTCGGATGAAGGACGCCCTTGGTCACAGCTTTGTCCAGCGCGCGCATCGCCTCTCGCACGGAGGCTTCGGGCGTCGCGCCCTTTGCGCCGAGCGCGGCGTAGGCCGCTTTCACGGTCGAGCGGACCCTGGACCGGATCGCCCGGTTGCGGAGCCGTCGGCGCTCGCTCTGCCTCATCCGCTTCTGAGCGGACTTGATGTTCGCCACTTCGCCCGTCCTCCTGCTCCGTCGCGTGACGAAGCCCGTCCAAAGTACCGTCGGGCCCGACCACTGTCAAGGAGTTTGTCACGATGACGCTGCCGGATCCGAACGACAACGGGACGCCGACGGCGTCGGTGGAGGCCGGCGTCGTCCAGGCGGTCGGCACCATCGGGCTCGCGACGCTCGCCAGTCGCGTGCTCGGATTCGTCCGGGACGTGGTCGTGGCGCGCGCCTTCGGCGCCGGGCCGACCACCGACGCCTTCTTCGTCGCCTTCCGGATCCCGAACCTCTTCCGTCGCCTCCTGGCGGAGGGCGCCCTCGCCACGGCCTTCATCCCCGTGTTCACCGACTATCTCGCCACCCGATCCCGCCCGGAGTTCGACCGGATGGTGCGGGCCGTGGCGGGCACGCTGCTCCTGACCCTCCTGGTCGTCGCAGCACTCGGCGCCTGGCTCGCCCCGTGGATCGTCGGCGTGATGGCTCCGGGCTTTTCCGCGGTCCCCGAGCAGCTCCGCCTGGCCACGACGCTCACGCGCCTCATGTTCCCCTATCTCGTGTTCGTGGGGCTGGCCGCCCTCGCCATGGGCCTCTTGAACGTCCACCACCGGTTTTTCACTTCGGCCCTGGGTCCCGCGGTCCTCAACGTCGGCATGATCGCGGCGGTCCTGACGTTGCCACCCCATGTGGGCGTGCCGATCCTGGCGCTCGCCCTGGGAGTTTTGGTCGGAGGGCTGGGACAGTTCGCGATCCAGCTGCCGGAGCTCCGACGGGCCGGCGTCCCCCTCCAGCCCTCGGCCGAGTTCACCCATCCGGCCCTTCGACGGATCGCCCGTCTCCTCGGGCCGGCCGTGTTCGGTCTCGCCGCCGTGCAGCTCAACGTCTTCGTCAATACGCTCTTGGCCTCGCTCCTGCCCGAGGGCAGCATCTCGTTTCTCTACTACGCCGACCGCATCGTCGAGTTCCCGCTCGGCGTCTTCGGCATCGCGGTCGCCACCGCCACGCTCCCGCCCATGGCCACGCAGGCCGCCCGGCGCGACCTGCCCGGCCTCACCGGGACCCTGAACTTCGCGCTGAGACTGTCGTGCTTCGTCGCCATCCCGGCGTCCGTCGGCCTCTGGCTCCTCCGAGACCCGATCACCCGCCTGCTCTTCGAGCGGGGGCGTTTCGGCCCCGACGATACCCAGGCCACCGCCTGGGCGCTGGGCTTCTTCGCGTTCGGGTTGCCCGCATTCTCCGCGGTGAGAATCGCGGCCCAGGCGCTATACGCCCTGGAGGACCCCCGCACGCCGGTACGGGTAGGAGTCGCCGCCGTGGGGCTCAACGTCGCCTTCGCCCTGGCTCTCATGGGGCCGCTCAAACACGGCGGCCTCGCCCTCGCAGCGTCCGCCTCGGCGACCTTCAACCTCATCGCCCTGCTCTGGCTCCTCCGCCGCCGGCTGGGGCGTCTGGGCGGCCGGCGCCTCCTCGGGAGCCTCTGGCGGGTGGCAGGAGCGACGGCGGTGATGGCCGCCTGGTGCGGCCTCCTCATCTGGAACTGGCCCCACGGGCCGACGCGGAAGGTCGAGGCCCTGTGGCTCCTCTTGGCCATCGGCGGCGGGATCGTCGCCTTCACCGCCACGAGCCTCCTCCTCCGCTCCGAGGAGGGGCCGGCGCTCCTGGGCCTCCTGCGACGCCGGAGTCGCAAGTTGCCTTCGGGAAGCGATCGCTGATATACTTTCCGAGTCGGACGTTTTCGATGAGCGTGTTTCCGCAGCGGGTGAAGGACGCCTCGAAGGCGGCCGGTCATCGGCTGACCGGCCCGGATGCCCGAGGCGTCAGCGTTTTTCTCCAGGCCGACGACCCTCCGACACACACCCGGGATCGCTGATGGATCCCGTGGCCGAGTACCTCGGAGCCCTCCGGTCGGAGCAGGGGGGCTCCCCCAACACCGTTTCCGCGTACCGGCGCGACCTGGCCGGCTTCGCCCGCTTCCTCGCCCACCGGCGCCTCGAGCTCGCGCGGGTCAGCCCCGAGCACGTCGCCCGGTATCTCCTGACCCTCCGTCAAGGGGGACTCGGTCCCCGGAGCGTGGCCCGCCACCTGTCGGCCCTTCGCGGACTCTACCGCTTCCTCGTGCGGGAGGACCTCATCGCGGCGGACCCGACCGAGCGCCTGGAAGCGCCCCGCCCGCCGCGGCGGCTGCCGCGTACCCTGTCCCCGACAGAAGCGGCGGCCCTCGTGGAATCGCCGCCCGCCGACGATCCGGTGGGGGTGAGGGACCGGGCGCTCCTGGAGCTCCTCTACGCCACGGGCATGCGGGCGTCGGAAAGCCTCGCCCTGAAGATCGAGGACGTGAACCTGACGGCCGGCTACGTGGTCTGCACGGGCAAGGGCGATCGACAGCGGCTGATCCCGATGGGGGCGCAGGCCGTCGGCCGGGTGCGCCAGTACCTGCAAACGGCCCGCGCCCGTCTCGTCAGGGGTGCCGACGCGGGGACCCTCTTCGTGAACCGCGCGGGGCGCCCCCTGTCGCGTCAGGGACTCTGGGGAATGATCAAGAAGGCGGCGCGGCGCGCGGGCGTGAGAGCCGCCGTCTCGCCCCACACGCTCCGCCACTCCTTCGCCAGCCATCTCCTGGAGCGCGGGGCGGACCTCCGCTCCATCCAGGTCATGCTCGGTCACGCCGATATCTCCACCACCCAGATCTACACGCATCTGCCGCCGGCCGCGGTGCGGGACATGTACCGCCGCTTCCACCCGAGGGCGCGGCTCCCGGGAAAGGGATCGGCCGAGTGAAGAAGCTTCGCCGGGGACGATACCCGCAGGTGGAGCCCGGGGCGGCCGCGCTCATGCGCCGGGGCGTGGCGCCGTGCCCGCCCAGGGCGACGGTGAGGGAGGCTCTGAGGCTCGTGCGCCGACGCCGTCTTCGTCTCCTCACGCTCCGCGAGGGGAGGACCTCGGGGGCGATCTTCCCGGCGGATCTCGGGCGGGCCCGGGCCCTGGGCCTGGGCACGAGGCGGGCGGCGGCGGCGGCGCGGTGGGAAATTCCCGTGGTCACGCTCAGCACCCCCGAAGCGGTCATCCGCCGCCATCTCCTGGAGGGGGCGCCGGCGGTGCTCGTCAGGGACGGCCGCCGCGTCGTGGGAGCCGTGGAGTCGTCCGTCCTCCCCGCGGGCCGTCCCGCGCTGTCGCTCCTGCCGAGGCTCGAACGCCAGCTGACGCGGGAAACGCTCGGGCTCCTCCGCCGGATCGGCGGGCTGGGAGAGTCGCTGGGCGTCAGGACGTACGCCGTCGGGGGCTTCGTCAGGGACATCCTGCTGGGGCGGGAGGCGCGGGAACTCGACATCGTCGTGGAAGGGGACGGCCTCGCCCTGGCGCGCCGGCTCGCCGAGGAGCTGGGCAGCACCCTGACGATCCACGCGACCTTTCAGACCGCCTCGCTCGAGAGCGGGGCGCTGCGGCTCGACGTGGCCACGGCGCGCCGGGAGCGCTACCGGAGGCCGGGGGCCCTCCCGCAGGTCACCCCGGCGTCCCTCGGCGAGGATCTCCCCCGGCGGGACTTCAGCGTCAACGCGATGGCGCTCGTGCTCACGCCACCGGGGTTCGGCGATTTGCTCGATCCGCTCCGGGGCGCCCCGGACGTGGCGCGCCGGCGTCTGTCTATCCTCCATCCGCTCTCGTTCGTCGAGGACCCGACCCGGATCTTCCGGGCGGTCCGCTACCAGACGCGCCTCGGCCTGACCCCGGACCGCGGCAGCCGGCGCGCCCTCCGACTCGCGCTCGACCGGATACCGTATCCGGCGCTCTCGGGGCAACGGCTCCTGGCCGAGGTAGAGCTGATCCTGTCCGAGCCCGACCCCGAGCGGAGTCTCATCGCGCTCGGACGGCTCGGCGCGTTCAGAATCCTCGACCCGTCGTACACCTTCCCGCCGCTCGCGGCGAGGCGGGTCGCCGATCTGGCGAGCCTGCGCCGCTTCATGCGGGAATGCGCGATCCCGCTCGATCCGCTGGCGCTCACGCTCGTGGCGCTCGTCGGTCACCTGCGCCCGGTGGTGGCGGGGCGCTGCTTCGAGCGCCTGGCCCTGTCCGGGGAGCCGCTGGCGCGGCTGACCACCGCGGTCCGAGAAGGCCCCGACCTGGCCAAGCGGCTCGGCAGGGCCCGCCTCATGCCGCCGAGCGCGCGGGCCGCTCTCCTCCGGCGTCAGCTGCCGGAGACCCTCGGCGCCGCGTGGCTTGCCGGGACGGCGCTGGCGCGTCGCCAGGTCGAGTGGTTCGTCGGCGAGGGGCGGACGGTCGAGCCGCTCCTCGGGGGGGACGATCTCATCGCCCTCGGCGTGGCGGCCGGTCCCGACATGGGAGCGCTGCTGGACCGGCTTCGGGACTGCCGACTCGACGGGCTGACGGTCACCCGCGACGAGGAAATCCTACTGGTGCGCGAATGGATGGGCGGCGCGCGCCAAAAGGCCAACTGCGGTTGAGCCCGGGCGGGGCGACCCCCCCGGCGAAGGCAGAGGAGACCAGCGTGGCGACCAAATTCATCTTCGTGACCGGCGGCGTGGTGTCCTCGCTGGGGAAGGGGATCGCCGCCGCCTCCATCGGCTGTCTCCTGGAGGCGCGCGGGTTCCGCGTCACGCTCCAGAAGATGGACCCCTACATCAACGTTGACGCGGGCACGATGAGCCCCTATCAACACGGCGAGGTGTTCGTTACCGACGACGGCGGGGAGACGGACCTGGATCTGGGCCACTACGAACGCTTCACCGCCGCCCGGATGACGCGCGACCACAACATCACCACGGGCAAGGTCTACTACGCGGTCATCCAGAAGGAGCGGCGGGGGGACTACCTGGGCCGGACCGTCCAGGTGATCCCGCACATCACCGACGAGATCAAGGCCTCGATCCGGAAGGTGGCCAAGGGCGTGGACGTCGTCATCGTCGAGGTCGGGGGCACCGTCGGCGACATCGAGGGCCTGCCGTTCCTGGAGGCGGTCCGCCAGCTCAAGAAGGACGTGGGGCGGGAGAACGTGCTCTACGTCCACCTCACCCTGGTGCCCTTCATCCAGGCGGCCTCCGAGCTCAAGACGAAAGCCACCCAGCACTCGGTGAAGGAGCTGCGCTCCATCGGGATCACCCCCGACATCCTCCTCTGCCGGACGGACCGGTACCTGCCGCCGGGGATCAAGTCCAAGATCGCCCTCTTCTGCGACGTGGAGGAGGATGCCGTCATCACCGCCAAGGACGTCGAGACCATCTACGAGGTCCCGCTGGTCTTCCACCGGGAGGGACTGGACGCCAGCGTCGTCAAGCTCCTCGGCCTCCCCGACCGTCCCATCGACCTCTCCCGCTGGGAGGCCATCGTCCAGAAGGTGAAGGCGCCGCGCCACGAGACCCACATCGGGGTCGTGGGGAAGTACGTGGAGCTCAAGGACTCGTACAAGAGCCTCTCGGAAGCGCTCGTTCACGGCGGCATCGCCAACGACGCGCGGGTGACCGTGAGCTGGGTGGACGCCGAGCAGGTGGAGCGGGATGGCCCCGCCGCCCACTTCAAGGGGATCCACGGCATCCTGGTGCCGGGCGGCTTCGGCGATCGCGGGATCGAGGGGAAGATCCAGTCCATCCGGCACGCGCGCGAGCGCGGCGTCCCGTTCCTCGGCATCTGCCTCGGCATGCAGTGCGCGGTGATCGAGTTCGCCCGCAACGTGTGCGGACTGGCCGGAGCAAACTCGTCAGAGTTCAACCCGAACGCCCCCCACAAGGTCATCGACCTGCTCCCCGAGCAGCGCGGCCTGAAGGACAAGGGGGGGACGATGCGGCTCGGACTCTACCCCATCCTCCTCGCCGAGGGGAGCGCCGCGTCCAAGGCCTACGGCCAGGGGATCGTCCAGGAGCGCCACCGCCACCGCTTCGAGGTGAACAACGACTATCTTAAAGATTTGGAGAAGAACGGGCTCCGGATCTCGGGCCTCTGGGCCGAGAAGCAACTCGTGGAGATCATCGAGCTGCCGGACCACCCCTGGTTCGTGGCCGGTCAGTTCCACCCCGAGCTGCGCTCGCGCCCGGGGGAGCCCCACCCGCTCTTCGCCGCCTTCATCAAAGCCGCCCTCGCCCACGGGGAGCGTTAGGACCATGCCGGCCGGACGCGCGAGCGGAGGCGAGCCTCCTCAGCGGGCACCCGAGCGGGTCGCGGAGCCGACCCCCTAATGCGAGGGTCGCGCGAGGTGGTCGTCGGGCAGGTCCGGATCGGGGGCGCCAATCCGCTGGCGCTCATCGGCGGCCCGTGCGCGATCGAGGACGAGCCTCACGCCCTGATGCTGGCCGAACGGCTCGCCCGGATCGCCGGCGACCTGAAGGTGCCGTTCATCTACAAGTCCTCCTACGACAAGGCCAACCGCTCCTCGGTGACGTCTTACCGGGGCCCCGGCCTCAAGGAGGGCCTCCGCATCCTGGCCCGCGTGCGCGAGGAGGTGGGCTGCCCCGTCCTGTCGGACGTGCACGATGTCTCCGAGGTCGGGCCCGCCGCTCTGGTACTGGACGTGCTGCAGGTCCCCGCGTTCCTCTGCCGGCAGACCGACCTCGTCCTGGCCTGCGGCCGGACGCGAAAGCCGGTGAACGTCAAGAAGGGCCAGTTCCTCTCCCCCCGGGAGATGGCCAACGTCGTGGAGAAGCTCCGCTCCACCGGGAACGACGCGATCCTGCTCACCGAGCGGGGAACGACGTTCGGCTATAATAACCTGGTCGTGGACTTCAGGAGCCTCCAGGACATGCGCGAACTCGGCTATCCCGTCGTCTTCGACGCGACGCACTCGGTGCAGCTCCCGGGAGGCCAGGGCAACCGCTCCGGGGGTGAACGGAAGTACGTGGCGGCGCTGGCCCGCGCGGCGGTTGCCGTTGGCATCGACGCGCTGTTCATGGAGATCCACGAAAATCCGGACCGCGCGCTGAAGGACGGGCGGCCCCTGTCGGACGGCCCCAACATGCTCCGGTTGGACGATCTCCCGCGACTGCTCCAGGAGATCGGCGCCATCCAGGCCGCGCAGGCGCGGCGATGAACGCAAGGCTCCTCCGGCTGGCCGAGCGCGTCCTCAGGATCGAGGCGGAGGGAATCCTGGCCCTGGTCCCGCGGCTGGACGCGCGCTTCCTACGAGCCGTCGAGCTGCTGCACGCCTGCCGGGGGCGCGTGATCGTCACGGGCATGGGGAAATCCGGGCTCATCGGTCGGAAGATCGCCGCGACGCTGGCAAGCACGGGGACGCCGGCGTACTTCCTCCACCCGGCGGAAGGGATCCACGGCGACATCGGCATGGTGGCCCGCGACGACGTGGTGATCGCGCTCTCCAACTCGGGCGAGACCGACGAGGTGCTGGCGATCCTCCCCCAGCTCAAGCGGCTCGGCGTCTCGCTCATCCTGCTGACGGGCACGACGGGATCCGCGCTCGCCAAGCAATCCGACGTGGTCCTGGACGTGAGTGTCAGCGAAGAGGCGTGCCCGATGAATCTCGCCCCCACCTCCAGCACCACGGCCGCCCTGGCGCTGGGGGACGCCCTCGCCATGGCCCTCCTCGAGCTCAAGGGGCTCCGCCCGGAGGACTACGCGGCGCTGCACCCGCGCGGGACGCTGGGCTGGCGGGCGCTCTTCAAGGTGGCCGACCTCATGCACACGGGCCTCGCCGTTCCCAGGGTGGTCGAAGACGCTCCGCTGGAGGCGGTGATCCGCGAGATAACCGACAAGCGCCTCGGCGTCACGACCGTGGTGGACGCCGCGGGGCGCTTGGTCGGGATCTTCACCGATGGAGACCTCCGCCGCGCGCACTTCCGCGAGGGCGGCATTCAGAACCTCAAGGCTCGCGACTGCATGAGCCGATCGCCGAAGGTCATCACCCCCGACGAGCTCGCGGCCAAGGCGCTTTCCGTCATGGAATCCTTCGCGATCACGAGCCTCGTGATCGTGGATGAGGCCGGCCGCCCGGCGGGCGTCATTCACATGCACGACATTCTCCGGGCCAAGATCGTCTGAGCTGAGTGGCACGGTGGCCCGGTCTAGCCCCGCTCCATCCACCTTCAAGGCACGCGCCAGGGCTCTCCGGCTCCTGGTCCTCGACGTCGACGGCGTCCTGACCGACGGGCGTCTCGTGTACGGCCCGGCCGGCGAGGAGGTCAAGGTCTTCCACGTCCAGGACGGCCTCGCCATCGAGGCGGCGCGGGGAGGCGGCCTCCGGGTGGCGATCATCTCCGGCCGGGCCTCACCGGCCGTATCCCGCCGCATGGCCGACCTCGGGGTGATCGAAGTCCACCAGGGGGCCGGCGACAAGCCCGCCGTCCTCGACGCTGTCCTCCGGAGGCAGGGGGTCAGACCGCGGGAAGCCGCCTACATGGGGGATGACCTGACCGACCTCGCTCTCCTCCGGAGTGTGGGCCTCGCCCTGGCTCCGGCCAACGCCGCCGCCGAAGTGAAGCGAGTCGCCCACTGGGTCGGGACCCGGAGAGGTGGTGACGGCGCCGTGCGGGAGGCCGTGGAGGCGATCCTGAAAGCCCGCGGCGTCTGGCCTCCACCCCAGTTCGTCTGATCGGCCCCCGGTTCTTTCTTCTTGCCGGGCCGATGGGTCACATGGTATAAGAATTGCATACTGTTATGAAGCTCACCCCGCAACGAACCTCCCAACTCATCCTCGCCACCATCGCCCTCTTCGCCCTCGGCGTCGCCGGCAGCCTCTATATCAAGGCTCGCGCCGTGCCCGAGCCCCTCGACACCCCGCCGACACAAGCCGACTACCAGATCAAGCAAGTGCGCCTCCAGGAGATGGGAAGCGGCAACACCCACTGGCGGCTCATCGCCGATCAGGCCGAGGTCTTCGAAGGCGAGGGAAGAACCCTCATGCGGAAGGTGAAGATCACGATCGAGGAGCCCGACAGGACCTGGACGGTCACCGGGGACGAAGGCGACCTCCTCAACGCCACGAAGGACGTCGAGATCCGGAAAAACGTCGTGATGGTCAACACCCAGGGCGTCCGGCTCCAAACTGAGACGCTCCGCTGGCAGGCCAAGGAGCGGCGCGTCTGGACCACGGACCCGGTGACGATCTTCCGCGAGGGAACCGTCGTCACGGGGCAGGGGCTCGATTCCTGGATGTCGCTCGAGCAGACCCGCGTGAAAGGCCGGGTCCGGGCGATCTTCTCCGACGAGAAGGAACCCCGCGTGTCCTCCGCCACCGATCGGGAGCGCGCCAAATGAGGCGGGCTCTTCCCCTCGCCGTCCTGCTCCTGGGGGCGCTCCTGCCCCCGCTGGCCCTGCCGTCCCCGTCCCCCGTGCTCGCCCAGCCGGCCACACCCAAGAAGCCGGCCGTCAGATCGGACGCCCCCTCCCCGAAGCCCGAGGAAGACGAGAAGAACCAACCCGTGACCGTGGACGCGGACCAGATGGAGAGCATGCAGAAGGAAGGGCTCGTCATCTTCACGGGGAACGTCGTGGCGCGGCAGAACAACTCGGTCCAGTACGCCGACCGGACCGAGGTGTACCTGGACGCCAAGGGGGACAAGGTCGTCCGCACCGTGTCTCTCGGCAACGTGCGCATCATCACCAAAGACTGCCGCATCGGCACGGCCGGGCGCGCCGAGTACTACGACGCCGAGCAGCGCGTGGTGCTCATCGGCAACGCGCGCGTCTGGCGGGACGACAACATGGCCACGGGGGATCGCATCACCATCTTCCTGGCCGAAGATCGGAGCGTGGTCGAGGGGGGCCGTCAGGGGCGCGTGAAGGCGATCTTCTACCCCAAGTCGCAGGACGGGCAGAAACCGGTCCGGCCGGCCGTTTCCGGCCCCTTTCCCTGCGGGTGATCGGCCGATGGAAGGGCTCATCGCCCAGGGGTTGCTCAAGCGCTTCGGCCCCCGCCGGGTCGTGGACAACGTCAGCTTCGACATCCAACGGGGAGAAGTCGTCGGCCTTCTCGGCCCGAACGGGGCAGGGAAGACGACCTCCTTCTACATGATGGTGGGCCTCCTCAGGCCCGACGGGGGCCGGATCTTCCTCGAAGGGGAGGAGGTCACCGACCTGCCGATGTACAAGCGCTGCCGGATGGGTCTGGGATACCTGCCGCAGGAGTCCTCCGTCTTCCGGAAGCTCACGGTGGAGGAAAACCTCCTGGCGATCCTGGAAACCCTCGACCTCTCCCACTCCCACCGGCTCGAGCGCCTGCACGAGCTCCTCGAAGAGCTGGACCTCACGCGCCTCGCCCACCACAAGGCCTTCAGCCTGTCGGGAGGCGAGCGCCGGCGACTGGAGATCACGCGCGCGCTGGTGACGTCACCCCGCTACCTGCTCCTGGACGAGCCGTTCACCGGGATCGACCCGATCGCCATCGGGGACATCCAGGAAATCGTCGCCCGGCTCCGCGAGCGCGGGATCGGCATCCTCATCACCGATCACAACGTGCGAGAAACGCTCGCGATCACCGATCGGGCGTACGTCCTCTACGACGGCAAGGTCCTCGTCTCGGGCACCGCCATGGAGCTGGCTCAGAACCCGACCGCCCGCGAGATCTACCTGGGCGAGAAGTTCTCCCTGTAAGGCCAGGTCGCGAGCACGATCCCCATGCCCGCCGAAACGCGCCTCTCCCTCCGGCAGACCCAGCGGATGGTGATGACCCCGCTTCTGCAGCAGGCGATCCAGCTGCTGCAGCTCTCCACGCTGGAGCTCCAGGAGCTGGTGCAGAAAGAGCTCCTCGAAAACCCCCTGCTGGAGGAGACGCCCGCCGACCCCCCCGAGGGGACGGCCACGAGCGCGGAGGCGATCCCCGGCACCGTCACACCCGACGTCCCCCAGCCCACGCCCACCGTCGATGCGACCCAGACGGACGCGCTCCCCTTCGACCTGACCGCCGCCATCTTCGACTACCCGGAGGAGCCCACGCTGGTGCAGCAGGAAGACCGCGAGGAGCCCCCCTTCGAGAACTTCACCAGCAGGGCCACCACCCTGGCCGACCACCTGGACGCGCAGCTCCGGCTCGCGACGAACGACGCGCGCGTCCGGGTGATCGGCGAGGCCATCATCGGAAACATCGACGACGACGGGTACCTCCGCGCCGAGCTCGCCGACATCGCGCAGAATACCAAGGCGAGCGTCGAAGACGTGGAGAAGGTCCTCAGCCTCGTCCAGTCGTTCGACCCGCTGGGCATCGGCGCCCGCACCCCCCAGGAGTGCCTCCTGATCCAGCTCCGGGCCGACCCCTTGCCCGACCCCGTCGCGGTGGAGATCCTCGAGCAGCACTGCGAGGCGCTGGAGCGCCACGGCTACACAGACATCGCCAAGGCGCTCAAGCTCCCGCTGGAGCGCATCATGGAGGCGGTGGAGGAGATCGAGGCCCTCGAGCCGAAGCCGGGCAGAAAGTTCGCCGCGTCCGACGCGCGCTACATCACCCCCGACGTGTTCGTCCACAAGATGGGGGATGACTACACGGTGGTCCTGAATGAGGACGGCATCCCGCGGCTCAGGGTCAACGCGCTCTACCGGAGCCTCCTGCGCGGCGGCGGCCTGGAGGCCAAGCAGTACGTGGAGCAGAAGCTCCGCTCGGCGATCTGGCTCATCAAGAGCGTCCACCAGCGCCAGCGGACGCTCTACCGCGTGACCGAGAGCATCGTGAAGTTCCAGCGCGAGTTTCTCGACAAGGGCCTCGCCTCGCTCCGCCCGCTCTCCCTCCGGGACGTGGGCGAGGACGTGAGCATGCACGAGTCCACGATCAGCCGCGTCACCACCAACAAGTACGTGCAGACCCCCCAGGGACTCTTCGAGCTGAAGTACTTCTTCCACAGCGGCATCGCCACGGGCAACGGCGATCGGGTCTCCTCCCTCTCGGTCAAGAAGATGATCCGCGATCTCCTCGGAGGGGAAGACGCGGGCAAACCGCTCTCCGACCAGGAAATCGCCGACATCCTCAAAGGCCGCGGCCTCATCATCGCCCGGCGGACGGTGGCCAAGTACCGGGAGGAGCTCGGGCTCTCGCCGTCCCACCGGCGCCGGCTCGCCCCCAAGAAGCGGTAGAGGTCGATCATGCGGTTCATCGTCACCGCCCGCGGCGTGGCCATCACCCCGGCGTTTCGCGCGCTGGTCGAGCGCAAGGTGGAAAAACTCTCGCGGATCTTTCCGAAGATCATCGACGCCAAGATCACGCTGTCGGCGGAAAAGTACCGCCGCACCGCGCGGCTGACCCTCATCGCGAAACGGAAGATCTTCACGAGTGAGGAGACAGCGGCCAACCTGGGTGCCGCGGTGGACTTGGCCGCGGACGCGCTCTCCCGCCAGGTGAGGCAGGTCAAGGACCGCCTGCGCGAGCGCAAGCCGCGGGTCTCGCGACGGCGGGCGCTCGCCCGGACGCCGCGCGAGGGCGAGCCGGCGGCCCCCCTGCTGGTGTCCCGGCGGCCGGCCCCGAAACCCATGTCCGTGGAAGAGGCAGTCATGCAGCTCGGTCTCCGCGGCGACCAGTTTCTGGTCTTCACGAACGCCGTGACTGACGCCATCAACGTCCTCTACCGGCGGAAGAACGGCGGGCTCGGCCTGATCGAACCCGCCCGCTGATCGCCATGGACGACAAGCCGCGCTTCGTCATCATCACGGGTCTCAGCGGGGCCGGGAAGAGCTTCGCCATCAAGTGCTTCGAGGACATGGGCTACTTCTGCGTGGACAACCTGCCGACGACGCTCATCCCGACCTTCGCCGAGCTGTGCGCCCAGTCCACCCTCGAACGGCGCCGGATCGCCCTCGGCGTGGACGTCCGGGAAGGCGAGTACCTGGCCCACTTCGTCGAGACGCTGAGAGAGCTGCAGGGGAAGGGGTATCCCACCGAGGTGCTGTTCCTGGAAGCGGGCGACGAGTCGCTCGTCCGCCGCTACCACGAGACGCGGCGGCAGCACCCGCTGGCGGGGACGGGCAACGTCCTGGACGGGATCCGCGCGGAGCGGAAGGCGATGGCCCACCTCCGCGAGATCGCCGATCGCATCGTGGACACCTCGGGGCTGACCGTCCACCAGCTCAAGGACCTCTTGGTGGACTGCTACGGCGCGACGAAGGGCCGGAAGGCCTTCACGGTGTCCCTGGTCTCCTTCGGCTACAAGCACGGGATCCCGTATGATTCCGACCTGGTGTTCGACGTCCGTTTCCTCCCCAATCCCCACTTCGTCGAAGGGCTGCGCGCCCTGGACGGACGCGAGGCCTCGGTGCGGGAGTTCATCCTCAAGCACGACGAAAGCCGCCAGCTCCTGGACCGGCTCAAAGACCTCCTCGCCTTTCTGCTCCCCTTCTACCAGCGGGAGGGCAAGGCCTATCTCACGGTCGCCGTCGGTTGCACGGGCGGACGCCACCGGTCGGTCGCCCTCGTCGAGGAACTCCGACCGTTCCTGGAGGCCCAGGGGTTTCCGCCCACCGTGACCCACCGGGACCTCGAGCGTGAGTGAGCCTGGCGGGGAGACGGGCACGGCCGACAAGCTGACCTTCCTCTTCGGCGTCCACAACCACCAGCCGGCGGCGAACTTCGACCGGGTCATCGCCGAGGCGACCGAGCGGGCCTACCACCCCTTCCTGGCCGTCCTCCGCCAGTTCCCGGGTCTCCGGCTCACGATCCACTCTTCCGGCAGCCTCCTGCTCTGGCTCCGCGAGCACGCGCCCCGGACGTTCGATCTCCTGGGGACGCTCGCGGCGGAGGGACAGGTGGAGCTCCTGACCGGGGGATTCCACGAGCCGATCCTCCCGATCCTTCCCGACTGGGACAAGACGGGTCAGATCCAGGAGTTCACCGAGTTCATCCGAAGCCAGTTCGGGGTGACCGCGCGCGGCATGTGGTTGGCCGAACGGGTGTGGGAGCCGCACCTCCCGAAGGTCCTGCGCGAGGCGGGTGTCGAGTACGTCCTCCTCGATGACAGCCACTTCGCCCTGGCCGGTCTGGACCCCGCGACGCTCGGCGGCTACTTCCTCACGGAGGAACAGGGCGCCGCGCTGGCGGTCTTCCCGATCAGCCAGCGGCTCCGCTACCTCGTGCCGTTCGCCGAGCCGGACGAAACGCTCGCCTTCCTCGGCGAGCGGCGGGGGGCTCGGACAGCCCTGACGCTGGTGGACGACGGCGAGAAGTTCGGCGTCTGGCCGGGAACCTTCAAACGCTGCCACCAGGAGGGGTGGCTCCGCCGCTTCTTTGAGAAGCTCGCCGAGGCCGACTGGCTCTCTGTCTCCACTCTCTCCGCCTATCTCGACCGCCATCCGCCGACGGGACGGGTCTATCTGCCCACGGCCGCGTATCGGGAGATGGGGGAGTGGGCGTTGCCTGCCGATGCCGCCTTCGACCTCGAGGAAATCAGGCACCGCGTGCTGGCCCTGCCGGACGGCGAGAAGCTCGCGAGCCTGCTGCGGGGCGGTTTCTGGCGCAACTTCCTCGTCAAGTACCCGGAGGTGAACGATCTCTACTGGAAGATGCTGAGGCTCTCCCGCGCCATTCACGACGCTCTCGCCCGGCAACCGGCGGACCCCCGGCTGCTCGAGGCCCGAGCGCAGCTCTGGCGCGGGCAGGGCAACGACGCCTACTGGCACGGCGTCTTCGGCGGATGCTACCTTCCCCACCTCCGCCGGGGAGCCCGCCAGGCACTCATCACCGCCGAGCGCCAGCTGGGCGAGACTCTGGAGGGGGCGCCGGTCCAGTGGAGTCGTCAGGATCTGAACGGCGACGGCCGACAGGAGGTCCTGATCCGGACTCGCGCCTTCACGCTCACGCTCGAGCCCGAGGCGGGCGGGAGTCTCACCGAGATCGCCTACCTGCCCAAGGCCATAGACCTGGCCGACGTGCTGACGCGGAGGCCCGAAGCCTACCACGGACGGGTCAAGGCGGCCGGCCCCGTCGAGGGCGCCCAGGATTCCGTGAAGACGATCCACGACCGCGCGGCGGTCAAAGAGCCGGGGCTCGCGGACCTCCTGGGCTACGACCGGTTCCGCCGGGCCTGCCTCCTGGACGGGCTCTTCCCGGATGCGGGCGACCTGGACGCGCTCTCACCGTGGGACCGGGCGCACGTCGCCCTCGGCAACCGGCCGATGGAGCCCTTGATCCAACGCTCGGCGGGGCGCCTGAGCGTCGGCCTTTCGATCATGAATCCGGACGGATGGCCGATCCGGGTTGAGAAAACAGTCGGAGTCTCGGAGACGGGCGCCGACCTGAGCGTGACGTACCGCCTAGAGTGGCACGGCACATCGCCCCTCCACGCCCGCTGGGCTATCCAGTGGAACGTGGCGCTGACCGGCGGCGACGCGCCCGAGCGCTACTTCCGGCTCCCCGGGCGACCGGGCCTTCGGAGTCGAGGCCGCGCGGCCAGCCAGACGCGTGTGGAGCTGGTGGACGAGTGGATCGGCCTCGACGTGATCCTGGCGTGGCAGCAGCCGGCGCTCTTCGCGTGGGCACCCGTGGAAACCGTCTCGCTCTCGGAAGCCGGCTTCGAGCGCCTCTTCCAGGGCTCGGCCGTGCTTATCACGTGGCCGCTCGCCCTCGGGCCCGGCGGAGAGTGGGAGGAGCGGATCTCCTTCGGCGTGCGGGATCGGCAGGATTGTCCTTGAGGCGCTTGGGACGATGTGCTAAAGTCGCACGTTTAGAACGAGGCCACGGTCTCCAACGGGAGGAATGACATGGCGCGGGAGGAACATCTCTTCACCTCTGAGTCGGTGACCGAGGGGCACCCGGACAAGATCGCCGACCAGATCTCCGACGCGGTGCTCGACGCGATCCTGGCTCAGGATCCCGTGGGCCGCGTCGCGTGCGAGTCGCTCCTGACGACCGGCCTCGTGGTGGTCGCGGGGGAGATCACGACCTCCTGCTACGTGGACATCCCGCGGATCGCGCGCGACACGATCAAGAATGTGGGGTACACGCGCGCGAAGTTCGGCTTCGACTACGAGACGTGCGGGGTCATCACGGCCATCGACGCACAATCCTCCGACATCGCCATGGGCGTGGACGCCCTGGGCGCGGGGGACCAGGGGCTCATGTTCGGCTACGCCTGCAACGAAACGCCGGAGCTGATGCCGCTGCCGATCATGCTGGCCCACCGCCTCGTTCGGCGGCTCGCCGAGGTGCGCCGCGCCGGCACCCTGGACTACCTCCGTCCGGACGGCAAGAGCCAGGTGACGCTCCGGTATGCGGAGGGCCGGCCGCGGTCGGTGGAGACGGTGGTGATCGCGGCCCAGCACAGCCCCGACGTCACCCTCCAGAAGATCCGCGAAGACGTGCTCGAGCACGTGATCCTGCCGACGATCCCGCCGGAGCTCATAGACCGGCAGCGCTGCGTCTTCCATATCAACCCGACGGGGCGCTTCGTCACCGGCGGGCCGATGGGCGACACCGGGCTCACGGGCCGCAAGATCATCGTGGACACCTACGGCGGCGCCTGCCCGCACGGCGGCGGGGCCTTCTCGGGGAAGGACCCGACCAAGGTGGACCGCTCCGCCTCCTACATGGCCCGGCACATCGCCAAGAACATCGTCGCTGCCGGCCTGGCCGAGCGCGCGCAGATCCAGGTGGCGTACGCCATCGGCGTGGCGGACCCGGTCTCGGTGATGGTGGACACCTTCGGCACGGGCAAGGTGCCGAACGCGAAGCTCCAGCAGATGATTCGACGCCATTTCGATCTCACGCCGGCGGCGATCATCAAGTACCTGAACCTGCGCCGCCCGATCTTCAAGAAGACGGCGGCGTACGGGCACTTCGGGCGGCACGAGCCCGAGTTCACGTGGGAGCGGACCGACCGCGTCAAGGATCTCCTGGACGACGCGGGAGTGTGACCGGCAGCCGGCCCCCACCGCCCGAGACCCATGCCCGACCACGACGTCAAGGACCTGAGCCTCGCCCCCGCCGGTCGCCTCCGGATCGAGTGGGCGGAGCAATCCATGCCCGTCCTCCGCCAGATCCGCGAGCGCTTCGCCAAGGAGCAGCCGCTCGCGGGCCTCCGGGTGGGGGCGTGCCTCCACGTCACCACCGAGACGGCCGTCCTGATGACGACGCTCAAAACCGGCGGGGCGCGGCCCGCCCTCTGCGCGAGCAATCCGCTGTCTACCCAGGACGACGTGGCGGCGGCCCTCGTCAAGGAATTCGACATCCCGGTCTTCGCCCAGAAAGGGGAGGACACGGCGCGCTACTACCGTCACATCCAGGCCGTGCTCCAGACGGCCCCCCAGATCACGATGGACGACGGCGCGGACCTGATTTCCACCCTCCACGGCGACGAGCGCGAGCGCCTGCCGGGCGTCATCGGCGGCACCGAGGAGACCACCACGGGGGTCATCCGGCTCAGGGTCATGGAGCGGGAGGGCGTCCTCGCGTATCCGATCATCGCGGTGAACGACGCCGACACCAAGCACCTCTTCGACAACCGCTACGGCACCGGCCAGTCCACCATCGACGGGATCCTCCGCGCCACGAACCTCCTCCTGGCGGGGAAGCTCTTCGTGGTCGCCGGGTACGGGATGTGCGGCCGCGGCGTGGCCTCGCGCGCGCGCGGCATGGGCGCCCAGGTGGTCGTCACCGAAACCGACCCGCTGAAGGCTCTCGAGGCGGTCATGGACGGCTACCAGGTGCTGCCCATGAGCCGCGCGGCCGAGCTCGGGGACATCTTCGTCACGGTCACCGGGAACAGCGGGGTGATCCGCCGGGAGCACTTCGTCCGGATGAAGGACGGCGCCGTCCTCGCCAACTCGGGCCACTTCAACGTGGAGATCGACCTCGAAGCCCTGGGTGCCTTGAGCCAGGCCCGGCGGAGCATCCGCCCGCTCGTCGAGGAGCACACGCTGCCCGGGGGCCGGCGCCTGTACGTGTTGGCAGAGGGGCGCCTCATCAACCTGGCCGCCGCCGAAGGGCACCCGGCCGCCGTCATGGACATGAGCTTCGCGAACCAGGCTCTTTCGGCGGAGCACTTGGCGAAGCAGGGGAGGACCCTTGAGAAGCGCGTGTACGGGGTTCCCCGCGAGATTGACCGGGAGATCGCCCGCCTGAAGCTCGCCTCGATGGACGTCCAGGTGGACGAGCTGACCCCCGAGCAGGAAACCTATCTCTCCTCCTGGACCCACGGCACCTGAGCCCGGCCGGCCCCGCACCCGGCTCGGCTCGACACCACCCCGACGGTCGGCTATGATGCCCCCGTCCTGACCCTCGAGGCCTTATGCCCAGTAGACGCCCCAAGCTGCTCCTCTGGCTGCTCCTGATCTTCGTCGCCCTGACCGTGGTGGGCCAGGCTGTGCCGCTCTACACGGACTGGCTCTGGTTTCAGGAGGTCGGGTACGCCCAGGTCTTCGTGACCATCCTCACCCTCAGGGGATGGCTCGTCGTCGGGGTGGGCCTCGGGACATTCCTCTTCCTCTATCTGAACCTGACGTTCGCCGCGCGCACGGCGCGCCCGGACGTGCTCTGGGAGCTGGAGGACCAGCTGGGGCTGCCGGGTCGCGTCGTCCTCGAGCCTCTCATCCGACGCCTCCTCGTGCCCATCCTGGCCCTGATCGCGTTCCTCTCGGGAGTCTCGGCCAGCGCCGAGTGGGACGTCGTGCTGCAATACCGGAACGCGACGCCCTTCGGCAGCACCGACCCGCTCTTCGGCCGCGACCTGGCCTTTTACGTCTTCACCCTGCCGTTCTGGCGACTCCTCTACGGCTGGACCCTGTTCCTCCTCTTCGCCACGACGGTCCTGAGCCTCGTCCTGTACGTGCTCCAGCGGAGCCTGGTCCTGACCGCCCGCGGACCGCGCCTGGCCGCCGGGGCCCGCGTCCATCTCCTCTTGCTGGGCGCGGCGATGCTGGCGGTCAAAGCCTGGGGCTTCTGGCTCGACCGCTACGAGCTCCTCTACTCGCCCCGCGGCGTGGTGTTCGGCGCCTCCTATACCGACGTCCACGCCTCGCTCCCCGTCCTCGGGTGGCTGGCGGCGCTCGCCGCGCTCTGCACCCTGGCGTGCCTGGCCCAGCTCTGGCGGCCGGGGTGGCGGTTCCTGGTGGCCGGGCTCGTCGTCCTCGGGGGATTCTGGGTGGGCGGCCTGGGCGCCTACCCCGCGCTCTTGCAGCGCCTCCGGGTGACGCCGAACGAGCTGGCCGCCGAGCGGCCGTTCATCGTGCACAGCATCCGGATGACGCGGCAGGCGTACGGCCTGGATCGGGTCGAGGAGAAGGATTTCCCGGCGGAGGAGAACCTGACCCCCGCCGCGCTCGACCGTAACCACGTCACGGTCAAGAACATCCGGCTCTGGGACCACAGTCCGCTCCTCACAACCTTCTCGCAGCTCCAGGAGATCCGGACCTACTACAAATTCATGGACGTGGACAACGACCGCTACCTGATCGACGGGGAGTACCGGCAGATCATGCTCTCCCCCCGCGAGCTCTCCTACCGCCACCTGCCGAGCCGGATCTGGATCAACGAGCACCTGACGTACACCCACGGCTACGGCGTGATCGTCGGGCCCGTGAACCGGATCAGCCCGGAGGGCCTGCCGGAGTTCTTCGTCAAGGACATCCCCCCGGTCTCTTCCGGCTTCGGCAAGGTCACGCGGCCCCAGATCTACTACGGGGAGGTCGGCAACGACTACGTCTTCGTCCGCACGAAGTCCCAGGAGCTGGACTACCCGGCGGGAGATCAGAACGTCTACACCCGCTACGTGGGGCGGGGCGGGATCTCCGTCGGCTCGTTCCTGACGAAGCTCGCGTTCGCGATCCGGTTCGGCGAGATCAAGATCGTCCTCTCCGACGACCTCACCTCCGAGAGCCGCATCATGATCTACCGGGAGGTCGCCCGGCGAGTGCGCCAGATCGCGCCGTTCCTCCGCTTCGACCGCGACCCGTACATGGTGATCGCGGAGGACGGCAAGCTGGTCTGGATGCTGGACGCCTACACGGTGAGCGACCGGTACCCCTACTCCCAGCCGATACGCGAGCTCGGCAACTACATCCGCAACTCGGTGAAGGTCACGGTGGACGCCTACGACGGCACGGTGACGTTCTACCTCGCCGATCCGGCGGACCCGGTGATCCGCACCTACGCCCGCGCATTCCCGGGGCTCTTCAAGCCCCTCGGCGAGATGCCTGCCGATCTCCAGCGCCACATCCGCTACCCCGAGGACCTCTTCTCGATCCAGGCGAAAATGTACGCCACGTACCACATGGAAGATCCCCAGGTCTTCTACAACAAGGAGGACCTCTGGTCAGTGCCGCGGCGGACGGTGGAGGGGCGGGAGCGGGAGATGGAGCCCTACTACACGATCATGCGCCTGCCGGCCGAGAAGAAGGAGGAGTTCGTCCTCCTGACCCTCTTCAACCCGAGCCGGCGCGACAACATGATCGGCTGGATGGCCGCGCGCTCGGACCCGCCCAACTACGGCCGCCTCCTCGTGTTCAACTTCCCCAAGGCCAAGCTCGTCTACGGCCCCCGCCAGATCGACGCGCGCATCGACCAGGACCCGCTCATCTCGCAGCAGCTCTCCCTCTGGAACCAGCGCGGCTCGGTCACCCTCCGGGGGTCGCTCCTGGCGATCCCCATTGACCAGTCGCTCATCTACGTCCAGCCCCTCTACCTCGCGGCGTCGGCGCAAGGCGCACTGCCGGAGCTCCGCCGGGTCTTCGTCGCCTACGGCAACCAGATCGCCATGGAGGCGACGCTGGAGCAGTCGCTGGCGCGGATCTTCGGCGGGCGCGCCCGGGCCGGGGAGGGCGCCGCGCGGCCGGCCGCGGTCACCGGCGCCGTCCCGGACGCCGGCGTGAGAGCCCTCACCCAGCGGGCCTGGGAAGCCTGGAGCCGCGCGCAGGAGGCCCTCCGCCGCGGCGACTGGTCGGGCTTCGGGGAGGAACAACGCCGTCTCGAGCAGACCCTCAGGGAGCTTCGCGAACGCTCCGGGCGGTAGCCCGCCCGTCCGCATGACGCGCCTCCAGGGAGCGGTGCTGGTGTCGGCGGTCGCGGCACTCCTCGTCCTCCCGTCGCTCGGGCAGCGGACCCTGGCCACCAACGACGAGGTCCGGTTCGCGCTCCTGGCCCGCGACATGATCGAGCGCGGCGTCTGGTTCGACGTCCAGGTCCGCGGCACGCCGTACCGCAACAAGCCGCTCCTCTACCCCTGGAGCATCGCCCTGCTGGCGCGCCTTCGAGGGGGCGTCACCGAAGCCGCGGCCCAGCTGCCCCCCGCCGCGGCGGCGATCGGCTCGGTGCTCTTCACCTTCCTCCTGGGCGACCGGCTGTTCGGCCGGCGCGCCGGACTCTGGGCGGCGCTGATCCTGGCGACGAGCTACGGTTTCTTCGCCCTGAGCCAGCTGAGCCTGCCGGACCTGCTCGTCGTCTGGTTTCAGACCATGGCCGGTTTGAGCTTCTGGCGCGCGGTGCGTGAGCCGCCCGGACGGCAGGCGCTCCCGGCCTTCTACGTCTTCCTCGCCCTGGGCGTCTTCGCCAAGGGACCGGTCGGGCTGCTCCCCCTGCTCCCGGCCGCCCTCTGGCTCCTCACCGAGCACGGCGCCGGAGGTGTCCTCCGGCGTCTCTGGAGCCCGGTGGGCGCGGCGGCCTTCGCCCTGATCACCGCGCTCTGGCTGGGCCCGTTTCTGGCACTCGGCGCGGGGAGTTTCGGCCGGTCCGTCGTGTGGCAGGACTGGCTCGCCTGGTACTTCGGCCTGCCCGCCGCCCGGAATCTGGGAAACGTCGCCGTGGATCTGAGCGTGGGCTTCCTGCCCTGGACGCTCCTGGCCCCTCTGGTGCTCGTCGCCGCCTTCGGGGCGCGCCAGAACCCCGGGGTGAGGTTCGCCCTCCTGTGGGCCGCCGTGCCGCTCCTCGTGACCATGCTCGCCCTACATCAGCGGACGCGCTACCTGGCGCCGGTCTACCCGGGAGCCGCGCTGCTCGTCGGCTGGTGGGCGGATGCCCGCGGCAGCGCGCGGACCACCGCCGGCCGCATCGTCGGCTGGGCGGCGCTGGCGAGCGCCCTGGGTGCCATCGTCCTCCTCGGCATGCCGGCGTGGCTGGGACCCGAGCAACGCCCATTCGTTCCCGGACTCTCGTGGCAGGTGCTCCCGCTGGCCCTGGGACTCGGGCTCCTGGGGATCGCCTTCTGCTGGGGGCTCTCGGCCGGCCGCCCGGCGCTCGTCGTGGGCGGCGGCGTGGCGGCGCTCGTCCTGATCCTGGGCTACGGCACCTGGCTCTACACCTCGCGCTTCAACAGGCTGTGGGACTTCAGGGGGCTGACGGCCAGCCTCGAGCGCCACGCCGGGGGCAGGGAGGCGGCGATGTACGGCGTGCGGTGGTTCGCGCTCGACTTCTACCTGGGCCGTTCGGTCCGCTGGATCGGCACGCCCGCGGAGTTCAACGCCTTCCTCGCCGGGAGCGACCGCCCGGTGGCGGTGGTGAGCGGGCGCACCTGGCGAAGCATCCAGGCGGAGACCTCCCCGGGGATCCGCGTCCTGGAGCGGACGAGCGTCGGCCTCCAGGACGTGCTCATCGTGGGGCCGGGCAGGCCGAGCGAAAAACCCTGAGGGGGCCGCCGTGGACCTGATCGCTCTGGGGTGCCCCCTCGTGAGGTCGGACGCGCTCGAGCGCCTGATGGGCGTGCTCGTCTATCTCGGGCACGGCGTGGTGGACGCCCTCGTCGCCGCCCTCATCTTGGCCCTCGGGGGGATGACGACGGACCGGCGCTGGCGGCGAGCGGGGCTCGCCGCCTTGCTCGCCGTGGTGATCTCGGGCCTCCTGGCGAACCTGTTCAAGCTCCTGTTCGCGCTGCCGCGCCCGACGCCGAGCGAGAGCTTCGGCTTTCCCTCGGGTCACACGAGCACCGCGTTCGCCCTGGCGGGAGCCCTCGGTCGGGCGTTTCCGGCCGCCGCTCCGTTCCTCTACCTCCTGGCCGTCCTCGCCGCCGTCGCGCGACTGTACGTCCGCTCGCACTTCGTCGTGGACGTCATCGGCGGCTCCCTTCTCGGCAGTTCCACCGGCTTGATCGCCGCACTCTTCCTGCGCGCCGACCCCAGCGCCCTAGCCCCGCGGCCTCGGACCCGCTGGGCCTGGGTGCTCCCCGTCGCCGTCGGCATTCCGGCCCTCGCATTCTTCGGCGTGTACGAGCGGGAC
Organism: Candidatus Rokuibacteriota bacterium; assembly: GCA_023248995.1. Lineage (GTDB taxonomy): Bacteria > Methylomirabilota > Methylomirabilia > Rokubacteriales > CSP1-6 > JAHFDN01. The sequence goes on from JAHFDN010000014.1 coordinate 44,011, forward strand.
GTCTCGGCCCACCGGCTCGAGCGCACCCCCGCCGCCGCGCCGGCGGGTGGTCTACACATCGCCTTCGGGACGCCCGCCGCGAGGCAGTTCCTCCTCGACGGCTGGTCCGGGGACGACGGGAGATGGGGCGACACACCCGTGGCCTGGGCCCTGGGCCGGGAGGCCACGCTCCGCCTCCCGGGTCCGGCGCCCGGGAACCACCGGCTTCGCCTCCGGCTGCGCGCCGACGGTCGCCCCGCGGACCGCCCGCCCTGCCAGGTCATGGAGGTGGTGGTCAACGGCGCTCCCGTCGCGCGCCTGCTCCTGGAAAAGGGGTGGAACACGTACGAGGTGAACGTCCCGAAGGAACGGGTCCGCCCCGGGCCGAACGAGCTCCGCTTCCGGTTCGCCTACGCCCAGCTCGCGGGAGCCGGCGCCCCGAGCGCCGCCTTCGCCTCCCTCGCGATCTTCCCCGCCGGCGACGGGGGCCGCTGACGGACCCGACGCTCCGTCAGGTCCGGGCCCGCAAAAAGAGCGAGAGGCCGAGGCCGGCGAACACGACGTTCGCCGTCCAGGCCGCGAGCACGGGAGGAAGGAGATCCGCCTTCGCGAAGGAGATCGCCAGCGAGTTCACCACCCAGTACCCCATGGAGATCCCGATGGCCAGGGCGATCCCGATGATGCGCCCCCCGCGCGGCCACTGAAGCGCGAACGGGATCGCCACCAGCGCCATGATCACGTGGACCAGCGGGAAGGAGAGCTTGGAGTAGAGCTGGACCAGGTACTTGCCGACCTGGTGGCCGCTCTCCTGGAGCTTCTGCATGTAGGCCCGGAGCTCGCGGAAGCTCATGGTGTCGGCGGGCTTCTGGATCTGGATGAAGTCGTTGATGGATTCCGGCAGCTCCAGCGCCGTCAACGTGAACGGCACCGACTCCGCGCTCCCGTCGGCGCCGAATTCCCGGAACGTCCCGCGCTCGAACTCCCACCCCGCAGGACGCCAGAACGCCCGGGCCGCGTCCAACCGATCCAGCAGGCGGAAGCCCCGGTCAATCTCGAACACGGTCACCCCGTCCATCTGCTTCCCCGCGGGGTCCAGGAGCTCCAGCCGGAAGAAGCGGGACTCCGAGCTCCGGTACCAGATCTGGGACCGGCGCTGGAGGTGGCGCGGCATCTCGCCCCGGATCTTGATCCGATCCACCTCCTCGCCCTTGGAGTTGAGCATCGGCAGGAGCGTCTCCTGGAACGCCACCGAGCCGACGCTCACCAGGAAGGCCAGCAGCAGGATGGGCAGGCTCACCCGGTAGAGGCTGACGCCCGCCGCCTTGAGCGCGGTGAGCTCGTGCTGCCGGCTCAGCGCGAGGAAGAGAAAGATCGTGGCGATCAAGACGATGATCGGGAGGCCCTGGTAGAGCCCGGCCGGCAGCCGGAAGACGAAGTGCTCGAAGATGTAGACGAGAGGGGGCTTAATGCGGAGATAGCGATCCAGGTCCTGGATGAGATCCCCCACGACGAAGAGCGTCGCGGCGACCCCCAGCCCGAGCCCCATGTACATGAGGAACTCGCGGACTAGGTAGCGATCCATGAGGTGCGTGGACTGTCGCAGAGTCCCCACCTGCCGCAGCCGCTGCCGCGCAACGAGGCGCCGGGAGGCCGAGGGTCGCGCCGCGAAGCGCTGCCGGATGAGCGCGACGACGTTCCCCCAGCCCGCCGGGACCTGCGCGGCGCTGCCACGCAGCAGCCCGAGCCCGACGACCGCGAACAAGAGCGTCGGCGTCCAGATGGCCAGCCACGGGACCACGCGCCCGCTGAGCGCGAGGCCCTCCAGGGAGGTGAGCAGCAGGTAATAGGTCACCACGATGGCCAGGCTGCCGACCAGGGCCACCCCGCGGCCGCCCCGGTGGGACCGGATCCCCAGCGGGAAACCGACCATGACGAAGACGACCGCGGCCGCGGGAAAGGCCAGCCGTTTGTGGAACTCGACCAGGAACGGCGCGGCGACCCGGGGATCTCCTGTAGACTGGTGGCCCTGGGCGATGAGCGCCCAGACGCCCAAATCCTTCTCCGGCTTTTCCACCCGCGGGGCGGCGGTCAGCGGGCTCTCGACGGCGAGGTTCATGTCGTAGAGCCCGAACGCCGTCCGGCGGTAGCGCGCCGGGTTGTTGGTCTCCGACTCGTGGATCGCGCCATCAATGAGCCTGAGCGTGATGCGGCGGTTTTCCTCGTCGGTGAAGAGCCGCCCCTGGCGCGCCGTGATGATCCGGGAGAGCTTCGGATCCCGCTCGTCGGCCACCATGAGCCCGCGCAGCCCGACCTGGGACGCCGACACCTCCTCCACGTAGATCACGAACTGCCCGAAGGTCGTGTTGAACACCCGCTCCTTGATCCCCGTGGCCGCCCGGGTCTGGAGAATCTTGAAGAGCTGCCACCGGAACGCGTTGTTCGACCACGGGTTCACCGCCAGGGTCAAGGCGGCGGTCAGGGCGGTCACGACGAGTGCTCCCACCAGGAACGGCCGGAAGAGCCTGAGGGGGCTCACACCCGAGGCTTGCAGCGCGACGACCTCCAGGTCCGCGGCGAACCGGCCCGCCGCCAGCAGGACCGCCACGAGGAGCGCGATGGGCAGGGTGTGAGCGAGGAAGGACGGCAGCATGAAGACCAGGAGCTGGAGCACGAGGTAGAACGGCACGCCCTTGGTGACCACCAGATCCGTGAGACTGTAAATGCGGTCGATGGTCAAAAAGAAGGTGAACAGCCCCACCCCGATGGCGAACGGGGAGACGAGCTCCCGGAAGACGTAGCGGTCGAACACGCGGGTCACGGAAAGCCTCCACGTTCTGTTGTACCATAGCCCCGTGAATCGGCGAACCATCCTGGGCCTCCTGCTCGCCGGGCTCGCGCTGACCGGGGGCACGCCCGCCGAGCCCGGTGACCCCGCGCCCGGCGATCGGCTGGAGCGGTTCCGCCAGCTCGCCGCCTCCCGGCTCGGGGCGCTCGAGCTCTCCGGCCACGCCCCGTCCGAGGAAGCGCTCGCCGAGATCTACGCGCTCTTGGACGACGAGATCGTCGAGAGCCTCGCGAGCGGGAGCCTCTTCGCCTCGGAAGCGTTTCTCCAGGAGCAACTCGACGCGTTCACCGACACCTGGGGGGGCGCGGCCCTCCGCATTCGAGCCGTCGGCGACGGTCTCCTCGTCGGAGCGTTCCAGTTGTCCCCCGGCGGACCGGGCAACAGCGTGCGGGTCTATGACCGGCGCGGCGGGGCCCGGCTGATCCAGGCCATCCACGGGGAGGGAGCTCCCCTCCTCGAGGAACTGCCGCCGCGGCGCACCGGCGCGCCCCAGTTCCTCGTGGCGTGGGTCGGGCCCCAGTCGAGCCGCGGGAACACGGCCCTCAGACTCGAGCTCTGGCAGGTCACCGGCGCCTCCGTGAGCCGGGCCTGGTCCACCGACGGCGTGACGGAGGGCCGCCTCTGGGTCAGCCAGTTCTCCGTCGGCCGGCAGGAGGTCTCGTTCCGCTACGAGGTGCGGTACCCGGGATGGAAGCCCGGCTGCGACGGCCAGACGGAGCACGAGGACCTCTACCGCTACGTCCCGGCCCGCGAGACCTTCGTCCTCGCCCGACGCCAGGTGCACCACGGCTGGCACCGCGACTTCCACGCCGGCCTGCTCAAGTTTCTGAGAGCGCTCGAGACGGACGACGCTCGGCTCCTGGCGGAGCTGGCTCCCGAGCGCGCCGTGCGGGCCAGGCTCCCCGCCCGCCTCGCGCCCGACCTCGCCTGCGACCAGGCGGACGCGCCGTCGCCGGCCACCGTCGCCACCGCCGCCGTCTCGGCGGGCGACGGACAGCCCTGGACGCTCGTCTTCCGACGCACCGCCAAGGGTTGGCGACTCGCCGCCGCCGACCCGGTGGAGCCCTTTTCTGCTACAATAACCCGATGAACCCCCTCGCTGATCGGTACGACCCCGTCTTGGTCGAAGAGCGGTGGTACCGTCTCTGGCGGGAGCGGGGTTATTTCCGCGCCGACGCCGCCTCGCCCAAGAAGCCGTACTGCATCGTCATCCCGCCGCCCAACATCACCGGGTCGCTCCACATGGGGCACGCGCTCGACTGTACGATCCAGGACATCCTGATCCGCTGGAAGCGGATGGACGGGTTCAACACGCTGTGGCTGCCGGGCACCGACCACGCCGGGATCGCCACCCAATACGTGGTGGAGCGCCAGCTCGCCGCGATCGGGAAGACCAAGGAGGACCTGGGACGGGAGGCGTTCGTCGCCCGGGTCTGGAAGTGGAAGGAGGAATCGGGCAGCACCATCATCCGCCAGCTCCAGCGCCTCGGAGCGTCGTGCGACTGGGAGCGCCTCCGCTTCACCATGGATCCTGGGCTCTCCGACGCCGTGAGGGAAGTCTTCGTCCGCCTCTGGGAGGAAGGCCTCGTCTACCGGGGCGACTACATCGTCAACTGGTGCACCCGCTGCCGCACCGTCCTCTCGGAGCTCGAGGTCGAGCACGAGGAGCGTGACGCCCAGCTCTTCTACATCAAGTACGGCCCGCTCACGCTCGCCACGGTCCGCCCCGAAACGAAGCTGGGCGACACCGCGCTCGCGGTCCACCCCCGCGACCGGCGGTACGCCAGGTACGTGGGGAAGATCCTGGACGTGCCCTCCGTGGAGGGGACGATCCGGATGAAGGTGGTCGCCGATGCCGCGGTGGATCCCAAGTTCGGCACAGGCGTCGTGAAGGTGACGCCGGCCCACGACCCCGCCGACTTCGAGATCGGCAAGCGCCACGGCCTCGAGGTGCGCCAGGTCATCGGCTTCGACGCGAAGATGAACGCGCGCGCCGGCAAGTACGCCGGCCTGGACCGCTTCGAGTGCCGTCGGCGGATCGTCGAGGACCTCACGGGCCTCGGCCTCATCGAGAAAGTCGAGCCGTACCACCACAACGTGGGCGTCTGCTACCGGTGCAAGACCGTGGTGGAGCCGCTGGTCTCCACGCAGTGGTTCGTCCGGACGAAACCTCTGGCCGCCCCCGCCATCAAGGCGGTCCGGTCGGGGAAGATCAGGCTCATCCCGCGCGGGTGGACCAAGACATACGACCACTGGATGGAGAACATCCGCGACTGGCCGGTCTCCCGGCAGCTCTGGTGGGGGCACCGCATCCCGGCCTGGTACTGCGACCGGGACGGCTCCGTCCACGTGTCGCGCACCGACCTCGCCCGGTGCCCCCGCTGCGAGGGGCCGCTCCGCCAGGACGAGGACGTCCTGGACACGTGGTTCTCCTCCGGCCTCTGGCCGTTCTCCACGCTCGGGTGGCCGAAGGAGACGCCCGACCTCCGGACGTTCTACCCCACCTCCTGCCTCGTGACCGGCTTCGACATCCTCTTCTTCTGGGTCGCGCGCATGATCATGCTCGGGCTCAAGTTCATGGGCGACGTGCCGTTCCACGACGTCTACCTGCACGCGCTCATCCGCGATCTCGAGGGGCAGAAGATGTCCAAGGTCAAGGGGAACATCGTCGACCCCCTGGACCTCATGGACCGCTACGGCACCGACGCCCTCCGCTTCACGCTGGCGGCGCTCGCCGGACAGGGGCGGGACATCCGCTTCGGCGAGGAGCGGGTGGAAGCGTACCGGAACTTCGCCAACAAGATCTGGAACGCCGCCCGCTTCGCGCTCGGCAACCTGGAGGACTACGATCCGGCCAAGGCGAAGGGGGCCGAGCCGGCGCTGCCCGACCGCTGGATTCGGAGCCGGCTCGCCGAGGCCACGGGCAAGGTGCGGCGGGCGCTCGCCGGCTACCGGTTCAACGACGCGGCGGGCGCCCTCTACCAGTTCGTCTGGCACGAGCTCTGCGACTGGTATCTCGAGTGCGCCAAGCTCACGCTCTACCGGAACCTGGACCCCGCGGCGCGGGCCCAGACCCAGAAAACGCTGGTGGAGGTGCTGGAGGCCACGCTCCGCCTCCTCCACCCGTTCATGCCGTTCATCACCGAGGAGATCTGGCACCGGATCCGGCCCGAGGGCCCGAGCATCATGCTGGCCCCCTATCCCAAGGTGGAACCACGAAGGCATGACCGCCCCGCCGAGCGCGAGATGGCCACGCTCATCGCCGTGGTCACCGCCATCCGGAACATCCGGGGCGAGATGCGCATCCCGCCCGCCACGACGCTCCAGGCTGTCCTGAAGCCGCCCACCCGCGCCGCCGCCCGCCTCCTCGAGGCTCACGCCCCGCTGGTCCAGACGCTCGCGCGCGCCCAGGTCGCCGTGGATCCCCGCGCCGCGCGCCCCGCCGCGGCGGCCACGGCGGTCGCCGCCGGCATCGAGTGTTTCGTCCCGCTCGCGGGTCTGGTGGATCTCGAGGCCGAGCGCCAGCGCCTGACGAAGGAGCTCAAGAAGGTCGAGGACCAGATCCGGTTCTTCAAGGGGAAACTCGCGCGCAGAGAGTTCAGGGCCAAGGCCCCGCGCGAGGTCGTGAAGCGCGAGGAGGAGCGGCTGGCCGAGCAGCGGACCACCCGGGAGAAGCTCCTGAAGGGCCTCCGGAGCATCAGATGACCGAGACCGCCGACCTCCTCGGGCGCTGGGCCGGCCGCGCCGCCGTGAGGCTCGCCCACGTGGATTCGACCCAGAACGCGGCCCGCGGAGAGGCCGAAGCCGGCGCTCCCGAGGGCACCGTCGTCTGGGCCGACCACCAGACGGCGGGCCGGGGACGCCTCGGACGAACCTGGACCGACGAGCCGGGCGCGGCGCTGCTCGTGTCGGTCCTCCTGCGCCCTGGCCCCAACGTATCCTGCCTCCCGCAGATCTCGCTCCTGGCGGGCGTGGCGGCGGCCGAGGCGCTCGGCGCGGAGTCGGGGCTGCCGGTCAGGCTCGCCTGGCCGAACGACCTCCTGGTCGGGGGCCGCAAGGTCGCGGGCATCCTCGCCGAGTCGGTGACGTCAAAGAATGCCGAGCCGGTCGTGATTCTCGGCCTCGGGGTCAACGTCAACCAGACGCGCTTCCCCGAGTCGCTCGCGGGGCGGGCGACATCGCTCGCCCTCGAGGCAGGACGCCCGTTCGACCGGGAGCGGCTCCTCCGGGCACTGCTCGTCGCGCTCGAGGGTTGGTACGGGCGCTGGGCCCGGGAGGGCTTCGCGCCGGTTCGCGAGGCCTGGCGCCGGGCAGCGGAGACCCTCGGCCGGCGCGTCCTCGTGGAGGAGGGGCTGGCCGGGATCGCGGTGGATCTCGCGGAGGACGGAGCCCTCCTAGTGAAAACCGACGCGGGCCTCCTCGTCCGGCATGTCGCCGGCGAGCTGGTCTGAGGAGGCGAGCATGCTACTGGTCCTCGACGTGGGCAACACCAACACGGCGGTCGGCGTCTTCGACGGCCGGCGCCTCGTCGTGTCCTGGCGCCTGGCGAGCCGGCGGGAGCAGACCGCCGACGAGTACGGCGTCTTCATCCAGAGCCTCCTGGCGACCCAGGGGATCGACAAGCCCCGGATCGCGGCCGTCGCCATCTCCAACGTCGTCCCGCCGGTCCAGCAGACCCTCGAGGAGATGTGCGAGAAGTACTTCGGCCTGCGGCCGTGGAGCGTCGAGCCGGGCATCAACGTGCGCCTGCCCTTGCGCGTGGAAGTCCCGCACGAGGTCGGGCCCGACCGCGTCGCCAACGCCGTGGCCGCGATCGAGCTGTACGGTCCTCCCCTCATCGTCATCGATTTCGGCACGGCGACCACCTTCGACTGCGTGAACCCGCGCGGGGAGTTCATCGGCGGCGCCATCGCCCCCGGGATCACCTCCGCGGCGGAGGCCCTCTTCGCCAAGGCGGCGCGCCTGTCCCGCGTGGAGCTCGTGCGGCCCAAGGAGGCGATCGGGCGGAACACGGTCACCAACATCCAGTCCGGCCTGATCTACGGGTATGCCGCGCTCGTGGATGGGCTCGTCGCCCGCCTCAAGGGCGAGATGGAGGGGGACCCCAAGGTCGTCGCCACCGGCGGCCTCGCGGGCCTGATCCAGGAGGCCACCCGCAGCATCCAGCACGTGCGCCCCGATCTCACCCTGGAGGGGCTCAGGCTCGTGTGGGAGCAGGCCCACCCCCAGGGTCCTTGACAGGGAAGGGGCCGGACCGGTACACTACCCCGAAATATAGTATGCAGGAGGGCCGGGGTTCCCATATACGGGGCCCAGGGCCCCAGCGGAGGGCGTCCAGACATGGGCATGTGGATCGGCCGGGGGCGTAAGGCCAGGATCGCCTACGGGTTCGACGACATCGCGCTCGTGCCAGGGGCGGTCACTGTCAACCCCAACGAGGTGGACATCTCGTGGGAGCTCTGCGGCCGGCGCTTCGAGCTCCCGATCATCGCCGCCGCCATGGACGGCGTGGTGGGTCCCCGGCTCGCGACCGAAATGGGCCGGCTGGGCGGCCTAGCGGTGCTCAACCTCGAAGGCATCCAGACCCGCTACGACGAGCCCGACGAGGTGCTCGATCGGATCGTGTCGGCGAGCCTCGACGAGGCGACCCGGATCATCCAGGGGATCTACGGCGAGCCCATCAAGGAAGAGCTGGTCCACAAGCGGATCAGCGAGATCAAGAAGGGCGGCGGCCCCGCCGTGGTCTCGTCCATCCCCCAGCGGGCCGAGCGCTTCGCGAAGATCGCCGAGGAGGCGGGCGCCGACATCTTCGTGGTGCAGTCCACCGTCACGACCGCCCGGCACATCGCCACCGAGTACACCCCGCTCGACTTCACCCAGCTCAAGAAGCACCTCTCGATCCCCCTCATCGTCGGCAACTGCGTCACCTACGAGGCGTGCCTCGAGCTCATGCAGTGCGGGGTTGACGCCTTGCTCATTGGCGTAGGGCCGGGTGCTGCCTGTACCAGCCGCGAGGTCCTGGGGCTAGGCGTCCCCCAGGTGACCGCGACCACGGATTCGTCGGCGGCCCGCGACTTCCACTTCAAGCAGACGGGACGCTACGTGCCCATCATCACCGACGGCGGGATGACCACGGGCGGCGACATCTGCAAGGCGCTCGCCGCCGGCGCCGACGCCGTCATGATCGGCTCGGCCTTCGCCCGCTCGGAGGAGGCCCCCGGCCGCGGCTATCACTGGGGCATGGCCACGCCCCACCAGAACTTGCCGCGGGGCACGCGCATCCGCGTGGGGGTGTCCGCCCCGCTGGAACAGATCCTCCTCGGCCCGGCCTTCACCGACGACGGGACCCAGAACCTGGTGGGGGCCATCCGCACGTGCATGGGCTCGGTGGGGGCCCGGACCATCCGCGAGTTCCAGCTCACGGAACTCATCATCGCCCCGGCCATCAAGACCGAGGGGAAGGTCTTCCAGCGCGCGCAGAAGCTGGGAATGCCCAAGTAATGTCGAGGGGGGCGACGCCGCCCCCCGCGTGAACGAGTCTCGTCGCCGGGCCGTCTCGGCCGGCCACCACTTCAACTGATGGATAAGATCGCCGTCCTCGACTTCGGCGGGCAGTACACCCAGCTGATCGCCCGCCGCATCCGCGAGCTCAACGTCTACTCCGAGATCTTCTCCTGCCATCACCCGCTGGAGGAGATTCTCCGGGGCGGCTACAAGGGCATCGTGCTCTCCGGAGGCCCGTCCAGCGTCTACGAGGACGGCGCGCCGCTCCCCCCCAAGAAGCTCTTCGAGGCGGGCATCCCGATCCTCGGCATCTGCTACGGGATGCAGGCGATGGCCTACCTCCTGGGCGGCCACGTGATCCCGGCCGAGCGCCGGGAGTACGGCCGGGCGGAGCTCCAGCTCGACGGAAGCGCGGGTCTCCTCGACGGCGTCAGGCCCGAAACCGGCAATCGGATCACCGTGTGGATGAGCCACGGCGACACGGTGCTGCGGGCCCCGAAGGGCTTCGTCGCCATCGCCTCAACGGAAAACTGCCCGGTGGCAGCCATGGCGGACCCCCAGCGACACCTCTACGCCGTCCAGTTCCACCCCGAGGTCGTCCACACGTCCCAGGGCAAGACGATCTTCCAGAACTTCCTCGCCCAGTGCGAGGCCAACCCCACCTGGTCCATGGCCTCGTTCATCGACTCGGCGGTGGACGGGATCCGGAGCACGGTGGGGAGCGACAGGGTCCTCTGCGCGCTCTCCGGGGGGGTCGATTCCGCGGTGACGGCGGTCCTCGTGCATCGCGCCGTCGGCGATCAGCTCACGTGCGTCTTCGTGGACAACGGGGTGCTCAGGAAGGGCGAGGCGGCCTCGGTCGTCCACACCTTCCGGGACCACTTCAAGCTGAACCTGGTGCATGTCGACGCGTCAAAACGCTTTCTCCAGCAGCTCCGCGGCGTCGCCGATCCCGAGCTCAAGCGCAAGCGCATCGGGGCCGAGTTCATCGCCGTCTTCGAGGAGGAAGCGCAAAAGCTCGGATCGATTCCGTGGCTCGCCCAGGGGACGCTGTATCCGGACGTCATCGAGTCCGTCTCCTTCCGGGGCCCGTCGGCGACGATCAAGACCCACCACAACGTCGGCGGGCTGCCGAGCATCATGCAGTTCAAGCTCATCGAGCCGCTCCGGGAGCTCTTCAAGGACGAGGTACGCCAGCTGGGCGAGCTCCTGGGGCTGCCGCCCGAGATCGTCTGGCGCCAGCCCTTCCCGGGGCCCGGGCTGGCCATCCGCATCCTGGGGGAGGTGACCGCCGACCGGCTCGAGCTGCTCCGCGAGGCCGACGCCATCGTCCAGGAAGAGGTGAGGCGGGCCGGACTCGAGCGGGAGCTCTGGCAGGCCTTCGCGGTGCTCCTGCCGGTCCGGACGGTGGGGGTGATGGGCGACTTCCGCACGTACGCGGAAGTCATCGCGCTGCGCGCCGTCATGAGCCAGGACGCGATGACCGCTGACTGGGCCCGCCTGCCGTACGAGCTCCTGGGACGGATCTCGAGCCGCATCATCAACGAGGTGAAGGGCGTCAACCGCGTCGTCTTCGACATCTCCTCCAAGCCCCCGAGCACGATCGAGTGGGAGTGACGGCCCGGGTCCCATGATCCACTCCGATTTCGTCCACCTGCACGTCCACTCGGAGTACAGCCTCCTCGACGGGGCCAGCCACCTCGACAAGCTCGTCGCCAGGGCCCGGGAGCTCCGCTTTCCGGCGCTCGCCCTCACCGATCACGGCAACCTCTTCGGCGCCATTGACTTCTACCTGGCCTGCCAGAAGGCGGGGGTCAAGCCGCTCATCGGCGCCGAGCTCTACGTCGCGCCGGGAAGCCGGTTCGAGCGGGCCAACGTGGACGGCTCCTACGAAGGCGCCAACCACGTGACAGTCCTCGCGCGCAACCGGACCGGGTACAAGAACCTGATCAAGCTCGTCTCCAAAGCGTATCTTGAAGGGTTCTACTATAAACCCCGGGTGGACAAGGAACTTCTGGCCCAGCACGCCGACGGCCTCCTGGTCCTTTCCGGGTGCCTGAACTCGGAGGTCTCGCGCCTCCTCGGGGAGGGGGAGGAGGACAAGGCCCGCCAGGTGGCCGGGTGGTTTCAGGAGGTGTTCGGCAAGGACTACTACTTCATGGAGGTGCAGTCCCACGGCCTCCCCGAGCAGCAGCGGGTCACGGAGGCCACCCTCCGCATCGCCAAGGCGCTCGGAGCGCCCATCGCCGGGACCAACGACGCCCATTACCTCGAGGCCGCCCACGCCCGGGCCCACGAAGCGCTCCTCTGCATCCAGACCGGGACCACGATGCGGGACCCGAACCGCTGGCGCTTTTCCACCGACCAGTTCTACCTGAAATCCGCCGAGGAGATGCTGCGGGTCTTCGCCGATCTGCCGGAGGCCTGCCGCAACACGCTCGCGGTGGCGGAGCGCTGCAACCTGGACCTCGCCTTCGGCGAGCTCCACCTCCCGCGCTACCAGGTCCCGGAGGGGCACACGCTCGAGAGCTACCTCCGGCAGCTCGCCTCAGAAGGACTCCGGCAGCGCTACGGCCCGACGCCCCCCGACGCCGTGGCCGAGCGGCTCGACCAGGAGCTGGCCGTCATCGAGAAGATGGGGTTCGCCGGGTACTTCCTCGTCGTGTGGGACTTCATCCGCTACGCCAAGGGGAAGGGGATCGCCGTGGGGCCGGGCCGCGGCTCGTCCGCCGGCTCCCTCGTCGCCTACGCGCTCGGCATCACCAACATCGACCCGATCCGGTATGGGCTCCTGTTTGAGCGTTTTCTCAATCCCGAGAGGACCTCGATGCCCGACATGGACATCGATTTCGCCGACGACCGGCGCGACGAGGTCATCCAGTACGTCGCCGCCAAGTACGGCAGCGATAACGTGGCGCAGATCATCACCTTCGGCACGCTCGGCGCCAAGGCCGCCCTCCGGGACGTGGGGCGGGTGCTCGGGATGCCGTACAGCGAGGTGGACCGGCTCGCCAAGCTGGTCCCCGCGTTCCCGCTCAACATCGCGCTGGACAAGGCGCTGGAGCAGTCGCCGCCGCTCGCCGAGGCGATCCAGAGCCGCCCGGAGCTGGCGGAGCTGTGGGAAACGGCCAAGTCTCTGGAGGGGCTGACGCGCCACGCCTCCAAGCACGCCGCCGGGGTCGTGATCTCCGACGAGCCCCTGATCGAGCACGTGCCGCTCTACAAAGATCCGAAGCGGAACGAAGTGGTCACCGGCTACGCCATGGGGCCCATCGAGAAGATCGGCCTCCTCAAGATGGACTTCCTCGGCCTCCGTACGCTCACCGTGCTCGCCAGCACCGCCCGGCTCGTGGGGGAGACGACCGGCCAGGCCGTGGACCTGGACCGGATCCCCTTCGACGACTCCAAGACCTACCAGCTCCTCTCCGAGGGCAAGACCTTCGGCGTCTTCCAGCTGGAGTCGGCGGGGATGCGCGAGGCGCTGAAGAACCTCCGGCCCGAGCGCCTCGAGGACATCATCGCGATGGTGTCCCTTTACCGTCCCGGCCCCATGGAGCTCATCCCCGAGTTCATCAACCGGAGGCACGGCCGGGCCAAGATCGCCTACGACCACCCGCTGATGGAGAAGTACCTCAAGGACACCTACGGCATCATGGTCTACCAGGAGAGCGTGATGCAGATCGCCTCCGAGATGGCGGGCTTCACCATGGGCGAGGCCGACATCCTCCGCCGCGCCATGGGGAAGAAGGACCGCGAGCTCATGGCCAAGCAGCGGGCCAAGTTCATCGAGGGGGCGAAGGCGCGGGGCGTCACGGAGAGAAAGGCCGAGAAGATCTTCGACCTGATGGAGAAGTTCGCAGGCTACGGTTTCAACAAGTGCATAAGAGGTGACGCCCTTATCGAGTTGGCAGACGGCACCGTGAAGCCGATCACCGAGGTGCGCGCCGGCGACCTCGTCCTGACTAAGGACGGCCCGTTCAGGGCGCTCGGTGTCCGGCCGAGCGGTGTCCGCCGGGTCGGGCGGCTCCGGCTCGCCAATGGCATGGAGGTGCGCTGCACTCCCGACCATCCGGTCTTCACGCAGCGCGGCTGGGTGAACGCGGAGGACCTGACCAACGACGACTTCGTGGCCGTCGCGCGCCAGCTTCCTTGCGGAGTGAAGGCCGTGCCGAATCATCACGCGGCGCTCCTCGGCTATGCCCTCGCCGAAGGGAGTCTTGGTTACGACAGCCACTTCTATCTCTACTCGAGCGATGTGGATGAGCTGGAGGACATGAGCCGAATCGTCGGCAGCTTCCCTAACACCGCTCCACGCGTTGAGCACCGGGCCGACGGCAAGGCTTCCTCCGTCCGCCCGGTCCGGGTGGACCCCAAAATTCCATCCGAGGCGGTGGAGTTCCTATTCCGACCCTGCGGGCTTCAATGGAAGAACGCGCTGAACAAGCGGGTTCCCTCGTTGGTCGACCAGTGGAGCCGGGACGCGGTTGCGGTCCTCGTGGCCAAGCTCTTTCAGGGCGATGGATGTTTCCACCCGAAGACTTATTCCATCTTTTATGCCACGTCATCAAAGGGGCTTGCATTCGACGTCCGGCGGCTCCTCCTAAAGCTCGACATCCCCTCGACGATCCATCAGAAGAGATTCCGGTACCGGGGCGGGCATCGGGTGGGCTACACGGTCAACCTCATCGGCGGCCGGCCGACCTATGAGCATTTCGCCGGCCTGATCGGCCCTCATCTGGTGGGTAAACGGCGGCGGGCTCTCCGCCGACTCGTAGCCTCCTATGTGGGCTCGAAGGCCCTCTTCGCTCGAGGCACCGTGGACGTCATCCCACTGGCAGTTTGCCTGGAGCCTCTCCGGGAGGCCATCCTGAAGCGGTTCCCGAGCCTCAAAGCCGGCTGCCGGGCGCTTGGGGTCTCCTACCGACTCGTCGCTCACGAGCGGCAGAAGCACGGCATCCGCCGCGACACGCTAGAATACCTGGCTCACCGGCTCGATTCCCCTGTGCTCCACACGCTCGTTGACCCTGCCATGGGCTGGTCGCGGCCCAGGAAGTTCGTCACGGAAGGATATGAGCCGACGTACGACTTCGAGGTTCCCGGGGCTGAGAGCTTCATCGCTAACGGAATTGTCGTCCACAACTCCCACGGGACCGCGTATGCCGTGGTCTCCTACCAGACCGCCTACTTCAAGGCCAACCACCCGGTGGAGTTCATGGCCGCGCTGCTCACCTCCGAAATGGGGGACACGGACAAGATCGTCAAGTACATCGAGGAGTGCCGCACCATGGGCCTCCGGGTGCTGCCGCCGGACGTGGATCTCTCGGGCATCCAGTTCACCGTCGTCGGCGAGACCATCCGGTTCGGCCTCGCCGCGATCAAGAACGTGGGAGAGGCCGCGATCCAGTCCATCCTCGCCACCCGCGAGACGAAGGGGCGCTTTTCCTCGCTGGCGGACTTCTGCGGGCGCGTGGACCTCCGGCTCGTGAACCGGCGCGTGATCGAGAGCCTCATCAAGGCGGGCGCGTTCGACTCGCTCGGCCTCGCCCGGGCGGCCCTCCTGGCCACGCTCGACCGCGCCATGGAGGCGGGCCAGCGGCTCCAGCGCGACCGCCAGGAGGGGCAGGGCTCCTTCTTCGACCTGATGAACGCCAAGGAGGCCGGCGCCGCTCGGCCGGCGGCCTTGGAGGACGAGGCCATCCCCGAGTGGCCGGCCGACCAGCGGCTCGCCTACGAGAAGGAGGTCCTCGGCTTCTACCTCACGGGCCACCCGCTGGCCCGCTTCCGGGAGGTGGCCCTACGCCTCGGGGCCGTGGCCATCGCCGACCTCGCGCAGAGAGCGGTCGGCGCGCGCCTGACGCTCTTCGGCCAGGTGACGGCCCTCAAGGAAATCCCGACGAAGAACGGCGACCGGATGGCGTTCGCCACGCTGGAGGACATGGGCGGGAGCGTCGAGCTCACCATTTTCCCGGGGCCCTTCAAGGCCGCGGCCGCGCTGCTCCGCTCCCGCGAGCCGATCATCGTCAGGGGCCGGGTGGACGACACCGACAAGGGCCGGGTGGTCCTGGCGGAGGAGATCCGCCCCGCGGAGGAGAGCCCAGCGGCGAAGGCCGCCGAGCCGTACGGGGCCGAGGCCAGTTTCCCCGGCGACCCCTTCGCCGATCCGGTCGGCCTCGAGCCCCAGACCTGCCGGATCCGCGTGCCCGGCCGGAGCGACGCCCAGGGGCTCCTGGAGGCGGTCCGGCAGCTCCTGCTGGCGCACCCGGGCCGGGTGCCAGTGTTTCTCCACCTCCTCCTGCCGGAACGCGAGGTCGTGGTCCGCGCCACAGGGGTCGCCGTCGAGCCTACGGACGAGCTGGCAGCGAAAGTCAACACCCTCCTGGGCGAAGGGAGTATGCTGGTCGAGTATGCCGGAAGAGCTTGAATTCGAAAAACCGATCCTGGAGTTGGAGAACCGGATCGCCGCGCTCAACGTCTCGTCGGAGCCGCTCGAAGCCCGGGACGAGATCGCGGCGCTCGAAGAGCGCCTGCGGCGGCTCCAGCAGCGCACCTACGCCAATCTCACCGCGTGGCAGCGGACCCAGCTGGCCCGCCACCCCAAGCGGCCCCACACGGCCGATTTCTTCCGGCTCCTCCTCGAGGAGTTCATCGAGCTCCACGGCGACCGGCTCTACGGGGACGACAAGGCCATCATCGGGGGGCTCGCCCGCTTCGAGGGACAGGCGGTGGTCGTGATCGGCCACCAGAAGGGGCGGGACACGCGCGACAAACTGGCGCGCAACTTCGGGATGCCGCACCCCGAGGGGTACAGAAAGGCCCTCCGGCTCATGAAGCTCGCGGAGAAGTTCGCCAAGCCGGTCATCACGTTCATCGACACGCCGGGGGCCTACCCGGGGCTCGGCGCCGAGGAGCGCGGGCAGGCCGAGGCCATCGCGCGGAACCTGCGCGAGATGTCGGCCCTCAGGACGCCCGTGATCGCCGTCGTGACCGGCGAAGGGGGGAGCGGCGGCGCGCTGGCGATCGGGGTGGCCGACCGCGTCCTGATGCTCCAGTACGCGATCTACTCGGTGATCTCGCCGGAGGGGTGCGCGGCGATCCTCTGGGGAGACGCCACGAAGGGCCCCGAGGCGGCGGAGCTGCTCCGCATCACCGCGCCCGACCTCCAGCGCCTCGGCGTCATCGACGGCATCGTCCCCGAGCCCGTGGGCGGGGCGCACCGGAACTGGGAAGACACCGCGGCCGCCGTGCGCCAGGCGCTCCGGGACCACCTCTGGGAGCTCCGGTCCAAGGAGGCCGACGAGCTCGTCCGCGACCGGTACCAGAAGTTCCGCCGGATCGGCGTCTTCGAGGAATCTGCTTGAGTGGCTGCCATGAGCGGATTCGGGCCGCTTCCGGATCTACGCGTACGCCCCAACCGTCCCTGGATGGAGTTCGTTCTCCCGATCTATACGCTGGCCCTCTTCCTCTTCTACTACCGGCCGGGAGTGCTTGCCCCCCTCCTGGGGGAGACCCTCCCGCATAACATCCTCTGGTGGAGCCTGTGGATCGTCATCGGGGCTTTCGGGGGGATCCTGTCGCTGTCGGCCTTGGTCCTGGCTATGACCCTCCTCTACGCTCCCATTTATCTGGTTGGCCGCGCGACACGAATCCTGGACCCGCACGCATATGTGGACCAGCACGAGGTGCGCTTCTATCTCGGGTCCTTCCTCATCCTCTGCGGTCTCATCGCCCTGGCGGTCTTCGACCCGCGGGCCGCGCTCGGATCGTTCATCCTCCTCGCCGGGTTCACCCAGCTCGTCTGGCGGGTACTCGTCTGACATCGAGAGGAAACGCGTATGCACACCCAAGCGCCTGAACAGATGCGGTGTCTCTTCATCGTCGCCAGGGATCAGCCAGCCCTCTGGCACTCCCTGAGGCGGGGTTTTGCCAGAGACAAAGCGGTCGGCATCTTCCTGGACCGGCGGGGAGAGGAGCGGCGGCAGAGGCACGAAGCCCACGCGGGGGAGCGGCGCCGGGCCGAGCGGCGCCAGCCGGTGAGCGTAGACAAGGACCTCCGGTACCGATCGTTTGTGATTCTGTACCAACAGCAGTCCGCCCGGTGAAGCGGCCTGCCCGTTCCACCGCCGGCCCTCGGGGCTGACCCTTACGGCGCCCTCGGTATCATAACATTTTTGTGTTGACGTGCCATAACACCATTGTTATGCTTTGATCGTGGGCGACGGAGAGCGGTGGCTGCTCGACGACTGGCAGACGCCCCAGGGTAACCACCCGGTCTGGGCGTACGTTGATGCCCTCTCGAAGGGCGCCCGCGCGAAGGTGTACGCGGCACTCGACCGCCTAGCCGAGCACGGGAACCGGCTCGGGATGCCGCTGTCCCGGGCGCTCGGCGGCGGGCTCTTCGAGCTGCGCGTGGGGTATCCCGAAGGCCCGTTCCGGCTGATCTACTGCTTCCGGCCGGGTCGGCGGATCGTGGTGCTACATGCCTTCACGAAACGGACCGAGCAGACGTCGAAGGAGGACCTGGAGCTTGCGCGGGCGCGAGCAGCCACGCTCGACGAGTAGCACAACACAATGGAGGATCACGCGATGAACAAGCCCAAGACCCTGATGGAGAAGATCCGCCAGGACCTGGCGGCGGACCCGGAGCTCAACGAGCTCTTCCAGAAGGAGCTCGCGGAGCTGAAGCTGGCTGAGCAGATCCAGGCGGCACGGCAGTCCGCAAAGCTGAGCCAGGCCGGCCTGGCCGAGCGCATCGGAACGAAGCAGACCGGCGTCGCGCGGATGGAGCGCGCGGACTACACGGGGTACACCGTGACGACGCTCGCGAAGATCGCGGCGGCGACCGGCTCGAGGCTTGACGTCAGGCTCGTGCCGATTCGAGTCGTGGACACCGTGACGGGAGGCTCGGGCCGAGAGGTGCTCCGAGACCTGGTAGCTGGGCGCCGGCCCACCAAGCTGGTGGGCTACCGGATCGCCACCAAGAAGAAGAAGTAGAGCGGTCGCGAGGCGAAACCCTTCCTGGGCTTGGCGGGGGAGCGGCGCCGGGTGGGGGGGAGTCCCCTATCTCAGCGTTTCTTCTGACCTAGGTATTGCTCCAGGGCATCCGCGACGGCCTGGTTGAAGCTCTGGCCCGTCTCCTGGCAGAACCTTCTGAGCCGCAAGGCCAACTCACCGGGAACACGCGCCGCGAGCTGAGCAACCAACTTCAGGTCAGGAGCCGCCGGCTCGGCGGGGACCGCCCGCTGACTTTTGCGACGCTCCCGCTTCATCGCTTTCTTCCCCTCAGCCTGGTCGCCTCAGTCCCTTTAAGACCCGAGACAACCCCCCCTTTCCCTACTATCCTTACATGCCCCTGGAAACCAAAGAAAAAAAGACCTTCCGGGGGAATGCCAGACTGGCGCCGGTCAGCGGATCCAAGGGTTGCGGCAGAGAGTTTTGGGGCCCGTGCGCTGGCGCAGCTCCGAAAGCAGGCTCGGAATCGCAATCCTTAAAGTAGGTAAGTCGCTACCCAAAAGTTTGGAGCGGAGACAAGAGGACAACTTCGCATGTGACTGTTTCCGCTGTCTTCTCGTGTCTGGTATGAGGTTTGCCTTTCACTCCGGGGGGGACGCTCTCGCCGTTGTCGCCCGGGGAGGGGAAACGCTTGATTGATCCGGGGGTCCGTCCCATGGCTCAGGGGCTCCCGAAGGAGAGCCCTTCGCATGGTCGGAAGGGCTCTCGGGTCGCCCTTAGAGGAGGGGAGCAGATGAAGAGAGAAGGAATAAAGAGTGTGATTTTCTTCGTACTCGGCGTGGGAATGGTCAGTCTGATGCTGGTGGCGTCAGGCACTGCCAACGCTACGGGAAAACCGTTCACGCCGAACGCGCCGGACGCGCCACCGCCAGTGACGCTACCTAGCCCAACGAGCGCACCGCCGAGGGCCCAACCGGATCCGATGCCTGGACCGCCCGAGCCGCTACCACCGGTGTGCGACGAATTAAGCGTTTGCCCACCACACTTTGAGTAGGGAACTACTTTCCCCCGCCAGGCCGCCTCATCGACGAGGCGGCC